>NZ_JBWBQU010000005.1:0-404854 GCF_056279165.1 Paenarthrobacter sp. TE3676
ATGCTAAATCCTGGGCTATCTCCAAAAAACATTCCCCGGGGGCGCCCCCGTCATCCGTTTTTTTCCGCGCCCCTTGGGGGGGGTCCCGGGGGTTGCGGGCGGGGCGCCCGGCACGATCCGCAGCGGGCCATCGAAACGGGCGCTACGCTGGTCAGCGTGGCGCTACATGTGCACGTGCAAGCGCCGCGCAGCCTCCGAGATGGAGCCGGTCAGCGACGGGTACACCGTGAAAGCGCTGGCTACGTCATCAACGTGAAGCTTCTGGGTCACCGCGACGGAGATCGGGAAAATGAGCTCCGAAGCGTTCGGCCCAACCACCACGCCACCGATCACGGTGCCGGATCCCTTGCGCGCGATGATCTTGACGAAGCCGTCCTTGGTGTTCCGCATCTTGGCGCGGGCATTGCTGAGCAGGGACAACATCACCACGTCGCCCTGGTACTTGCCGGACGCGAGGTCGGCCTCTGAGACGCCCACGGAGGCGATTTCAGGGGACGTGAAGATGTTGGACGCCACCTGGTTGAGCTTCAGCGGCTTGACGGCATCACCCATGAAGTGGGCGATCGCAATGCGGCCCTGCATGGCTGCAACGGATGCGAGCGCAAAGACGCCGGTGCAGTCGCCGGCGGCGTAAATGTTGGGGGCAGTGGTGCGGGAAACGCCGTCCACCTTGATGTGCCCGGACTCGGTCAGGGTGACGCCTGCTTCTTCAAGGCCGATGCCCGCGGTGTTGGGGATGGAGCCAACGCACACCAGGCAGTGCGAACCTGTCACCACCGATCCGTCACCCAAGGTGACCTTCACGCCGTCGTCGGTTCGCTCTACTGCGTTGGCGCGGGACTTCGACAGGACGCGTACGCCACGGCGTTCGAAAACGCCCTCCAGCAGCTTGGCGGCATCTGTGTCCTCGCCGGGCAGAACCTGGTCACGGCTGGAGATCAGGGTGACCTTGGAGCCCAGACCGTTGTAGGCGGATGCGAACTCGGCGCCAGTAACACCCGAACCCACAACAATGAGTTCTTCGGGAAGCTCGTCCAGGTTGTAGATCTGGGCCCAGTTGAGGATGCGTTCGCCGTCGGGCTTTGCCGTGGGAAGTTCACGCGGGTGAGCACCAACAGCCAGCAGGATCGCGTCGGCGTCGATGGTGCGTGTTCCTTCGAGGGTGAGGACCTCGATGGTGTTGTTGTCCAGCAGCTTGCCGGAGCCGATGACGATCTCCACGCCCAGGCGCTCGAGGCCTGCGCGGATGTCGTCAGACTGGCCATGAGCCAAGGTCAAGACGCGATCGTTGATGTGTTTGAGGTCGGCACGCGGCTTGGAGGCCGTGCCGTCGCCGTCGAACTTCACTCCGAGTTCGTCCGCCTCACCGACGCGCGTCATGAGGTCGGCGGTGGCAATAAGGGTTTTGGAAGGCACGACGTCGGTCAGCACCGCGGAGCCGCCGAGGCCTGCCCGTTCGACGATGGTGACGTGCGCGCCGAGCGAGGCGGCCACCATGGCAGCTTCATATCCGCCGGGACCACCTCCAAGGATCGCGATACGGGGGGCACTGAAGTCAACTTGGGTGGTCACAATGCTCAATTCTCGCTCATTGCCACGCCGGTTGCCACCCAGCCCAACCTCACTCCGCTCCGATCCCTACCAAAGTCCTGTAGCCGCAGGGTAGCTTGTACCAGTGAGTAACACTGAGCTGATGAACACTGACCCCTTTGAGGCCGCGAAGGCCGCCGCGGACTTCATCGCCGCGGAGACCGGCGTCGAGTCCCATGACGTAGCCCTGGTGCTCGGATCCGGATGGGCGGAGGCCGCCGACCTGATCGGCGAAACCACCGCCACCCTGAACGCGTCCGAGGTTCCCGGTTTCCACAAACCAGCGGTGGTGGGCCATGTTGGCACCATCCGGTCCGTCCTCACCAAGGAGGGCAAACGAGCCCTGGTCCTGGGTGCCCGGACGCATTACTACGAAGGCCGCGGCGTGCGGTCCGTAGTCCACGGTGTACGCACGGCCGCAGCAGCCGGGTGCAAGACGCTGGTGCTCACCAACGGTTGTGGCGGGCTCAATGAAGATTGGACCCCCGGAACTCCGGTGCTGATAAGCGACCACATCAACCTCACCGCAACCTCACCGCTTGAGGGCGCAACGTTCGTCGACCTTACGGACCTCTATTCCTCACGGATCCGCGACCTCTCTCGTGAAGTTGATTCCTCCCTGCAGGAAGGGGTGTACGCACAGTTCACGGGCCCTCACTACGAGACGCCGGCAGAAGTCCAGTACGCCAAGCGAATCGGCGCAGACTTGGTGGGCATGTCCACCGCGCTGGAAGCAATCGCCGGCCGCCACGCAGGGATGGAAGTTTTTGGCATCTCCCTTGTCACCAACCTTGCAGCCGGCATCAGCCCTGTTCCCTTGAGCCACGCGGAAGTCCTTGAAGCCGGTCATGCAGCGGGTAAGCGGATCTCGAAGCTTCTGGCGGAGATCATCGCCAAGCTCTAGGGGCGAAACGTCTACAGAATGCGGGGTCACCACCAAAGGTGGCCCCGCATCGCTATTTAAGGGTTTGCGCTAACAATTCCGGAGGAGAAGTAAACGCACAGTAAATTCTCAGGATAAATCTGATTTGTGGCGAAACATTTGATTGAAGCTGCCGGGATGTGTCACGCGCGCACGTTGCCAATGTAAGCGCTTGCGCAAGTACTGACGAGTAACCGAAAAAGCCCGCGAAATGCCCTTTGCCCTCAGACCTAACACGTGTCTAGCGTGGAGAGTGCCCCGGTAAGTCGACGTGCCGGAGCCACCGCGGCGGATAGCTACAAAGCTCCCCCGCACCTCGAAACGATGGCGTCCCTCGATGACGCCTACAGCGGATCGACGGACGCCTGAGTAGAGAACCCCCAACAGGGGGTCAGGGCATGCGCCCCACTCCACGAAGTCCAACACTCCGCGAGAAGAGCAAGCATGAACACGCACTCAACCCCTCCACGGCAGCGCCGCCGGCTGCGACAGGCAGTAGCCCTCGCAGCTGCGGCCGGCGTGGCCGGCAGCATCCTGCTGGTGACGCCGGCTGCGCAAGCCAACCTGCCGGCCGACCCGCCGTCGAGCACCATGCCGGCGCCCACGCCCGGCTTCCCGCTGCCAACCACGCACACCCAGCAGGCGTACGATCCGGCAGCAGACTTCACGTCCAAGTGGACGCGAGCCGACGCCAAGCAGATCATGGCCCAGAGCAACCCCGGCGTTGCCCCGGGCGAGAACTCCATGAGCCCCAACGTCACCATGCCCGAAATCCCCAAGGACTTCCCGGCCATGAACGACGACGTCTGGGTTTGGGACACCTGGTCACTGACAGACGAAAACGCCAACCAGATCAGTTACAAGGGCTGGGATGTCATCTTCTCCCTGGTTGCTGACAGGCACGCGGGCTACGGCTTCGACCAGCGCCACTGGAACGCAAGGATCGGCTACTTCTTCCGCAAGACCAACGCTGATCCCGCCAAGGACAAATGGAACTACGGCGGACACCTGTTCCTGGACAACACGTCCATCGGCAACACGGAGTGGTCCGGCTCCACGCGCCTCATGCAGGGCAACAAGATCAACGTCTTCTACACGGCCACCACGTTCTACGACGTCGCCGAGCGGAATGCAGGCGGCGGCGGAATCGCTCCGGACGCTGCGATCGCCAAGGCATTGGGTAACATCCACGCCAACAAGGACGGCGTGACCTTCGACGGCTTCCAGCACACCAAACTGCTGGAGCCGGACGGAAAGATGTACCAGAACAAAGCCCAGAACCCCGGCTTCGCGTTCCGTGACCCGTACACCTTCGCGGATCCCGCCCACCCGGGCAAAACCTTCATGGTCTTCGAAGGCAACACCGGCGGCACCCGCGGCTCCTACAAGTGCAAGCAGGAAGACCTCGGCTACCAGCCGGGCGACCCCAACGCCGAGACTGTGGCACAGGTCAACAGCACCGGCGCCTGGTACCAGACTGCCAACGTTGGCCTCGCCGTGGCGGATAACAAGGACCTCACCAAGTGGAGCTTCCTGCCGCCGATCCTCTCGGCCAACTGCGTCAACGACCAGACCGAACGTCCGCAGATCTTCATCCAGAACGAGAACGGCAAGAACAAGTACTACCTGTTCACCATCAGCCACCAGTTCACGTACGCGGATGGAATGCGCGGCCCTGACGGCGTGTACGGCTTCGTCGGCAACGGTGTCCGCTCCGACTACCAGCCGGTCAACAACAGCGGCCTGGCCCTGGGCTCCCCCACGGACCTGAACATGCCGGCCAACGCGCCGGAGGGTCCGGACCCGCGGCAGAACGGCCGTCAGTTCCAGGCCTACTCGCACTACGTGCAGCCGGGCGGCCTGGTCCAGTCCTTCATCGACAACGTGGACGGCGTCCGCGGCGGTTCCCTGTCCCCCACCGTGAAGATGAACTTCAAGAACGGCGTGACGCAGGTTGACCGCAGCTTCGGCCAGAACGGGCTCGGCCCGTTCGGTTACCTTCCCACCAACGTTCGCGTTGGCGGCGAGGGCCTCTATAAGTAAGCAGTAACACCCCGGCCGACAGGCCACGGCAGGGGTGCCGGACCCACGAGGACCGGCACCCCTGCTACCCCCAACCCCAGGATCTTCCCCATGACATTTCCCAGCCCCCACCTGTCCCGCCGCCAAATGCTGGCCGCAAGTGCCGCCGTCGTGGTCGCCTTCTCCGCCGCATCCTGCACTCAAGCGGAAAGCCCGACGCCGGTTCCCACCCCGGCGGGTCCGGCACCTACCCCTTCAGATCCGTGGCGGCCCGTTGCGCACCTCACCGCTGAGAAGAACTGGCTCAACGATCCCAACGGCCTCGTCTACCACGACGGCACCTACCACGCCTTTTACCAGTACAACCCGCAGGGCAACTCGTGGGGCAACATGTCCTGGGGGCACTCCACCAGCAAGGATCTGGTGCATTGGGAGCAGCAGCCCGTAGCCATGGAGGCGAGCCCCGAAGAGGAAATCTTCTCCGGCTGCATTGTGATGGATAAGAACAATGCCTCCGGTCTTGGCTCGGCGGAAACCCCACCCATGGTGGCCCTCTACACCAGTGCCTATGGCAAGAACGGCGCTCTGCCTCAAGGATCCCAGGCACAATCCGTCGCGTTCAGCCTGGACAACGGGACCACGTGGCAGAAGTATCAGGGCAATCCGGTCCTGAACCTTGCACCCACCAACAACAACTTCCGCGACCCGAAGATCACCTGGTACGAACCCGGCCGCTACTGGGTGATGACCACCGTGGTTGCCGACGCCCAGGTAGTCAAGCTGTTCAAGTCCACAGACCTCCTCCGCTGGGAATACCTAAGTGATTTCTCCGGTGTCGGCGCCCAAGGAGGCCTGTGGGAGGTGCCGGAACTCCTCCACATGGACGTGGAGGACTCCACGGCAAAGAAGTGGGTCATGCTGCTGAGCATCAACCCCGGCGGCATTGCGGGCGGCTCGGGTATGCAGTACTTCGTGGGCGAATTCGATGGAAGGCGCTTTACGGCGGAAAACGCGGCAGCCCCCCGCGCCCCGCTCACTGAATCCCAATGGCTGGACCACGGCGCAGACTACTATGCCGCCAACTCCATCTCCGGCGCGCCCGGGGACAAGCCCGTTCTCCTGGGATGGATGGGCAACTGGGACTACGCCCAGGATGTGCCCACCACCCCGTGGCGCGGCTCCATGGCTATTCCCCGGGAACTGACTTTGGTTCGGGGGGCGAAACGGCTTGAGCTCCGGTCTGCCATAGCCGGCGCGGCGCGGGAAACGCTGGACCGCTCCGGTGAAGTGAAGAGCAAAAACCTCACCGTTGGCTCCTCGCCCCAGGACCTTGGCCATGAGTTCCGGGGACGTACCCAGCTGATCGAACTGGACATGGACCTGAAGTCGGCGCGTGAAGCCGGTGTTTTCCTCCGCCGCTCATCCTCCGCTTCCGAGACAGGATTGCGGATCTCCTATAACAAGGAAACAGGCAGTGTCAGGGTGGACCGGTCACAGGCCGGAACCAGCAACTTCTCCGGAAAGTTCAGCCCATTCCATGAAGTAGCCCTGCCGTCCCCAGGCAGCAAGGTCAATCTCACGATCCTCCTCGATTCTTCCTCGGTGGAAGTCTTCGCGGCGGGTGGAACTGCGGTGATTTCGGATACGTTCTTCCCGGACTGGGACAACACAGGGTCCTCGGCGTTCAGCATGGAAGGCGACACGGACTTCACCGTCACGACACGCGGTCTTTAAAGGCCCGCCCTAGGGCGGGATCTCACCCTTTACAACCGCTCTTGAGGACGAGATCCAACTCCTCGTTGCCCGGGAAGCGCCCATTGAGGATAGTTTTGTCCCTATGACATCCAGCGATGCCGCATTTGAACAGCTGCTCACCGACGCCCGCCAATGGGCTTCCCAAGACCCGGACCCGGCGACGTCGGCTGCTCTCATTGAGTTGGCCGGGCTTGCCAGCGGCGGTGATGCGGGAGCAGCCCAGGAACTGGGCGACAGCTTCAACGGCACCCTGCAATTCGGCACTGCCGGCCTCCGCGCAGCGCTCGGCCCGGGCCCCAACCGAATGAACCGCGTTGTTGTCCGCCGTGCAGCTGCAGGCCTGGCGGCCTTCCTCGCCGAATCGGTAGCCGCAGTTGCGCCGGGAACCCGGCCGCGCGCCGTCGTCGGCTTCGATGCCCGGTATAACTCGGACATCTTCGCCCAGGAAACCGCTGCAATCTTTACGGCAGCGGGCATTGAAACCTTCCTGATGCCGGCAGCGCTTCCGACGCCGTTGCTTGCCTATGCGGTCAGGTCACTCGATTGCGACGGCGGTGTCATGGTCACAGCGAGCCACAACCCGCCGCAGGACAACGGTTACAAGGTCTACCTGGGACGCCATGCAGTATCTGAGAGCGGGCGCGGGTCTCAGATCGTGGCGCCGTACGACGCTGAGATCGCCGCGAAGATCGAGGCCGTGGGGGCGCTGGATTCCATTGAACTCGCAGAAAACGGCTGGACAGTGCTGCCCACGTCCGTCGCCGCAGAATATGAAGCTGCGATGGCGGGACTGGTGGATAGGGAACACTTCCCGGCACGGGACCTCAAGATCGTCCTGACGCCCATGCACGGTGTCGGCGGTGAAACGGCCGTCTCCGTCCTGAACGCCGCCGGTTTCGCCGATGTCACGCTCGTGGCCGAACAGGCCGAGCCGGATCCGGACTTCCCCACCGTCGCTTTCCCTAATCCGGAAGAGCCCGGGGCGCTGGACCTGGCCCTTGCCGCTGCTGCGGACTCGGATGCGGACATCGTTTTGGCCAACGACCCCGACGCCGATCGGGCTGCGGTTGCCGCGTTGGATCCCGCCACGGGAAGCTGGCGGATGCTTCGCGGTGACGAAGTGGGGGCGCTGCTTGGTGCGCACGTAGTAGCGCGAATGGCTGCCGGTGCCGGGGATGAGCCGCAGACCGGAGTGTTCGCCAACTCGATCGTGTCCTCCCGGCTGCTCTCACGCATCGCTGCCGCAGCGGGTTACGCCCACGAGGAAACACTCACCGGCTTCAAATGGATTTCACGGGTTCCCGGCCTCACCTATGGGTACGAGGAAGCACTGGGATACTGTGTGGCACCTGAGCTGGTGCGCGACAAGGACGGCATTTCAGCGGCTGTGCTGATCGCGGAACTCGCCGCAACTGCCAAGGCCGAAGGCAAGACGATCTTCGACACCCTCGATGACCTGTATCTGGTGCACGGACTGCATGCGAGCGACCAACTCAGTATCCGGGTGGCCGATTTGGGACTGCTCGATGCCATGATGAACCGCCTGCGGGTCAACCCGCCGGAAGCGTTCGGAGGCTCCGCCGTCGAGGTTTCAACCGATCTCGCGGAAGGAAGCGAAGCCCTGCCTCCCACGGACGGCCTGCTGTACCTGACCCGGGACCAGAGTCGTGTCATCATCCGTCCCAGTGGCACCGAGCCCAAGCTCAAGTGCTACCTGGAAGTCATCCAGGCCGTGGAAACCGCGGCGGAACTTCCCGCAGCACGCCAGGCAGCGCGGACGTCCCTGGATGATGTTCTCAGGGACGTCCGCGAAGCCTTGGGCTTATAGGACTCTTAGAGTTCAACCTCGATGAAGCCGTCCACCAAACGGGTGGCGAACGCGTCGAGCTTGAGTTCCGGGTTGGTGAAGCATTCACCGGTTTCGAGGTCGTAGACCTCTTTGTGCAGCGGCGACGCGATGGTCGGCCGGCTTCCGCGGGATCCAATGATCCCGCGGGCCATAACGTTGGCGAGCGTCGCCGGGTCCTGCTGTGCCACAGCGAAGACCTCGGTGGGCGCTGTGCGGAACAGCGCAACCTGACGGCCGGCGATCAACGCAGCCTCGCCCCAAGCCAGTTCGAGTTCGCCCACCGGGCAAACACGGTGCCATGTGGCGGTTGTGGTCAGGTCCTCGGCACGGTCCAGAATTACGGTCATTTCAGCCCCTCTCACTGTGTCCGGGTGTTGGCTTTTCCACCGTCACTCCCCCGGACCGGGCCACACTTGCGGCCACTACTCCAAGCTAGGACCCGGGTGTTTCATCGGTTGTCCGCGTTTGTGTCGAACGCGTAAAAGAGACCTCACACCTCACGAAATGCGTTCGTGATGCAGAAGTTAAGATCACGAAACAAAAGGGAAACTGAAGCGAAACTGCCCGTCCCTAGGCTGGAACCACAAGTTGCGGAGATCCGTCTGCAACATCTGCGAAAGGCCCACCAGTGACCGGACACACTTCAAGTACAGAGAACCCGCGCCGCATCGTCGTCGTCGGCGGCGGCCCCGCTGCCCACCGTTTCGCCGACGCCATGTTCAATCGCGGACTTGAAGGTTGGCAGGTTACGGTGCTGACCGAAGAGGCACACCTCCCGTACGACCGCGTTGCGCTGAGCAAGGCGCTCACGGAAACCGGCGTGGACCTCACCTTGGGCGATGCATCCATGTGGGACCACGAAGCCCTGACTTTGGTCACCGGCGAGCGCGCCGTAAAGATCGACTCCGTTGCCAAGAGCGTCCTCACCGCCGCCGGCAACAAGTACGAATACGACCACCTGGTGGTGGCTTCGGGGTCCGACGCGGCCCGGCTCCCCATCCCCGGTTCCGAGCACACCCACGTTTACCGCACCCTCGAGGACGTCTGGGCCATTAACAAGGCCATCGCCGAGCTGCGCGAGAAGCTTGGCCGCAAAGTCAACGCGGTCACCATTGGTGGTGGCTTGCTTGGACTTGAGTCCGCTGCCGGCACGGAACAGCTGGGCGCCACACCGATCGTCATCAACGGCGCACCGTGGCTGATGAACACCCAGCTGGATGAGGGTGCCGGCCAGGCCCTCGGCCGCCTGATTGAGGCCAAGGGCTTCGAAGTCCACGGTGGCGTCTTCCCCTCCGAGGTAGTCACGGACGACGACGGCAACGTCACCGGTGTCCTGATGGCTGATGGCCGCACCATCGACGCGGACCTCGTAATCGTGGCTATCGGCGTGAAGCCCCGGGACGACCTCTTCCGCGCGGCAGAAGGCGAAGAGCAGCTGTTTAGCCTGGGCCAGCGCGGCGGCGTTGTCATCAATGATTTCTGTGCCACGGAAGTCGAGGGCATCTGGGCCATCGGCGAGGTGGCCAACTTCGAGGGCATGTGCCTGGGCCTCGTAGCTCCTGCCAACACCATGGCCGAGATCGTTGCTGACCGCCTGCATGGTGGGGAAGCAACCTTCCCGGGCTTTGACACTGCCACCAAGCTCAAGTTGTCCGGCGTTGACGTTGCCAGCTTCGGCGACGCGTTTGCCCGCACGGAGCACTCCCTGGAGATCGTCTACGCCGACCCCGCGCGTGGCGTTTACCAGAAAATTGTCACCACAGATGATGCCAAGACCCTCCTGGGTGGCATCTTCGTGGGCGATGCTTCCCCGTACATGAGCCTCCGCCCGCTTCTGGGCCGCGAACTGTCTGCCGAACCGGGTGCATACCTGAGCGCTGCCGGAGGTGGCGAGGCCCCTGAAACCGAACTTCCGGACGATGCCATCCTGTGCTCCTGCAACAACGTAGCCGCCGGAACTATCCGTGACACCATCAACGGCTGCGGTGCCTGCGAGGGCAACTCCCCGGTGCAGGAGCTCGGCGAGCTAAAGGGCTGCACCAGGGCCGGCACCCAGTGTGGTTCGTGCGTTCCCATGCTCAAGAAGCTCCTTGAAGGCGAACTGAAGAAGTCCGGCATTGAGGTCTCCAAGGCACTGTGTGAGCACATCAGCCTTTCCCGGCAGGAACTCTTCGATGCCATCCGTGTCCTTGAGCTCACGTCCTTCGAAGACATCATGGCCAAGTACGGCACCGGAGCGGGCTGCGATATCTGCAAGCCGACCATTGCCTCCATCCTGGCCAGCCAGCACTCCGCCTACGTTCTGGATGCCGGTCGCGGTGCGCTGCAGGACACCAACGACCGCGCCTTGGCGAACATGCAGAAGGACGGCACCTATTCGGTGGTCCCCCGCATCGCTGGTGGCGAGATCACGCCGAAGGGTCTCGGCGTCATCGCGGCCGTAGCTGAGAAGTACAACCTGTACACGAAGATCACCGGCGGACAGCGCATCGATATGTTCGGTGCCCGCCTGGAGCAGCTGCCGGACATCTGGAAGGAACTGGTGGACGCCGGCTTCGAATCCGGACAGGCCTACGGCAAGAGCCTTCGTACCGTGAAGTCCTGCGTTGGTTCTACATGGTGCCGCTTCGGTGTGCAGGACTCCGTGGCAATGGCCATCGCCTTGGAGCTGCGCTACCGCGGCCTCCGCAGCCCCCACAAGCTGAAAATGGGTGTCTCCGGTTGCGCCCGTGAATGTGCCGAAGCCCGTGGCAAGGATGTTGGCGTGATCGCCACGGCCGACGGTTGGAACCTGTACGTAGGCGGTAACGGCGGCGCCACCCCGGCGCACGCCCAGCTGCTGGCCAAGGACCTGGACGACGAAACCCTCCTGAAGTACATCGACCGTTACCTCATGTACTACATCCGCACTGCTGACCGCCTTCAGCGCACCGCGCGCTGGCAGGAAGAGCTCGACGGCGGAATCAAGCACGTCGAGGAAGTAGTGGTCAACGACTCCTTGGGCATTGCCGACGAGCTTGAAGCCGCCATGGCCAAGCACATCGACACTTACGAGGACGAGTGGGCCGAGACCCTGAAGGACCCGGAGCGCCTCCGCCGTTTCCGTTCGTTCGTCAACGCTCCCAACCAGAAGGACGAATCCATTTCCTTTGTTCCCGAGCGCGGCCAGATCCGTCCGGCCACCAACGAGGAAAAGGGCGGCGTGCTCATCGCTTCCACTATCCCGGTCCGCAGCGAAACCGTCGGCGTAGAAAACTAGGGGTTCACCATGCAGCTCACCATTGATCTCACCGGCCGTGACGTCCTTGTCACGGGATCTGAAAAGTCTGCCCGCCAAGCGGTCCGCCGCTACCAGAGCGCCGGTGCCAACGTGTACCGGCTCAGCGCCCCGGAAGGTGTGCCGGGCGACGGCCAGCTTCCCGAGCGCCCGTTCCTGGTGGCGGTAGTGGACGACGGCGGGTCCGGCTGGCTGCCGCTGGTGGAACGCTGCCGCGACGCCGGGATTCCCGTTGCCTTCGAGCCTGCACCCGGTGCCGAAGGCCACGTGACCCTGGTGGGTGGAGGCCCGGGAGCCCTGGATCTGCTCACGGTGGGTGCTGTGGACGCCCTGCGCGATGCCGATGTGGTGTTTTACGATCGGCTTGCGCCCTATCAGGAACTGGCTGATCTGACCTCTGCGGAGCTCGTGGACGTTGGAAAGCAGCCCGGGCTTCACAAGGTGACTCAGAGGGACATCGAGAAGTTGATGGTGGAGGCTGCGCTGCTGGGCAAGAATGTGGTCAGGCTCAAGGGCGGCGATCCGTACGTGTTTGGCCGCGGCGGCGAAGAAGTGGCTGCGTGTGTTGCTGCCGGCGTCCCGGTGAGGGTCATCTCCGGTGTCACCAGTGCCATTTCCGTTCCCGCTGCAGCCGGAATCCCGGTGACGCACCGCGAGGTCAGCCACATGTTCACCGTGGTATCCGGCCATGCCCCGTTGACGGAGAAGGAACACACCCACCTTGCCGGACTTGGCGGGACTATCGTGGTCCTCATGGGCATCGGCACCCTGCCCCAGCTGGCGGCCGGGCTCCGCCGAGCGGGGATGAACTCGGACATGCCAATGGCCGTGGTGGAACGTGGGTACCGCCCGGGACAGCGCACCACCATCGCTGACCTCGGTACCATCGAAACGGCAGCCACCGGCTGTAGCAACCCGGCCGTCTTGGTCATCGGCGAGGTGGTCCGGGTTGCTGAAGCCAACCGGAATCATGCCGAAGCATCCGCTGAACTGAGCCGACTCGCGGCTTCGCTCCTTGAAGCCTGAAGGTAAGAACACATGACTGTTGCACGTGCCCTCGAAGTCCAGGACGCTACTGCCGCGCCGGAAATTGCCGAAGCCGTAGAAGCGCCGTTGGACGGATTCCGCATTGGCGTCACCTCGCACCGCCGCTCCCGGGACCTCATTGAGGCACTGGAGCGCCGCGGTGCGAGCGTGTTGCACGCGCCCGCCCTGAAGATCGCCCCGGTGCAGGAGGACATGGTCCTCATCGAGGACACCCGCACCATCATCGAGGCCAAGCCGGACATCTGCATCGCCACCACCGCCTACGGCATGCGCCGCTGGTGTGAGGCCGCTGATTCCTTTGGCATCGGCGAGCAACTGCTGGACACGCTGTCCGCCTGCCGCATGTTCGTCCGTGGCCCCAAAGCCCGCGGTGCCGTTCGGGCGGCCGGCCTTGCCGACGTCGGAATCAGCAGTGACGAAACCACCGCCACACTGGTGGACATGCTCCTGGTCGAAGGCGTGCGCGGCAAGACCGTGGCCGTCCAGTTGCACGGCTACACGGACGTCCGCCAGCTGGAACGGCTGCGTATGTCCGGAGCTACTGTCTTGACGGTGACTCCGTACCGTTGGGTGAAGCCCGACGGCGAAGACAAACTGCCGCGCCTGATCGAAGCCGTGGTCAGCGGAAACCTCGATGTCCTGACGTTCACCAGTGCCCCGGCAGTGGACGCCATGTGGAGCACCGCACACGAAATGGGCCTGTACCGCCAGCTCATCGAAGCTCTCAAGGGCCCGGTAACTGTTGCGGCCGTCGGTCCGGTCACCGCTCAACCGCTGGTCGACGCCGGCCTCACCCCGTTGATCCCTGATCGTTACCGCATGGGTGCGCTCATCAGACTGGTCACCGAACATCTTTCGCTGAACCACGTGCGGCGCTTGGAAACCAAGAGCGCCACTATCGAGCTCCGTGGACGCTGCCTGCGGATCAACGGTGAGGTGGTGGACCTTGCGCCGGCTCCCCTCCTGCTGCTGCGGGCGCTGCTCGGCGCGGGTGGGGCTGTCCTGTCCAGGGAAGCTCTCTCCGACCTGCTGGACCTGCGCGGTTCCGTACACGCTTTGGACATGACGGTCAGCAGGCTCAGGTCTTCCCTTCCTGATGGCAAACTTGTGGAAACCGTAGTGAAGCGCGGCTACCGGCTGCGGGCTTAGGTGTGAATGTTGGCGATAAACGGCGGTCTTTTGCGGAGCTAAATGTCGCCCTGCTGGTCCCCAAGCACTCCTGACCGCCTGTAGAACGTCGCTCGGGACACCTCGGGATCAGGCGGAGTCGAACTTTTCTCCGTCGAACTCTTCATTGTCACGGGTTCTCTGTCGTAGGAGACTTGAGGCGACGGCATTCCATCTTGGACCGCCCGCGGGGCCACCCGGCTGCGGGGCCTCACAGCACCTTGTAGCGGCCTGGTGGATCAATGAGTTCCATGACACCCCCCGAAAAGGCCGCTCGGCGGTCGCGCCATCTCTTGCCCTTGGTGACTATCGCACTGATTGGATGTCTCGGTGGGTGCGAGTATGAGTCTTACGACGCATCCCTGCCGTCTGCCAGTTCTCCGATTACGGAGGCTCGCACGGACCCACCGCTGCCGGAGAGTCGCGACAATCGCACGGTCCCGCCGCTGCCGGAGAGTGGCGATATCGACGCCGGCACATATCTAGTCCCCGTCGCCGGCTACAAGGAGCCTTTCCAGATCACCGTCCCAGGCGGCTGGTCTGCTCTCGACGGCAATAGCCTGGGAAAGGATGACCCGGATCACCCGGCTGAAGGGGCCGTCTACCTGACTCTTGGGTCCGCGTTCTATGTGTCGCAGGACGCATGCAACTGGAGGGGTGCCCTTGCCGATGTCGGTCCTGCGGTCGAGGCCTTCACTAGGGCTATGGCGGCGCAGTCGTCAACGGCAAGCACTCCTCCTGTCAAGGTCATGGTGGGCGATTACCCCGGCTTCGAGTTCGACCACTCCGTCGAGGGCGACGTGGACACCACGGCCTGCGACAGCGGCAAGTTCTGCATCCACTCAGAAATGATGTACCACTGCACACACTGGTACTCGACTCAGAATGAACACGAGACCTACCGGGTGGTCGACCTGAACGGTAAGCGGGTTGTCATCGCTGTGGGCCATATCGACGAATCGATCAATCCGGAGCTGATGAGAGAGGCACGCACTGTCTTCGACTCGATCGTGTTCGAGTCCTACAAGTGATCAGCTGATCCGATGGGCAATCCCGCTCGCTGACACGCTAGGCCGCCTTCACCAGGGGAAGCTCGTCCCAGTTGGTGGTGTAGCGGGGGCTGAGCATGTCGCGTTTCATGGACCAGTCCGGGCCGCCTTTGATGCCCGCATGGCCCAAACCGATGGAGCCACGGCCATAGCGCTTGCTGACCTGCTCGAGCAAGGGGCCTATGCCCCGTTCTTCATGCCGGTTCTCGAAGATTTCCAGCGGTTTCTGGTTGCCGCTGGGTCGGAGGTCCGTGACCATGATTCCAGCTTTGGCGTACCTCACGCCTTCCTGGATTTTTGGAACCAGCGCATGCGCGGCCTTGGTCAGCAACACCGGATCCGAGGTGGGCATTGGCAGCTTGACGTTGACAGTGGGGAACGATTTGTCGTTGGGGTTGTAGACCGATGTTGCGGCAAAGGCAGTCAGCAGCTTGGCTTGCAGGTCATGCTTGGCCAGCCTGGCACTGGCCATCTGGCCATAGACACTCAGTACCTGCCGCAGCTCGGCTGCTGAGGTTATTGGTGTGGAGAAGGACCGGGAGAAGATCAGTTGATCCCGTCCTATCCGTTCCTCCTCCATGGGGATGCAGGGGGTGCCTTGCAGTTCCAGCACAGTCCGCATCATGACGATGGAGAACTTGTCCCGCAATGCCACGGGATCGGCACGGACCAGGTCCAGGATGGAGAAGATCCCCATCGCGTTCAGGCGTTTCGTGAGCCTGGTGGCGACGCCCCAGATTTCGATCACGGAGAGCCGTGCCATGAGTGCTTCGCGTTGGGGCTCCGGGATGGAGTCCCACCGGCACACGCCATTGAAGGCCGGGTTGTGCTTTGCCCACTTGTTGGCCAGCTTGGCAAGCGTCTTGGTGCGCGCGATTCCTACGCAAACGGGAACCCCCACGTGTCGTTGGCAGGCAGCTTTGATGGTGCGCCCTAGCTCCAGCAGATCCTCGGGTTGCCCTTTGACTCCGAGGAACGCTTCATCAATGGAGTACACCTCCTGCCATGCTGAGTACCGGGCCAGGAGCTCCATCACCCGAGAGCTGATGTCTCCATACAGTTCATAGTTGCTTGAGAGTGCAATGAGTCCCCATTCCTTGGCGCGTGGAGCGAGCTTGAACCAAGGCTCGCCGAGTCCGATTCCCAGTCTTTTGGCCTCCGGCGACCTGGTCACAGCGCAGCCGTCGTTGTTGGACAGGACGATCAGCGGCTTGCCCTCCAACGCAGGATTGAAGGCACGTTCTGCCGACGCATAGAAGCAGTTGATATCCACGTGGGCGATCTCCTGCATGCGATGCATGAGCGCTGGCTTGGACATTCCGCTCCTTGGCTCGCACTAGCACGCGTGGCCCGCATCCGAGTGCGCGCCACGCCATGCATTCGAATATATATTCGATTACCTTCACTGTACCGCCAGCCCCTGACAAGAAGACATCCCGCCCGCAGGACTACGGGAGTCCGGCGGGCGGGATGCCAACGCTGCGGAGTTCTAAGAGGTTGCTGCCGGTTCCTTCTTGTGCACCAGGTAGATGGCACCGGTGGTCACATCTTCTTCGAGTGCCTCCAAGGTGCGTCCGCGGGTTTCGGGAACCTGCGTGTAGATGAAGACGAGGGCCAGGATTCCAACAATCCCAAAGAGGAAGAACGTTCCCGTAATCCCCACGCCCGCCACCAACGTGGGGAAGAAGAGGCCGAGGAGGGCATTGGCGATCCAGAGGCAGAAAACCGACAGGCCGATCGCGAAGCCGCGAACATGCAGCGGGAAGATCTCGGACAGCATCACCCACACGGCGATGTTGAGGAATGTCTGCATGGATCCTACAAACGCCACCACCAGGAACAAGATAACGAAGGGGCGTGCGGCATTGCCGACGGGCAGGACGATCGAGGCGATTCCGATGAGGAAGTGGCAAACGGTGGTCAGCGTGAATCCAAGGAGCAGGGTGGTGCGTCGATTAATCCGTTGCATGAGCGTCAAGGCAATGACGCCACCGACCACCGCAATGACACCGGGGGCAATGTTGGCAATGAGGGCTCCACTTGAGTCGAAGCCGGCTTCAACCAGCACGGACTGCCCGTAATACATGATCGAGTTGATGCCGGTTAGCTGCTGAGCCACGCCCAAACCGATACCTACCAGCACAATGCGCAGGATCCATTTGTCCTTGAGTGCTCCCCAAGAGGTTGCCTTTGAAGCCCGTTCCTCGTCAGCCAAGTGCTTCACATCGGCCATTTCAGCCTCGGCTCGCTCCACGGATCGAATGGTCTTCAGCACTTCCAGCGCTTCTTGCGACCTCCCCTTGGAAATGAGCCAACGCGGCGACTCAGGCATGCGCAGCATACCGAAGAACAGAGCTATGGCGGGCAGGGCTGCGACCGCAAGCATGATGCGCCAGACTCCCCCGAATTCACCCCAGACATTGCCGATGATGGCGTTGACTACGAAAGCCGCGAGCTGCCCAATGACGATCATGAGTTCGTTCCGTCCCGCAAGGGAGCCACGGATTTCATACGGCGCCAGCTCGGCAAGGAACACCGGGACCACGGTAGAGGCGCCACCGACAGCCAAGCCGAGGATGACCCGCCCCAGCACCATTACTTCGAAGCTCGGTGCGAAGACGCAGGCAATGGTCCCGGCAAAGAACAGGACGGCCAACAGGATGATCGTTTTGCGGCGACCCCAACCATCCGACAAGCGCCCACCGCCAACCGCTCCGGCAGCCGCTCCGAACAAAAGGGAGCTGGTGACGATTCCTTCTGTCAGCGGCGTCAATGCGAGGTCCACGGTCATAGGCCTCAGTGCGCCGTTGATAACTCCAGTGTCGTAGCCGAAGAGGAGACCGCCGAAGGTGGCTACCAAGGCAACGAGGCCGAGGCGCTTTCTGTGCGGACCATTAGTCAGCGGAGGGAGTGAGGCGCCATCGGCGGCTCCCCGCTGCGTTTGTGTGGCAGACATCAAGACTCCTTTGTCAGTGTGGTGCGGGTCATATTCACCCGCTCTGGATACAGACTAACGCGCGAAAGGCTTAAATGTAAGGTCAAACTAACAAATGTCTGGATTCGTGACTTACCGCCATGGGAGGATGAGGGCATGGTTATCGACCACCGCCATCGTTCGGCCACTCAAAGCGACGTCGCCAAGGAAGTCGGCGTCTCCCGGACCCTCGTGTCTTTTGCTTTCCGCGGTGCGCCGGGCGTCAGTGAGGAAACCAAGCAGGCGATCTTCGATGCCGCAAAGCGTCTGGGCTACCGACCCAACGCAGTAGCTGCCGATCTCGCACGAAAGCATCGGTCCGCCGTCGGGCTCCATCTCCTGGACATCCGCAACGAGGTCTACGCTGACATCCTCAGCGGCGTCCGCATGGCACTGCCCCAGGACGGCAACCGGCTCATCCTGAGTGTCTCCCGGTCTGTTGACGGCGAGGACCACGGCGCGCTGGAATCACTGATTGAGGCGCGAGTGGGGATAATCATTGCCGCCACCCTGCTGGATTCCGACGAACGGGTCCATGAATTGGCCAAGATCGTTCCACTGGTCAGCGTGACGCGTCCCGTGGATGGCGTGGACAGCGTCTATTCAGACGATGCCGCCGGCGCCCGCGCAGCCACCGAACACCTCATCAGGCTGGGCCACACGAGAATCGCCCACCTGGCGGGCCCCGTCTACGACGGCCATACGGTCCGCAGGCAGAGTTACGCACAGACCATGCGCGACGCCGGACTGAAGCCACTATTGCTCGAGGCCGATGACTTTACGCAGGACGCCGGACAGCGGGCGGCCGCCAGATTGCTCGCTATGACTGACCGGCCAACGGCAATATTCACCCACAACGACCCTCTCGCCCTGGGCGCCCGCGAGGCTGCGTACGCGCTGGGCCTTTCGTTGCCGTCGGAGCTTTCCCTGGTGGGATACGACAACTCGAGGACCTCCGGACTTCACGGCATCGACCTCACATCCGTTGACCTCCACGCTGTTGAACTCGGGCGGATTGCGGGAACCGTTGCCCTGGAACGCCTCAGCAATCCCGATGGGCCCGCCGCAGACAAGCGCCTTACACCGCAGCTCGTGGTGCGAAACTCGACAGCCCCGCCAGTTGGAAACAGTCAAATGTGATGCAGGCACGTGGTGGCGACACCCCAAATGGTCAACTCTGACATTGCAGGGACGCGAATGTCCGGATACTTGGGATTATCGGCCTGCAGGACTACGCCCGAGGACGTGACCCGTAGCCTTTTGATGGTCAGCTCGCCATCGAGGACAGCCACGACGACGGACCCGTCCTTGGGCTCCAGCGCGCGGTTGACGATCAACTCGTCACCGTCGCTTATGCCGGCGCCCTCCATGGACTCGCCGGTCACCCTCACTACGAAAGTGCTGGTGACATCCTTGATCAGATGCTCGTTGAGATCGATTCGACCATCAAAGTAGTCCTGGGCGGGCGACGGATAGCCCGCAGCCACCGGGATAGGCGCCAGCAGCACTGACATAAGGGAAAAGCCCGCATCTATCACGCGGGGGCCGACTATCGCGCCCACAACACACCTTTTATTCGAATATATGTTCGATAGTTCAGTGTACAGCCAGCGGCTGACATTTGGGCTAGCGGACCACCCGATACCGCACATGCGTCACCAGGCCAGTCCCGCGCACTTCTTCCTGTTCAAGCTTCAGGTCCCCCACGCCGTCGAGCAACCGCTCGCCACCACCCAGGACCATGGGTGAAATGTGGAGCCGCAGCTCGTCCATGAGCCCGGCCGATAGATACTGGCGGGCGGTCTGCGCTCCGCCGGCAATGGCTACGTCTTTGTCCCCGGCAGCTTCGCGGGCCTGCGCCAATGCCGATTCGATGCCGTCGGCGACGAAGTTGAAGGTCGTCCCGCCTTCCATCTCCAACGACTCACGGCGATGGTGGGTGAGCACGAAAACGGGTGCATGATATGGCGGTTCCTCGCCCCACCAGCCCCGCCATTCCGTGTCCCACGCCGCCGGTCCGGGCCCCGCAAACATGTTGCGTCCCATGATGAACGCACCAGCCGCGAGAATCCCTGCGATCTCCGGCGCATTCGTCTCCGGCTCTTCGAACATCCATCTGTGCAGGAGCTCGCCGCCGTCGCCCAACGGCTCCTCCACGCGCTGGTTGGGGCCAGCAACAAATCCATCCAGTGAAACAGTCAGATCGCACGTGACTTGGCTCATGCGCCCATCATGCCACCACGGCGGCCGGGGCAGAACGGTCCGCGCGCACAATGTGATCCACGTTATTACCGGCCGGTAAACAGCACGCTACGGATCGGCCATAGATGGCAACAGCGGCGAAACACCCGCGAAAAACCGGCCCCCTACGCTGATGATCAACAGCAGGTCACATGAGCGAAAGGGCCAAACATGTCCGCCATCCCGTCCGCACCTTCCCTCCACATCGTCATTGCAGGGGCAGGCCCCGCGGCCCAGGCTTTGGTGCGGCGACTAGCCGGAGCGTCCGAATCCCGGCAGCGCGCTTTCCACGGAACCATCACTGTGCTCAGTAACCGCGACGAGTGCCCGGACGCCCTGTTGGAACTCGCCGAACTCCCCCAGGTCTCGGTCCGCTTCGGGCAGGCGGCCAGCTTCATTGACGCCGATGCAAGGATTGTCACCACCGTGGATGGCATGGAATTCTCATACGACCAGTTGGTCATTGCGACCGGCTCGGCCCCGGCCCTTCCGCCGGTGCCAGGCGCCGAATCCAGCCTGAGTTACTCCACCATCGACGACGCCGCGAACATCGGCGAAGCGGTCAAGGACGTCACCCGCCTGGTGGGCCGCCGTCCCCTGGGAATCCTCGTTGGGAATGGACCGGCGGCGGGCCAGGCCGAGGCTGTGCTGCGTGCACGCGGGGTCCGCCCCGTCCGCACAACCCTCCGCCCCACCGCCGTCGTGCCTTCCGCCAGCACCGGCACGGGTGCGCAGGGTTCCATGCTGCCGGCCACCGGCATCCTCTTCGAAGACGGCAGCAGCATGAAAGGCGACCTGGTGGTACTGGCCGAGGAGCGCACTGCCCGCAACGACCTCGCCGAAAGCGCCGGGCTCACAACCGCTCCCGACGGCGGCATTTCGGTAAGTCGCGACCTCGCCACGTCCGTACCAGGCATCTGGGCGATCGGCGATGCCGCGTCCTGCGACGGACTACGGCTGGGCCTGCTTCTGTCCGCCGAGTCCTCTGCGATGCTGTGCGCCTCAGGCCTGCTCTTGAGTGCGGGCAGAGACGATCAGCAGGCGTTGATCGCGGCTTGACGCCCCCTTGGCGGCGGCCCCAGTGACCGCCGGCGCATGTGGCAAGATGGTCCTTTGACGGGCAGTGACAACCCTGCGGCCACCGGGCCGGCCACGCCCTGCACGGAAGGATCCCATGAGCAACGAAGCCGTCGCACCTGAAAATATCGCCTCCTACATTGACCACACATTGTTGAAGCCTGAGGCCAGCCAGGCCGACGTCCTCAAGGTGTGCGCCGAGGCAGTCGAGTACAAGTTCAAGTCGGTGTGCGTGAACCCGGTTTGGGTCAAGACCGTCACCAAGGCCCTCAAAGGTTCGGGCGTGCTCACGTGCTCGGTCATCGGCTTCCCCCTGGGTGCCACCCCCAGCGACGTCAAGGCTTTCGAGGCCCGCGGAGCCGTACTGGACGGCGCGGATGAAATCGACATGGTGATCAACATGGCCTCCGCCCGCGCCAACGACAAGGGCGCACTGGTGGACGACATCAGGGCCGTGTCCGAGGCAGTCCACGCCGGGGAGGCCATCCTGAAGGTGATCATCGAGACCTCCATGCTGACCGATGAGCAGAAGGTCATTGCCTGCGAAGCGGCCGTGGAAGCCGGGGCGGACTTCGTCAAGACGTCCACCGGATTCAATGGCGGCGGTGCCACCGTCGAGGACGTTGCCTTGATGCGCAAGACCGTGGGGCCGGAGCTGGGGGTGAAGGCCTCAGGTGGAGTGCGCTCCCTGGCCGATGCACAGGCTATGATTGCTGCTGGTGCAACACGTATCGGAGCGAGCTCCGGAATTGCCATTGTCAAGGGTGAACAGGGTTCATCCGCTTACTAAGGCTTCCGCTGCCGTCAGAGATTTTTGAGCCCTGCGGGGCGAGGAGGAATGAATGTCCAAGAACGCCACAAGCGCCCCCATTGAAAAAGAGAACAGCCTGGGCACCAGCATTGTGCTGTTCCTTGTCATGATCGTGCTCTTCCTGGGTGCCATCTACTCGCTGTCCTTCCTCACGCTCGATAACCCGTGGCCGATGGCCGTCTGCCTCGGCCTGTTCGCCCTGGCATTTTGGATCCCGCAGACCATTTTTGGCCGCTCTGATTCTGCCGGCGAAAGCTAAACCCCGCTGATGACGTTGAATGGCCCGGGCTCCCGCCTGGGCCATTCCTTTATGTTGGGCGTTTCCTTGGCGACCACGCTGTTTCTCACTGGGTGCCCTCAGCAAGCCGGATGCACCCCAACGCGTGGAAGCAGCCTCCTGCGAGGGCGTCTTCACCCTGGAACGCCCTTTGGTTATGAAGAGCAATGTATCCCTCAGGGGAGTCGGGCCAACCACCGTGCTGAAAGCAGGTCCGGACTTCCTTGAGTTTGAGCAGCCATTCGGCGGCCACCCCTTGATCACCACCAACGGCGCACAAAACGTCACCATCTCACAGCTCACGGCGGACCAAAACGGTGAAGAGCTGGATGGGAACCTTCCAGGACGCCTGCATGAGTACCTGCCAGGGAGCTGACGGAGACGACGGCCTCGTGGCCCAAGCCCTCGGCGCGTCAGTTCATGACGTGTCCTACCGAAACAATGACGTGCGGGGCGGATCCCACGGTTCGGGATTGCAGCTGGCCGTTGGCGGGCATGAAATCTACAACATCAGCGTGGATGGCAACCGCTTCCGGGGTTCTCCTGATGGCGTCAAGATCGGATACTACGACGGCGGCACCCCGGCGGTTCACGACGTAGCGGTCATAAACAACGAATTTTCCAATCTTCAAGGCCCGTGGCTCAATTTCCACGGCGACCTGGGCAACATCGTTGTGACGAATAACGTAACCTGCCAGGCCGGCACCATCATGATCGAGGACGCACCCGGAAACATTGTGGCCAACAACGGCACGAACTGCTGACCTGGACTCCCATCAGGGCAGTTGCACTACCCCGCCCAAGGCCGCCAGAACGCCGGGCCAATGCTGTTGCGCCAACGTCCACGCGGCGGCACCCATGCCCACCATGGCGTAACCGCTGACAGGGATAAGGACCAGCCATTCACGGCGGGAACCGGCCCGCCCCAGCAACGGGATGGAGAAAGCACCATTGGGACGCCAGATTCCCCGGATCATGGATTTTCGCAGGAACTTCGGGGGTTTGATGACGATGGGCCAGAGAAGCGGCACCCCGCCGACGGTAATCATGTCCCCCACTATGTGCACCACTACCCCGGTGAGCATGGACAGCGGCAACCAACCCCATTGATCCGGCGCAAACCACGTCACCAGGCCGGCCATCACCAAAGCGAACAGCCAGTTGGTAATCCAGCCGGACTTTGGAAACAGGTTCAACGCCTTGGCCGCCAGGTTGATCATGAACATGCACAGCAGCCCGGCTCCTATGGAGAGCTTGCCTACCGGCGTCACCATTTGGAACTGGGCCGCCATGGCTGCGAGCACCACAAACGCGGAAGCCCCCAACAGCGAGTGCGTCCCTTGGCGGTGCCCTCCGCTGGCTTTTTCGATCCCCACGGCAATCACATTGGACAGCGGCGGCAGCGAATTCGCGATGGTGCTGTGGCGGTGGTCCCAGTCGACCACCAAAGCAGTTCCCGCCGTCGCCATGGCGCCGATCAGGATTCCGGTGGAGTCCAACGGGTACCAACCCAGGGCGTACGGGCCTGTCGAGGCAATAGCAATCCACGCCGCGGCTCCCGACGCGGCGTGATGTCCTCCCATCATGCAGTTAGCCAGCCTTTACAGGTACTTCAGCGAAAATCGCTTCAATGACGTTATTGGCCCATTGCAGGATCTCGGCGTCCTGAAGATCGCGTCCGCCGATCCTGGCCGTCTTGGGCTTGGGAATCAGCACCGCATCCAAGGCTGGCTTAACTTGGGAACCCGGATACATGCGGTTCAGGCGCATGGTTTTGGACTCGGGCAGTTGCGCCGGCGAGAAGCGGATGAAGTTGCCCTGGAGTGCGACGTCGGACAGGCCGGCTTCGCGGGCACCCACCCGGAAGCGGGCCACGGCGATGAGGTTTTGGGCGGGCAGCGGCGGTTCGCCGTAGCGGTCCACGAGTTCGGCCAGGACTTCATCGATAGCCTCGTAGGTGATGGCTGAAGCCAGCTTCCGGTACGCTTCCAGGCGCAGCCGTTCGCCGGGCACGTAGTCGTGGGGAAGGTGGGCGTTGACTGGCAGCTCGATCTTCATCTCGGCGGCCTTCTCCTCGGCCTCGCCACGGTATTCCGCAACAGCCTCGCCCACGAGCCGGATGTAGAGGTCGAAGCCGACACCTTGGATATGGCCGGACTGCTCACCGCCCAGCAAGTTGCCGGCGCCACGGATTTCCAGGTCCTTCATGGCCAGCTGCATGCCGGCACCCAACTCGTTGTGGGCCGCCACGGCCTTGAGCCGCTCCAACGCCACTTCACCCAAGGGTTTCTCCGAGGGGTAGAGGAAGTAGGCGTAGGCCCGCTCCCGGCCACGGCCAACGCGGCCGCGGAGCTGGTGGAGCTGCGAGAGACCGTATTTGTCGGCCCCGTCCACAATCAACGTGTTCGCATTGGAGATATCCAGACCGGTCTCGATGATGGTGGTACAGACCAACACATCGAAACGCTTCTCCCAGAAGTCCACGATGATCTTCTCCAGGCGGCTCTCCGACATTTGCCCGTGAGCTACTTCAACCCGGGCTTCGGGGACCAGCTCGCGGATCTGCGCAGCGATGCGTTCGATGGACGAGACGCGGTTGTGAACGAAGAACACCTGTCCCTCGCGCATGAGTTCGCGTCGGATCGCGGCCGACGTCTGCTTGTTCGTGTACGGGCCCACGTAGGTCAGCACAGGGTGGCGTTCCTCCGGGGGCGTAGCCAAGGTGGACGTTTCGCGGATGCCGGTCAGTGACATTTCCAGGGTTCGCGGAATCGGCGTGGCACTCATGGCCAGCACGTCCACGTTGGTGCGCATCTTTTTGAGCGCTTCCTTGTGCTCCACGCCGAAGCGCTGCTCCTCGTCAACGATCACCAGGCCCAGGTCTTTGAACTCGAAGTCCTTGGACAGCAGCCGGTGCGTACCGATCACCACGTCCACGGCGCCGCTCTTAACGCCTTCAGCCGTCTCCTTGGCTTCCTTGCCGCTTTGGAACCGGGACAGCGGCTTCACTCGCAGGGGGAAGCCGGAGAAGCGCTCGGTGAACGTTTCGTAGTGCTGTTGCGCAAGGAGCGTGGTGGGCACCAGAACCGCCACCTGTTTGCCGTCCTGGACGGCTTTGAAGGCAGCGCGGACGGCGATTTCGGTTTTGCCGTAGCCCACGTCGCCCGAGACCAGCCGGTCCATGGGGATCTCCCGCTCCATGTCCGCTTTGACCTCGTTGATGGTGGTCAACTGGTCCGGCGTCTCCACATAGGGGAACGCTTCCTCCAGCTCACGCTGCCACGGGGTGTCGGGCGCAAAAGCGTGACCCCGGGAGGCCATGCGGGCGGAATACAACCGGATCAGCTCACCGGCGATCTCCTTGACGGCCCTGCGTGCCTTGGACTTGGTGCTGGCCCAGTCCGCGCCGCCCATCTTGCTCAGCGCCGGCGCGTCTCCGCCCACGTAGCGCGTCACCTGGTCCAGTTGGTCGGTTGGTACGAAGAGCCGGTCCCCCGGCGCGCCACGCTTGGACGGCGCGTACTCCAACACCAAATACTCGCGCAGCCCGGCATCGGAAGACGACGTTCCGGTTACCTTGCGCTGGATCAGCTCCACGAACCGGCCGATACCGTGTTGTTCGTGCACCACGAAGTCGCCCGCATGCAGTTGCAACGGGTCCACGGCATTGCGTCGCTTGGACGGCATGCGCCGCATGTCCTTGGTGGAGCTCGCTGTGGCACGGCCCAGCAAATCGGCTTCAGTCAGCAGGCCAAGTTTCAGTCCGTCCAGGACGAAACCACGTCCGACGGCGGCAGTGGTCACCTCGATGATGCCCGGCTGGGGCTCCTTATCCAGGGACTCCACGCGGGAACAAGGAATGTCTGCGTCATGGAACAGTTCGGCCAGGCGCTGGGCGGGACCGGGACCGTCGGTCACCACCACCACACGCCACTGCTCGCGGACGCGGGAGCCAATGAACTCCAGCATCTCGGCCACATCACCCTGGTAGCCACGAGGTTCGCGGGCGCGCATGTTGAGCACATCGATGTCCAGGACCAGGTCTTCATCCGAGGCGAGTGAGGTGATGGACCACCAGGACACGCCATGTTCCAAGGCGGCCGAGCGGGTGTCGGTGAGCGAACGGAAACTGGCGGCATGCAGGTCGGCGGATGCCTGGGACGAAAGGTCAAGGGGCGCCGCACCGCCGTCGGACGCCGTTGACCAAGCAGCTTCCAGGAACTCCTCGTTGGTCGCTGCCAGGTCGTGCGCGCGGGTGCGCACTTTCTCCGGTTCGATGACCACCGAAAGCGAGCCGGCCGGGAGCTGGTCCACAAACGGGACCATGGCATCAACCAGGACGGGGGCCAGTGATTCCATGCCTTCAACAGCGATGCCGCCCGCGATCTTCTCCAGCATGTCAGCCGCGGCAGGCATGTCGGCTTTGAGCTTGGCCGCCCGGGACATCACGGAAGCGGTGATCAGGATTTCCCGGCACGGCGGTGCGTGCAGTTCTGTGGGGTGGTGGATTCCGGGTGCGGACAGCGAGCGCTGGTCGGCCACGGCGAACCAGCGCATCTGGTCCACTTCGTCTCCGAAGAACTCCACTCGGATGGGATGGTCTTCGGTGGGTGGGAAGACGTCAAGGATGCCGCCGCGCACCGCGAACTCACCACGGTGGGTCACCATGTCCACGCGGGCATACGCGGCGTCGGACAGGGCCCTGACAACTTCCGTGAACGAACGCTCCTGCCCTACCTGTAGAGTCACCGGAACCAGGTCGCCCAAGCCGGCCACAATAGGCTGGACCACGGCGCGGACCGGGGCCACCACCACGCGCAAGGGGGCCGCCGTCGAGCTTTCAGGGTGTGTCAGGCGGCGCAGGACGGAGAGTCGGCGGCCCACAGTGTCGGAGCGGGGCGAAAGCCGCTCATGCGGGAGGGTCTCCCAGCTGGGGAAAGTGGCCACGGACTCCGCGGGGAGGTAGGAGGCGAGCGCCGCGGTGAGGTCCTCGGCTTCACGGCCGGTGGCGGTGACGGCGAGGACCACGGGAGCGCCCGCGCCATCGGCAGCAGCGTCAGTCAGCGCATCGGCCATTTCGGCGAGCAACACGGCACGCATGCCAGTGGGAGCGCTGATCTGGTAGTCGGCGTTCCGGTCGCTGAAGGACCGCTGTGCCTCCGTACGAACGCGCGCAAAAGTCTTGTCCTCCGCCAGTGCGCGGCGCAGACCGTTGAGGCTCATGGCAGAAACTCCTAGGGTGGGTCCAAGGGCAGGCAACACAAATGCCCGGAAATTCAGATGAATGCCGGGTCATTCCAGCCTACCTCTACCCCCAGCCACAGGAGTTCCTTTGCAGCCTTCGGAAGCTACGCATTCCAATACCCCGCAGGACACCAAGACGGTGCTGGTCACCGGTGCCACGGGCTACATCGGCGGGCGGTTGGTCCCCCGGCTCCTCGAAGCCGGTCACAGGGTCAAGGTCCTGGTCCGCACACCACAGAAGATTGCCGATGTTCCCTGGCACGATCAGGTTGAGATCATCCAGGACAGCCTGTCCGATGCCGGCAGCCTGGCGACCGCCCTGACCGGCGTGGATGTCCTCTACTATCTGGTCCACTCCATGGCCTCGGGCAGCGGATTTGAAGCCAAGGAAGAATCGATGGCCAGGCTCGTGGCACGTGCAGCCACGGATGCGGGCGTGGACAGGATCGTCTACCTTGGCGGCCTGCACCCCGAAAACGCGGAACTTTCCATCCATATGCGCTCCCGCGAGACCGTGGGCCGGGTGTTCCTCGAGTCTGCGGTTGACTCCATCGTGTTCCAGGCCGGTGTGGTGATCGGTTCGGGTTCGGCGTCTTTCGAGATGATCCGCCACCTTGCTGAGACCCTGCCGGTCATGCCTGCGCCAAGCTGGGTTAATAACCGTGTGGAGGCCATCGCCGTCCGCGACGTCCTCCACTACCTTGTGGCCGCCGCCGCACTCCCGGAAAAGCTGAACCGTTCCTTCGACGTCGGTTCCAGGGACGTCCTGAAGTACAAGGACATGATGAACGAGTACGCCGTGGAGCGCGGGCTCCCCCGGCGGCTGGTGGTCGCGCTTCCGGTGCCTGCTCCCAAGCTCGCGGGTTTGTGGGTAGCCCTGGTGACTCCCATTCCGTTGTCCATGTCCCTCCCCCTGGTGCAGTCCCTGCAACACGACGCCGTGTCGCGGGAGCACGACGTAGACGATTACATTCCACAGCCCGACGGCGGCCTGACTCCTTACCGGCGCGCCGTCGCCTTGGCGCTGGGCAAGGAACGGGACGGACAGGTTGAGACGACGTGGGCGAACGCGGGCATTGACGCCGACCCCCTGCCGAGCGACCCCGACTGGGCCGGCTACAAGGTATTCCTTGACGAACGGACCTTCCACAGCGAGGCCAAGCCGGAGTACGTATGGACCATCATTGAGGGCATCGGCGGCAAGAACGGCTGGTACTCCCTTCCACTGGCTTGGCGGGTGCGGGGTTGGCTGGACAAGTTGCAGGGTGGTGCAGGGCTCTTGAGGGGTCGCCGGCACCCGAAGACCCTGAACACAGGTGAAGTGGTGGACTGGTGGCGTGTGGAGGCCATTGACCGCGGGCACCTGCTGCGATTGCGCGCCGAGATGCGGGCTCCCGGCGGCGCCTGGCTGGAGTTGGCAGTAGAGCCCGATGGTGACGGCAGCCTCTATAAGCAACGCGCCATTTTCTTCCCGCGCGGCCTGGCTGGAAGGCTCTACTGGCTTGGCGTGTACCCCTTCCACGGGTTCATTTTTCCCTCAATGGCCCGCAACATTTCTGCCGCGGCCACTACCCTCCAGGAGGCCGGTTCAAGCGTGTCCACCGAGACCCCGTAGGATGTTGGGAGCTAAAAAGCTTCACCACAACCATCCACGGAGGACCCATGGCCCTGAGTGCATCCACCACCCTGCCCCACAGCGTTGACCGCGTAGCTGCCGTCTTCGTCAACGAAGATTTCCTGCGTCACACCAGCGAATACGTGGGCGGCTCCTTGGAATCGTTCACCGTCGACGGCGACACTGCCGGCGCTTTCACCACCACCACGGTTCGCACGCTGCCCACCACGCGCCTGCCGGATATCGCCCGCAAGTTCGTTGGCGAAACCCTCAAGGTGACCCAGACCGAGAAGTGGGAAGCCCCGGCTGCCGACGGTTCACGGTCCAGCACGATTGCCTTGAAGATCTCCGGCGCTCCGCTTGATGTCACCGCGGTCCAGCGCCTGGTGGCCGAGGGCAGCAGCACCCGGATCGAGCTCGAAGGCAATGTGACCTCCTCGGTTCCGTTCCTCGGTGGCAAGATCGCTGATGCTGCCGAGCCCATGGTGGGCAAGGCTTTGGGCATTCAGTCGCAGCAGGCGCAGGCCTGGCTCGAAAGCCACTAGCGTGGAGATCCCCGCAATCCTGGCGGTCGTCCTGATCGTTGCCGGTGTCTGGTCCTTGGTGGTGTGGCCGCAGTTCCTTAAGCGCGTCATGAAGGACCCGCGAGCCCGCGACGCCGCCGGGAAGGCCACCAAGTTCCTCACGGTCCACGTTGTGCTGGTCACCATCTCCATGGTGCTCGGACTCGCGACGGCGGCCATCGGAATCGCGGGCCTGGTCGCCTAAGTTTCACCCAACTGAGTAACAGCAAACGCTCCACTGAGCCCTCATTGGAACGTCTGCTGCTACTCAGTTGGGTAAGATGGATAGTGGTGTGCCGGGAAGTCTGGTCGGCGGTTCTTTTGCAGTACCCGCAAATGCCCGCCCACTTTTGAGGAGCCCCTGTGCCCCAGCCATCGAACCAGCCCGCAGCACCCGAGCCCGGCGCATCGAGCCAGACCGGCAAAGTTTTCTCACGCTCCAGCTACCCCGAGTACCGCAGGATCCTCTCGATCCTCCGCGCCGAGACAGTTGGCGGCGCCCTCCTCCTGGCAGCCACCGTGGTTGCCCTCATTTGGGCGAACTCCCCTGCAGCAGACGGCTATTTCGCACTCCGCGACGTCAAGATCGGCTACGAACCCTGGCATCTTGACCTGAGCTTGGGCCATTGGGCTTCGGATGGCTTGCTGGCGGTGTTCTTCTTCCTCGCGGGACTCGAACTCAAACGCGAATTCGTCGCCGGGGAACTCCGCAAACCTGCCCGGGCAGTTGTCCCGGTAGCCGCTGCCGTTGGCGGCGTGGTGGTTCCAGCCCTGATCTACGTTCTCTTCAACCTCGGAACAGCCGGAGAAACCCTCAAAGGCTGGGCGATCCCCACTGCCACGGACATCGCCTTCGCCCTTGCAGTGCTGGCCGTCATCAACACACATTTGCCCGCCGCGCTCCGGACTTTCCTGCTGACCCTTGCAGTGGTGGATGACCTCATCGCTATCGGCATCATCGCCTTCTTCTACTCCACCGGGCTCCAGCCCCTCATGCTTTTGGCTGCCCTGGTTCCACTGGCGCTCTTCACGTTCCTTGTCCAAAAGCGGATCCGCAGCTGGTATCTTTTGCTGCCGCTCGCCCTGGCCACGTGGGGCTTTGTCCATGCGTCCGGCATTCACGCCACCGTGGCCGGAGTGCTGTTGGGCTTCGCCGTTCCGGTCCTGGCCAGCGGCAAAAAGGGAGAACCGGCCGAGGGCCTGGCCGAGCACCTCGAACACAAACTACGCCCGTTCTCAGCAGGCTTCGCCGTGCCTGTCTTCGCGTTCTTCTCCGCAGGCGTGGCCTTGGGAGGGTTGGACGGCATGGGGGCCGCCCTCCGGGATCCGGTGGCCTTGGGCATCGTGGCAGCGTTGGTGATAGGCAAGGCCTTGGGTGTCTTCGGCACCACGTTCCTGGTCACCAAAACCACCCGCGCAAGCCTGGATTCCAGCATCGCCTGGATCGACCTCTTCGGGCTGGCACTGCTGGCCGGCATCGGATTTACTGTCTCGTTGCTGATCGGCGAGTTGAGCTTCGGCGCCGGCTCTGCCCATAACGATCACGCCAAGGTAGCCATCCTGGCAGGTTCCCTGATCTCGGCGCTGCTGGCCGCCGTCGTGCTCAAGGCCCGCAACCGGCGCTACTGCCAGGTCCAGGCAGATGAAGAACGGGACGACGACGGCGACGGCGTCCCTGACGTGTTTGCGCGCGCCTAACGCGGAGGTACTGCTGTTAGGCGGTGGCTTGGTTGAGCGCGTCCTCGGCGGCAACCCAGGAAATCATGGCGCATTTCACGCGGGCGGCATAGCGGGCCACCCCTTCGAAGGCAGCTGCATCGCCCAGAATCTCCGGGTCCGCCTGGACCTTTCCACGGGAACGCAGAACCTCGCGGAAGTTATCAATGACGGAGTGGAGTTCCTCCACGGACATCCCCTCACCCAGCTCGCTGAGCACCGAGGCCGAGGCCATGGAGATGGAACAGCCCGCGCCGTCCCAGCTGATCTGCTGGACGGTTCCGTCGGAAACTGCAAGCCGCAAGGTCACCTCATCACCGCACACGGGGTTCAGCTGGTGCGACTGACCGGTGGAAGTACCGTCCGGGGCGTCCGTTCCCGCCAGGCCGCTGCCGTGCCGCTGCTTGGAATGGTCCAGGATGATCTGCTGGTACAGCTGGTCAAGACTCATGATGCTTGTTGCCTCTTCTAGGGGAAATCGTTGGGTGACGGCTGTGCGGCCGAAGGCCCGTGCCGCGGGTCAGGCTTGGAAGTAAGCCCGGACACCCGAAACAGCGTCGAGGAAAGCATCGACGTCATCCGTGGTGTTGTAGAGGTACGTGCTAGCGCGGGTGGTTGCCGTGAGTCCGAGCCGGCGGTGCAGCGGCTGGGCGCAGTGGTGGCCCACGCGAACGGCGATGCCGCGGTCATCAAGGAACTGTCCGACGTCGTGGGCGTGGACCCCGGCGACGTCGAAGGCTGCCAGTCCGATTCGTTCAGAACCGGACGCCGGCCCTACCACGCGAATGCAGTCGATGCTTTCCAGCCCCTTCACCAGACGCTGGCCGAGTTCCGCTTCCCAAGCGTGGATGCGATCAATACCCGTCTCGGTGAGATAGTTCACGGCAGTTGCGAGCGCAACAGCCTGGGAGATCCGTTGGGTTCCGGCCTCGAACCGCTGGGGTGCCGGCAAGTACTCTGCCCGTTCCATGGTGACCGTGGTAATCATGGACCCGCCAGTCAGGAAAGGCGGCAGGACATCCAGGAGCTCCTGCTTCCCGTACAGCACGCCCACGCCGGTGGGGGCCAACATTTTGTGGCCGGAGAAAACGGCGAAATCGACGTCCAGTTCCTTGACGTCAACGGCCATGTGCGGAACGGACTGGCAAGCGTCCAGGACCACCAAAGCACCCACACGTCGGGCCATGGCTACCAGTTCGGGTACCGGGTTGATGGTGCCCAGGACGTTCGATGCGTGGGTGAAGGCAAGGAGCTTGGTCCGCTCCCCCACGATTTCGCCCGCTGCATCGAGCCGGAGCATCCCGTCGTCCGTAACGGGGATGTATTTCAGTGTGGCACCCGTCCGGAAGGCCAGTTCCTGCCAGGGGATGAGGTTGGCGTGGTGCTCCATTTCGGTGACGACGATCTCGTCGCCCGGACCGATCGCCAGGTCCTTCAGACCGGAACCACCGCGCCCCTGGGCAGCCCACAGAGCGGCGTTGGATAGCGCGTAGCTGATGAGGTTGAGTCCCTCCGTGGCATTGGAGGTCCAAACGGTTTCCTCGTACTGCGCGCCAATAAAGTCCGCCACGGTATGGCGTGCGTCCTCAAAGACCTCGGTGGCTTCCACCGCAAGATGGTGTGCACCGCGGTGAACGGCGGCGTTGCGTTGTTCGTAGTACTCCTGCTCGGCCTCGATGACGCTGAGCGGGTTCTGCGACGTAGCGCCGGAATCGAGGTAGATCAAGGGTTTGCCGTTGACCAGCTGATCCAGCACCGGGAAATCGTTCCGGATCCGCAACACCTCCGCGTTGTCCATGGCATGCATGGACCGCTGCAGTGAGGCGGGAGTTGATACGGCAGTCAAGGGGCGCTCCTTGGAAATCCTTCAGGGACTCCTCATTATCCCACGCTGGCCCCTACCCGGCGGTGTGCCGTACAGCACGTCAGCTGCCGGCCCGCCCCGGCACCCATCCCAGCGGTGGGACCATCCCGCTGTCGAAGGCACTCCTGAGCCGCTCGACGAGCACCGAGGCCCGACGACTCGCGGCAGCGCGCGTCCTGGCCTCGTAACCGCTGGCCGCGCGCGAATAGCAAAGTGCTGCGTGGGCAAACTGCCGGTCTGCAGACAAGCTCCGCCCAGCCGATTCCAGGGCCTTGGGGTCGTTCTCCGTCAAGGCCGATGCGAACCTCCCGAGCGCCGCACCGCCCGCGCCGTGGAGGGTGGCGGCCAGAGCGCCCAGGCGGCGCAGGATCTCAAGATCGTCGACGGCGGTACTGTCCGCGTTAAGTGTCAGGAGCGACAACACCTCAGCCTCCATCAAAGTGCTCCCCTGTGAGTGCAACCTTTCCGCCAAAGCCAACAGATGAGTTGCTGTGACGGAGGCTTGGTCCTGCGCTGCCGCGATATACACGGTGCTGAGCTGTAGCAAGAGGCCATCAGGGCTCGCAGTGTTCCGAGCGGCTTCCTGCGCGGCCTTGCCCTGCTGGACCCGTGCCATGGCCTGGAGTGAGTTCCCGCACCACGCCTCGCAGTAGGCAAGCATGGCCGCCGCCAGGGCGAGTACCGGCGGTAGGCCGGCGTCGTGCAGTTCAGCGAGGACGGGCTCCAAGGTGACGCGGGCTGCGCGCGGAAGCCCCTGGCTGAGCTGGACGTAACCGCGGGCGACGTCCAGGCATGCCGAAAGGTGCAGAGGCAGGGCGTACTCGGCGGGACAGTCCAAAAGCGGGTCCACCAGTCCCCAGGCCAGGTTGTACCGGAGACTCACGACATGCCGAAGCATCGTCCCCGGCAGGAACATCTCCATCGCCGGGTCAGCACTGATGGCTCCCATCGCAGCAGAGGACCCCTGCAGCGCTTCCGGCGCCGCGCCGGAAAGCAGCAAGCGCTCCGCCTCCAGCACATTCCACACGATCAGGGCGGCAGGGTCAGCGGGCTCCCCGGAGCCCTGGCTGCCGGGCGCCTGCCCCACATGCTCCAACCCAGCATGCTCCGCTTCGAGAGGCACGGCACCAGGCGCGGCACCCAGCAATCCGAGGGCCATGAGTCTGTGTGCGGCGTCGACCTTCACACCAAGGGACCCACCCGCGGCCGCCAAGCGCCGAAGTTCCGGAGCTGCTTCCGCCAGCTGGCCCTCGGCGATCAGCGCCCGCGTGCTGAGCAGTCGGGCCTCGTCTGCGTGATCCGCGCCCGTCACTGCTGAAGCAAACCTCCGGGCGAGTTCGGCCGTGGACGGCCTGTCAGCGGCGGGAGCGGCGGCCAAGAGAAGCTCGTCGGAGAGGCTGAGTCCGCAGTCGAGGGTCCATGTCATCCATCGCAGCATTGCGGGTGCCGTCTCCACAGTCAGCGCCGGCTCCTCCACACCCAGCCGGAGTGCCAGGCTCCGGGACCGCGGCACGGACAAACGGGTTCCTTCCCCGCGCAGCCAGGAGCTCGTGCGGACCAGCAGGGGCCGGCCCGGCAACAACCTGATGTCATGGTTCGTGAAGAGATGCTCCATGGCCTTCTGCCCGAAATGGCGCTCCACTACCTCCAACGCCACGGGCTCAGCCAGCGCGATGAGTTCCAGCGCCTGGCGTTCTTCCGGCGGGCGGGAAACGTTCTCCGCCCGGACATGCTCAACCACGCTGGGCCAGTCGCAGTGCGCCCGGACATCGATGGTCCAGAAACCATCCATCTGCACCAGGAAACCGGAGCGGCGGGCGTCATGCACCGCGAGGCAAAGCAATCCAACGTTGAAGCCGCTCATGGCAGCGAGGAGGCTGCTTGCTCGTCGCTGGACGTGTCCGCCCAAGACTGTCTCGCACAGAGCGTGAGCCTCTTTGAAGCTGAAGGGCGGCAGGAAGTACTGCTCCAGGAAGCCGTCTTCCCAGAGCTGGTAGAGGTCCTGCGGGAGCGGGTAGCGGCTTTCCGCCGTAGCCACCAAGGTTGCGCCGAAGCCCGGGATGAGTTGCAACAGGACCGCCAGTGAGGCTGGATCGATGTAGTGGATGTCGTCCACCAACAGGACCAGCTGCGGCCGGGTCGGTTGAGCGTGCCGCTTGTTCCGGCGTCGCCCAAGCGGGGGTGTATACAAGTAGTCGGCTGGTCCCAAAGTTTTGGTGAGGGCCCGCAGCACGTGGAGGCCCGGAGCTACAGCCTCCTCCACTTCGCCTGCGGAAACGGCTCCCAATGCGCCGAAGTGGAGTGCCTTAAGTTCAGGCTTTCCGGTGAAGGTGCGGACATCCACGGTTTTGGGGAGCCCCTCTTTGAGGGAGAGCAAAAGGTGGCTCTTTCCCGAGCCCCGCTCTCCCACCACCACGATCCCACTGGTGGAAGCCGATGGAACGGCGGAAAGTATGAGGTTGAGCAGCTGCGCCCTGTCCGGGAGTGTTGATGGCCTCAGCCCTGCTGTGACGGTGTCTTCGTCCAGCCAGGGGTCCGGCAACATGCACACTCCAATAGCAGCAGTCCCATGATGCGGGAGGGGGTGGGGGGCCGCGATACGCGGGGTCCCTGGCCTAGAAGCCGGCGGCGGCTGGGGGGAGAGTCTCGGTCTCAGAAGACTCTGTCGCCGCCGGCTTCGTACAGGGCCGGACCACCTTGCGGCGGCCGGAGCATCGGCTCAAGAGACCTCCGATGCGGGTGATGCGACTTTCGGAATCCCGGTGATGCTTGGGGCTGAACCGTTCTTCCAAGATCAATATTGCCGGGGCGCAACATCGCGTACATCAGTAGTTGGTACTCGAAAAGCGGGCAGCTTTTGGTGCCGCCATACTCTGTTGTACTCAGTCCCAGGACGGGGCACTACTTGGTTTGGACACGGAATACCCGCGCATTACTCCATTGATTTGGTAAATCCCGCGGGATTCCGGGGGTAGGTGGGCCGGGAGGCCCTGAAGCGGGTACTCAGCAGCGCGCGTCAGTGACGGACGGCCGCACCCAGATCTTCACGCCGCCGGATGCCCAGTTTGGCGTAGCTCCGGTACAAATGACCTTCCACGGTCCGGACCGACACCATGAGCTTCTCGGCGATCTGGCGATCGGTCAGTCCTGAGACGGCCAATGCCACGATGTCCTGCTCACGTCGGGTCAATGGCACGGACCGGTCCGCCTCGGTGTGCGGGTCATGAACCAGGGCATCGCCCAGGCTGGCCTCGCTGACATCGCGCAGTACAGCTGCTTGCCGCGCCTCGGGCCGTTTGCCTTCAGCGTCGAAGGTCACAGCAGCCCTGTCGAAGGCCACCGCGGCGGGCCCGGGCATTCCGGAAGCAGCCAAGAGATTGCCCGCATTCACGAACCCTTGGCCGTCACCGCGCAACTGTGCGGCCGCCATGGACTGCCAGCCGGCTGCCCAGCCCCCGTCCATCGGCGACGCCGTTTCCTGGATGGACTCCATGGCCTGCACGTCCCCGACCTCGGCCCTAAGGACCAGGTTCTGCAGCAAAATGCCGGGCAACCGGTGCAGATACCCGGATTCCGGAAGTCGGCTCAATTTCTGCAGGCCTGTGCCTTTGTTGAGAAGTTCCTGGCCTGCGAGCCTGAACACTTCCGCGAGTGCTTCCACGAAGGCGCCTGCGCCTGCCGCCGCTCGCTGCTCCCTTTCCAGGCGCCGGGCAAGCAGTGTGTTGCCGGACTTGGCTGCGGCATAGAACGCCAAGGCGTTTCCAAGGCTTCGCAACTGCAGCGGGTCCCTGACCCGCAGCGCTTCGACGGCGGGCGTCAGCAGCTCCGTTGCCTGTTCCAGGCGGCCCTGGCGCAACAGTGACATGCCTTTGAGCGCTTCGACGCCTCCACCAAAATAGATAAGTCCCATGGCCGAACCGGCGGCGTAGCGGTCAAGGGCTGTAGCGGCCGCTACCCAATCTCCGGATTCCAAGGCGGCCAGGGTGTATCGCAGCAGGACAAAGTCGCTGAAGTACAGGAGGTCATTATCGTTTTCCAACAGTAGCAAGGCTTCGCGGCCAGCCTCCAAAGCCTGCCCGGGGTGTCCCTCCACCGTCAGGAGCTCACACTGCATCGCCAGCAGGAAAATCCGGTTCATGGCAAGGTCAGGCCCATCATCCCCGAGCGCTTCCGCGAACCCGTCCAGGCCCTCACGGAGTTCCTCATAGCGGCCGTCATTGGCGAGCACTGCCAATTCCAGCGCCCGCACGTGCCTTTCGACTTGCCGGACAACAGGGTCCGAGATCTCCCGGTCACCAATCAGGGCTTTGGCAGCGGTCCGCACATCAGCCACGATGTCAGCTGACGGATCGCCCGCGGCAGTGCGCGCTGCAGCCCACAGAAGGCCTGCGCCCAAAGGTCGCGACGGATCAGCGTCCAGGAACCCGGAGCCTTCCTCCAACAACCCGGCGGCACGGCGGTAGTCGCCGTCGTTGTAGTGGACCATGGCCATGACCGCGCTCGCCCGCGGACGCAGCGCCTCCGACCGAACTTTTCCCGCTGCCGCTACCGCCAAGGGATTCTGAAGCAGCTTGGCGGCCAGGAATGCTGCCTGCAGCAGCCGTTCATCCTCGACGTCGGCGCCACAGTCCAGGGCCCAGCTCACCATCCGGAGCAGTCCCTCCGCTGTGGACGGTTCCGTGGGCAATTGCTGCTCCATGCGCTGGCGGATTTGGAGGCTGCGGGCAGGCGAAACGATCTTGCGCAGCGCCTCACTGTACATGGGGTGCCACATTTTGAGGGGCCCACCGGCTCCATTGGCGGACAGTACAAGCCGGCTGTCCATCAATGCCCGTACAGTGTCCCTGCCCACTTGCGTATCCAGCACAGCGGCAGGGACGGGCTCGGACAGGGCGATGATGTACATCGCCTCCCTTTCAGCTTCGCTGGTCCGAAGTACCCTGTTGCGGACTACCTCGGCCAGGCTTTCCCCGCTGCCGGAGAGTGCCCGGGTCAGGAGCCAGACTCCGTTCCGGCGTACCAGGTTTCCCTCAGACTTTGAGTCCTCAAGGAGGCAGTGAAGCAGCAATGGGTTGCCTTCGGACGCTGAGTGCAGGACCTCAACCGCGCTGGACATGACGGTCCCGCCGAGCGTCTTTTCTGCCAGCTCCGTGACCGTTTGCTTGTCCAGCGGGTGGAGCTCCAGCCGTTCTGCCAGTCCGTCGTACCAGAGTTGAAGCAGGGCCGCGGGCAAACCCGGCCTGGGCCGGCTGGTGGCTACGAGCCGCGCCCATCCCGCAGTGACCAGCTCGGCGAGAATCTGCGTAGTGCCTTCATCGAGGTCGTGTGCGTCGTCCACGATCAACAGCAGGCGCGCTCCTTCGCCGCCACGCCGTTTCTCGAATTGGGACCAGAACTCACGCAGGATCGCCACAGGCGACGTTGCTTGCTCAACAGGAAGGTCCAGTAAGTACGGGGCAAGGACGCCGTAGGGCACGGCGGACAAAGCGGGACTCCCATGAACCCGCATCACCACCATTTCCCCAGCCAGGCGCGCTGCGATTTCGGCTGCCAGGGCGGTCTTTCCGATGCCGGGATCCGCAACCAGGAGCACGGCCCCGGCGCCTTCCTGACGCAGAATCTCCATGGCGAGTTCCAGTTCGGCGTCCCGCCCTACAAGGTGCTCAGCCTGCATGGGCAACCCACACCATGTCTACGGAAGTTTCGCCGCTTGCCTCACAGCAGTCCATTGAGCTCGCCCCGAGACGATACGCCGAGCTTGGTGAACACCTGGTACAGATGACCTTCTACAGTTCGCACAGACACCCCAATATCCATCGCGATTTCACGGTTGCTGACACCCTTTCCCGCGAGTTTAGCAATCTGGCGTTCCCGTTCGGTTAACACCGGCGCGTCGCTGCGTGGCTGGATCGGCAATGCCGGGACCGAATGTTCCAGCCGTTCAAGCCTCAGCTGCGCCGTTCGGGCCGCTGTTGTTTCCCCGGCGTCCCTGGCGTAATCAAGTGCCATGGCCACGCACCGGGCTTCCACCACCAACAGGTCAAGGGATGCTGCAGCATCAGCGGCCGCCAGCAATGAGCGGGAGCTCTTGGTCAGGGCGCCACGCGCAAGATCGCCGGAAATCTTGGCCAAGGGCCCTTGGCGGCGGCCGGCAATATCCTCCAGCAACCGGTATTCCTCGTCTGTCCCTTCCACGGTGGCGCCAAAAAGGTAGATGCCGGCCGTGGTGAAGCGCTGCTGCTCGATGTCTGTGCGCACCCGGGCCAGGAGCCGCTGCTTCACATCAGGGTCACCCATCCACCGCCCGGCCAGCTCCGCACAGAACTCAGCGACGGATTCGGAGAAATACGTGCCCACCCCCCTGCAGGTCCTGTAGAGGTCCAGGTACCGGCCTGCCTCCACGGAATTGCCCAGTTGAGCGTAGGCAAAAGCGGTGGCTGCATAGGCAACCTTGTTCATGTTCATGCTGGGCCGGAGCTCCAATTGCGCAACGGCCGAGCGGAGGGGTTCGATTGCGCTGGCGGGCTTGCCCGCATAAGCGAACGCAAGCCCAACGCCCAGTTCAGTGAGCGCACCCCGGTATTGAAGGCGTGAGGACCCTGAGGGTGTGCGGCGCATGAGTTCGATGCACTTCCGCCATTGCCCGGACAACAACAGGACCAGGAACGCGTGCCTCGCGAAAGATTCCTCCAGCTGTGCGGGGCGGTCCGTGTCCCCCAAGTGCCGTGAAACGGTTCGCGCAAGGTGTTGTGCCTCCAACTCCCTGCCAAGCATGCAGCGGGCCTCGATCAGGAAGAAGGATGACCTAAGCCAGTGTTCGCGGTCCTCCGAGGGATCCTTGGCCTGTTCCTCCTCCAAGGCGTCAATCATGGCGGCGTACTCACCCATGTAGGTTTGGTACTCGTAGCTGCAGAGCCGGAGTCGGTTGCGCGCCGCCGTCATTGCCCGTGCCGGGTAATCCCCGGCCTTGGCTTCGAGTGTCTCCAGACCGGCGGCGATAACCCCCGGCACCATTGCTGACCGACCGTCGATCCACGTCATCGCCTGGCATTTTGCTGCGATGACTTCAGCGAACTCCAATGGCTCCAAAGCCTCGATGTGGGAGTCGGACACCTCATCCAGGGCCTGGGCCGCGTGCAACGGCAGGTCCAGCAACAGGTAGGCCGCAGCTTTGAGCCGCTGCCCGGGCACCCATTCGCTGTCCTTCGGGTCCAGTGACAGCGTGCACTGAATGGCGAAGTTGGGGTCATAGTCATCCAACGCGGCCCGCCCGGCCGCAAGTGCATGCGCGGGTGACGGCGCGGGCTCGTCCTCGGAGGCATGCATCCATGCCGCATAGCTGAGGAGGTCCTGCGGTGCCAAGGCTTGGAGTTCCGGCTCTTTGGGACCGTGCAGCATCAACCGCAGCTCACGCATGCGGCGGGTACTCAACCAGCCGCGCACTACCTCGCCCACGTACGGGTCCCGGAGCGAAACCCAGTGGTCCCCATCCTTTTCAATGGTCAGCAGGGCGGACTCTTCCATCTCCACCAGAACGTCGGTGCCGAAGATGTCGGCCAGATCCAACAGTGTTGCGCGCTGCGCACAAGCCAGGATTTCGACGACGGTCCTGCTGGCTTGCGGTTCGCGCGCCAGTCTGGAGCGGACAAAGTCCTCCACAACCGTGGCGCCCTCAAGTTTGATTCGGTCACGGAGAGTCCAGACGGAGTCATTGAGAACGAGGTTGCCGGTATGCCGTTGCTCCTCGAGAAGCGCATGCAGGAGCATGGGGTTACCACCCACGGCGGAGTGAAGTGAACCTACCAATGTTGAAGAGACATAATGCCCCAGGACCGAACCCAGGACCTGCTTGGTCTGTTCCTCGCTGAGGGTATTCAGATGTACCTCACCCAGCGTTCCTTCAAGGACCAGACGATGGAAATCAGCTGGAAGGTCGCTGGCGCGTTGGACGGTGGCGATGACCTTCGCGGTGCCGGTGGCCATGAGGTTCAACAGAACGCCCGTGCTCATGGGATCCATGCCGCCGGCGTTGTCCACGATGAAGACAGTTTCGCGGCCCGCGGCTTCTGTCCTGATCAGGTTAGTGACCGCATGCAGGATGCCCGTAGGCGAGCCCACGGCACCCGAGGGCAACCGGGCCAGCAGGAAACCAAGGCATCCATAGGGGGTTTGGCCGCTTGCTACGGTGTTGCGCAGCTGGAGGCTGTGGACTTTGGGACCAAGAGAGGACACTACTGCCCTTGCCAGGCCTGATTTACCGATTCCCCGTTCCCCTGTTAGGACCACACCGTAGGAGTCGGGCGATTCGAGGTGTTTGCCCGCCTTGGACAAATCGTGGCTCCGGGCCAACAGCGACCATGTTTGACGGTCTGTTGGGCCGCCCACAAGATCGGGAGCCGCAGCTCTCGCTGCGCCTCCCCCGCTCCTGTTTAGCAACTCCGCCGACATCCGCATCCTTAGCTACACATCCGCGACAGTCCCCCACCGCTTACTTGCGTAAGATGCACACTACCGCCGGGGGCCCACAGTTTGTAGGCCTTAAGGTCCTCGGGACCGTCAGGCTTTCCTCAGGCTTTCCTCAAGATTTGCTCAAGCTTTGGCAGGGTGGTGCTTCTGTTGCGCGGCGAGCAGGCCCTGGTCCATGAGCAGCTCCACTGCGTCAGCCGCTTCGTCCACGAGGAACGGCAGTTCCTTCTTCTCCGCGGTGGCGAAATCCCGGAGGACGTAGTCGGCCGTCTCCATGCGGCCCGGCGGTCGGCCCACCCCTACACGGACACGCAGGTAGTCCTTGGTGGCAAGTGCTTTGGAGATGTCCCGCAGACCGTTGTGCCCGCCCTCACCGCCGCCTATTTTTAGCTTGACCGTGTTAAAAGGGATGTCGATCTCGTCGTGGACGGCTATGACATGGTCCGGTGCGATGTCGAAAAAGTTGCACAGCCCAGCTACGGGTCCGCCTGAGACGTTCATGTACGTCATGGGCTTCGCCAGCACCACACGGGGACCTCCAATACCCAGCCGGCCCTCCACCACCTGGGCGCGAGCCTTGTGGACCTTGAACTTCCCACCCATGCGGGAAGCCAGTTCGTCCAGCACCATCTGGCCAACATTGTGCCGGTTGTTGCTGTACTCGCTGCCGGGGTTGCCGAGGCCGACAATCAGCCAGGTGTCAGTCATGGTCTCATCCTAGGGAGGGTTCGGTTGATCAGCAGGGATGGTGGGTGGCAAAGAAGAAGTGGCCGGGACCCCAAGGGTGCCCGGCCACTCAACGGCGTAAGCCTCAAGCAGTCAGAAGACTACTCAGCGGCAGCTTCCGTGCTCTCTTCTTCCTCAGCACCAGCGGCTTCAGCGATGCGGACCACCAGGGTGTCGCCTTCGGTGAGCAGGATGGAACCCTTCGGAAGGACCAGGTCGGAAGCGTGGATGCTCTCGCCGGCCTTGAGGCCGTCGATGTTGACCTCGACGGCGGTGGGAACGTGGGTTGCTTCAGCTTCGAGGGAAACCGTGGTGGCTTCGAGGCTGGCGACAGCACCCGGAGCAACTTCACCGGAAACGTGGATGGCGATGTCGACGGTAACCTTCTCGCCGGCCTTCACGGTCTGGAGGTCAACGTGCTCGATGATCTGCTTAACGGGATCGCGCTGGATGTCCTTGACGAGCGTAAGGTGCTGCTCGCCGTCGACGTCGATTGCAAGCAGGGCGTTGGAAACGCGAACTGCCAGCGTGGTGGCGCGGCCCGGCAGGTTGATGTGGATGGGCTCTGCGCCGTGACCGTAGATGACAGCCGGGATCTGGCCGGCCATGCGTGCACGGCGGGCGAAACCCTTGCCGAATTCGGTGCGCAGTTCTGCGGTGAGCTTCTGCTCAGACATGTGTACTCCTTGATTACTGTGGCACCCGGGAAGTCCGGGCTGGTCTATCAGCAAGGGCGGAGGTCTGGAGACCTTCTACGCCCGGCTGAGATCGGCCGCCGAGCAGCCGTTCCGCCTGTGTTGAAGGAGATGCAGACCCAGTCGATAACGGAGACCCGCAACCCTGGTCCACAAATGCGGACCGGATGTGCTCTCCCTCGCCAAGGTATCCCCAAGAGTTTAGCAGCGGTTCGCACCCTTTCTGAAAACGGGCAATGAAAACGGGCCACCCGCACGCCCGAAGGCGGCGGATGGCCCGCTCAAATTCAGCAGTCCGGCGCTATGCTTTGCCGTCGAACAGGCTCGTGACCGAACCGTCGTCGAACACTTCACGAATGGCGCGGGCAATCAACGGTGCGATCGACAACACCGTCAGCGACGGGAAGCGCTTCTCCGCCGGGATGGGCAGCGTGTTGGTGACCACGACTTCGCGGGCACCGGAATCAGCGAGGCGCTGCGCGGCGGGATCTGAGAAGACCGCGTGCGTGCAGGCAATGATGACGTCCTTGGCGCCGGCGTTCTTCAGGACCTGGACGGCGCCGGAGATGGTTCCGCCAGTGTCGATCATGTCGTCGATGAGGACGCAGGTGCGGCCTTCAACCTGGCCAACAACAGTCTTGGAGACTGCCTGGTTGGGGACGGTGAGGTCGCGGCTCTTGTGAACGAACGCGAGCGGGGCACCGCCCAGGCGCTCAGCCCACTGCTCGGCTACCCGGACGCGGCCCGTGTCAGGCGAAACAACCGTGATGTTGTCCGCTTCCACCTTGGTGCGGATGTAGTCGGCCAGCAGCGGGATTGCCATCAGGTGGTCCACAGGACCGTCGAAGAAGCCCTGGATCTGCGAGGTGTGCAGGTCAACGGACATGATGCGGTCCGCGCCGGCGGTCTTGTAAAGGTCGGCAACCAGTCGGGCGGAAATGGGCTCGCGGCCGCGGCCCTTCTTGTCCTGGCGGGAGTACGGGTAGAACGGGGAAACAACCGTGATCCTCTTGGCAGAGGCGCGCTTGAGCGAGTCAATCATGATCAACTGCTCCATGAGCCAGTTGTTCAGCGGAGCCGGGTGGGCCTGGATGACGAAGGCATCAGTGCCTCGCACGCTCTCGGCCGAACGGACGTAGATTTCCCCGTTGGCGAAGTCGTAGGCGTCGATGGGCAGGAGCTCGGTCTCCAGCTCCTTCGCGATTTCCTGCGCCAGCTCCGGATGCGCCCTTCCGGCGGCGAGAATCAGTTTCTTCTCGCCGTGTGCGGTAATTTCGCTCATGCCTGTTTGCCTTCTTCTATGGTTGCCGGGGATTGTGAAGATGTGGATGCGGACGCCGGCTCCTGCGCGGCTTCGGCCAGCTTCGCGGAGGCGGTGCCCGGCCGGTTGGCCGCTACCCAGCCTTCGGCGTTCCGCTGTGCGGCCAGGCTGAGCGCGAGGGCTCCCGCGGGAACATCCTTACGGATGACCGCGCCGGCGCCACTGTAAGCGCCGTCGCCAACTGTCACAGGTGCCACGAAGACCGTGTTTGAACCTGTGCGGACGCCCGAGCCGATCACCGTGCGGTGCTTCTTCTCGCCGTCGTAGTTGGCCGTGATGTTGCCGCAACCGATGTTGGTGTCTTCGCCGATCTCAGCATCACCGGCGTAGCCCAGGTGGGACAGTTTGGAACCGCGGCCGATTGTCACGTTCTTGGTTTCGTAGAACGCGCCGATCTTGCCGGTCTCGCCCAGGACCGTGCCGGGGCGGAGGTACGTGAACGGTCCGACACTTGCCTTGGCACCGATGGTGGAACCCGAACCGTGCGTACGGATCACCTTTGCGCCTTCGCCAACGCTGACGTCCGTCAAGGTTGTGTCAGGACCAACGACGGCGTCGCGCGCCACCGTGGTGGAACCGTGAAGTTGGGTGTTGGGCAGCAACCGGACGTCTTCATCGAGCGTGACGGTGGAATCGATCCAGGTGGTGGCGGGATCCACCACGGTCACGCCGGCACGCATCCAGGACTCGATGATGCGGCGGTTGTGCTCTGCACCAAGCGCGGACAGCTGGATGCGGTCGTTGGCACCTTCAACCTGCCAGCGGTCCTCAGTCACGACGGCGGCTACCCGGCCACCTGCGTCACGGGCCAACCCGAGGACGTCGGTCAGATACATTTCGCCCTGGGCATTGTCCGTGGTGACCTTCGCCAGTGCGGTGCGCAAAACGGCGGCGTCGAAAGCGTAGATACCGGAGTTGACCTCGCGGATGGTGCGCTCGGTTTCGCTGGCATCCTTGTGCTCACGAATACCGGTGACGGTGCCATCTTCGGCGCGCAGGATCCGGCCGTAGCCGGTTGCATCGTCCAGCACCGCGGTGAGGACCGTGACGGCGTTGCCCTCAGCCTCGTGCGTTGCCACAAGTTCACCGAGCAGTTGACCGGTCAGCAGCGGGACGTCGCCGTAGGTGACCACCACGGTGCCGGAAAGTTCGCCGTCGGCGTCCAGCGCGTTGAGTGCCACTTCCACTGCTCGGCCTGTGCCGGGAACGTCGTCCTGGTCAACAATGAGTGCTTCCGGATCCAGCCCGGTAACGTGCTCTGCTACGCGGTCACGCTCGTGCCGGACAACCAGGGCCAGCTTCAACGGGTTGATGGCACGTGCGGCGAGGAGAGCGTGGCCCACCATGGAGCGGCCGCCGATTTCGTGGAGGATCTTGGGAGTCCGCGACTTCATGCGCGTTCCGGCACCTGCGGCCAAAACGATCACCGCTGCGGGACCGGTGGTTTCGGGGCTCACGTACTGGCTCTCCTTGCTCGGTATGTCCCGGGTAACCCGGCTTCGGAATGCTGCCATCCAGCAATGGACCCAGGCACCGTGAGAGCCGCTACAGGTACAGAGAAGGAGAGCATTTTCCGACCGTTCCGCCCATAGGATTCGAACCTATACTCCACGGCTCCAAAGGCCGGGGTGCTGCCATTACACCAGAGCGGACCGTGCATGATTCGTCCCCCGGATCTTGCGGCCCGGAGGGTTTCCCGGATCACCGGGATGCACACACAAGAATCTAGTTTGCCATGACCAATGCATGCTTCGCGACTTGACCACCCCGAGGACGCTCCGGGATTCACACTTCCGCTCCCGGAGGACCCGCCCTGCGCCCGTTCCAGCGGTCACTTAGGGCATGATGGACACGTGAGCAACCGCACTGAACTCCCCCGGCCAGCGGCCGCCTCCGAGCCCGCAGAGCATGTCACCAGCGGCCCGGCAGTGCGCATACGGATGACCGGACAGCAGCGGAAATCACAACTCGTCGGCATCGGTCGTGCCCTCTTCGCCGCCCGGGGACTGGATGGCACCACCATCGAGGAAATCGCTGCCGCCGCCGGAGTCTCCAAGCCCGTGATCTACGAGCATTTCGGCTCCAAGGAAGGCCTGTACCGGCAGGTGGTGGAGACCGAATTCCGGATCCTCCTGGACTCCATCACCGAGGCCCTCAGCACCGAAGCGAAGCCCCGCGTACTGGTTGAACGTGCTGCGTTGGCACTCCTTGGTTACATCGAAGACCGCACCGACGGCTTCCGGATCCTCGTGCGCGACGCCCCGCCCTCACAGCCCGAGGGCGCCTTCTCCACGCTGCTCACCCACGTGACGGCCAGGGTGGAACACCTTCTCTCCGACGAATTCGCGCGGCGCGGATTCAGCGCCGCGGACGGAGCCATGTATGCGCAGATGCTCGTGGGAATGGTGGCCATGACAGGCCAGTGGTGGCTGGACAGCCGCACTCCCGACAAACGGGCTGTCGCCGCTCACTTGGTGAACCTGGCGTGGAACGGCCTCACGGGGCTCCAAAAAGAGCCTGAGCTCCGCAGCGGGGACTAGGTTTATTCTGCGTTGGGGCTGCCACCCGCGTTAGGGCAGCCATCCTCTGCGTGCTGCTCCTTCGTTCGTCGCTTTGACGCACGCTGCCGGATGCCTGCCACGACGCTCTCTCACCTCCCGGCGCCTCCCGGGCAACCCTCTCTCACCTCCCGGCGCCTCCCGGGCATCCATCTCTCACCTCCCGGCGCCTCCCGGGCAACCCTCTCTCACCTCCCAGGTGCTTGGTACTTTGTAGGATGTGCTCATGACCGCACCGCAGATCTATGTGAGTTTCCCGGGAACGGCTCGTGACACGCTTGGTTTCTACGCGGAGATCTTCGGCGGGGAGCTTTCCCTGTACACCTTCGAGGATTTCAATCGCACCGACGGTCCTTCTGATGCGATCGCCCACGGAGTCCTCAGCGGGGTGGTTTCATTGGGCGGATCTGACACTTCAAACGGCGAAAAGAGCATCCGCACCGAAGGAGTCATGCTCTCACTGCTGGGAGCAGCCGAACCAGCAGTCCTTCACGAATGGTTCAACAAGCTCGCCGACGGGGGGCCGAATCGTGGACCCACTTGCGCCGAAACCATGGGGCGCATCAGACGGCCAGGTAGTGGACCGCCACGGCCTGCACTGGCTCATAGGCTACGAACAAGCGCAAAAACCCTAGGGACGTGAGAGACCATCCACCCCAAACCCTAGGGACGTGAGAGACCATCCACCCCAAACCCTAGGGACGTGAGAGACGATCGACCCGAAACCCTTGGGATGTGAGAGAGGGTCCGCCGCAAACCCGAGGAACGTGATAGAGGGTTGGTAATCGGCCGTCGGCGCAGCGGCAGGCATCCGGAAGCGTGCGTCAAAGCGACGAAGGAGCAGCACGCGGAGGATGTGCGCCGCTGTGCTGCTGCTAAGCGGAGGATGCGTGCCGCTGTGCTGCTGCTAAGCGGAGGATGCGTGCCGCTGCTAAGCGGAGGATGCGTGCCCCTGGGACGTAGCTAAGCAACGGCGAGACGGCGCTCACCGCTCAATCTACTCGCCCAGGATTTCGGCGGCCTCGAGCCACTCCAGTTCCAGGCCCTCTTTCTCCTCGAGCAATTCCTGGAGCTTTGCGTTGAGCTCCCCCAAGGCGTCGAAGTCACCGGATTCGGACTTGGCTGCCATCTGGGTGTGGAGCTTTTCTTCCTGCTGGGAGATCTTGCCGAGTTGGCGGTCGATCCTGTTGAGGTCCTTGCGGGCTTCGCGTTTTTCGGCTTCGCTGGCACCGGATGGAGCGGCCGCACCCGAAGAGCCGCCACTTGCGGAAGTGGGAGCACCTGAGCCGCCGCCAACTGCGCCCGAGGCCAGTGCAGCTTCGCGCAATTCGAGGTACTGGTCCACACCGCCGGGCAGGCCACGAAGTTTGCCATCGCCCAGCAACGCCATCTGGTTGTCGGTGACGCGTTCCAGGAGGTAGCGGTCGTGGCTCACCACAACCAGGGTGCCGGGCCAGCCGTCCAGGACGTCTTCGACGGCGGCAAGGGTGTCGGTGTCGAGGTCGTTGGTGGGTTCGTCGAGCATAAGGACGTTGGGCTCCCCTACCAGCAGGCGCAGGAGCTGAAGTCGACGACGCTCACCGCCGGAGAGGTCGCTCACGGGTGTCCACTGCTTTTCCTTGGTGAACCCGAGCTGTTCCACGAGCTGTCCGGCGGTAAATTCCTTGCCGCCCACACTGAACGACCGCTTCTCGCGTTCGATGACCTCAATGACGCGCAGGTCCGAGACTTCATCGAGCTCTTTGACGTCCTGGGTCAGCACGGCAGTGACCACAGTCTTGCCACGCTTGACCTTGCCCGAGCTCGGCTGGATTTCACCGTTCAGCAGCCTCAGGAGCGTGGACTTGCCTGCCCCGTTGACTCCCACCAGCCCAAGACGTTCGCCCGGCGCAAGCCGGAGAGTGATGTTGTCGAAGAGCTTCTGTCCGTCCTCGCCGTCGAGGAGGTCAAGGGTGACGTTCTCGAGGTCCAGCACGTCCTTGCCCAAGCGTGCGGTGGCCATTTTGCTGAGGGCCACGGAGTCGCGGGGATCGGGTACGTCGGCGATGAGGTCGTTGGCAGCTTCGATGCGGAACTTGGGCTTCGCGGTTCGTGCAGGTGCACCACGCCGAAGCCACGCCAGTTCCTTTTTGACGAGCTGCTGGCGTTTACCTTCGACGACGGCGGCCATACGGTCGCGCTCGGCGCGCGCCAAAACGTAGGCTGCGTACCCGCCGTCGAACATATCCACCATGGCGTCGTGGACTTCCCAGGTGTAGTTGCAGACTTCGTCGAGGAACCAGCGGTCGTGGGTGACCACCAGGAAGGCGCCCTGGTTGGCGCGCCAACGTGTCTTGAGGTGCCGGGCCAGCCACGCCACGCCTTCGACGTCGAGGTGGTTGGTGGGTTCGTCAAGCATGATGACGTCGTGGTCTTCGATGAGGAGTTTGGCCAGCGCAACACGGCGCTTCTGGCCGCCGGATAGAGCATGGACGTTGGCGTGCCAGTCGACGTCGCCCACCAGTCCGCCCATGACTTCGCGGATCTTGGCGTTGGCCGCCCATTCGTGATCCGCGCGGTCACCGACGATCGCAGCGCCTACTGTCAGGTCGCCGTCGAGCACGTCGCCTTGGTCCAGGTAGCCGACGTTGACGTCTCCGCGCTTGGTGACGCGGCCCGAGTCGGGCGTCGAACGCAAGGCGAGCAGGCGCATGAGTGTCGATTTACCGTCACCGTTGCGGCCCACCATGCCGATGCGGTCGCCATCGTCCAAACCGAGGGTGACGCCGTCGAGGACAGTGCGGGTCGCGAACGAAACGGTGAGGTTTTCGCCGCCAAGCAGGTGGGCCAATGGGTACTACTTTCTACTGCTGGAATGCGGAGGTACTAAAGGAGGGTATCGGAGATAATCCGGGCGCCGGGCACCGGGCCGTGGACCGCCAAGGCAGTGTGTCCGCGGTGGGTCAACTCTTCGGCAAGGACCTTAGCTGAGACAGAATCCCTGGCAAGCAGGGCGATGGTGGGTCCCGAGCCGGACACCATGCCGGCAAGGGCACCGCGCGCTTCACCGAGCCCGATGGTGTCGCGAAGCTGGGGTGCGAGCGTAATGGAGGCCCGCTGGAGGTCGTTGATCAGCACGCGGCTGAGGGTTTCGGGGTCACCGTTCCGCAGGGCTTGGAGGATGGTGGGGTCCACGTCAACGGGCTCGGGAATCTCCACGCCTTCTGAGTCCCGAAGCCCGTCGAGGGTTCGGAACACGTCAGGAGTGGACAACCCGTAATCGGCAAAAACCAGCACCCAATCCATTTGCGCCTTGGCCAGCGCGGGCGAGAGTTTATCTCCCACGCCAAGCCCGACGGCGGTGCCTCCCAGGAGCGAGAACGGCACGTCTGCGCCCAACTCGGCTGCAAGGTGCGCAAGTTCCTCGCGCGAAAGGCCGCTGTTCCAGAGCGCATCGCAGGCCAGCAGCGTGGCGGCGGCGTCTGCAGAGCCACCGCCCATTCCACCAGCCACGGGGACACGCTTGGTGATTTCCAAGTGCACGCCGGTTGGTTTCTCGGACATTTCAGCCATGATGGCCGCAGCCTTGTAGGCGAGATTGCGCTCGTCCAAGGGGATGTCCACGCCGTCCAGGTCCAGTGTGCTGTCCGGGCTGATGCTGACAGTGATTCCTTCGGTCTCGGTACTTGTGGCCGCCACTTCCTCGTAGAGGGAGACGGCAAGGTACACGCTGGCCACCGAATGGTATCCGTCGGGCCGCAACGGTCCTACGCTCAGGGAGACGTTGATCTTGCCCGGGGCTTTGACGCGAACCGTACGGGCATGAAAGCGATCCCCCACGAACGGGAGGCTGCTTGGCTTGCGGTTACCCGGGTTCATGCGTCCACGGGGTGGCGGGCTTCGGCGATCTTGACGTAGGCATGGATGTCCAGGACCTCGCCGCGCGCTGTGGGGTCAACTCCGGCGGCCACGAGGCACCGCTCCGCTTCGGAGGCGCTCCCGGCCCAACCGGCGAGTGCCGCGCGCAGCGTTTTCCGCCGCTGCGCGAAGGCAGCATCAATGACGGCGAATACCTGTTCACGCGTGGCATGCGTTTCCGGTGGGTTATGCCGGGTGAAGGCGACCAGACCTGAATGGATCTTCGGCGCAGGCCAGAAGACGTTCATCCCGATGACGCCGGCCTTGCGCATATGCCCATACCAGGCCGCCTTGACCGACGGGACACCGTAGATCTTGGAACCCGGCGTGGCGGCCAGGCGATCCGCAACCTCATCCTGAACCATGACCAGGCCATGCTGGAGGCTGGGGAAATGCTGCAGCAGGTGAAGCACCACCGGAACGGCCACGTTGTAGGGCAGGTTGGCCACCAATGCGGTGGGTGGCAAAGGCAGTTCGGTGACCTTCATGGCGTCCGACAACACCAAGTGGAAGTTGTCCTCCGCACCGGGCCGCCAAGCGCGCACAGTCGCTGGGAGCTTTTCCGCCAACACGGGGTCGATTTCGACGGCGACCACGGCCTTGGCCGCGTCCAGCAAACCGAGTGTCAGGGAGCCAAGGCCAGGGCCTACCTCCAGCACGGTTTCGTCGTCGCCAATGTTGGCTGCGGCCACAATCCTGCGGATGGTGTTGCCGTCGATCACAAAGTTCTGCCCCAGGGTTTTCGTGGGGCGTACACCGATCTCCTCGGCGAGCCGTCGGATATCTGTGGCTCCCATCAAGGGCGCGACGGCGGCGGGTTCGGAATTCGGTTCAGTCACCTAGGTATCGTATCGCCTGTGCGGGGTCAGGCTGCGTGGGCGCAGCCCCAGTCGCTGAGGCCGTTCTTGGCGTAGAGGCGGTTGGCGATGTCAATCTGCTGAGCCTTGGTGGCAAGGCTGGCGTTGGGAGCGTAGGCTCCACCACCGTTGGCAAGCCAGGTGGGGCTGGAGAACTGCAGGCCACCGTAGTAGCCGTTGCCGGTGTTGATTGACCAGTTTCCGCCCGATTCACACTGGGCGATCCTGTCCCACATGGCTTCGTTCGGTGCGCCCGTGGGGCCGCTGGCTGCGGGTGCTGCAGTTGCGGCTGCTGCCTGCGGGGCAGGGGTGGGAACGGGGCGGGCCTTGGTGCCGACGCTGATCTTTTCGGTCACCGGCTTGGTGGCTACGTTGCTGGAGACCAGGGTGCGGGACGCTTCACGGCCGTCCACGAGGACCAGCTTGAACGTCTTGACCAGGGACCCTGCCACGCCTTCCTGAGTCACTTTCTCTTCGCCTTTGAAGAGTTCAGCACTATCACTCTTCACGCTTTCGAACGGTACTTCTTCGGTGGCTTCGGCGGTCTTGCTCGTGTCCACCCGGGAGACCTTAATCACCATGTCCTGGACGATGGGGGCATTGCCGGGCTGGGAGATGCGGTCGTTGGCACCGAGGGTGATGCCGGCGTCCTTGAGCACGGTGGCGACGTCGTCCGCCGTCGTGGTGGTGCTGGTGTCCTTGCCGTCAGCTACGACGCTGATGGTCTTGGGAGTGGAGATGGAAACGAAGGATCCGGTGACTTCCAAGGACGCTTCTTTGGGCTGGGAGATTTCGGAGGAGCTTGCTACACCGAGTTCGCTCACCAGGCCTGCAACGTCAGGGGCAGTGGTGTTCACGGTCTTCCGAGCGCCGTCCAGTTCAATGGACACGGCTTTGGCCAGGTTGACGTTCACTACGGATCCGTTTTCGACCCGCGCGTCAAGAGCCGGGGATACGCGGTCTGCGTCCTTCAACTCGACCTTGGCTGCTTTGACCACTTGGTCAACAGTGCCGCCGAAGGTCTGGATGGAGCTCACTTTGCCGTCCACGTTGAGGGTGACGGTCTTGTTGTTGCCGACGAAGGCGACGACGCCAACCACCAGCGCTGCAACCACCAGCAGCTGGGTACCTACCTTGAGGAAACTGAACTTGCCATCCGTTGTGAAGAACTTGATCACGATCGCCCATTACTCTCAGACCATCCGGGCACGGGGAAAAGCGCAAAAGTAATGCCGACCGCAAAAACGGAGGGCCAGGCAATAAACCTGGTCCTACACTTGCTGCCGGCATCTGCGCCGCCAAAAAACATTCAACTGATTGCTCCGGAATCAACCGGTGCAGTTGTCCGAAGGCCTTCCCCGACCCCGGCTACTTGTTTAACACAGTAACCGATCCGTTATAAACGAACCAAGAATCGTGCATACCGGGTATCCAGGCCCGGAGTCGCCTTGTCGACAAAAAAGGCGGCTTAGGCCCACGAACCGTAGGCATTCAGGGTGTTTTCGGCCAAGCGCGAACAAAGTTCGGCCAAGTCATCTCCTGTCACGTCAGCCATGGACCGGACTGTGTAGGGAACCATGTAGCTCGCATTCGGCCGCCCGCGGTGGGGATGCGGTGTGAGGAACGGAGAGTCGGTTTCCACCAGAATCCTGCCAGGTTCGGCAATGGCCAGGGCAGCGCGGAGATTCCCGGCGTTCTTGAACGTCATGGTGCCGGCGAAGGACATGTACCAGCCGTTCCCGTTACAGATCCTGGCTAGTTCCTCATCTCCGGAGAAGCAGTGAAACACCACGCGATCCGGAGCGCCTTCCTCCCGCAGGACCTGCACTACGTCGTCGTGGGCGTCGCGGTCGTGAATCTGCAGTGTCAGCCCGAGCCTCTTGGCGATGTCAATATGTCGCCGGAAGGAGTACCGCTGATGGGCCAGCCCCTCACCGTGGGTTCGGAAGAAGTCCAGCCCGGTCTCCCCGATGGCCCGGATCCGCGGATGACCGGCCAGCGCCTCGATCTCGGCGAGCGCCGATTCCAGTTCACCGCGGGCCGCGTATTCGGGGGCGTCGTTGGGGTGGATTGCTACGGCACCGAGTAGCCGGGGGTCAGCTTCCACCGCCTGCACTGTGAACCTGGAGGACTCGAGGTCGCAGCCCACTTGGATGGCGCCCTGCACACCAACGGCTTCCGCGGAGTCCATCGCGTCCCGGACCGAGACCTCAATCAAGCCGTGCCTGAAGTCCAGATGCGTGTGATTGTCCATCACAGGTACAGGCAGGGGTTCGGGCGCTGGCGGGTACTCCCGGCGTGAGTCTTTTTCGTCTGCTGCGTCGGAAGGCGCCCGGTAAGGTGCGGGAGCGAGGGAATTGCACATGCTTCCACCTTATTCGGACCGCGGTCCTCCCCGGGCGCCCGGGAGGAGCGAGCCATAAATTCCGTTTGCCACATAAATTCCGGGGCACTATGTTAGCGCAGGCCAATGTCTGGGTAGTCTGGAACGGACAAGCGGCCAACACCAGCAGCGCTCAGCGAAGACAGCTGCTGCGGAGGCCACGGCTGAAGGGCAATTCATGGAGTCCAAGCGACAAGTCACCGTTGAACCTTCTCCTGTTCAGGGCGAGGCTTACAGTCCCCTGCCCCGTGACGGCGCAGGGCTCAATGGGCACAGGCCGCATGTCATGGACGCGGAACGGTTCCACGATGCCAGCGAGCGCATCCTTGGTTCCATCAATAAGGTCATCGATGGAAAAGCCGACGCCGCCAAGCTCGCCCTTACTGTGCTGCTGGCCCAAGGTCATCTTCTGCTGGAGGATGTGCCGGGGGTCGGCAAGACCTTGCTCGCAAAGACGCTGGCCCGCACTGTGGACTGTACGGTGTCCCGCATTCAATTCACCCCGGACCTGCTCCCTTCCGACGTCACAGGAGTGTCCATCTACAACCAGTCGTCCCGGCAGTTCGAGTTCCGGCCCGGTGCCGTGTTCGCGAACATCGTGATCGGCGACGAAATAAACCGCGCTTCGGCCAAAACCCAATCCGCCTTGCTTGAATGCATGGAAGAGCACCAGGTGACTGTGGACGGCCATTCGTATCAGCTGGGATTGCCCTTCATGGTGGTGGCCACGCAGAACCCCATCGAGATGGAAGGCACGTACCCGCTGCCGGAAGCACAGCGTGACCGCTTTATGGCCAGGATTTCCATGGGCTACCCGGACAGGGAGGCCGAGATCGAGATGTTGGAGACACATCAGGCGTCCTCACCCCTGATTAAGGTGACTCCCGTGGTCACGGCGGCCGATGTGGCTGCCATGATCGCCACCGTCCAGCAGGTTTATGTCTCCACTGCCATCAAGGAGTACACGGTGGCCATTGGACGGGCAACCCGTGACAGTGCCCGGCTCCGCCTTGGTGCCAGCCCGCGATCTTTGCTGCAACTGCTCCGTGCGGCCAAGGCCACGGCGGCCCTGGATGGCCGCGATTTCGTCCTTCCGGATGACGTGGTGGACGTGGCCGAATCAGTGCTCGCCCACCGGATCATCCTGGACCGCAAGGCTGCGAGTTCGGGCGACACGCCGCAGAGCATTCTCCGGGGCATCTTCGCTTCCTTGCCCGTGGCCCAGGAACCGCCTGGCGCGTGGCGCAGGGACAGGCACAGCGTTTAGGAGAGATGCCGGTATGGCGCTCATGGATCGGCTTCCCAAGCACTTATTCACCAACCGCGGCTGGGGGCTTCTGGCCGCCGGGGCCCTTTCCCTGGGGTGCGCGTATGTCATGGGCAGGCGTGATCTCCTGACTCTGGCTGTCCTGTTGATTCTCCTTCCCTTGGTGGCGCTCGCCGGCGTCCGCGTGCTCAAACCCAAGTTCCAGGTGTACCGGGAGTTCAATCCGTCCACGGTGGAGACGTCCGGCACCACAACCGTTCGCCTCGCTGTTGCCCGGTCGTCATATTCCACAGGGCACGTGATCATGGAGGAGCAACTGCCTCCCCGCTTCGGTGAGCCACCCGCTTTCCGCTTTCCTGCCCGATCAGCATCCGGAGGCACCAGCCGTTACGAATATCACTTGCGCTCGGGCAAGCGGGGACAGTTCCGGATTGGTCCGGTCACCGCAGAGTTCAGTGACCCTTTCGGCTTATCGCTGCGGCGGCATGCAATTGACGACGGCGACATCCTCACCGTGACTCCTGCCGCCGTCGAACTTCCCGTCACGGGCCTCGCCGGTGCGCGTGGCAATGATGGCGTGACGGCGACCCGTATCCGGGCCAATCCCAGCGATGATGACATCATGACCCGTGAGTACAGGCACGGCGATCCCATGCGCCGCGTTCACTGGGCGGCTACTGCCCGCCATGGCCAACTCATGGTGCGCCAAGAGGAGTCGGTGACCACCCCCGAGGCCACCCTCATCCTGGACCAGAGATTCACCGCCTTTGCCGCCGGAACCGGTTCTGTCTTCGGGAGCCATGACGAGAACTCTGACCTTGTAACCAGTACAAACTTCGAGTGGATGGTCACGGCGGCGATGTCCATTACCGCGCATCTGGCAGAACGGAACTATTCGTTACGGCTCCTTGATGCATTTGGCAGCCCGGCGTTCCATCGTTCGCGGTCAGCGCCGGACGCGGAGGCGGAGGAGTTCGCGGGCGTGGGCGGCCTTCAGGCCATCGCAGAGAGTCTTGCGGCAGTGGAGCTAAGCGGCCCGAGGCACACCAGGCCGGAGCACCACAGGACCGAGCAAATCTCCGAACACAAGGAGGGCTCCCCCGGCTCGGCGGGCACGGAGAATGCCGATTCTCCTTTCAACGATCGCCTGATGGACAAACTCTCAGCGCACCGGTTGCGCGGTCCGCTGCTTGCCTTGGTGGGCAACCTGACGCCCGCCGAGGCAAGGACACTTGCCCCAGCGGCCGGCTATGGTGCCAACGCCTTTGCCTTACTGATCACCGATGCCTCACGGAACAACGAGGAAATACTTGAGATCTTGCGTGTTGCCGGTTGGAGGGCAGCAGCTGTGACATCGAAAACCCAGTTGACGGCTGCCTGGTCAGCCTTCGATGCCGGTGGCATCGTAGCTGCCGCAGATGCGGCCATGGATGTCCGGCGTGGAGCGGCGGTGCCACGATGACCGCCACATCCCACCAGGGCTCCCCCAGCGCTCCGACGCAACCGGGTGGAACAGCCAGCACGGCTTCGTCCGGCAAGCGGCCCCGGCCGCAGGTCCCGGGTCCAGGGCCCTATCCATGGGCCATGGCAGGATCAGTGGCGGTGGCTGTCCTAGGGGCGGCGTTGTCCTTGAACGGTGTCCTCAGGGGCTGGGCCTGGTTCATGCCGCTGATCACCACGGTGGTAGTGGTCGCGCTGACGCTTGCTGCCCTCCGGGCACTCCGGGCCCAGCCGCTGATCGCGACCCTGGGCTCCTTTGCCGCCTTGGCGGCTGTGCTCAGCTTCATCTTCTGCCGCCAGGAGAGCCTGGCGGGGTTCATCCCCACCACCGAGACCTTTACCGCCGTCGGACGACACATTAAGCGGGCCGCCGATACAGTGGTGTCCGAAAGCGCGCCGGTGGCACCCAACGCCGGGATCGTTTTCGTCATGTGTGCCTGCCTTGGGCTCCTGGTGATCCTCATCGATGCCCTGGCCGTTCCACTTTCCATGCCTGCGGCCAGCGGCATTGGCCTGCTGGCGGTCATGGTGGTGCCTGCCACTATCAAACCGCAGAGCGTGGGAGTAGCCGGATTCATCGGCGCGGCCGTGGGTTACCTGCTCATCCTGGGGTGCAGCCACTGGTTCGCCCCTGATGCCAGGCTCCAGTCGGGCTCGGGGCGCGGTGCCGGCCAGTTCAAGCGCTCAGTTGTCACCGGTGGCCTGGCGCTGGCATTGACCATGACCGTCCCCTTGGCCATCCCCGGTTTCGAGACCGGCACTTTTCCGCAGGGCTCGCGTCTCAGCCCGTGGGGCACCTCCAATGGGCTCAATCCCATGATCACCTTGGGCAACAGCCTCAGGAGTCCTACCGGTTCGGGCCGCATCACGTATGCCACTAGCGCCGACGCGCCCCTGTATTTGAGGTCGGTCACCGTTGACCACTTCGACGGCGAAACCTGGGCTCCGGATGATCGTGCCTCCGAGCGTCGCGTAGGTGCGGACAGGATCGAGACGGGGTACGCCGTCCAGGGCGAAGTGGTTAACGCCGTGACCTCGATAAACGCGGGCCTGTTCACCAGCCCTTACCTCCCTGCCCCGTTTGCGCCGGCCTCCGTGAACGGGCTCAACGGACGCTGGACCTGGGATCCGGCCACTTTGAGCATCATGAGCACTGAGACCACCACCCGCGCGCAACGGTACGTCGTCTTCTCCGCAGCCCCCAGGATCACATCAGAGTCCCTGTCCCAAGCCGCTTCCGTACCGAAGGGCATTTCAGAAGACTTCCTGAGGATTCCGGGCAACCTTCCGGACATCGTGCGGCAAACAGCCGATACCGTCACGGCATCCGCGGGCAGCAACTACGCCAAGGCGCTGGCCCTCCAGAACTACCTGCGTTCCGGCGAGTTCACGTACTCCCTGCAAGCTCCCGTGCAGAACGGCTATGACGGCAACGGCCTCTCGGTCCTGGCTGACTTCCTTGCCGTCAAGAGCGGCTATTGTGTTCATTTCTCCTCGGCCATGGCCGTCATGGCACGGGCCGAGGGCATTCCGAGCCGCATCGCGGTGGGCTACGCGCCGGGCCGGCTCACGGGCGAGTCCGTGGCCTTGGTCGGTCAGGGATCCTTCCCTGAGTACGAGGTGGACGCCCGGGATGCCCACGCATGGCCCGAACTGTATTTTGAGGGCCTGGGCTGGGTTCCCTTTGAACCAACGCCGTCTCGGGGCCACGTCCCCGATTACGCCATCGAATCCTCGGTTCCCAGTAATCTCAGCACCAACGCCGATGAGAAAGACGTCCTCACAACCCCCGCGCCGCCGGCAGCAGCCCCCGTCCCGATTCCTGGAGTGGAGACCCCTGCCGCGGGTTCGGCCACCACGAACCCGCTCCCGGCTATCGGCGCCGCAGCAGCGGGGATTTTGTTGCTCGCCGGATTCCTCTGGTCGCCGAGGCTGAGCAGGACGGTCCTCCGGCGACGCCGGTTGAACCAAAAACCTCCGGATGAAGCCGGCACACCTGGCTACAAGGATCCTGCCCCTGAACTTGCCTGGGCGGAGCTACAGGACCTCGCTACCGATTACGGCGTGCCATCGACATCCAGCGAGACGCCGAGGCATTTTTCCGCCCGGCTGCGGTCCAGCACCGCACTAGGTGACACAGGAGGACTCAACGACGCCGCACACGCAGCAGTGGCTTCCCTCACCTCGGACTTCGAACGGCAACGCTACGGTCGCACGGCGGCCCCGGCCCCGGCAGCGGCGGGCCGCATCGCCGTCGTCCGTGAGGCGTTGCGGAACAATGCCCGCTGGTTGGTGCGCTTCCGCGCTGACTGGCTGCCGCCGTCGATGATGCAGCGCTGGGTCCGTGCGCTGGGCGCGCCGTTCCGGGCTGTTGGAAGGCTCGGCAAAGCCATGGGCCGGGCGGTTGGCCGGTGGTGGCACAGGCTCCGGGGCCTGATCCCCCAGCGCCGCTAGGTTCAGGTACAGACAGCGTTCAGCTACAGACAGCGAGGGGCCCGACGCCGGAACTTGTGGTTCCGGGGCCGGGCCCCTGCGTGTGTCAACCGTTCTTGTTGCGAGAGCGGTGGACCGGATCCTGTGCGGCCTAGTCGGCGTAAGGGTCCGCGATACCTACGTACTGGGTGTACAGGTACTCTTCGATGCCTTCGGAACCGCCTTCGCGGCCCAAGCCGGACTGCTTGACGCCACCGAAGGGGGCGGCAGCGTTGGAGATGACACCGGCGTTGAGGCCGAGCATGCCGGTCTCGATGCGTTCGCTGATGCGCAAGCCCCGGTTGAGGTCCTTGGTGAAGACGTAGGCAACCAGGCCGTATTCGGTGTTGTTGGCCAAGCGAACGGCGTCGTCTTCTGTGGAGAAGGTGATGATCGGCGCTACCGGCCCGAAGATTTCTTCCTGCAGGATGCGGGCGTCAGCTGCAACGTTCTTCAGCACGGTGGGCTGGTAGAAGTAGCCGGGACCGTCCACGGCGGCACCACCGGTGACAGCTGTGGCACCTCCTGCTACGGCTTCGGAAACGAGGGCGTGGACGCCGTCGCGGGCCTTGCCGTCGATGAGCGGGCCAACCTTGGATTCGGGCTCGGTACCGCGGGCGGTGGTCAGGGAACCGATTTTGGCGGCGAACTTCTCGGCGAAGGAATCGGCGATGGACTCGTGCACAATGAAGCGGTTCGCTGCGGTGCAGGCCTCGCCCATGTTGCGCATCTTGGCAGCAATGGCGCCTTCAACGGCCTTGTCCAGGTCGGCGTCTTCGAAGACCACGAACGGTGCGTTGCCACCGAGTTCCATGGAGGTGCGCAGGACCTTGTCCGCTGCTTCACGGATCAGGGCCTGTCCCACCGGGGTGGAGCCGGTGAAGGAGATCTTGCGGAGGCGGTCATCCTTGATCAGCGGGCCCGTGACGGCGCCGGCGGTGGAGGTCTGGATGACGTTGAGGACACCGGCGGGGAGGCCGGCTTCCTGCATGACCTGGGCGAAGAGCAGGCTGGTGAGCGGGGTCAGGTTGGCCGGCTTGAGCACCATGGTGCAGCCAGCGGCGACGGCGGGGGCTACCTTGCGGGTGGCCATGGCCAGCGGGAAGTTCCACGGGGTGATCAGCAGGCAGGGGCCTACCGGCTTCTTCTGCACGAGGAGGCGGTTCTTGCCATCAGGTGCTGCGGAGTAACGGCCGGACACGCGGACTGCTTCTTCGGAGAACCAGCGCAGGAACTCGGCACCGTAGGTGACTTCACCACGGGCTTCGGCAAGGGGCTTGCCCATTTCGAGGGTCATCAGCAGTGCGAAGTCTTCGGCACGCTCGGTGACCAGTTCAAAGGCGCGGCGCAGGATTTCGCCGCGTTCGCGCGGTGCGGTGCGGGCCCAATCGGCTTGGGCGGCAGCAGCGGCATCGAGGGCGGCAGCGCCGTCTTCAGCACCGGCGTCGGAGATGCTGAGAAGGACCTTGCCCGTGGCCGGGTCCTCAACATCAAAGGTCTTTCCGGATCCGGCCGGGCGCCACTGACCGTTGATCAGCAGGCCGGTAGGGACGGAAGCCAGCAGTTCGCTTTCGCGTTCAACCGTGACAGTCATGGCGACTCCTTCGTCTTGGGTGCTTTGGAGAATTGCACCACTGGGGTTCGTTGCCGGAAGTGGCTTGAATTACTGCCACGGTACTGCCCCGCGAGAAGCAGTGTCTACGCCTTCACGCACTGCCGCATGGTCGCTATTTTGTGCAGCTGCACAGCGGACGTCAGCGCGCTGCGAGGACTGCCGAATAGAGCTCCCGCTTGCTGACCCGGGCATCGTCGGCCACTGCGGCCACAGCTTCCTTCAAGCGGATGCCTTGGGAAATGAGGTCGTTCACCGCGGCGACGTGATCCTCGGGCTTGCCCGGTTCCTGCTCAGGTGCACCGCCCACCACCACTGCTATTTCGCCGCGGACCTCGTTGTTCTCCGCCCACTCCAGCAGTTCACGCAAGGTGCCACGGATGACTTCCTCATAGGTCTTGGTCAGTTCGCGGCACACAGCAACCCGGCGATCGGCCCCGAAGCGCTCGTGCAGTGCGCGCAACATGACCTCGAGCCTGTGCGGCGCCTCAAAGAAGACCATGGTGCGGCGTTCATTTGCGAGGTCGGCGAGACGTGAGTTCCGATCCCCCGACTTCCGGGGAAGAAAGCCTTCAAAGCAGAAGCGGTCGGTGGGCAAGCCGGACAGCGCCAAGGCCGTCAGTACCGCAGAAGGGCCGGGAACGGCTGTGACGGTCAGTCCGGCGGCAACTGCGCCCTCCACCAGACGGAAACCCGGGTCGGAAACCGCGGGCATTCCGGCGTCGCTGACCATCAGGATGGTCTTGCCGGCGCGCACGTGGTCCAGGAGTTCACCGGTCTTGGCCACTTCATTGTGCTCGTGGTAGCTGATGACGCGTCCGGTGACCTCGACGCCCAGTGCCGTTACCAACCGGTGCAAACGCCGGGTGTCCTCTGCGGCCACAATGTCCGAGGTGCCAAGGAGTTCAATCAAGCGTGCGGAGGCGTCACCCACGTTGCCGATGGGCGTAGCGGCAAGCACGATCCTGCCGACGCCGGGAGTTGCACCGGAATCGGCAGCAGAAGCTGACTCATCCAGGTCGTCGTTGAAGGGAGTCTCATCCGGGGTGCTGCGCTGTTCGTCCACCTGCCAAGCCTAATGCCGCACGCGCTTCAAGGATGCAGCCGCGGGGTTCAGGGATACAGCAAGGATGGAAAGGTAGCATGGGCGGGTGAACCAGTCGCCCGTTCCTGCTACCGCTTCCGGATCCCCGGCGGCGTCCCCGGCGACCCCTGAAGCCGAAGACACAACTGTGGAGTTAAGCAGCAGGCAGCAGGATGCATCGAAACGCGCCGTCGGGTCAGCGCCCCGGCAGGCGGCGGCGCCGACCGACAGCCCCGGCGGAACTTTTCCCGGCCGTGGGCTGGAAGGTCACCGTTGGATCGCCCGACCGACCGAGGCCTACACTGCCCAAGCGTTGAAGGAACGCCTGATCGGTGGTGTCCAAAGCTGGCGCGACTACCCGGCCTCGTTGCGCTTGTGGTTTTGGCTGATCCCCACCATCACGGCGATCCTGGGCGGCGTTCTCCGCTTCTTCCGGCTTGATGCCCCGCACAGCCTGGTTTTCGACGAAACATACTACGTCAAGGACGCTTACTCCTATGTGGTGAGCGGCTACGAACGCAGTTGGCCGGCCAACGCCAACGATTCCTTCAATGCCGGCAACCCGGACATCCTCCTCAACACTCCGGAGTACGTGGTCCACCCGCCGGTGGGCAAATGGATGATTGCCTTCGGCATGTGGCTGTTCGGCGGGGACAACCCCTTCGGCTGGCGGTTCAGTGCGGCCCTGGCAGGCACGCTGACGGTCTTCCTCGTTTCACTCATCGCACTGAAGCTGTTCCGCTCGCACACCCTGGGTGCCGTCGCCGGGCTCCTGCTGGCCGTTGATGGCCACCATCTGGTGCTCTCCCGTACGTCGCTGCTTGACGTCTTCCTGGCGCTCTGGATCCTGGCCGCTTTCGGTGCCTTGTTGATGGACCGCGACGACGGCCGCAGTCGTCTGGCATTCCGGCTCGCCGCCCAAGCGGCTGCTTCGCCGGGAGGCCGCCCCACACCCACCCAATTGGTTGCCGGCCCCTGGCTGGGCATGCGGTGGTGGCGGCTGGTGGCAGGCCTCTGCCTCGGCCTGGCAGTGGGGACCAAATGGTCGGCGCTTTTCTTCGTAGCCGCCTTCGGGCTGATGACCGTGCTGTGGGACCTGAGCGCCCGGCGCATCGCAGGCATCCGGAGCTGGTTCAGCGCCGGCATTATCAAGGACGGCCTCCCCGCCTTCCTGACCATCATCCCGATTGCCGCCGTGACCTATGTGGTCAGTTGGACGGGCTGGTTCCTCTCGAAGGACGCCTACTACCGGCAATGGGCTGCCACCAACCCGGCCCCGGGCTGGGATTGGCTGCCCAACTCCGTACGGTCCCTGGCGCACTACCACCTGGAAGCCTACAAATTCCATCAAGGCCTCAGCTCCGACCATCCGTATGAGTCCAGTCCCTGGACGTGGCTCATCATGGGCCGTCCCACCTCGTTTTTCTACCAGACCCCGAAGCAGGGCACCCCGGGCTGTGTTGTTGAAACGTGTTCCTCGGCCATCCTGCCAGTGGGGAATCCAGTGGTGTGGTGGGGTGGAACCATCGCCTTGGTCATCCTGTTGTTCTGGTGGGCAGGCCGCCGGGACTGGCGTGCAGGTGCCATCCTTGCCGGAGTGGCCGCCGGATATCTTCCGTGGTTCATGTACCCGGAACGCACCATGTTCATCTTCTACGCGGTGTCCTTCGAGCCGTTCCTGGTTCTGGGCTTGACGTATGTGCTGGGGTTGGTCTTGGGACGCAGCGGCGACCCCGTCTGGCGGCGACGATCGGGCCTGTACATAGTTGCGCTCGTCCTGGTGCTGGCCGTGCTCGCAACGGCATTCTTCTATCCCGTGCTCACGGCGGAGGTCATCAGCTACCAGGAGTGGCGGATGAGAATGTGGATGCCATCGTGGATCTAGGAGGAGGCAAGCAGTGAGGGAAGCAAGCACGGAGCTTCTGGTCGAGGCGGACCCGAACACCAACGTGACGGACCTCCTCCTGGAACGCTGCCACAAGGATCCGTTCGGTAACCTGTACGCGCATAAAACCGCGAACGGTTGGCTTAACGTTTCGGCAGCCAGGTTCCTTGCCGACGTCACTGCCTTGGCCAAAGGCCTGATCGCGGGCGGGCTCAACCCCGGCGATCCGGTAGCCGTGCTTTCCCGCTCAAGTTTTGAGTGGACGCTGGTGGACTTCGCCATCTGGATGGCCGGCGGAGTCACTGTCCCCATTTATGAGACGTCTTCGGCGAGCCAGATCGAGTGGATCCTCACGGATTCCGGCGCCCGGCGCATCTTTGTGGAGGACACCGCCAAGGAGAGCCTCGTCCGTGCCTTGGTGGAACAGTCCCCGGCCTTGGGCGAGGACCCAGTGACCATCATCCGAATGGAGCACGACGGCGACGCACCCAACCTGACCAGCGTCTCCGCCGTCGGAATCGGCATCATGGACGCCGAACTGGAGCGCCAGCGCAGCGCGGCAAACCTGGCGAGCGTCGCATCCATCGTTTACACGTCCGGAACCACGGGCAAGCCCAAGGGCTGCGAAATCACCCATGGCAACTTTGTCCTCGTGGCGCGTAACGTCATCCCTTTCCTCCCCGAGCTGCTCATGCAGCAAGGCGCACGGACGCTGATGTTCCTGCCCTTGGCGCACGTCCTCGCCAGGGCTGTCCAGGTTGTTTGCCTCACGGCGGGCATCACGCTGGGTCACAGTGCCGGCGCCAGCGGACTCATGGCGGATCTCGGATCATTCAAGCCCACTTTCCTGCTCGCTGTGCCCCGCATCTTCGAGAAGGTCTACGCTGGTGCCAGCCACAAAGCGGCCATGAGCGGTAAGTCCGCGCTCTTCTCGGCAGCTTCGACCACCGCGGTGCAATATTCGACGGCGGTGGACCTCGCCAACCGTGGCGAAGGACCGGGTCCGGGTTGGCTTCTGGGCCTGAAGCACTCCACTTTCAACAAGCTCCTTTATCCGAAGGTGCGGGACGTCTTCGGCGGCGACGTCGGCTACACGGTTTCCGGAGCCAGTCCCCTGAGCCTCCGGGACAACCACTTCTTCCACGGCGCGGGAGTTCCCGTTCTTGAGGGCTACGGGCTGACAGAGACCACGGCACCCTGCACCGTCAACACTCCCAGCATGTCCCGCATAGGCACGGTGGGCATTCCTCTTCCTGGAACCACCGTCAGGGTGGCGCAGGACGGCGAAGTGCTGGTCAAGGGCATTGGAGTCTTCAAGGGCTACCACAACAACGACAAGGCCACGCAGGCTGCCTTCGTTGACGGCTTCTTCCGGACCGGCGACCTCGGAGAGCTCGACGCCGACGGCTTCCTGACCATCACCGGCCGAAAGAAGGACCTTCTGGTCACCGCCGCTGGAAAGAACGTGGCACCGGCTCCTTTGGAGGAGAAGCTGCGCGAGCACCCCTTGGTGGGTCAGGCAGTAGTAGTCGGCGACGGCCGGCCCTTCGTGGCGGCACTAGTCGGATTGGACCCCGAAGGGCTTGCGGACTGGTGCGCCGAGAACAAGGCGGGGGCCATGACCCCCGATGAAGCCGCTGCCGATGACCGCGTAAAGGCGGCCGTTCAGACGGCAGTGGACGAGGCCAACAAACTCGTCTCAGCTGCTGAGTCCATCAAGAAATTCGCATTCATCACGGCGGATCTCAGCGTCGAGTCAGGGCACCTGACGCCGTCGCTCAAACTGAAGCGGGCTGCGGTGCTCAACGACTTCTCCGCGGCTGTGGAAAAGCTGTACAGGAAGTAGCTTTCCCCGCCTGGCTCAGCCGCCGCAGGCGCAGCCCCCTGCGGAACGAGCCCGCTAGCGCGCAGCGCTCGTCGGTTCCTTCCGCAGGCTCTCGGCATCGTCGTTTGTGGGAGTTGCCTCGTCAGATTCCTCGCGATCCTCGTCCGCTTGTGCCGACGCAAGGCCGCGGCGCCGCTTGGTAGGCCACGTGAGGATGAACGTCACCGTCGCTGCGAGGAACACCAGGGCCCCGATGACAATGCCCGCGTCAATCCAGAACTGCCCGGGGAAGAGCCGGATAAGGGTGTCTTCCAGCGAGAAAGTCCACGTTCCATTGGCAAAGAAGATGCGGTGGAACTCGGTAAAGAACTGCTGCCAGCCCAGGACCGCCAATACTGCGAGGCCAATGATGATGATGACCAGCGTGACGATTGAGCCCGCAAAGAGACCGCGGCGGATCCCGCCTGTGCTTCGCTTACGCAGATACAGGATGGCGATGATGCTGAGGACGATGAGCAAAAGCCCGGCCCCGAAGGCGGACAGAATGACCAGCTTCACGTCTGCCATGTGCGAAACTTCGCTGTCGGTGAAGAGCTTGTCGCCGTCCAGGTTGACCAAGCCCCCCAGGTAGCGCGGGCCGGCCCAGTTGCTGAGGTAATCAACGGCGTATGAGCCGTACGTCATACGGTCGTCAGTGCTGAAACCGTAGCCGTCGCCGGGGAAACCCGGGCGGTTGTACTCCACCCACAGGAACAGCGGGCTGGTGACTGCCCGAACGGCAAGCACCAGGAGGATCACCGGGTAGAAGACCGCCAAAAGCACCTGGAAGATCCGCGGGCCTACCGGCTTCACCTTTGCTGCTTGCTCGCGTTCGGCGTTTCGTCGCGCCACTTCGTCTTCCGGCGGGCGGATCTGAAGAGCCGACGTCGGCAAGGGTTCCGAATAGTGCGACGGCTGCTTGGTGGTGGAAGCGCCTGCCAAGGTGTCGGCGAACAGCGGCGGCTCAACCTCGACGTCGGCCGCTTCTGCCGCTTTCCGGTCCGCGCGGCTCCCGGGCTGGCCGGTGGCAGGCGTTGTGGGAGTAGAAGCGGTGGCGGCCGACGGCTTGTTGTCCGACGGTGTGGCACCGGTCTTGGGTGTGGCTGCAGGAGTGGCCGGAGAAGCACCACTGGACGTCTTCGGCTTCATCCAGTCGAAGGCCGGTTCGTTGGGGTCCTCGTGGACTTCCGTGTCCGGTTCTTGTGGTTTTGGGCTCTTGTCGCTCACAGCGGGTTCACTTCCGTAGGCATCCACCGGCGATTGCTTGCTGCCGGCTCTCTTGTCTGCATTCGAGCCTACCGCCCGGCATTACAGAGACACGCGGTGCCACCCCGGCCGCGACCAGATTGAAACGCAACTGTAAGCTCTACGCAGCAATGCTGCGATAACCGGCGTCGTTGTCATCCATGTCTCCTGTGACACCTGCACGGACTGCCTTCCCACCCAGCACCAAGGTGTACGCCCAGTACCCGGCCAGAACCAGCGCACCAATGGTGATCTTGGCCCATACGGGAAGCGGGCTCGGCGTCACAAAGCCCTCGACAATGCCCGAAACCAGCAGGACGAGCACCAGCCCCAAGGCAATGGTGATCAACGAACGGCCTTCATCGGCCACAGCCTGCAGCCTTGTCCGTGGGCCCGGCCGCACCATGGCCCAGAAAATCTTGAGCCCCGCCGCGCAAGCGATGAACACGGCTGTGAGTTCCATGAGGCCGTGCGGAAGGATGTAGCTGAAGAAAATGTCCATCTTCCCGGTGGCCAGGAAGAGGCCGGCCGCGATTCCCAGCCCCTGCGCGTTCATGAACAAGATGAATGGCACCCAGAATCCGGTAATGCCAAAAGCCACAGCTTGAGCGGAAATCCAGGCGTTGTTCGTCCACACCAACCCGGCGAAGGAAGCCGCAGGATTCTCGGAATAGTAGTCGATGAAGTCTTCCTCCACATACTGCTGCACCTTCGCATCACTGGATGCTACGGCCCTCAGGGCCTCCGGAGAAGTGCCAATCCACAAAGCATAGGCACCCGCAACCAGGACAAAGGCAAGCCCGCACCATATGGTCAACCACCGGATCCGGTAGAAGGCCGCAGGGAGGGAAATAACAAAGAACCGCGCCAGGTCCTCCATGAAATTGGAGCGGGCCCCCGTGAACCTCGTCCGGGCCTGGGCCAACGCTGCAGACAAGGATGCGGACAACCCCGTCTCCGGCGCCACAGACCGGATCAGCGACAGGTGCCCGGACACCGTTTGATACAAGCGAAGAAGCTCATCGGCCTCGGCACCCGTAAGCTTTCGCTTATGTGCCAGGAAATGAAGCCGCGACCATTTGTCCCCATGTACGGCCGAGAAGGCATCTATGTCCACGCCACCACCCTAGCGCCTGCATCCACCGGCAGGTCAGCCCGCCGCTAGACTCGTTGATGAGGGCAGTCGTGTGGCCCGAAGCGTTGGCGAAACATGGGGGCAGGCATGAGTTCAATCATCACAGGCGAGGCCGTGGTCCTCGAGCTTCGCCCGGCCTCCTTCGCCGCGCGAGCACTGGGGCTCATCATTGACGTGATCTCCCACATCGCCCTCGCGATACTCCTGATCATCCTGATCACCAGCGCCTCCCGGGATCTCGACGACGCCGCCATACAGGCAATGGTCCTCAGCAGCGTCGTCTTCTCGGTGGTCATCGTCCCCGTCACCGTGGAAACCCTGACACGGGGGCGGTCCCTGGGAAAGCTCGCAACGGGGCTCCGCATAGTGCGCGACGACGGCGGCTCCATCCGCTTCCGGCACGCCCTCATCCGCGGCCTCCTCGGCTTCCTGGAGATCTACCTGACCTTCGGCGGCCTCGCAATTGGCGTGGCACTGTTCAACGACAAATCCAAGCGCCTCGGCGACATCGTTGCAGGCACCTACTCCCTCCGGCAACGAGTACCCGCAACGCCCCGCATCATGCCCGTAGCACCGCACCACCTGCAAGCATGGGTTGCGATAGCAGATATCGGCAGGGTGCCGGATGCCACCGCTCGCCGGGCAGGAACCTTCGTGCAGCAGGCCTACCTCATGGCACCGGCCTCACGCGTCAACATGGCCGCCTCGCTCGCATCGGAACTCGCAAGGTACGTCGCCCCACCCCCGCCCACCGGCACCATCCCCGAAGACTACATAGGCGCAGTCCTCGGGGAACGGCGCAACCGCGAACTCACACGACTCCGCCAAGCGGAGCAGCGGAATGCGACCGTAGGGGAACGACTCAGGAAGCTGCCGTTCACTCACGAGTCGTAACTCTGGCGCGGCTGTTACCAGCCATCGCCGGTCGGCCGCCGTCCTCGGCGTGCTCGCTCGTTCCTCGCTTAGACGCACGCTGCCGGACGCCGGCCGACCGGCTAGTCCCGATTCCGCTGCAGTCACCAGTGATCCGGTCTTGTGAGTCGTGGGGGTAGGAGGGTGGAGGGGGCGCCTTCGGCGGCGTTGATCTGCGGTTGGGTGAGGTAGAGCGCAGTGGAGAGGTCGGCTCCGTGGAGTTGTGCTCCGCGAAGATCTGCTCCCAGGAGGTCCACGGCTGTGAGATCGGACTTCCGTAGATTGGCTCCGATCAGGTATGCACCGCGGAGGTCCGCTCCGCACAGGCTTTGGTTCGCAAGGTTGGCTCCCATCAGATCAGCGCCGCCCAGCCTGGCGTCGGCATCCGGTTGGCGGCCGGCGTCGAGCCTTGGCTTGTCCTCGGCCCCGTAGGAGGCGCGTAGTTCTTCGCTAACCTCCATCAGGAGTGCGCGGACTTCTCCATGGAGAGTTTCGACGTCGGTGGCCAGGACCGTAGACGCATCACCTTGTGCGGCGGCCGCTATGCGCTCGGAAAGGTGCTCCGCCGTGAATGCAAGGTCTGGATCGAACGTCCGTTGCCGGGCTTCGTCCAGGTACCAGAGCATCTCGTGGAGTTGCCTGACCACCTTGAACACGGCGAACATCGAGGACCTGGACGAAGGGTCCTGCGTCCAACTGGTGCCGGCGAAGGTGTGTTGGGACACTACTTGGCCGGCGCCGAAACAATCAAATACCGTGCAACCGCGGAAGCCTCTCGGCCGTAAGCGTTGGTGGATGGTGCAGGAAAAGTCGTCCGCCATATTCGGGCACGGCGAAGCGGCAGGTTTGTCGATGGCGAAGTCAGCTGATCGGGTAAATCCGAGCGCGGTGCAGCAAAGGGCGAAGCAATTGCCGCAGTCGGGGCTGAGCGTAGGTGAAATGGTCATGCGTGCTCCAAGTGATAAGAAAGGGTCCGGTGGAAGGAGCCGGGGAACCCATGAGCGGGTTCCCCTGAGGGACACCCGGAATCATCTTGGAGGGCAGCACAAATAGCAGGGCCGACGTCGTGTCAGCGCTGGAGCAATGGGTCAAAGTGCGCAGGAAATAATCACTACAAGGATCTTAACAGCAGGACTACCGCTGGGCGTAGCTAGCCCACGGAATGTTCCAGTCGCCAAAGCCTTCCAGCGGTTCCACTGCCGGTGCGCCGGTGTTCAGGATCTGGACAACGTCACCGGTCTTCATGTTGTTGAAGAACCACTCAGCATCCGCCGGCAGCAGGCCCACACAGCCATGCGAGACGTTAGCCACCCCGATGGAGCTCCATGCGGCTTCAAGGGCCTGGTGAACGTACACACCGGACCATGTGAGCCTGTTGGCATATTCCACTACGAGGGGCGGGTAGTAGCCTTTGTCGCCGGGCTTCAGGCCAATTGTTCCGGCGTTGAAGTTCGAGTGGCGTTCCTGTTCCATGATTACCGCGTACCCGGTGGGAGAAAGCCAATCTTCCCCGCCGAGGGACACAGGTGCAGTGTGAACCAACTGGCCGTCGGAGTACACGTTCATGGTCTTGGTTTTGTCATCAACCACAGCCACCCGCTGGGGGCCGGTGGTGAACGTTGAGACCACGTCGGCGTTGCCGATCATGTTGTTCCCGAAATCCACGCCCAACAGCTTCATATCCACGGTGACGGTGGTGCCGGACGCCCAGAAAGCCTCGGGACGGATCCGGACCTTCTTGTCCGAATACCAGTGCCAGGCAACGGGCTGGCCGGAGGAAACGGTGATGGCCACCCGCTTCTCCATTGCCACCTTGTCTACAACGGGCTCACTGAAGTTGATTTCTATGGGCTGACCGGAGCCGGCCGTGGTGCCGTGGCGGGGGTAGATGGAAGCGTCGGCCTCGTAGGCGGCGGAAACCGTGGTGAAAGTTTGGGACTTCTTAGTCTCTTTCCCCGCCGTATCCACAACAGTGAAGGAGTAGCTGTATTGGGTTTTGAACTTCAGGACTTCCAGAGTTGTCCACGTGCTGCCGTCAGGGCTGGTGGTGCCTTGCACAGGCGCACCACCGCCCACCGGCGCCAACACTACGTCCTTCAGCTTCCCGTTGACTGCTTTGATCTGGGGACCCACAACAGGGTTCCACTCCACGGCGCCATCCAGCGGGGTGATGCCCAGCTCAACGGGTTTGGCTTCCACCGTGGGAGTCGGTGACGGCGCTACGGCCGCATCCTGCGGAGAACCTGCCAGCAGGCCCGGCACTGCGACCACGCCAATTCCACCCACGACAATGGCTGCGCAGACTCCAATGATGGCAAGGATCTTGCCCTTTTTACGTTTGGCGACTTCCGTCATGGTTCCTGTCATCCTGTCCCCCACAAGCATTACCGAACACCCAATTCTACCGGAAAGGCCGGCCACGCTGGTTGCGTGTCCGGCCTTTCGCCATCGATTTGGGTACCGCCGGGGGCGGATAGTGCAGCTTAGTAGCGGTAGTGCTCAGGCTTGTACGGACCCGCAACATCCAGGTCCAGGTAATCCGCCTGGTCCTTGCTCAGCTCCGTCAGCTCCACGCCCAAAGCATCCAAGTGGAGGCGTGCAACCTTCTCATCAAGGATCTTGGGAAGGACGTAAACCTGGTTCCGGTACTCGCGCTCACCGGCGGGCTGGTCCTTCTTGGTCCAGAGTTCGATCTGCGCAATGGTCTGGTTGGCGAACGAGTTGCTCATCACGAACGAAGGGTGTCCTGTGGCGTTGCCCAGGTTGAGCAGCCTGCCCTCGGACAGCACAATGATGGACCGCTCGGAATCCGTCCCGGACTCGAAGACCCACTCGTGGACCTGCGGCTTGATCTCAACCTTCTTGACGCCCGGAATCCTGGCAAGCCCGGCGATGTCGATTTCGTTGTCGAAGTGGCCGATGTTGCCAACGATCGCTTTGTTCTTCATGCCCAGCATGTGCTCGGCCATGATGACGTCCTTGTTGCCTGTGGTGGTGATGAAGATGTCGCCCTGGGCGAGCACCGTCTCCAGCCTGGCAACCTGGTAGCCGTCCATAGCGGCCTGAAGAGCGCAGATGGGATCAATTTCAGTGACGATGACGCGCGAGCCCTGGCCGCGCAGCGCCTCAGCGGCGCCCTTGCCGACGTCGCCATAGCCGCATACAACCGCCACTTTGCCGCCCATCAGGACATCCGTGGCCCTGTTGATACCGTCCGGCAACGAGTGGCGGATGCCGTACTTGTTGTCGAACTTGCTCTTGGTCACGGAGTCGTTGACGTTGATGGCCGGGAACAGCAGCTTGCCCTGCTCCGCGAGCTGGTACAGACGGTGCACGCCTGTGGTGGTTTCCTCGGTGACGCCTTCGATGCGGGCGGCCAGGCGGGTCCACTTCTGCGGATCAGCGGCAAGGGTCCTGCGCAGGAGGTCCAGGATGAGGACGTATTCCTCCGGATCGTCCTCAGTGGCGGTCGGCACGGCTCCTGCGGCTTCGAATTCGACGCCCTTGTGAAGCAGCAGCGTGGCGTCGCCGCCGTCGTCGAGAATCATGTTGGGACCCAACTCCGGGTTGGTGTCGGCACCAGGCCAGGTGAGGATCTGCTCCGCAGTCCACCAGTACTCCTCAAGGGTTTCGCCCTTCCAGGCGAAAACCGGAACACCCTGCGGGTTTTCCGGGGTACCCTTGCCGACGACGACGGCGGCAGCGGCTTCGTCCTGGGTGGAGAAGATGTTGCAGGAAGCCCAGCGAACTTCCGCGCCCAAGGCAGTGAGGGTTTCGATGAGTACTGCGGTTTGGACCGTCATGTGCAGGGAACCGGCAATCCTTGCACCCTTGAGGGGCTGCCCTGCACCGAACTCCGCGCGAAGCGACATGAGACCCGGCATTTCGTGCTCGGCGAGACGGATTTGGTGACGGCCGGCCTCCGCAAGCGTGATGTCAGCCACTTTGAAGTCAAAAGTCATGGAAGTCCTTAGGGGTACCGTGCGGATTTGATGGAAGAAAGCGCGTCAGGCCTTGGAATCGTGCTGGCCTGAGGTTGCCGCATTGGCTGCGGCCAGCAGTTCGGGTGGCAGGAGCAGCGGGATGCCGTCCTCGATGGTGTAGCGGAGCTTTTCGCCGTCCGCAGCGGCATCGGTGGAAACCAACTCATCGCCCTCCTGGACCAGCGGTGAACCCGTCACGGGGCAGCGCAGGATGGACAACAGTTCAGGACTGACCTTTGGCATGAATGATGCTCCCTGGGTGGCGCCGGCATGGCGCCGCTGGCGGATATATCTGCAGATTCCAGACTACCGCGCAGGGAGATCCTGTTTTGGTCCCGACGACGAATTGCGTCCGGTAGCCGAAGCCCGGCAGCTGAAACGGGCACGGTCCGGCTAAGACGGCTCGCGGAGGATGCGCAAGTGCCCTCGACGGGTTCCTTCGGTGCCGGCGGGCGGCTCCATCTGAGGGTGGCTGTGCCGGGCTGGAGTTTCGGTGGTGGCCGAAGCCGCCTCCCTGACCGCGTTGGCAAGTGCCAGCAAGTCATCCGGGCCCGGCTCTTGTGGCGTTGTGGGCATGGCAAGGCGAAGGACTTCCCAGCCACGCGGAACCGTGAGTGACTCAGCGTGCTGAGAGCAAAGATCGTACGCATGCGGTTCTGCGTACGTGGCCAGGGGACCCAAAACTGCGGTTGACTCTGCGTACACGTACGTCAAAGTGGCCACCGCGGACTGGCGGCAGGCTGATCTGGAACACTGACGAATGGCACCCACAACATCCCAGATTAGCGCCATTGGGCGCATTCATTGCGCATTGCCCGCCCGTGCCCCGCGAACTCCAAGCGAGTATCCGCCGCTGCGGCGCGCTGCGGGCCTTGATGTCGCGCTAGCGGTTCCTCAGGACTAAAGTCGATATATGCAGTCACAGCCACATGTTCCCGGGTTCAACATCCGGTGGACTGACGCCGATGGCGATCAGGCCCAGGAACACGCCGGTTCGGAAGCGAGGGGCTTCCGGCGACGCCGGCGAAACCGGCACGGACGGGGACTGCGTGGAGAGCTGATGCTCCCCAATCTCCCCGGCTTCCGCACGCGCTCGGAACGCTTTGATGACATGGTGCTGGACTCCGCCGAACGGCTCCAGGACATGTGGGGCAAACAGCTCGACGGCGTTCTCTTTGCAGTCGATGAAATTCCACCCAACCTTGAGCAGCTGGTTGCCACAGGAAACACTGCCCCCATGGGCTCCTACACCCCTGGTGGCCGCGGCGAGGCACCTATGATTACGGTGTACCGCCGGGTAGTTGAGCAGGGCGCTGCCACTCGCGAAGAACTGCAGGACCTTGTCCACGACGTCGTAGTGGAGTACACCGCCGAGATGCTCGGCGTGCCCCCGGAGACCTTGGACCCGGTCTACCGGCGCCGCTACCAATAACTTAGCTAGTAGCCGACTGAGACCGGAACCTTCTCAAGGCCGGCCGCTGCGTCCTGAATTGCTACGACGGAAACGTCTGTCCGTCCTTGCTTTCCAAGTACCAGCGCACCGTACACCGGGTCACCCGCGGCCGAAACCACGTAGCCCACCACAGCCGAACTACCGGACTTGTCCGGCAACCCGATCACCGACGTCGTCCCGCCCGACATGTCCACGTCAATGGCCTTGCCGACTTTTCCATCAGCGGTCACCGGAGCGTAACTGACCGTGCCACGCCCCTCGGGAACACCGAAGCTCAAAGACCGCTGGCCTTCCCGTGGTACGGCCACCAAGTGCTGGCTGCCAAGACGGGCCGACGACGGCGACCACGCAAAGTCGGTTGCTTCCTCGGCCTTGGAACCGCGGGTAACCCTCGCCGATGCCAGGAACGAGACATCCGAGCTGGCTCTGACGGTGTAGCTGCCAGCCGGGACGCCCTCAAGGTTAAGTGTTGATACTGTCCCACCCTTGACCGTCACCACTCCCCCATTGGGAATCTTTCGTTCACCGTTGGCGCCGTAAAGGCTTACTTGCACAACGGCGTCGGTGGATCCGGGCACTGCGATCTGCAGTGCCGGTGCGGCGTCCGCAAAACCCGACTTACCGGCCAGCGCCTTGATGGCCGCCGGGTCCTGGATGTCGACGCCGGACATCACCTGCAGGTTGGACGGCGCCGCACCCGGCGAGAGGTACTCCACACCGCCTGGGGCGATTCCACGCAACACGCTCTGCTGGATAGTGGAGGCAACCGGACCGCCCGTGCTGCGCACGTGCACGGCAAGCTGCGATTCGCCCGGGGCGAGCCCAGCCAGATTCACCGAGCGGGTGGTTCCGGGAGCCACCAAGAGACCACGGGCACCGGGAGCTTGGATCTGTCCCTCGGATCCGTAGAGGTCAAGGCTTACTGTGGCCGGGGTCTCGGAGGCGTTGCTCACGTTCAGGACGGCAGTTCGGCCCACGGCAGTGTTGGCACCCAGGAGCCACGCGTCATTGCCCGGCGGCTGGCATTGGGTAGACGCAAGGCCGCGAAGGTCGCCGTCCGTCGCTGAGTAGCTAAGGTTGGCCGCCAAGGACGCTTGTTCGTTTCCAAGGGCCTCGGCACCCACAACGGTGGGAGACGCCACCGGGCTGATGTTCGCCACTCCGGCCGCGAGCACGGGCGGACCAACCGTGGGTGTGGGCGTGCTGGTAGGAGCCTTGGCGATCAACTCCACCATCTCGCCACCCAGCGATGTCACATCGCTTTCGGGCACCGTACCGGCCGGGTTGCTCAGCACCACGGCGTTCAAGGCGCTGGTGGCAGTGGTGGACACCGGGCTGAAGTCAGCATCCGTGCCCACCACGGTTCCGCTCACAAGCCTCGCAGGTTCCGGACAGACACCCATGGAACGGCCCGCGGGAACGTCGGCCTGGCGGATATCCATGGTGGTACCCCCGGAAGGTTCCGGGACCATCGACGTCGCGGCCACGGCACCGCCGCCAGCCGCAAGGATGACCACTGCTGACAGGACGCCCGTGACCACTCCCCTGTTGGAGCTGCGGGACTTCGTGCCGCGGGAACCGGAGTCGCGGGAACTCGGACTCCGCGGGCCTTTACCCGACCTGCTTGTTTCTCCGTTGTTCCCGGCACGGGACTTCGGGGCTTCCGAGGTTCCAGAGCTTTCGCCGGACTCGTTCTTCTGGTCCTCAGACACTGCTGTACTCCTTACGGAGGGAGACTTCATCCCTCGACATGCCGGTTCGGCTGCGGCGTGCGGGCATTGGAACGGCCAAAAGGACCGTCAATCCAATCACCACAGCCTGCAGGATCCCGATCCACAATGCCCAAGGGTTGGTGTAGCGGATTTCAAGGTCGCCGCCGCTGGCAGGCAACTCGAATGCCTGTGACCAGCCGGATGTGGTGGCCTGCAGTTGGCGGCCATCCAACCAGGCGCTCCAACCGGGATCGGACCGTTCGGCGAGGACCACCTTTCGGCCCTCATTGCCTGATTCAACAGTGGCATCCACATCCACTTCTTCGGATGGCAGCGCACGTAGCAGAGCGCCTTCGGAGTCCACAATGCGTACCCGGTGTGCCGTGTCCGCGGCAGTAGCCGCGGGCTGGCTCCGGGGCGTCACCCGCCACAGCCACCCGGCGTCGGTCTGGCCAACTGCCACGAGCCCTGGGACGGCGTCGATCCGGCTGGCCGTCAACTGGGCGGCGTTGTCTGCTGCCTTGAGGACCACGAATCCGGCCCCAAGTTGTTCCAGGTCGGCGCGGGGATCCACGCCGGTTCCCGCCACGATGGTGGCCACGGACCGGCGGAGGGACGTGGTGGCAGCGTCATCGGCCGCGATTTCTTCGCGTCCCGGCGCGCCAATGATGGTCCGCGCAGAGGCAATGGTGGACAAACTGTCCAACGTGGTTCCTGCTCCCCGCATCAGGGACGAGGAAAAGGCGCCCTGCTCACCGCTGGTGATGACCAACGTTCGGGTTCGCTCCGGTCCCTGGCCACGGTCGACGGCGGTGGCAGGCAACGTGCCCGTATCCACCGGCCATATTTGTCGGCCGGCGCCAAGGGACGACGTCTTTTCGGCAGTGTCGGGTGCCGCAATGGTTACGGCAGTCGGCGTAGGCTGCAGGACATTCTGAGCAGTCCAGGCAGCCATGCCGGCAAGAGGGCCGGCAACCAGAAGCGCCATGGCCGCGGCCGAAGCTACGCGCCGCAGCGGGAAGTGGCGCCGGGAAGCCTTGGGCGTCTTTAGCGGTGCCGTGAAGAGCTTCTCAGCACCGAGAACGGCAGCACCCAGAAGCAACATTCCCGCCGCCGATACGGCCGGGCCGGTGAACGGTCCAACAATCACATTGTTATTAACCCCGGTAGCTACGTGGCCCACCAGCCAAGCGCTCGAAAGCGTAGCCAAAGCGACCAGCCAGAACACCCGGGCCAGCGCAGCGCGTTTACCGGGTACGAACAAGGCGGCAACAGCCAGGATCAGGACTGGTGCGATGACCAGCAGAGCCAGCAACAGGGCCCAGGGCACAGCGCCAGGACCGAAGGCCGCCAAACCGGTCAAGCCGCCGTCGATGTCGAAGGCCAGCGGCTGGCCAAGTAGCTGTTGCCACAACGGAGCAGCCTCAAAGGTCAGCGGCAAACCAGGGTCGGCAAGCAACGAGCGCGGCCTGTCCAAAACGGATATCGCATACGGAAGGAACAAAGCGAGAGTTGGCAGGAGCGACCACCACAGCGTCTTGCCCCGATGCCCGAGGACTACTGCAGCCAGTATCACTGCAACGGCGATAGGCCCCAACAATGACGGGGCAGAGGCCGTGACAACGGCCATGGCAAGACCTGCGGCAGCTGCAGCAGTCCATGACGGTGTTCCGTTGATGCCGGGCTTACCGACTATCAGGGCCGGACGGCGGCTGAGTTGCGTCCCCGCCGAAGCGGACCCTTGGGCGACTGCCGATCCCGAGGCACGCAACAGCGCGAGGAGCAGCAGCGGCATCATGACGTGCGCCACCAAGGCGCCGACCCGACCCTCGTTGATGGAGATCAGAAGTGCGGGAGCACCGGACCAGGCGAGGGCCGCCGCAACCCGGAAGCGACGCTTGGTAGTTAGCGCGCCCGCCGCGAACCATGCGCCCAATGCGGATAACGGCATGGCAAGGATCAGCAGCCACACCATTGCGGCGTTGCCATCCCCGCCCCCGAAGAGGGAAAGCAACCACAGGACATAGCCGAATGGATCACCGTGTCCGGGCAGGCCTGCACCCAATGAGATCCACCAAGTGGACGCATTCGCCCAGATGTCGCCTGGTGACGCCGACAGAGGGAGGAGCCCACCACCGGCAACGGTGCCTGAACGGAGCAGCCCCAGCAGTCCCACAAGTGCTGCGGCAAGAGCTATCAATGCAGCTGCAACGGCACCCGTGCCCACCCAGCCACGTTCGCTGGTGGCCAGTGCGGCGAAGTCATCCGCCGCATCTCCGCTGGGTTCAGGGGCCAGAAGGTCAGAGACAGCGGGAGTCTCTTCTGCGGGCCGGATTGCTTCCAATAAGGAGCGCCTGTTGGCACGCACCTCCCGCGTGGGTGTCTGAAGTCCCCGGACCACGGACCTGTGTACCCGGCGTGTCCTGGCCGCAACGCGGCGGCCCCTGGCTATGGCCACCGGCCGGACAAGGGCAGCGATGGTGGCGGTGAATTGGGAGAATCCATATCCCGGTTCCTTAACCAGGATGCTCAGCATGAGTCGAATGATGGCACCGAACAAGGCGCCCACGGCTTGGAACGGCACTTTCCACCAGGAAGCATGTTTGAGCCGCAGATGGATCTGGGCTTTACGTGCCGCGGAGGATGTGCCCAGGCCATTCGGGCGGTGCTCCACATGGAACATGCGGGCACTGGGGACTACGACTACGCGATTGCCCGCAAGCCAGTTACGCCAGCAGAAATCCACGTCATCGCCGCTGCCAGGCAAGGCCGGGTCAAATCCTTCCAGCAGTTCCCAGACGTCGCGGCGGATCAACATACCTGCGGAGTTCACCGCGAAGGTGTCCGTGCGGGCATCGTATTGCCCTTGGTCCACTTCGTCGGCGTCGATCAAGGTGAGGCGTTCAGCCCAGCGGCTTGTTGAGAGTCCAACATCGACCAGGTGCCGCTTATTGTCCCAGCCAAGCTGCTTACAGCCGGCCACAGTTACCGAGGGGGCGCGTTCAACCGCATGGAGCAGCTCTGCCAGCGCATCAGGCGCGGGCGCGGCGTCGTCGTGCAAAAGCCAGATCCACTGCACGGAATCACTCTGCGTGTCACTGTCGGCGGGGGCGAGCTCTTGCAGGCCAGCGCGAACAGCCGCTCCGAAACCGGACCTCGCATGCTGGAAAGAGGTGACGCTGTTCTGGCCGAGGGCCTCGCGGAGCAAGTCCAGCGATGTGTCGGTGGAACCTGTATCAATGCCAATGGCGGCATCGGCCGAACGCGTCTGGTCCGACAATGCCGCCAATGTCCTGGGCAGATAGTTGCCGCCGTCGTGGGAAACCACGACGGCGGTAACATGCACTTCCTTGAGAATTAGACCGCTCGCTTCCTTAGCCGACGACGCTCCCGCTCGGAGAGTCCGCCCCAAATTCCGAACCGTTCATCATTCGCGAGAGCGTATTCCAAGCACTGCGAGCGGACGTTGCACGCACCGCAGACCTTCTTGGCGTCCCTCGTTGATCCTCCCTTTTCGGGGAAGAAAGCTTCAGGGTCGGTCTGTGCACACAGCGCGTCCGTCTGCCAGCCAAGTTCGCCCTCGTCATCGAAGTCCCCTTGCGGCAAGCCGATCCACACGGGCTGCCCCGGAGTTTCAAGCGGACGACGCAGCTCCATGGGAGGGTCGTCCAGATCTTCATCCGGTCCAGCGGGCAGGTCACCCACCAACGCCTCATGTGCTGCCAGGAGGGCAGTTGCCTGATCCTCCAAGGACTGCTGCACATTCTGGTTATATCGGTCTGCCGCTTCCGGGTCCGCCGGGTCTACGTACCAATCTCCCGGCACTTCCCTTGAACGGTATTTCACCGACGCATGTTCTGCGACGACTGCATCTTCCTGGATACGCAACGCTTGCCCCATGGCGTCCCTCCTGATTTTGCAGCTGCTGCTTGGATGTGTTTCCGATTCCCTGTGTCGTTCCGGGAATCTGTGCAGCGGCGTTGATTACTAATTACACGCGTGTAACTACCCGCCAGTCAAGCCGCGCCGGGATAATAATCAAGAATCTGTAGAAACGTGGGATGCGCCACGCCCAACATTTTGGCCGCGCCGCCGCGTGTCCCTGCGGGAAATGGAAGCACTGGATCGCTTCAGGTGAACTTTCATTGAATTTCCGCGGAAATGGACTCCGGTACGCCCCTGAGCCCAACGACTTGAGAAATTCCTGTGTGTCGCATTTCACAATCACGGCGCACGGCCCGGGGACGCTCCGGGGCCACCGTGGCAAGATTGACGCATGAGCATCCCGGCAGCGAACCTGATGACCGCCCTGCGATCAGGTCATTCAACGTCACCACGACTCACCTGGTATGGCCCCGACTCCGAGCGTGTGGAGCTTTCGGGGCGTGTCCTGGATAACTGGGTAGCCAAAACCAGCAACCTGTTACAGGACGAACTGGACGCCGAACCCGGAATGTCCATCAGGCTGGACCTCCCGGCACATTGGAAATCCTTCGTCTGGGCCCTGGCGGCGTGGCAACTGGGAATGGAGGTGGTCTTTGACGACACCTCGGCGGATCTGCTGGCGACCGACAAGCCCGACGACGGCGCCGGGGCCGGCTTCGAAGCTGTGGTCGCTGTGCCGCTGGCTGCACTGGCCATGCGCTGGCCGGGTGAGCTGCCGTCCGGCGTCGTGGATTATGCGGCAGAAGTCCGCTCCCATGGCGATGTCTTCATGGCGCACAACGAACCCGAGGCAACCCTGCCCGCCGTACGCGGAACATCAGGAATCCCCCATGAGGACCTTATTGAAGGCTTTGCTGCTGCCGCCCAGGAACCAGGCGTCCGGCTCTTGGTACGCGCGGCGGACGGCCTGGAGTCATGCCTGGCAGCTTCTCTGGGGGCTTGGAAAGAGGACGGCTCCGTAGTACTCGTGCACCCCGACCTCGATGTGACCGAGCACCTTCTGGAGAACGAGCGCGTCAGCCGTTCTTAACCTCTAAAGGTTCTTGGGCGTCAGAGGTTCTTGACTGAAGGGAATTCGCCGGTCGCCGGGTTGGCCCCGGATTCGGAATTGGTCTTGGATTTGTGGTGCAGCTCGATGATCTCGTGGTCATGCGAGAACTCGGGTTCGGCATCCAGTTCTTCGTTGAACACCCAGAAGCGGTAGGCGAAGAAACGGAAGATGGTGCCCAGGATGAGGCCCACGACGCTGCCGGCGATGAACAGTGAAGGCTTGTCGTTGAGGTCCAGGATGTACTTTGCGAACCACACACATCCCGACGCAATCAGGAGCCCGACAAGGTTCATGATGGCAAACAGCACGGCTTCACGAACCACGTTGGCCTGTTTACGGTGCCGGAACGTCCAGAAACGGTTCGCGACCCACGAGAAAATACTTGCAACAATGGTTGCAATGGCCTTGGCCCACACTTCGCTGCCGTGCATCGGGCCCGAAAAGAGCCAGATGAAGACCGCCGAGTCGATGACGAAAGCAACACCGCCGACGGCGCCGAACTTTGCTACCTCACGCCAAAAAAGTGAGGCAAGTCCGCGGATGCGATCTGCAAGTGTGGTGATCATGACCCTCCATGGCCGTTGAAAAGTGGGCCGATGGGCCTCACCCATTTTAGCGCCGATTTCCATGTGCTGCCTTTGAAGGGGCTGTGAGAACGCCGATACTGGCGCCTCACGCCGCAGAAAACCATCCCAAAGGACGGCAGAATCAGTGATCCTGCCGGCGGTTCGGTAGGCTGAACCTTGTGACTTTTCCAGTAATTGGCGTTGTTGGCGGCGGCCAGCTCGCACGAATGATGGCTCCGCCCGCTACCGCCTTGGGCTTCGAACTCCGTGTTTTGGCCGAGGGTGAGGACGTTTCTGCCGTGGCCGCAGTGGCCACTGCGCCTCTTGGCGACTACAAGGACCTGGATGCTCTTCTTGAGTTCTCCAAGGGCCTGGACGTGCTCACGTTTGATCACGAACACGTCCCCACGGAACACCTGCAAGCCCTCCTGGACGCAGGCGTCAACGTCCAACCCGGCCCTGACGCGTTGGTTAACGCCCAGGACAAGTTGGTGATGCGGGCTGCAATTGACCGCTTGGGCTTGCCGAACCCTGAGTGGTCGGCTGTCCACAGCGTTGAGGATCTGGTGGCCTTTGGCGACAGGATCGGCTGGCCCGTGGTTCTGAAGACCCCTCGCGGTGGTTATGACGGCAAGGGTGTCAGGATTGTTGACTCCGCGGACGATGCTTTGGAAACTGCCGACTGGTTCCAGGCTATGAGTCCCCTGCTGGCAGAAGCCAAGGTTGATTTCAGCCGCGAACTCTCGGCCCTTGTGGCACGCAGCCCAAGTGGCGAATCCCGTGCATGGCCGGTTGTCCACACCATTCAGGTGGACGGAGTTTGCGACGAAGTGATCGCACCCGCCCAAAACATTTCCGTTGAAGTGGCTGCTGCGGCTGAAGAGGCTGCCCTGCGCATTGCCAACGAACTCGGCGTCACCGGGGTCATGGCCGCAGAGCTGTTCGAAACTCCGGGAGTCGGAGCAGGCTTCCTTATCAACGAGCTCGCCATGCGTCCGCACAACACCGGGCACTGGACGCAAGACGGTTCCATTACCAGCCAGTTTGAGCAGCACCTGCGGGCCGTGTTGGACCTTCCGCTGGGCGCAACGGATGCCCTGGCCCCGGTGGTGGTCATGAAGAACTTCCTGGGCGGCGACAATCAGGACCTCTTCAAGGCTTTCCCCATGGCGTTGGCCTTCGAGCCCGCGGCAAAAGTGCATTCCTACGGCAAGTCCGTTCGCCCGGGCCGCAAGATCGGCCACGTGAACCTGGTTGGCAGCTCGGTTTCCGACGTCGACTCCGTCAGGCAGCGCGCGACCACCGTGGCCAACATCATCCGTGACGGCCGAAAGCCCGAGCAGACCACCCTAGAGGAGACCGCATGACTTCGGAAAGAACAGCCCCGCTGGTTGGGCTCGTGATGGGCTCGGACTCCGATTGGCCGGTGATGGAGGCCGCCGCAGACGCCCTGGCCGAGTTCGGCATCCCCTTTGAGGCAGACGTCGTGTCAGCTCACCGCATGCCCACTGAGATGATCCGCTACGGCCAGACTGCCCACGAACGCGGCCTGCGCGTCATCATTGCCGGGGCCGGCGGGGCTGCGCACCTTCCCGGCATGCTGGCTTCGGTCACGCCCCTTCCCGTCATCGGCGTCCCCGTCCCCCTCAAAACATTGGACGGCATGGATTCCCTGCTGTCCATCGTCCAGATGCCTGCAGGCGTTCCCGTGGCCACTGTGTCCATCGCCGGTGCCCGCAATGCAGGTCTTCTCGCCGTTCGCATGTTGGCGTCAGGAACTGACGAACTTGCATCGAAGCTCCGCGCGGATCTCCTCACCTTCGCCCAGGAGTTGAACGACGTCGCCACTAAGAAGGGCGAAAACCTGCGCCACAAAGTAGAAGAGGTCTTTTCCCCTGCGAATGCCTCCGCCCGGAGCCCCCGCTAGGAAGGCAGCGGTTGATGACCATGCACAAGACCCCGAGTCAGCCCGGTTCCGCCCTGACTGATCCCGTCCGCTATCCGTCCGGTGCCAGCGCTCCGGTGCGGACCAAACGCGCCTTCGTGCTGGTCCTCCTCACTCTCTTTGTTCCCGGCAGCGCCCAAATTGTTGCCGGGGACCGCAAACTTGGCCGCATCGCTTTGCGCGTCACTATCACGGTGTGGGCCCTTGCCCTGCTCACATTGTTCATTGCCTTGGTGAACCGGACGATGCTGCTCAGCGTCGTCACGCATCCGGTGGGTTCGTTGTTCATCATCGTGATCCTCGTGGCGTTGGCTTTGGGGTGGGCCTTCTTGTTCCTCAATACCCTGAGGATCATCAGGCCTGCGCTCCTGGCACCGGGAATGCGCCCCATCATCGCCGTCGTCCTGGCGGTGACCACGGTCCTCGCCAGCGGATCGCTGGGCTATCTCGCCTACGTCCTTAACGTGAGCCGCAATGCAATCGGCAGCATTTTCAATGCCGGTCCCGCCATTGATCCAGTGGACGGACGGTACAACTTCCTCATGATGGGTGGCGATGCCGGGGACGATAGGACCGGCCGCCGCCCGGACAGCCTCTCCGTCATCAGCGTCGACGCGAAAACCGGCGAGAGTGCCATCATCTCTGTCCCCCGCAACCTTCAGAACGCCCAATTCAGCGAGGGCTCGCCTATGCGCGGGATCTACCCCGATGGCTACAACTGCGGGGACGAATGCCTCATCAACGCTGTCAACACCGAGGTCACCAATAACCACCAGGACCTCTATCCAGGGGTCGCGGATCCCGGAGCGCAGGCCACGCTCGAAGCCGTGTCCGGCACCTTGGGCATCACCGTCCAGGCGTATGTCCTGGTGGACATGGACGGTTTCGCCAAACTCATCGATGCCATGGGCGGCATCCGTATCAAAGCCGGCGGCTGGGTGCCCATCAGTGGTCCCGTCACTGACGAGGCCAACGGAATCCACGGCATGCCGGACGGTTGGATTCCTGCCGGCGACCAACACTTGAATGGCTTCCAGGCCCTTTGGTACGGACGGTCCCGCGAATTCGTGGATGACTACGCCCGCATCGCGCGCCAGCAGTGCGTACAGCAGGCCATGCTCAAGCAGTTGGATCCTGCCACGCTCCTCACCAAGTTCGAGGACATCGCCAATGCCGGCACCAAGGTGGTTGACTCCAACATTTCCTCGAACCAGCTGGGCAGCTTTGTGGACCTCGCCTTGAAGTCCAAGAACCAGCCCGTCAAGCGCCTCACCATCGGCCCCCCGGACTTTGACGCGTCCTTCTCCACGGTGCCGGACTTTGACCTGATCCATTCCAAGGTCCAGGAAGTGCTGGCTTCGTCCAACACTCCCAAGGCGAGCGACGCCGTCGATTCCTATGACGGAGCCGGGGCCGGAGCCTTTATGGCCGCGGGTCCGGTTGCGGGTTCCGTTCCGGTGAGCCAGCTGCCGTCGCCTTCGGCCGATTTCACCCCGGTGACCACCACGCCCGACGGCACCCCGATCACCATCGAGTTGCTGAACGGCCTCAAGGCCCAAGGCGATGAGCAAGGTATCCGTGACCTCGTGGCAACCAACGGACAGTGCGCACCGCTGTAAGCCGCCTTCCGCCCATCCCACGTTCAGCGCAACGATAAGGACTTTCTTTCGTGTACCAGATTGAGAATGTTTTGCGACCCTATGCGTGGGGTTCGACGACGGCGATCGCCGGCTTGCTTGGCCGGCCGGCGTCAGGTGGTCCCGAAGCCGAAATGTGGATCGGAGCCCACCCGGACTCCCCCTCCACAGCCGTCCACCCCAACGGTGTCACCCAGCCATTGGACGCGTTGATCGCCTCGGATCCCCTGCGCTGCCTGGGCTCGGAAAGCCTCGCCGAGTTCGGCCCACGGCTGCCGTTTCTCACCAAGCTCCTGGCCGCAGAGCAGCCGCTGTCCTTGCAGGTGCACCCCAGCCTTGATCAGGCCCGGGAAGGATTCGAACGGGAGAATGCGGCCGGCATCGCCGCCGATGCAGCAGACCGCAACTACCGGGATGACAACCACAAACCGGAGATGATCTTCGCCCTCACTCCATTTAGGGCATTGTGTGGTTTCCGTTCACCTGCTGAGTCCAAGGACATCTTTGGGCACCTGGCCCACGTCCTTGATTCCGCGGCAGTGGACGTTCCCGATGTCATCAAAGGCGTCATCGCAGATCTCGGCCAGCCTGATGAGCCTGCAGCCCTGAAAGCAGCCTTCAGCAGACTCATCGAGGGTGGCACCGGCGTCTCCGACGCCATCAACGAGGTAGTCGCCGTCCTGTCCGCCGGCGGACCGCTGGAGCCGCACCGCGAAGCGTTGACCGCCATGGTGGACATCAATGAAGCCTTCCCCGGAGATTCCGGCGTCCTCATTTCCCTTCTTCTGAACCATCTTTCCTTGCAGCCTGGTGACGTGGTTTACCTGCCGGCCGGCAACGTGCACGCTTACCTCCATGGGTTGGGCGTGGAGGTCATGGCCTCCTCTGACAATGTTCTCCGTGGCGGACTCACACCAAAGCACGTGGACGTCCCGGAATTGCTGAAGACTGTACGCTTCGAAGCACTCGGCGTGCCCCGCATCGAGGCCAGCGGAACCGAGTTCGGGCAGGAACTGTACCGGCCGCCCTTCAAGGAATTCCAGCTGCAGCGGATTGAGCTTGGCCCGGGCGCCGAGCCGGTGCCGCTGGCGCAAACCGGGCCCGCCGTCGTCGTGGTGGTGTCTGGTTCGGTGTTGCTCGACTCCCCCAAGAGTGATCTCAGGCTGCAGCGTGGCGCTGCAGCGTTCATCCCTGACATCGAGGCCCCCGTGAACGTCCACCCCGTGCAGGGAGCGACGGACACCAGTGTTGCCTTCGCGGTGACCACGGGGCTGGGGAACTGATTCATGGAGTTTTTCTTGCAAACGCCCGCATGGGCGGCTGTCCAGCGTTCCTTGGGACGCCGTGTCCATGAGCAGTCCGGGCCGGGCTGGAGTTTCCTCGCGATCGAGGAGAAGAACCCCGCCGGCAAGGTCATCTACGCCCCCTATGGCCCCGTAGCGGAGTCCGTGGAAGCTTTCGACGCCGCCACTGCTGCCTTGGTGGCCCTGGCAAAGGCGGAGGGTGCTGTGTTCGTGCGGATGGAGCCCGCTGCCGCCGGATTCACAGCGTCCGATGCCGATGCTCTCCTTCGCGCCCGCGGTATGACGCCTGCGCCGGTCAACCAGCAGCCCGAGCTCAGCTGGATCGTGGACCTTGACGGCGACTTCAAAGACGTCCTGGCCGGGATGAAGCCCACCAACAGGAACCTCTACCGGAACATCCACAAGAAGGGTGTCACGTTCCGCGCTTCCCAGGATCCCGCCGACATCTCTGTGCTTCTGCATTTCCTCCATCTGACAGCTGCCCGGAACGGCTTCAAGCCCCAAAGCGACGAGTACCTCACGCAAGTAGCCGCTTCCCTGCTGCCCAGTGGCGCGGGAACGCTGTTCATCGCGGAGCTTGAGGGCGAACCGATCGCCGCTGCTTTCGCCTATGACTCCGCTGATACCCGTGTGTACGCCCATGCCGCTTTGGACGATGCCCACCGCAAGCTCAGCGCTGGCATCCCGCTCCTGGTGACTTTGATGGCTGACGCCAAGGAGAAGGGCCTCAAACACGTAGATCTTTGGGGTGTGGCGCCGGAAGACCAGCCGGACCACAAATGGGCGGGCTTCACTGCGTTCAAAAAGTCATTCGGAGGCCGCGAAGTCTCCTACCCGGGCACCTGGGACCTCCCGGTCAACAAGCTCCGCTACGGCGCGTACCAGCTTGCCAGGAAGCTCCGCGACAAACTGCGCTAGGCCAGCTCCCGGAGTCAGCACAGGGAACCCGTACCTCCACCACCCACTTTGAGGGCGCCTGCATCACGACACACCCACACACCCGGCGTGTCCGCAGGTTTTCAAAGTCAAAGTAGGTGATGACGGCGCAGCTCGCTCACTGCTGCGCAGGAGCGCCCGACGTCGGCACCACCGAAGCGCCGTCGTCGAACCATTGCGTGTTGACCGGTCGGCACCTCGGCGGACCGTGCGCATAACCGGCGAGGCCACCCTAATTCCCATGGACACCGTGGTCCAGGCGCCACCACTCCATCTGCGTAGCGAAATTGTGCAGGGCGCGATGAGGAACCCGTACCCCCACCACCTACTTTGAGGGCGCCTGCATCACGACACACCCACACACCCGGCGTGTCCGCAGGTTTTCAAAGTCAAAGTATGTGGTGAGTGCACACCTCGCGCATAGCCCACCCCAAATTCGCGCGCAACCGGGGCCGCCCGGGCACAAAGAAGGACGGCGAGTATCGCGAAAGCGGCATCACATCGACGAGTTACGAGGAGATAGCCGCCGAGCGATGCTCGCCGTCCTTCTGTTAAGTGCGGAGGTTACGGCTTGCGCGCGTACGTCTCCCACTTGGATGCGTGGTGCTCAGCCTCTACGAAGCGGACCGTCCCGGACTTGGAGCGCATCACGATGGACTGCGTCATGACGCGGTCCTTCTGGTAGCGCACACCGTGGAGGAGGTCGCCGTCGGTGATGCCGGTTGCTGCGAAGTAGCAGTTGTCCGAGGTGACGAGGTCGTTGGTGGACAGGACGCGGTCGAGGTCGTGTCCGGCGTCGATGGCCTTCTGCTTCTCTTCGTCCGACGTCGGCCACAGGCGGCCCTGGATCACACCGCCGAGCGACTTGATGGCACAGGCTGCAACGATGCCTTCCGGGGTGCCGCCGATGCCCATCAAGGCGTCAACGCCGGTACCGGAGCGGGCTGCTGCGATGGCGCCGGCGACGTCGCCGTCCATGATGAACTTGGTGCGGGCACCGGCTTCGCGGATTTCTTCCACGAGGGGGCGGTGGCGGTCGCGGTCCAGGATCATGACGTTGAGCTGGTTGACCTTGACGCCCTTGGCTTTGGCGATGAGGTGCAGGTTCTGCTTGACGGGCAGGCGCAAGTCCACCATGTCGGCGGCTTCGGGGCCGGTGACGAGCTTCTCCATGTAGAACACAGCGGAAGGGTCGAACATGGATCCGCGCTCGGCAACTGCCAACACTGCGAGGGCGTTGTTGATGCCCAGGGCGGTCAGGCGTGTTCCATCGATGGGGTCCACGGCGACGTCACACTCGGGACCGGTGCCGTCACCAACCTGCTCGCCGTTGAACAGCATGGGGGCTTCATCTTTTTCGCCTTCACCGATGACCACGACGCCGTTGAAGTGGACGGTGTGAAGGAACGAACGCATGGCATCGACGGCGGCACCGTCTGCCTTGTTTTTGTCGCCGAAACCTACCCAGTGGCCACCGGCAATTGCCGCGGCTTCGGTGACACGGACGAGTTCAAGCGCAAGGTTGCGGTCGGGTTCGTCGAGGCCGACGGCAAGCGACGGCGAAATCGTGGAATACTGCTGGGTCATTGGTGCAGGAGACACTTGAACCTCTTCTTCGAGTGACGATTCACGGGACCGGACATGGTTGCACTAAGCAACCCGGGGTTCCTCTATCAACGATCATAGTCGCCACGTGGTCCGGGAGTCGTTGGATGACCACGGCCCGCAATACCGGCGGTGAGGTTGCCGGATGTGTGTTCCCTGCCTCGATAAGCGATCATGGAGGGGTGAGTGAAACGCAGGACAAGCCCGCTGCCGGCAATGAGCCGGACGCCGCGGAGGCTAACCAAACAAGCGCCCAGGCATCCCCGGATGCCCCCTATAAACCCGTCATTGCGGCGAAAGCTGCCAAGCGGGCCAACGCTTCGGTCATCGGCATGGTCATAGCGCTGCTTGTCTGTGTACTGGCTTTCCTCCCCATCGTTTTGATGAACCCGGCTCCCAAGGGCGAAGGTTTCAGGCCGGATGTTGACGTCGCGTCCATCGCCCGCAATGCCACGGGTGTGGCGGGATTCACACCTGTCACTCCGGATACGGGCGACACATTCAAGCCCAACTACGCCCGTTGGGAGTCCGGCAGCGGAAGCGGCGTTCCTACCTGGGAGATTGGTTTCCTGACGCCCAAGGAAAACTTCATCGGGCTCACCCAGACCAGCCAGGCAAACCCCACATGGGTTCTGCAGAAAACGGAGAACCTTCCTGTCACTGGCACGCGTAGTGCAGGCGGCCAGGAGTGGGAGCTGCGCGACTCAGGCAAGGAAAAACGCAGCATGGTCCTGGAGTACCGCGGTACCACCATCATTCTGAACGGCACCGCAAACCTGGATGAGTTCGCAACTTTGGCGGCCGCCGTCGTGAAGTCCGCAGAGCAGGCACCGCCTGCAAGCGCACCGGCTACCGCCACTACTTCTGCGCAGCCCTCCGCCTAACCCGGCGCAACAGTTTCACGGACTGCCCCGTCCGCGTCGTAAAGTAAGGCTCGTGCCTACTTACCTGACTCCAGCCCTGGCGTGGCGCCGTCTCCGCGAGGGTAACGAACGTTTTGTTTCCGGCGAATCCCTGCACCCCAACCAGGATGCTTCGCGACGATCTTCTCTCATTGAGAACCAGAACCCCTTCGCCGTGATCTTCGGCTGCTCGGATTCACGGCTCGCTGCAGAGATTATCTTTGATCTGGGGCTCGGTGACGCCTTCGTGGTGCGCACTGCCGGCCAGGTCATTGATGATGCGGTTTTGGGTTCCCTCGAGTACAGCATCAGCGAACTCCGGGTTCCGCTGATCGTCATCCTCGGCCATGACAGCTGCGGTGCCGTGAAGGCCACCAAGGCGGCCGTTGAAACAGGCGAGATGCCCCCGGGCTTCATCCGCGACCTCGTAGAGCGCATCACACCGTCCGTCCTGACCGCCAAGCGCAATAGCCAGGAAGACGTCAACGACATGGTGGTGGAGCACGTCAAGCAGACTGCTGCCCGCCTGGCTGACAGCTCACGTGTGATTTCCGACGCCATCGACGACGGCCGGGTTGCCGTGATCGGCTTGTCATACAAGCTCGACGAAGGCCGTGCGGCGCTCGTTTCCGGGATCGGCAAGCTCTAGGACGACGTGCTCCGGCCTCAGCGCCGGAGCACGTAGCACTCCTCTCCGGGTTTTCTGTGGAGCGTCCAATCGCCCTAAGCTAGCCCCATGACTTCCACCACTGAGTTCCGTATTGAACATGACACGATGGGCGAAGTTCGCGTCCCCGTGAACGCCCTGTACCGCGCCCAGACGCAGCGTGCTGTGGAGAACTTCCCGATCTCCGGCAAGACGCTTGAGCGCACACACATCGAGGCTCTTGCCCGCGTGAAGAAGGCAGCTGCACTGGCGAATGCCGAACTGGGGGTGCTCGATGGTGAGCTCGCCGAGGCTATCGCCGCCGCTGCCGATGAGGTTGCCACCGGTAAGTACGACGGCGACTTCCCGATTGACGTTTTCCAGACCGGCTCGGGCACTTCCTCCAACATGAACACCAACGAGGTCATCGCGGAGCTGGCATCGCGCGCCCTCGCGGCCGCGGGGAGTGACAAAGTTGTCCACCCGAACGACCATGTGAACGCGTCGCAGTCCTCCAACGACGTCTTCCCGACGTCCGTACACGTCGCCGCCACCTCGGCCCTGATCAACGACCTGATCCCGGCACTGGAGTACCTGGCAGCTTCCCTCGATCGCAAGGCCGTGGAGTTCAAGGACGTCGTCAAGTCCGGCCGTACCCACCTCATGGACGCCACGCCGGTCATGCTCGGCCAGGAATTTGGCGGCTACGCTGCCCAGGTCCGGTACGGCATCGAGCGCATCAACGCCGCACTCCCCCGCGTTGCCGAAGTTCCCCTGGGTGGCACCGCTGTTGGTACCGGAATCAACACCCCGGCCGGCTTCCCGGAGCGCGTCATCGAACTCCTCGCCGCCGACACCGGCCTGCCGCTGACCGAAGCACGCGACCACTTCGAAGCACAGGCAAACCGTGACGGCCTGATCGAAGGTTCCAGCCAGCTCCGCAACATCGCGATCTCCTTCATGAAGATCAACAACGACCTCCGCTGGATGGGCTCCGGCCCCAACACGGGCCTCGGCGAAATCGCCATTCCGGACCTTCAGCCGGGCTCCTCGATCATGCCGGGCAAGGTCAACCCGGTGATCTGCGAAGCGTCCATCATGGTCTGCGCCCAGGTCATCGGCAACGACACCGCCATCGCCTGGTCCGGCACCAACGGCGCCTTCGAACTCAACGTCGGCATCCCCGTGATGGCCGCCAACCTGCTCGAGTCCATCCGCCTGCTGGCCAACACCAGCCGCGTCATGGCCGACAAGATGATCGACGGCATCACCGCCAACGTTGAGCGTGCGCGCTTCCTCGCAGAGGCTTCCCCGTCCATCGTGACCCCGCTGAACAAGTTCATTGGTTACGAGAACGCTGCCAAGATCGCCAAGATCGCCGTGAAGGAGGGCCTGACCATCCGCCAGGCCACCGAGAAGCTTGGCTTCGTCGGCGAGGGCGAAGGCAAGGTTACCGAGGCAGAGCTCGACAAGGCCCTTGACGTCACCACTATGACGTCCCCCGCTCACAAGAACTAATACTCAAAGCACGACGACGGCCGGTACCTTTCTCACGAAAGGTGCCGGCCGTCGTCGTGCCCGGACGTATGAGTAAAGCCATACCCCGAAACTTTTTGCACTTTTAGTGCTTGTGTGCAAAACTTTACTTTGTGAGCAATAGTGCAAATACTGATGGTGGCCTCCGTGAGCGCAAGCGGGCTGCCACGCGGACGGCGATCACCGCCGTCGCGCGTTCCATGACCGCGGCACGTGGCCTGAGCGGTTTCACCGTTGAAGAAGTCTGCGAAGAGGCGGGGATTTCACGCCGGACCTTCTTCAATTACTTCCACTCCAAGGAAGACGCCGTCATCGGTTCGTTTTCGGATGAGTTGCCCGAGGACGCCTTGGAAACGTTCAACCAGAACCCTTCCCCCACACCGGACAGCATCTCCGGGACTCTCTTGGCAGCCCTGCACGTGCTCACCGTGACCCTGATGGAGCGTTCATCCATCAGCCGGACCGAGGTCCAACAGTTCATCGCTGCCATTACGGCTGAACCACAGCTACTGGCGCGGCTCACCCTCGAAGGGGAAGCCCGCGAACGACAATTCGCCGCGCTGGTGGCCGCCCGCGAAGGGCTGGACCCCGAGCACCCCGAAGTCATGACGGCAACGGTGGTGTTCGGGGCGGTCTCCAAGAAGACAGCACAGCAATTCTTCTCGGAGGATAATTCGCGCCCCTACCGCGGGATCCTCGAACAGAACCTCAACGCCGCACGGAAACTTTTTGCGCAACCACTGGCCACGAACCAAGAGTTGGGCGCCAACCCCCTTGAAACCACGAAGGACCCCGCATGAGTACACTCTCCAAAGCAGCCGAACCGCTGCTGCTGACCCAGAAACGCATCTGGATCATCTTCTCTGCGCTGATCGCAGGCATGCTGTTGTCCAGCCTCGACCAGACGATCGTTTCCACCGCAATGCCTACCATCGTGGGCAAGCTGGGCGGCGTGGAGCACCAGGCCTGGATCACCACCGCGTACCTCCTTGCCACCACCATCGTGATGCCCATCTACGGCAAGTTCGGTGACATCCTTGGGCGTCGCAACCTGTTCCTCGTCGCAATCGCCCTGTTTACCCTCGCATCCGTGGGTTGCGCGTTTGCCACCGACTTCTGGGGCTTCGTGATCTTCCGCGCCATTCAAGGCCTGGGCGGCGGCGGCCTCATGATCCTCTCGCAGGCGATCATTGCCGACATCGTTCCCGCCAAGGAGCGCGGCAAGTACATGGGCCCGTTGGGCGCAATCTTCGGCCTGTCCGCTGTAGCCGGACCGCTGCTGGGTGGCTTCTTCGTTGACCACCTCACCTGGGAATGGGCTTTCTACATCAACATCCCCATCGGCATCGCTGCGTTCATCACCGCCTGGTTCACTTTGACCCTGCCGAATAAGAAGGCAGAGAAGAAGATCGACATCCTGGGTGTCCTGTTCCTCTCCGCTGCCACCACCTGCCTCATCTTCTTCACGGACTTTGGCGGCAAGAAGGACGAGGGCTGGGATTCACCCCTTACGTGGGCGTTTGGGGCCGGCATGGTCCTGGCCGCCTTTGCCTTCGTGATGGTTGAACGCCGCGCCGAGGACCCCATCATTCCGCTGAGCCTGTTCAAGAACCCCATCTTCATCAACGCCACGGCCATCGGCTTTACGTTGGGCCTGGGTATGTTCGCCGCCATTGCTTTCGTTCCCACGTTCCTGCAGATGTCCTCCGGAACGTCGGCCGCTGAGTCCGGCCTGCTGATGCTGCCCATGATGGTGGGCCTGATGGGCACGTCCATCTACTCCGGTATCCGCATTTCCAAGACCGGCAAGTACAAGATGTACCCCATCCTGGGTGCTGCGCTCACCATCGCTGCAATGCTGTGGCTGACCACGCTCACAGCGGCAACCCCCATCTGGGTCATCTGCGTGCAGCTCTTCATCTTCGGCGCCGGCTTGGGCCTGATCATGCAGGTCATTGTCCTGGTAGTGCAGAACTCCGTTCCTGCTGACCAGATTGGTACGGCGACCAGTACCAACAACTACTTCCGCGAGGTAGGGGCATCGCTGGGTGTCGCCGTCTTTGGAGCGATCTTCACCAACCGTTTGGCCGAATCACTCACCGACGCCTTCACAGGTGCCGGTGCCTCCGCCGAGCAGGCTTCACAGTCCACCAGTACCCTGGATCCCCAAGCCTTGGCGCAGATGCCTGAACAGTTGCGTGATGCGATCGTCAACGCCTACGCCAACTCGCTGGCGCCCGTCTTCTGGTACTTGGTGCCGTTCATTGCCATCGCACTGATCCTTGCCATCACCCTGAAGCAGATCCCGCTCTCAGACACCGCCGGCATGGTGGCACGCGGCGAGGCTGTGGGTGGCGAAGAGGCGGACCGGCTTGAGGCCGAGCGCCTGGAGACTGCACGGCTGGAAGCGGAGTTGGCTGCCTCGGATGGCATCGAAAAGGATCGCCCGACGGCCGACGCGGGCAGACGGTAAGGCTAGTCCTCCACTTGGTACGCCACGGGGCCTTCGGGCTCCGTGGCGAGCCTGATGGCTTCCAGGTTTCCGGCGCTCATGTCCGGAAGCTCATCCAGCGCGAACCACCCGACGGCCAACGATTCGTCATCGTTGACTTGAGCTTCCCCCGAGACGTAGCGGCAGCGGAACGTGATGTCCAGGAAATCGCACACATCGCCGTTGGGGAACGTCACCGGCCCCACGACTCCAACCCCGATGATGCGCTCGGTCTCGGCCACCACCGCTGTTTCCTCAAAGATTTCCCGCACGAGCCCGGGCGCAGGATGTTCTCCCGGTTCCAGCATGGCGGTGATGAGTGTCCAATGGCCGTTATCGGCACGTTGGCCTAACAACACCCTGCCTTCGTCATCAAACACCACGCCCCGCACAGCCGGAAGCCAAAGGGGGTCGTTGCCGATCTTCTCCCGTAGTTTGAGCACAAATTCGGGTGCACCCATGGTGTCAGCTTTCCTTCAATTCGATGGTGGCATGTGAGTTGTGCAAGGTGAGGGTGTCGCCGTCCAGCTTCCACTGAACAGGCTGTTCAAAGAGCTGCTCTGTCCAGGCCTGATAGCTGCCGGTTGACCCCTCACAGCCTCTGTCAGTAGCGGTCCTCCAACTCGGCGTCAGGACATCATCGCCTACCCAAACCGTCACCTGCAGCCCGTTGCATGGCGTCGAAACATACAGGATCCATTCAAAATTCATCTTCGACGAACGGATCCGCAGCGGGTCCGTTCCGAGCCACGCCACATCTCCCGTGGCGTCAGTTCCCCGCACGGACGTGAACCGGGAACAACCCAGCGGGCCACCCTCGCAGGACGGCTCCGCCCCATCGGGGATGTCCGGCGGTCGAGTAGGTCCCGGAGCGGTCTCTACTGGCAAAGTTCCAGCAGTAGCGATGCCTGGTTGCCCGCATCCAGTCAGCAGGACGGCACAGGAAAGAGACGCTCCCAGCAAGAAACCCAAGCTTTTCCGCCGCACTGCAACCCTCCTACGCCCTCAAACACGTCCCAACACTCGCTGGGCTAAGCATGACCCAGCCCGGTGAACGCCGAGAATACGGGGAGCGTTGCAATTTGGCCGCAGTTGGGCCGGAACGAGCGCTGCATGGCTTCACGCAGGAAGGATCAGCATTGCGGCAGCCGCGCCTGCCAGCATGAACGGGCCGAACGGGATGGCCGAGCGCAGCGTGCCTCGCCGGGCCACCAGGATACCCAGGCTCCACAGCCCTCCCAACAGGAAGGCAGCGAACGTCCCCGCAAAAATATGGCTCCACCCCAGGTAGCCCAGATAGAGGCCCAGCACTCCGGCCAGCTTCACGTCGCCAAAGCCCATCCCCGGCGGGTGAACGAGCCGCAGCACGAAGTAGAACAGCCAGAGCACGACACCGCCGGCCATCACGCCCAGGCCGGGCACACCAAAGAGCACAGCCGCCGATGCACCTTCCGTGGGTGCATCGGCGAAGTACACCACCAGTGCCGCAGCCAGCAGCAGCACCCCAGCCACGGCGTAGGACGGAAACACGATCCGGTTTGGCAACAGGTGGCTCCGGATATCTATCACTGTGAGCCGGACGGCCATCACCACGAAGTACAGGCATGCCGCCATCACGAGCCAGAAGCCCAGTGGATTGGCATCCCAGAGGTCGGAGAGTCGTCGGATCACCTTCGGATGCTATCCCGGTGGCCGCCATTCCCGCTTGAACCCGTAGGTAAACTGTGGATATGGGGCGCTACAGTGCAGCTGGACCGGGTTTTGACTTGTCCTCCACATTCCGCAATCTTTGCCGTTCATCGCCGTGGAAGTGGACCAGCCTCCGCTTTGAGTACCTCGAACGGCCCGGCTCCGGCGCCGCCATGGTCCGGGCTTGGCTTAGGCGCCCGGGTGCCCTCCGCCTCGAGACGCCGGACGGCCAACTTCTGCACAGCACCACCGGCATCAACGACTCCCGGGACGATCTTTACATCAGTTCCACGCGCCGTTCGTGGCTGCTTCCGGCTCACCTTGTGACGCCGGTTTATGACGACGCCGGCCTTGTCCGCCGGCGCCCTGAGGCCGCCTACGGTGAGCCCTCCTTTGGTAACGGTCGCCTGGCCGCCGCCCTCGACCCCGTAGAGCTTGCCGGCAACGCCCCAGTCCCCTTGGAGTTCCCGGACACCAACCGGGTCTTCCTGGAGCAACCGCGCGAGGTGGACCATGAGGGCCGCCTTGCCTTGGAAACCATCGTTACTCCCAGCCGGACGTATGTCCCTTCCGACCCCAGTGAACCCTTGGCACACCCCGGCAGAACACTGATCAGGATCGACATCGGCACAGGCGTTTGCGTGGCCAGCCAGAGCCTGGACGGCGACACCGCGGGCAAGGGGCACTGGCTCAAGATCCTGGCAGTGGACGAGTACATGCTTGACGACCTCTTCCTGGCAGAATCGATGAATCTCACGGACGTCAGGCGCCACATCTCGTGGGACATCGGCCCTGCCGCCTGAGGGGTGGCTCTCTTCCGGGCTAAGCTACGGCGATGACATCGCTGGCAGAAATATGGCCCCCTTTCGGACTCACCCTCACCACTCCGAGGCTGACCATCCGTCCCGTCCTCGACGAAGACATCCCTTCCGCCGTGGCCGCGGCCCGTTCCGGTGTCCACGAGCCCGGCAAGAGCCCGTTCAGCGTGCCGTGGACAGAACTTCCCGACGACGAGCTCGCTCCCAACATGGCCCAGTGGTACTGGCGCTGCCGCGCCAACTTCACAAAGGACTCCTGGACCCTTCTCCTCGGCGTCTGGCATGACGACGAGCTCCTCGGTGTCCAGGACGTCGGCGCCAAGAGCTTCAAAACCCTGAAAACAGTGAGCACGGGCTCGTGGCTCAAGCAGTCCGCGCAGGGCCAGGGTTTCGGCAAGGAGATGCGTGCCGCCGTCGTGAGCTTCGCCTTTGACCATCTGGGCGCGGAAGTAGCCGAGTCCGAAGCGGCGGTCTGGAACCAGCAGTCCCTGGGCGTCTCCACCAGCCTCGGCTACGAACTGAACGGCACTTTCCGCGACGGCTGGGGCGAAAAAGTGGAGGAAGTCCAAAGAGTCCGCCTCACCCCCACCACATTCACCCGCCCCCACTGGACCCTAAAAGTCCAAGGCCACGAAGAGCTGAAAACCTATCTGAAGCTCTAGAACCACGTCCCCGGCCCGCTATCCCGTTGTCGCCCAGCAACGAAACAGCGGCCCAGCAACGTAGTAGCGTGCCACTAACCTAAAACACCTCGGCGAGCGTGCAAGGTCCTTCGGGGCGGCGGCGACCAATACCGCAAGCCGAGCTGCGGTCCTTCGCAGAGGAGCGCATCGCGACGCATCGGACCCCGAAGGTCGCCCAGCGACCTTCGGGGTCCTTTTGCGGTGTGTCTAAGCGACGGCGAAGGGCCGTGGCCCGGCGAACCGAACCACGGCCCAGCCCAGGATGACCTAGATCTCAGCCCCTTCGAGCAACTCAGTCACAAGAGCAGCAATCGGCGACCGCTCAGAGCGGGTCAGCGTGATGTGCCCGAACAGCGGATGGCCCTTGAGCGTCTCCACTACGGCGGCCACCCCGTCGTGCCGCCCCACGCGGAGGTTGTCGCGCTGGGCGACGTCGTGGGTGAGGACGATTTTGGAGTTTTGTCCGATGCGGCTCATGACGGTGAGGAGCACGTTTTTCTCGAGTGACTGTGCTTCGTCCACGATCACGAAGGCGTCGTGCAGGGAGCGCCCGCGGATGTGGGTCAGCGGCAGGACTTCGAGCATGCCCCGGTCCATGACTTCTTCCACGACTTCCTGGCTGACGAGCGCCCCGAGGGTGTCGAACACTGCCTGCGCCCAGGGGTTCATTTTTTCGGATTCGGAGCCGGGGAGGTAGCCGAGTTCCTGGCCGCCCACAGCGTAGAGGGGGCGGAAGACCACTACTTTGCGGTGTTCCCGGCGTTCCAGGACGGCTTCCAGGCCCGCGCAGAGGGCGAGTGCGGATTTGCCTGTGCCTGCGCGGCCACCTATGGAGACGATCCCGACGGCGGGGTCCATGAGGAGGTCGATGGCGAGCCGTTGCTCTGCTGAGCGTCCGTGGAGTCCGAAGACGTCGCGGTCGCCTTTGACGAGCCTGACATGTTTGTCTGCTCCTACGCGGCCGAGGGCGGAGCCGCGGTTGGACAGGAGAACCAGTCCCGTGTTGACGGGAAGTTCTGCGGCTGCCGGGATGAAGGCGGGTTCGTGGCCGTAGAGGGTTGTGATTTCTTCTTCGGTTGCGTCCACTTCGGCCATGCCGGTCCAGCCGGAGTCTTTGACGAGTTCGTTGCGGTATTCGTCGGCGTGGAGACCCATGGCGGAGGCTTTGACGCGCATGGGGAGGTCTTTGGAGACGACGGTGACGTTGTGGCCTTCGTTTGCCAGGTTTTTGGCGACGGCCAGGATGCGGCTGTCGTTGTCCCCTCCGCGGAATCCTGCGGGCAGCACTTCCGTGGAGATGTGGTTCATTTCCACCCTGAGGAGGCCCCCGTCTTTCCCGATGGGGATGGCGTGGTCCAAGCCGCGGTGTTCGATTCTGAGGTCGTCCAGGAGCCTTAGGGCTTTTCGGGCGAAGTAGCCCAGTTCGGGATCGTGGCGTTTTCCTTCCAGTTCACTGATGACCACGATGGGGACGATGACTTCGTGTTCAGCGAAGCGCAACAGTGCGTGTGGATCGGATAGCAGGACGGACGTATCGATCACGTAGCTGCGGCCTGTGGCGGACGGTGCGGTCCGCGCTTTTTGTGAGGCCCGCTTGGTGCGAGAGGTAGCTGCACTTTCCCCGTCGGAAACCATTGCGGGCAGTTGCTCAGAAATAGCCACATCGACTCCAGCCCCGGGCAGTTCGCCCGGCCTAATGGTGAAGCGGCTCGGCCGGAAGGCCGGGCGTGGCCTCCCATGTAACTGGTGCGATAGTCCGCTCCATATACTGGCCTCCCCGATCAGCGGGCGGTTTTGCCTGCTGATGGGATTAACGTAATCCTACTCACAGAAAATTCCGCAACCTGCGTCGGCAAGTCGCATTGCCAGCTGATTAATTCCTGATGAACCGCAGCAAGGTTAGGTCCCGAATCGCCGCTGGCGCCCGGCATAATCCCTGAGCGCACGTAGGAAATCGACCTTGCGGAAGGCAGGCCAGAGGGCTTCACAGAAGTAGAACTCGCTGTAGGCGCTTTGCCACATGAGGAACCCTGAGAGCCGCTGCTCGCCGGAGGTGCGAATGACGAGGTCCGGGTCGGGTTGGCCGCGGGTGTAGAGGAACCGGGAGATGTCGTCCACCGAAAGTTCATCTGCGACGTCGGACATCTTGCGTCCTTTTGCGTCGGCATCGTGGAGAAGTTCCCGGACGGCGTCGACGATTTCGCGGCGTCCGCCGTAGCCGACGGCCACGTTCACGTGGATCTTTTCGTGGACCGGGGTGCGGGCGGTCAGTTTGTTAAGGCGTTCGGCCAGGTAGTCCGGGAGGAGTTCCGGTGCGCCCATTGCGTGGACGGAGACATCCTCGTCTTCATCCAGCCGGTCCATGGTGTTCGCGATGATGCCCATGAGCAGATCCAGTTCCTCGCCGGAGCGGCTCATGTTGTCCGTGGAGAGCATGTAGAGGGTTACGACTTTGACGCCGAGTTCCTGGCACCAGCCGAGGAATTCGTGGATCTTGTCCGCGCCCGCCTGGTGCCCTTGGCTGGTCGGTGCGTTGAACTGGCGCGCCCAGCGCCGGTTTCCATCCACCATCACGCCGATATGCCGCGGAATTCTGTCCTGCTTGAGCGATCGCAGCAGTTTGCGCTCGTAGAAGCCATAGAGGAAACCGGGCAGCTCCACCGGACTCTCACCTGACTTCCTTGCTTGTACGACGACGGCGCACATCCAAGGCTACCGTCCCGAGCTGCCGGGCCGGTGCAGAAGACGGTCAAATTCGTCTTCAGGACTTGTTACCAGTGGGTAACTTACCGAAACGTAAGTTATTCTTGACCCATGGCTGAGCTCCTCGAAACCAAGCCCCTATGGCGTGGGTGGATCCACGCCATCGCCGCCCCCTTTGCACTCGCGGCAGGGATCATCCTGGTGACCGTCGCACCCACCCCCGACCGCAAGATCACCTCCGCCATCTATGCCTTGACGGGCTTCCTGCTGTTTGGCGTCAGCGCCGTTTACCACCGCGGAAACTGGTCGCCCAAGGTCCGAATGCTGCTCAAACGACTGGATCACACCAACATCATGCTGGTGATCGCCGGCAGTTACACCCCCCTGGCGTGGTCCTTGCTGGAGCGATCACAGGCCGTGACGTTGCTGTGGCTAGTGTGGTCCGGAGCAATAGTCGGGGTGCTCTTCCGAATTCTGTGGACACACGCTCCACGCTGGTTGTACGTGCCGGTTTACATAGCACTAGGCTGCGGAGCGTTGTTCTACCTGCCCCAGTTCTTCACCGCCAATGCCCCGGCAGCAATACTCATCTGCGTCGGTGGAGCGTTGTACATCGCCGGCGCGGTGTTCTACGCCATAAAAAAACCGAACTTCAGCGTCCAGCACTTCGGCTTCCACGAACTCTTCCACGCCTTCACAGTGCTGGCGTTCGCGGCGCATTTTGCTGCCATCATGATGGCAGTGCTCAGCTAGGCCTGAGCTGGAAAGGCCGTGTCAGTCGCCTGCCGCCATCGACGCCAGCCGGTACTGAACCGCTGCCACATCGCTCAGCGGCCTCTCGCAGACCATGTCGCGGCACAAGTAAACCTGCGCCGATCCGTCTGGCGCGCCTGACCTGTGGAGCAGCAGAGGAACTTCCACCTCCCCGGCCGGGAACGCGCCGTCGTCCATTTTCACGGCGATAACCAGGCCGGGGCTGGGAGACTTCAGCAGCGCAGTGTGCAACTCGCGTAGCAGCGGCGAGTCCGGACCTGCGACGGCGGCCTCTACCGGGCCGGCCAGTGCAGCTTGCGCGGTAGCCAGCAGCCAACCCGCAACACGCGGCGCCCGCGTGGCGAGGGGTGGTAACAGGCCGAGGATATTGCCGGCCATCAGGCGATGCTCGTGGGAACCGGAGTAAGCGGCGAAAGACAACAAGGCGCCCGCGAAACCGGCGGCACCGCTGGGCGTGGCATTGTCGAACGGGTCCAGCGCAGTTTGCTGGCCCTGGGCGTTGAAAACCTGCGCGGACTCCCCCGCAGAGTCGGCCAATTTCCCGTTCTCCACAAAACGTGAACATGCGGCCAGAATGAGCTCCTCCGCGAAGCGGTACCAGCGCGTGGCTGCCGTGACGCCATAAAGCGCCAGGAGGCCATCGGCGCAGAAGGCGTAGTCCTCAAGCAGACCACCAATGCCCCGCGCCCGCGAGTCATGTGAAACGCGGACCAGTACCTGTGACGCGCTCTTCCAGTGAACGTCCGCGAGGTACTCCGCCACGGCTTCAGCCGCGGCAACCAAGTCAGGGCGGTCCAGGATGGCGCCTGCTTCGGCGAGGGCGGCCATGGCGAGGCCATTCCAGCCGGCCACCACTTTGTCGTCCCTGGCCGGCTGGTTCCGAACATTACGGGAGGCCAACAGCACCGGTCGGACCCGCTCCCAGAGCCTGCTCTCTGCGTCCGTCAACGCCCGGCCAGGATGTAGCGGCGAACCCAGCTCAGAAACAGTCCCCTCTGCACCGACGTTCATCATGGTCGCCACAGCCTCGGCGTCACCCGGGCCAAGGGCGTCCACGAGAGATTGGGGAGTCCACAAATATGTTGCGCCCTCATGATGCACGCCGCCAACCACGGTGTCAGCGTCCAGGGAGGACGCCAACGCGCCGTTGGACAGCTTGAGGGAACCCAACAGCCACTCGGCACACCTCGAGGCCACGGATGCTGCTTCGTCCGCCGGGAAGACCTCATTGCCGCCAAGCCGGGCCCAGTGTGCGTAGACGCGCAGCAGCTGCGCATTGTCGTACAGCATTTTTTCGAAGTGCGGCACGGACCAGTCCGCCGTCACCGAGTAGCGGGCGAATCCGCCGTCGAGCTGGTCGCGCAAGGCCGAGCGGGCCATGCCGGCAAGACCCCGGGCTGCCATGTCGCGGGCAGCAAGGGCAGTATCCGACGGTGCGGCTGCGTGCCGGATGAGGAACTCAAGAACCGCCGACGGCGGGAACTTGGGAGCGCTGCCGAACCCACCGGCGTCGGGGTCTTCGGAACGGGCCAGCAGCGCTACGGCCTCCGGGAGGAGGCCTGCTTCCAGCATTTCGGGCGGGCCGTCCAGCCGGACCGCACCGGAAAAAGGTGCATCGGCCATGTTCGCTGCCAGTCCCCTGGCATTCTGCTCCACGGCATCGCGGCGCTCCAGCCACGCCTCATGGACTGCCTCCAGGACATTGCGGAACGAGGGACGGCCGGGCAAAGGAATGGGCGGGAAGTACGTTCCCGCGTGGAAGGCGAGCCCGTCGGGGGTGAGGAAGACGGACATCGGCCACCCACCTTCGCCGCTGATGGCCTGGGTGGCCGCCATGTACACGGAGTCGACGTCGGGCCGCTCTTCCCGGTCAACCTTCACCGGGACAAAATGGGCGTTCAGGTAACTGGCAGTTTCCTGGTCTTCGAAGGATTCGTGGGCCATGACGTGGCACCAGTGGCATGCCGCGTAGCCGATGGAGAGGAAGACGGGGACATCACGCTCGGCAGCAAAGGCAAAAGCCTCATCACCGAACGGGCGCCAGAACACGGGATTGTCCGCGTGCTGCCGCAGATAAGCAGAAGGCTCCGAACCCAGGGCGTTACTTGCCCCGGGCCAGTTGGGTCGACCCGATTCAGCGGGTTGACCCGATTCAGCGGGTCCGGGGACCGCCATCGCCATTCTCGTCGGTGGAGCTACTTGCTTCGACAGCGCTTTCGCTTCCGCCGTCCGCGTTGTCCGCTTCTGCCGCCAAGCGTGCTTCTTCCACCTGGGCGCGGTAGCGAACGCGGCGGATCCTGCGAACCATGTCCACGATCAGGAAGGTTGTGAGGATCACGATGAAGGCCGTGAGGACGAAGCCCCACGTACCGGGCGTCACCTGATCCTCGGACAGGCCGGGCCGCAGCGTGCCCGTGGGATCGGGCGACGGAGTGACGGTCAGGGCAAGAATCAAGTGATGCACTTTCAAACCTTCTATGGGAGCTGGTGCGTGCCGATTGGCAGCGCGTAACCGGGAAACCGGCCGGCCACACGGTAATTTCTACGAGCGATAGAAACTACCGGCATTCCTATCTTATCCCCGCGAAGAGGTCCTTCTCCGGCAGCTCGGAAGGGACCCTGGACTTGATCAGGGTGTAGTCCTCCCACGGCCAGGCGGTCCTTTGCAGGTCCGGCGATACCGCGAAGAAGAAGCCGAGAGGATCGATCTGGGTCCGGTGAGCCCGCAGGGCGTCATCCCTGGCCTCGAAGAAGTCACCACAATCGACTTGCGTGGTGGTTTGGTGCCCCGCCACCGGCGCAGTGTGACCTTCCGCGTCAGCTTCCAGCCATGCCGCAAGCCGCTCGGCATACGGGGACTGCAGCCCCGCTTCTTCCAAGGCGAAGTGCAGCGCACGGAATCGTTCAGGGCTGAAGGCGCGGTCGTAGTAGAGCTTGCTGGGCGCCCATGGCTCGCCCATGCCGGGATAGCGCTCGGGATCGCCTGCGGCTTCAAAAGCTTCCACCGCAACCTTGTGGGCCATGATGTGGTCCGGGTGCGGATAGCCACCGTTTTCGTCGTAGCTAAGAATGACGTGGGGCTTGAAATTACGGACCAGCCGGACCAAGGGCGCCGTGGCGCGTTCCAACGGCTGCAGGGCGAAGCAACCCGGAGGCAAGGGCGGAAGCGGATCGCCTTCGGGTAGGCCCGAATCCACAAAACCGAGCCAGCGCTGCTGGATACCCAGGACCGCTGCCGCGTTGGCCATCTCAAGGCGCCTTGCGCCAGCCATGTCACGTTTGGGATGGGGAGCGTCCTCCAGGGCGGGGTTCTGGATGTCACCGCGCGAACCGTCCGTGCAGGTGGCAACCATGACGTCCACTCCCGCCGCGGCGTACATCGCCATGGTTGCTGCGCCCTTGCTGGACTCATCATCCGGATGGGCGTGGACGGCGAGCAGACGCAGCTGCTGCTCGGAACTGCTGGACGCTGTCACGTGACGGCTCCTCTTTCATGGATCATGCTTTTGTGGGCGGTGATGGGGCGCCGGGATCGGCACTAAACTGGATGGGTGACTTCAGAGGACCTATCGGCCACCCAAGTACCGGCAAGCACCAGCCTAGCCAATCGTTACGGCGGTCAAAAGCGCGCCATGACCCGCAAAACCAAGCGGAACATTGTCATCGCCGCCTTGGTCCTCGGAATCGGGTTCGCCGCCTATGTAGCAACTGGCTCAGCCCAGGCCCCGGTCACCTTCAAGGACATCGGTTACAGCACCGTGGACGACACCCAGGCTGAGGTGGACTACCAGGTCACGAAATACCCCGGAGCTACCGCCAAATGCGCCATCAAAGCCCTGGATTCCAAGTTCGCAGTGGTCGGCTGGAAAGTGGTGGAGATCGGGCCCAACGATCCCCAGGACGATCCCGACGGTGGCAGCACCACCATGCAGCGGACTGTCCTGAGGACCGAGTCACCGGCAGTCTCCGGAATCGTGGACAACTGCTGGATCGTGGACAGCGGGAAATAGCCATCATGTGACCCACGACTCAACCGGTTTGGGTTCGTCCAGAGGATTTACTACAATGGATGAAACCTTCACCCCGTTAAGTTGGTTACTGAGATTCACGAGTGGCCAACTCGGCGGGGTCTTTTGCATTGTCAGATCTAGAGGAGAAATCCGTGTCTACCACCAATAGCGCCACTGCGGCTTGGCTTACCCAGGAAGCTTTCGACCGCTTGCAGGCTGAGCTGGACCACCTTTCCGGCGCTGGCCGGGCGGAAATCGTCCAGAAGATCGAAGCTGCACGCCAGGAAGGCGACCTCAAGGAAAACGGCGGTTACCACGCCGCCAAGGAGGAGCAGGGCAAGATCGAGGCCCGCATCCGCCAGCTCACCGCCCTCCTGCGCGATGCCCAGGTGGGCGAAGCCCCCGCCGACGACGGAATCGTCGAACCCGGCATGCTGGTTGTTGCCCGCATCGCCGGCGACGAAGAGACGTTTCTGCTGGGCTCCCGCGAAATCGCCGGAGACTCCGACCTTGACGTCTTCAGCGAAAAGTCCCCCTTGGGTGCCGCAATCATCGGCCACAAGGAAGGCGACAGCCTGAGCTACGTCGCCCCCAACGGCAAGGAAATCCCGGTGGAGATCGTTTCCGCCAAGCCCTACGTCGCTTAAGCAGCGGCTAAAACGGCCTGAAATACACGACGCCGGCCCACCCCTTCGCGGGGTGGGCCGGCGTTTTCGTGTGTGTACCCAACTAGGTAACAACAAACGTCCTACTGAGCCCTCAGTGCAACGTTTGCTGTTACCTAGTTGGGTTGGAGGGGGTGAGCTTGGCCTTGGGACGGAGCAGGATGGCCGCTACGACGCCCCCCACGGCCCCGCCGAGGTGCGCCTGCCAGGAGATGTAGCCCAACACCGTGGGTAGAACGCCGAAGAGGATGCTGCCGTAGGCCATGAACAGGACCACCGAGAGCAGGATCTGCCACCAGCTGCGGTTGAAGAATCCCCGCACCAACAGGAAGGCAAAGAAGCCGAACACCAGGCCGGAAGCTCCGACTGTTACTCCTCCCCCGCCAATGAGCCACACCGCAAGTCCCGATCCGAGCCAACTGAAGGCCAACGCTGTGATGAACACCCGGATTCCGGACAGGAACACCAGGAAACCGAAGATGATCAACGGCAGCGTGTTGGACAGCAGATGGTTCAGGTTCGCGTGCAGCAACGGAAACGTCAGGATGTCCAGCACACCGTCCATGGAACGGGGTCGCAAGCCAAAGGTTGGATTGAGCCCGTGGCGCATCAAGGTGTTGAGGATCTCGATGACGTAGAGCAGAATAACGAATCCGCCCATGAAGAGCAGCCCGCCCTTCGCCCGACCAGCGAGCGACTCTCTAGCCGCTTCCTTTGAGCCCTCAGGCATTCCAAGCACCACGGGCGCCCCTCCTGTCAGTGCACCACGATTGGCTGGAAACCTTCGGCCCTGAGCGCGCCGAGAACCTGCTCGCCGTGCTCGTGGCCCTTGGTTTCCAGGTTGATAGTGATGGAGACGTCGCCCATGCTGATGGAACCACCCAAGCGGGTGTGGTCCAGACCGGTGACGTTGGCATCGTTTTCAGCGATGATGCGGGCGATGGTGGCCAATGAACCCGGGCGGTCGTCCAGCATCATCCGAACCGTCATGAAGCGGCCAGCGGCGGAAAGACCGCGCTGGATGACTTTGAGCATCAGCATGGGATCGATGTTGCCTCCGGAAAGCACGACGGCGGTGTTCCCCGGGTTTTCGATCTTGCCGTCCATGAGCGCGGCTACTCCGACTGCCCCGGCAGGCTCAACAACCATCTTGGCGCGCTCGAGCAGGAAGATCAGTGCCCGCGCGAGGGAGTCCTCGCTCACGGTCACGACGTCGTCCACAAGCTCGCGGATGATGCTGAAGGGAAGCTGCCCGGGACGTCCCACCGCGATGCCGTCAGCCATGGTGGTGACCTTCTTCAGCGGCACTAATGCATCGGCAGCCAAAGATGGCGGGTAGGCGGCGGCGTTTTCTGCCTGCACGCCAATGACCCTGATCTCACGGCCGAGCTCCTTGGCCCTGGCCTTGATCGCGACAGCCACACCGGCCAACAGCCCGCCGCCGCCAACTCCCATGAGAATGGTGTCCACGTTGGGGATCTGGTCCAGGATTTCAAGCCCGATGGTGCCCTGTCCTGCAACAACGTCCACGTTGTCGAAGGGGTGAACGAAAACCGCGCCTGTTTCGTTGGCGTAACGCTGCGCTTCCGCCAGCGCTTCATCCACGTTGTGGCCGTGCAGTATGACTTCAGCACCGTGGCTACGGGTGGCAGCCAACTTGGGAAGTGCTACGCCGAGGGGCATGTAGATGCGGGCATTGATGCCAAGGCTCTTGGCAGCCACCGCCACACCTTGGGCGTGATTGCCGGCCGAGGCCGCCACCACACCGCGCTTCTTTTCCTCATCCGTCAGCCGGGCCATCCGCACATAGGCGCCGCGGACCTTGAAGGAACCCGCACGTTGCAGGTTCTCACACTTGAAAAAGACGTTGCCGCCCACGAGGCTGCCCAGAGCACGGGACGACTCCACCGGAGTCTTGGTAATAATGCCCTCGAGCAGCTCCTGCGCCTTGAGGACATCGTCCAGCGTGACGGGCAGGGTTTCGAGGGTATTCACTGACTATTCTCCTTTGTTGGTGTCGGCTTGGGGCCCCTCAACAGAGGTGCTCCCCGAAGCCTTGGTCTTGCCGGCGACGCCTTTGCCGAGGCGGGATTCGGGCCTTGGAAGGTGGACCTCCTTGAAGTTGGCGTCGCCTCCTGGCCCCGCCGAAGCGGCTGCCGGCTGGAGCTCCACACCGCCCAATCCTTCATCATGTTCCCACGTCCGGCCCGCAATGTAGCGAACTGCCGTGTTTACTACGGCGAGCAGAGGGACCGCGAACAGCGCCCCGGGGATGCCTGCCAGGTAGGAACCGGCGGCAACCGAGAGGATCACAGCCACCGGGTGGAGTGCCACCGCCTTGCCCATGACCAGCGGCTGCAGGATGTGGCTTTCCAACTGCTGCACCACCAGAACGATCGCCAGCATGATCAGGGCGTTGATGGGCCCGTTGGCAACGAGGGCGAGCAACACAGCGATGGCACCCGTAACCAAGGCACCGACCACCGGGATGAACGAGCCGATGAATACCAGGACAGCCAAGGGAAGAGCCAGCGGAACCTGAATGATGGCAGCGCCAACGCCAATGCCCACAGCATCCACGAACGCTACGAACATTTGGATCCGCACATAGCTGACCATGGACGTCCAGCCTCGACGCCCGGCGCCATCGGTGGCCCTCCGCGCGCTCTTGGGCAGGAGACGAACCATGAAGGCCCAGATCCTGGGCCCCTCCAGCAGGAAGAAAATGAGGATGAACAGAGCCAGAACAAGACCTGCCGCAAAGTGTCCGGCGGTGCTGCCGAAGGACAGTGCACCACTGAGGATGCTGCTGCTGTTGTTCTGGAGCGCATCGGCCCCGTCGGAAATATACTGGTCAATCTGGTCCGCGGTCAGGTGCAGCGGGCCATCGGCCAGCCAGGTTTGGATCTGCTGGATGCCCGCCAGTGCTTCGTGCCATAGCGCACCGAAGCCCGTAACAAGTTGCCTGCCCACCAGCGCCAGGGCACCACCGATCACGCCAATGAAACCAAGCACGGTAATGGCGACTGCTCCCCCGTTGGGAACCTTGCGATTGCGCAGCCAAGCCACAACCGGATGCAGCAGACCGGCCAGCAGCGCGGCAACCATCACCGGGATAATGAGGAAGCTGACCTTGCCCAGCAGCCAGACGAGGGCACCGATCATGAGAAGGATCAAGCCCGCCCGCCAGGACCAGGCTGCAGCAATGCGCACCCCGTAGGGGATGTCTTCGGCAATTTGGCGGTCAGAACGTGTTTTGGCGTCCGGTGTTGGCGTCATGAACCCATAATTCCGTAGCCCGGGCCGTATGGGAAACCGGCTCTCACTTCCGAGACAATCCGAGACATTCCGAGCTCTCCCGGACCAAGGGCCTACAGGGATGCTGTGATTCCCCACCGCATGGTGAACGCCTCGCCAGGTGCCAGCCAGCGAAGGCCATCCCCGCTATTGAACGCGTTGGCCGGGCCGGTCATCGGTTCGATAGCCACTGCTTTGGAGCGGCCAGGGAACGTGTCCGTGACGAAAACGTGGGCGTATTGGCAGCTTTCGTCCTGCTCAAGGCTTACGCTGCGGCCATCCGGTGCGGTGAGCGTGTGGCGCGCCGTCCCGCCGTCGAACGCCAGATCCGTCAGTGCAACATCCACCAACAAGCTGCCCACAGCGGCACCCCCGGAGAAGTCATACCCGCCGTCCGCAGGAGCGGTGCTGCGTGGGATGAGTCGCTCGTCCGCCACCAGCCGGGTGCCTGCATGGACCGTCAGGACCAGGTCCTCGGGGGCGACATCGCCCACGCGCAGATAAGGGTGCGCGCCCAGGACAAAGGGAGCCGTGGCTTGGGAATCGTTGATCAGCGTCTGCGAGACCCGGAGATCCAAGCTCTGATCGAGCTCGTAACGCACCCGATGCCGCACCAGGAACGGGTAGCCGTGTTGCGGGAAGACCGTGGCTTCCAGCGTCACGGAAAACTCGGTTTCGTCCACCAGGGTGTACCCGGTGTTGCGCAACAGGCCGTGGCTGGCGTTGTTGCGTGACGCTTCAGTGATATCGAGTTGTTGCTTTTTTCCTTCCAGGTACCAGACCCCGTCTTCTACGCGGTTGGCCCACGGCGCCAGGGTGATGCCGCTGGCTCCGGGCGGAATTTCGCCGTCTCCATAGCTTTCAGTCAGCTGCACTCCACCCCGGGAGTAGAGCCGCAAACCCGCGGCGAGCTCGGTGATGACGGCGAGCGCGTCGTCCCTGCGGAGCTCGAACTGACGCCCCGTAGCATAGCGGCGGGACTCGGACTGGTGGGGGTTATCGGCAGGCGACGGGGAGGCAGACATGGCAATACCGTACTGCATTAGAGGACGGTTCCCCACCCGGAAATGTTTGCTTTTGTTAGAAACTATGCGTTTTTGGTTGCTTGTGGAATGATGGACGTATGAGCCGCATCACCAGCACCCGCCTCGCAGACAGCCGAGAGCTGATCTACTTCGACGACCCCGGGACTCCGGAACGAACACCGGACTCGCTGGTTGACCACCGCGAGCTTCCAGCCCGCGGTGAGCCGGGTGAGGTCCGCTATGACGCCTTGTCGGGTGACTGGGTGGCCGTGGCTGCCCACCGCCAGACCCGTACGCACCTTCCCCCTGCTGATCAGTGCCCCATCTGCCCCACCACGGCTGCGAACCCCTCCGAAATTCCGGCATCGGATTACGACGTCGTGGTGTTCGAGAACCGCTTCCCGTCGCTGGGCCCGGCCTTGGGCGACATCCCCCCGATTCCTGCCCCGGGGCACTCCGGCCACAACGTCAAGGGAGCGGCATATGGCCGCTGTGAGGTGGTTGCCTTCACGCCACAGCACACCGGCTCCTTTGCCGAACTGGGCGAAACGCGCGCCCGCACGGTCATTGAAGCGTGGGCCCAGCGGACCGAAGCGTTGAGCGCCCTGCCCGGCATCAAGCAGGTGTTTCCTTTCGAGAACCGCGGCGCGGACATCGGGGTCACCCTGCACCACCCTCACGGCCAGATCTACGCCTACCCCTACGTCACTCCCCGCGCCGCCCAGCTCGGTGCGGTGGCACGGAAGTACTACGACGACGTCGACGCGAAGGAAACACTCGGGGCCTCACTCCTCAACGCTGAACGCGAGGACGGCAGCCGCATGGTCCTGGAAGCCAAGCATTTCAGTGCCTACGTACCTTTCGCGGCCCGCTGGCCCCTGGAAGTCCACCTCGTTCCGCACCGCAGCGTCCCCGATCTTGCGGCACTTACAGGGGAAGAACGCGATGAGCTTTCGCAGGTCTACTTGGACCTGCTGAAGCGGCTCGACGCCCTCTACCCCACCCCCATGCCGTACATCTCGGCCTGGCACCAGGCCCCGCTGGACCCGGCTCTTCGCCCTGCGGGCCAGTTGCACCTGCAGCTGACCTCACCTCGCCGCGCTGCCGATAAGCTCAAGTATCTGGCCGGCTCCGAGGCCGCCATGGGAGCCTTCATCAACGACACCACCCCCGAGGCGGTGGCGGAGCGGCTACGCAGCGTCGCCGCATCACCTTCGAACAAAACCCTGGAAGGCACACGAGCATGACCACCACCACCGAGACCGGCGTCCTCGCCGCCCGCTTCCAGGAAACGTTCGGCGCAGCTGCCGACGGCGTGTGGCAGGCACCGGGACGCGTCAACCTGATCGGCGAGCACACGGACTACAACGAGGGCTTTGTGCTCCCCTTCGCCATCGATAAGACGGCAAAGGTGGCACTGCGGGTCCGCGACGACTCAAGGGTGCGTATGCTGTCCACCTTTGGCGGGCACGGCGTGGTGGAAGCTGACCTCGCGGACTCGGAACCCGGATCCGGTGAGGGATGGTCCCGCTACCCGCTCGGCGTCGCCTGGGCGCTCAAGGAACGCGGCATCGAGGTGCCCGGCTTTGACCTCCTGCTTGATTCCGATGTTCCCTCCGGAGCTGGCCTCTCTTCATCACACGCGATTGAGTGCGCCGTCATCTCAGCCCTTAACGAATTGACGGGCGCCGGTTTCGCTGCCGAGGACCTGGTCCTCGCGACACAGCGCGCCGAGAATGTGTTCGTTGGCGCACCCACCGGAATCATGGACCAGTCAGCATCCCTGCGCGGCGCCAAGGGACACGCTGTGTTCCTGGACTGCCGTGACCAGCATGTGGAGTTGGTCCCGTTCGACGCAGAAGCTTCCGGCCTGGTCCTGTTGGTTATCGACACAAAGGTGTCGCACTCGCATGCCGACGGCGGATACGCCTCCCGCCGTGCGTCCTGCGAGTTGGGTGCCGGGATTCTTGGCGTCAAAGCACTGCGCGACGTCGGCGTGGAGCGTTTGGAGGAAGCATCAGGCCTGCTCGACGAAACTACCCTTCGGCGGGTCCGCCACGTGGTCACGGAAAACGATCGGGTCCTCCAGACAGTGGAAGTCCTGGGCACCGAGGGCCCTGCCGCCATCGGAGCCTTACTGGATGCCAGCCACGTTTCGATGCGCGACGATTTTGAGATCTCCTGTCCGGAACTGGATCTTGCAGTGGATACTTCCCGGGCCAACGGCGCGATCGGAGCCCGCATGACGGGCGGTGGTTTTGGCGGTTCCGCCATCGCACTGACCCCGGCTGGCCAGGAGCAACAGGTACGCGACGCCGTCGTGCGTTCCTTCGCGAAGGCGGGCTTCACTGCCCCTGACATCTTCACCGTTACCCCGGCCGCTGGAGCTCTTCGCCTGGCCTGAGGCGTCCGGTTTCTCCTGCGAGCGCCCGGCGTCCCACCTGATGCCGGGCGTAAGCTGGGGCCATGACTGAGGCTGTCATCGTAGCTACTGCAAGAAGCCCTATTGGCCGCGCCTTCAAGGGTTCCCTCAAGGAGGAACGTCCGGATGACCTGGCAACCGCCATGGTGCAGGCCGCCCTCGCGAAGGTTCCGGGCTTCGATCCCGCAGCGGAGGACGGGCGAGGCTTGGACGACATCCTGCTGGGCTGCGCTGAACCCAGTGGCGAGGCCGGATCCAACATGGCACGGGTGGTGGCCGTCCTTGCCGGGCTGGACCGCGTGCCAGCGGCCACTATCAACCGTTTCTGCGCCTCGAGCCTGCAAACCTTGAGGATGGCCTTCCACGCCATCAGATCCGGGGAAGCCCACGCCATTGTCTCCGCGGGAGTGGAGAGTGTGTCCAGGTACCAGAACTGGGCGGGTGCCGGCGAAACGGACTCTTCCAACCACAACCCGCTGTTCGAGGCGGCAGCCCAACGTACGGCCTCCCGCGCGGCGTCCAACATCCCTTGGACCGACCCCCGGCTTGGCGGCCGCCTGCCCGACATCTACATCTCCATGGGCCAGACGGCCGAGAACGTTGCCACCAGCTATGGCATCAGCCGGGCCGAGCAGGACGAGTGGGCCGTCCTCAGCCAGAATCGTGCCGAAGCCGCGATCGACGCAGGGTTTTACGCCCGGGACATCACGCCCTACACACGCAAGGACGGCACCGTCGTGGAGCGGGACGACTCCCCCCGCGCGGGTGTGACCCTCGAAGCTGTATCCGCCCTGCAACCGGTCTTCCGTTCAGAAGGGACCGTCACGGCCGGCAACGCATGCCCGCTCAACGACGGCGCCGCGGCGGTAGTGGTCATGAGTGACTCACGCGCGCGCGAACTGGGCCTGCAGCCTCTCGCGCGGGTCGTTTCAACCGCCGTCAGCGCCCTCTCTCCCGAGCTCATGGGCATGGGGCCCGTGGAATCCACGCGACGGGCCCTCAGGATGGGTGGCCTGACCATGGATGACATTGATCTGGTGGAGCTCAACGAAGCTTTCGCTGTGCAGGTGGTGGCGAGCGCCCGTGAGTTGGGGATTGACCCCGCAAAGCTCAACGTCCATGGTGGGGCCATAGCCCTGGGCCATCCTTTCGGCATGACCGGCGCCCGGATGACAAGCACGCTCCTCAACGGCCTCAAGGAACGAGACGGAACTCTGGGGCTTGCCACCTTGTGCGTCGGTGGCGGTCAAGGGATGGCCATTGTTTTCGAACGATTGAGCTAGCCAGGACGCAAAAATGCCCCCGAAAACTCGGGGGCATTTCGCGTTGGAGCTGTTTGTAGCTAGTCGTCGCCACGCAGGATCGCCAAGAGGCGGATGATTTCGACGTAGAGCCAAACCAGCGTGACCGTCAGGCCGAACGCCGCAACCCAGGAGTAACGCTCCGGGGCGCCTGCGCGGACGCCTTCTTCGATGCTGGTGAAGTCCATGATCAGCGAGAACGCTGCCAGGCCGATGGCCAGGATGCCGATGAAGACACCCAGCGGGATGCCGAAGATCTCGAAGCTTGTGCGGAGGCCGAAGGGCTCCTGCACAGCGCCGGTCCACATCATCACCATGTTGATCAGTGCGAAGACCGCGTAACCAATGGTGGCGATCAGGAAGAAGCGCATCATCTTCGGGGTGGCGCGGACCTTGCCGCTCTTGAAGAGCACCAGGGTGACGCCGAAGACTGCCAGCGTGCCGATGACGGCTTGGAGACCGACGCCGGGGTACATGCCGTCCAGGATGCGGGTGAGGCCACCGAGGAACAGGCCCTCAAGGCCGGCGTAGGCAAGGATCAGCGCCGGTGAAGGCTGCTTCTTGAACGTGTTCACCAGTGCCAGGACGAATCCACCCAGTGCACCAACGATCATGAGCACGGTGGAGAGGGCGGGCGCCACGAAGAGTGTGACGCCGGCACCGATGATGAGAACCACGAGGCAGGCGACAGTCTTCATGATGACGTCGTCATAGGTCATGCGACCGGTGTCGGCCGGGCCAGCAGCGGGCTGGTTGTACATCTGCTGCAGCTGCTCATTGGTCATGTTCTGCTGCTGGGCCGACCATGCTGCATGGCCGTCCATGACCTGGCTCGGTGCACGGCCGGGTGCCTGGTTGAACTGCTGGCCGTACGGGTTCTGCGGTACAGGCGGGGCCTGCTTTGCTCCACGGAAATTCTTTCCGTTGAAGACTGGGTTTCCGCCAAGTGCCATTGCGGGTGTCCTCCTGAAAAAGGGCTAGTGATAGTTCACGGTACCAATTACCACGCGCGCGCGGCAGGGAAAGTTCCCTTGTTCACGGAGACGAAACTCAACCGTGACAAGAAATTGGAAGACTGTCGCCTCGGGAACGTTTAGTAGCACCCTTAAACAACAAAGGTTTACTTAAGGATTTCTACATCACTAGTTGCCTATAGCTTCACAGTTGTTATCCGATCGCGATCTTCGCACCCCCGAACTGGGCATTTATTATCTCCCCCGGACGGTAACATAGGCCACACATGGGTGACTTAGATCACAAACGAGGCAGCTAGGCAAGAACTGTTCACAAGCCCCATGACCGTTCGCACCGGCTGCAAAGGCGCAGCCGGGACCACCCCCACTGTGGAGGTTTCCATTTTGAGAAGCACACTGCGCGACCCGTCCATGAGACGGTCCAAAGGACTGCAGAGAGTTGTGGGGGCGCTGTTCGCAGCCCTCATCACCGCTCTGTTGATCGCCGCCCCCTCGGCACAGGCAACCACCCCCTCGCCTTCGCCGTCACCGACGACTTTCCAGAACAACATCAGCGGGTTCCTCCGCGATGATGCCCGGGCCCCCATACCCGGCGTCAAGATCAAAGCCACGGGCAACGGGTTTGAAGGTGAAGCCACCTCCGGAGCCAACGGAGCCTGGACCATCGGCGTTCCCGTCCAAGGCACCTACACCATTGAGCTGGACACCTCCACCTTGCCGGAGGGCATCGCACTGGCCGAGGGCCAGGACAATCCCCGCGATGTCACGTTCAGCCAGACGTCCAACTTGTCGGTGATCTTTGCCTTCGGCGAGGGCATCGTGGTCCAGCAACAGGACTTTGGCCAAAACCTCCTGAACCGCCTCGTCGCGGGCCTGAGCTTCGGCCTCCTCCTTGCACTCGCCTCGGTTGGCCTCTCCCTGATCTTCGGAACCACCGGCCTGACCAACTTCGCCCACGGTGAGATGGTGACGCTGGGCGCAGTACTGGTGTTTATGTTCAACGCCTTTGGGTTCCCCTTCTGGCTGGCCATCCTGCTTGCCCTGGTAGGCGGCGGTCTCTTCGGCTACGTCCAGGACGCAGGGCTCTGGCGGCCGTTGAGGAAGCGCGGCTCAGGCTTGGTCCCCATGATGATCGTCAGCATCGGTCTCGCGTTGGCCATCCGCTACGTCATCCAGTTCTTCTTCGGCGGTGCAACGCAGCAGCTGCCCGGCGCTCAGAGCGCCGAAATCCAGATCGGCCCTGTTTCGATCTCCCCGAACAACCTGTGGTCCCTGATCATCAGTGCCGTGGTCATCGCCCTGATCGGCATCGTCCTGCTGAAGACCCGTCTCGGCAAGGCAACCCGCGCAGTAGCCGACAATCCCGCGCTGGCAGCCGCCTCCGGCATCGACGTCGACTCCGTTATCCGCATTGTGTGGATCGTCGGCGGCGTCCTCGCCTCCCTCGGTGGCATCCTGTGGGCCTACTACCGACCGGGCGTCACCTTCGACATGGGCTCGCAAATCCTGTTGCTCATCTTCGCCGGTGTGACGCTGGGTGGTTTGGGAACCGTCTTCGGCGCCCTGATCGGCTCAATCGTCGTCGGCATCTTCGTGGAACTGACCACAGTGTTCGGCCTCCCCGCCGACCTTAAGTACGTCGGTGCCCTGTTCATCATGATTGTTGTTCTTCTGTTCCGACCGCAGGGTATCCTCGGCCGGCGTGAGCGTGTGGGTTAGGAGCGGGCCATGGACTTCGGATTTATTTTCTCCAGCGCCCTTGGCGAATTGTTCAGCCCGACGACGGCGGCGTACGCCCTTGCCGCTTTGGGCCTGGCGGTTCACTTCGGCTACTCAGGCCTGCTGAACTTCGGCCAGGCCGGCTTCATGGCGGTGGGTGCCTACGGTTTCGCAATCTCCACCCTGAGCTTCGACGCCCCGTTCTTCCTCGCACTGATCATCTCTGTTCTTTGTTCGGTGATCTTCGCCTTCATCCTGGGTATTCCTACGCTGCGGCTTCGTGCCGACTACCTGGCTATCGTCACCATCGCGGCCGCGGAAATTGTGCGGTACGTGGTCACCACCAACCAGCTCACCAGTGTCACAGGCTCCGCTAACGGTTTGGCAGCCTTTGAGAACACCTTCTATGGCATGAACCCCTTCCCTGAAGGGTCCTACATGGGCATGAACAACCGTGACTTCTTTATCCGCGTCGTCGGTTGGGGCCTGGTCATCGTGTGCTGCCTCCTGGTGTGGCTCCTGATGCGCAGCCCCTGGGGCCGCGTCCTGAAGGGCATCCGCGAAGACGAGAACGCTGTCCGCTCGCTCGGCAAGAACGTCTACGCCTACAAGATGCAGGCGCTGGTCATAGGTGGCGTGCTCGGCGCCTTGGCGGGCATGATCTTCACCCTCCCCCGCGGCGCCGTCCAGCCGTCCAACTACGGCACAGAGCTCACGTTCTTCCTGTGGACCTGCCTCCTGCTGGGCGGCATGGCCACGGTATTGGGGCCCGTCATTGGAGCCATGATCTTCTGGGTGGTGCTCTCACTGACCCAGAGCCTGCTCTACGGCCTCATCGAATCAGGGGCAGTCACCTGGCTGACCACCGTCCAGGCTGGCCAGCTGCGCTACATCCTGGTAGGCGTTGCGCTGATGCTCCTGATGATCTTCCGCCCGCAAGGCGTCTTCGGCAATAAGAAGGAGCTTGCTTTCGCATGAGTGAGACCAACGAACGCAACACCGAAAATATCGACTACATGACCGATTCGCGGCCCATCGCCGTCGGGGAAAATACTCCCGGCTGCAAGAAGCGCGATCCCATCGTGGTGGCAGAGGATGTGACACGTTCCTTTGGCGGCATCAACGCAGTGGACGTGGAATACCTCGAGATCCCCCGTCATAAGATCACCGCCTTGATCGGTCCCAACGGAGCCGGCAAGACCACCCTGTTCAACCTGCTCACGGGCTTTGACACTCCCAACACGGGAAAGTGGCAGTTTGAAGGCAACAGCCTGGCCGGTGTCTCGTCTTACAAGGTTGCCCGCATGGGCATGGTCCGCACCTTCCAGCTGACCAAAGTGATGGGCAAGCTGACCGTCATGGAAAACATGCGCCTTGGTGCTGCCGACCAGCCCGGCGAACGGCTTTCCAGAGCCCTGTTCAAAGGCATCTGGGGAGGACGCGAAAAGGAAATCACGGCCCAAGCCGACGTGCTGTTGGAGAAGTTCAAGCTGGATACCAAGAAGGACGACTATGCAGCGTCCCTCTCCGGTGGTCAGCGGAAGCTCCTGGAGATGGCACGCTCCTTGATGGTGAGGCCCAAATTGGTGATGCTCGATGAGCCCATGGCCGGTGTGAACCCCGCACTAACGCAGTCTCTGCTGGACCACATCAAGAACCTCAAGGCCGAGGGCATGACCGTGCTTTTCGTGGAGCACGACATGAACATGGTGCGCCACATCGCTGACTGGGTTGTGGTCATGGCCGAAGGCAAGGTGGTGGCCGAAGGACCTCCGGGCGAAGTCATGAAGAACCCTGCCGTCATCGACGCGTACCTCGGCGCCCATCACGACGTCGACCTGGGCGACTCAGAAGGCATCAAGGTGCTCGAGGCAGAACTCGAAGCTGACGAAGAGTCGGTGGTGGGAACCGAAGACGCGGGCATCCTGTCCGACATCGCAGAAACCAAGAAGGAGGACGGACAATGAGCAGCACCAGCGCAATGCCCGCCTCGGCAGCTGCCCCCGCAAGCGACTCCGTCGTCAAAGTCACCAACCTGGTGGCAGGCTACATTCCGGGCGTCAACATCCTCAACGGTTGCAGCATCGAGGCCCGCAAGGGCGAGTTGATTGGAATTATCGGCCCCAACGGCGCGGGTAAGTCCACGCTGCTGAAGGCCATGTTTGGCCTGGTGAAGGTCCACTCGGGCACCGTTGTAGTGCGTGGACAGGACCTTACTGGTATGAAGGCCAACAAACTGGTCACCCAGGGCGTGGGCTTCGTCCCCCAGACCAACAACGTCTTCGCCACGCTAACCATTGAAGAGAACCTGCAAATGGGCATGTTCCAGCGGCCCAAGGACTTCTCCGAACGCTTCGATTTTGTGACCAGCCTCTTCCCGGATCTCGGTAAGCGGCGGGCCCAGCGGGCGGGGTCCCTGTCCGGCGGTGAACGTCAGATGGTGGCCATGGGCAGGGCACTCATGATGGACCCGGCTGTGCTGCTGCTCGACGAGCCGTCGGCAGGCCTCTCCCCCGTCAAACAGGACGAGACATTCCTCCGTGTCCACGAGATCAACCGCGCCGGAGTCTCGGTGATCATGGTGGAACAGAACGCCCGCCGTTGCCTGCAGATCTGCGACCGCGGCTATGTCCTGGACCAGGGCAAGGATGCGTACACAGGTACGGGCCGTGAGCTCATGAAGGACCCCAAGGTCATCCAGCTCTACCTGGGTACCTTGGCCGACGAAGTCTAGCCGCAGTAGCCCCGAAGGCCTGGTTCCGGTGCAAGACCGGAACCGGGCCTTCGGTGTTTTCAGTTGCGTCCCTCAAACGTCGCGCTGCTGCTGTTCCCCGGCACCACCACGTGCACCGCATTTCGCTCAACCGTGAAGTCGGTGGGCGTGCTGGTGGTGATCTCGCCGTCGAGGTTCACCGGCAGCGGCGGACTGGTCACCAGCCTGACGTTCCGGCTGGTTAAGTGGAGCACCCGCTCGTTTTCCACAAACCTGCCATTCTTGAGCGAACGCGCGATCTTTGCCTGCTCCCGCAGCGGCGCTGCCTGGATCGCGTAGATGTCCAGGGTGTGATCATCGATCCCCGCTGTCGGCGAGACCGCATTGCCGCCTCCGTAGTATCTTCCGTTTCCCACTGCCACCTGCAGCAGGTTTTCCAGCTCCACGGGCTCGTGGTCCCCGTCCGGGAACTCAAGGCGGGCGTGGAACGGCTTGTGCGTGGCGTAGGAGCGCAGCGTAGCTACACCATATGCCAGGGGCCCAATGAGTCGTTTGAGGCGGGGACTGAGCGCCTGCGTGACTGCCACTGACAGTCCGGCTGACGCCACGTTGAGGAAGGGCTGGCCGTTAGCCCGCCCGAGGTCGATGTCCACTACTTTTCCGTCCGCGAGGGCAGCGCAGGCGCTGCCCAGGTCCCGGGGGATTTCCAGCGTCCTGGCGAGGTCATTCGCGGTGCCAAGCGGAAGAACACCCAGCACGACGTCGGTACCCGCCACGAGTCCTGCTGCGGAGGCAACTGTTCCGTCGCCTCCCCCAACAACCACAAAATCGTGGCCTCCGGTGATCGCTTGCTCCAGGGCTCGGCCGAGGTCCCCGCCCCCAGACACCGTGTACATCGCGGAGACCGGGAGCTCTGCCTTTGCGAGACTGTCGACCACCAACTTTTGAGCCGCGGAACCTTTGCGTGAACCAGCGTTGATGACCACGGCGATGGAGCGGGCTTCCCGGGTTGGCTTCATGAGGACATGGTAGGTCTACAGCCTGTGTGAGGGCTTTGTTAACGCCCAACGGGTCCCCTTCCTTGAGGAAGGGGACCCGTTGCTAGCTGCGGTCTAGTTGGCGTTCAGCTTAGAGCTTGCCGAACTCTTCGCGGACCGGCTTGTAGGTGTTGTCGTCCTGGTATTCGTAGATACCGATGTATGCCTCGGTGGGGTCGCCGGCATCGGAGAACGTTACCGGACCGGACTGGCCGTCGTAGTCAACGTCCTTGCCCTCGCGGAGCAGGGTGACGCATGACGGGAAGTCGGTGCACTTCTCGCCGCCTTCAGAGACTTCCTTGAGCTTGGCCGCGATGTCCGTGCCCTTGGTGCTCTTGGCCGCCTCAGATGCCAGCGCAATCAGGTTCACGGCGTCGTAGGACTCGCCTGCGTAGCTGTAATCCTTCAGGGCGGGATCGATCGCGAGGAGCTTCTGCTTGAAGGCGTCCTTGGCGAACGTACCGGGGATGGTTCCCTGTGCGCCCTTCATGGTTCCTGCCTGGAAGTCCTTGCTGTAGTCCGAGGTGTTGCCGTCAACCATGAACAGCTGCGTGGGCTTGACGCCCTTGCCGGTCATCAGCGGGACGATGCTCTTGGCCTGGTCGAAGGTGATCAACGCGATCGCATCGGGCTTGGCTGCGAGGACCTTGTCCACCTGGCTGCTGAACTGTGAATCACCCTCGTTGAAGAGTTCTTCTGCAACAACCTTGCCGCCGGCTGCCTCGAAAGCTTCCTTGACGTTCTTCTGCAGGCCGGTTCCGTAGGCGTCGTTGAGAACGATCATGCCAACAGTCTGGGCGCCACAGGTAGCCATGTAGTTGCCGAGGACCTTGCCCTGCAGGACGTCGGACGGTGCCGTGCGCCAGTAGAGGCCCTTGTCATCCCATGTGGTGAAGTCAGGTGAGGTGTTCGCCGGGGAGAAGTGGATGACGCCGGCGCCCGTGATCTGGTTGATGACCGTCTTGGAAACGCCGGACGAGGCCGCACCGATTACTGCGCTCACACCCTGGCCCAGCAAGGCTGTGGTGGACTGCGTGGCGATGTCGGTCTTGGTGTCACCGGAGTCGCGGTGGGTTACTTCCACCGGGGCACCCAAAACGCCACCGGCGTCGTTGACTTCCTTGACGCCGAGGTTGACACCGGCAATTTCAGGCGGGCCGAGGAACGCCAGCGACCCCGTTGTCGGCAGGAGCGATCCAAGCTTAAGCGGCGTAGCCGTGGTGGTGGTCGAGGGAGGTACAGGTCCCGTGTTGGTGGCAGCCTGGCTGTTGCCGGCCCCCGCCCCGCCGCTCGGTGCCGGGCAGGCGATACCTGCCGCGGCGGCGGATTGAGACCCAGTCTGGGTAGGTGTCGAAGACCCACCACAAGCTGTGGCCAAGAGAGCGACCCCAATGCCAAGCGCGGTTAGCTTGGCGGCTCGGGGCGCCGCTGGGGAAAGATCAAACATTCGTTGTCTCCTCGATCGAAAGGTGCGAACTGCCTTTGATGCGATTACTCAGGTGTTCCTGATTAAGACTCAAACTAGTGCAATTGCCCCGGGAACATAAGTGATTCAGGTCACATCCCTATAACACTCGTTGCCTGTGGGGAATCTACGAGCTTGCTGGGAAAAGTCACTGAAGAGGACAACCGCGCACAGGAAGGGAGAAAGAGCTCTCACCTTGCGTCTGTGCCCCAGGTGGGACTCGAACCCACAACACGCGGATTTTAAGTCCGCTGCCTCTGCCAATTGGGCTACTGGGGCGCCCGGACCATGGTATCCCAGCTAGAGCCGGTTGAATGGCGCGGCGTAGCGAAAGGTGCCCCGGACGCCGTCGGGCCATTCCGGTAGGGGTAGAAGCTGGAAGTGCTCGCCCCACATCGCCTCAGGCGGTTCAACGCCCATGGAGGTGGCTGGCACATAGCCGAAACGCGGATAGTAGAGAGGGCTGCCGAGCAAGGCGATTCCGGGTTCTCCGAGTGCCGTGGCACGAGCCGCCGTCTCGCGCATCAACGCCGAACCAACCCCGCGCCGCTGGAAGGATGGAAGCACCCCTATGGGACCCAAGCCCAGCAGTTCGAGCTCCCCCACCCAACCCCGCGTGCTGATGGCGTGACCCACGATTTCACCGCCCATTTCCGCCACGATGCTGAGTTCCGCGACGTACTCGCTGCACTCAAAAAGCTCGCGCAAGAGCCCCACTTCAATCGGCGTGCCTTCAACGGGTTCACCGGTCACCGGGGAGACAGAAAACGCCCGTGCAGTCAGATCCAGGATCTCGGCCCGGTCCTCGGGCCGCTCCGAACGCAAGACCACGCCGCGGGCAAGAAGCCGCAGCACGTCCATGGCCCGGCCCGCGTCCTCCGACGGCACCAGCAGGTGATCGTGATGGAAACCTGCCAGGACGTTGCAACTGATCCCTGCGTGCGTCAGCGCAGCACTGACAGCAGCGGTGAGCCCCACGGCTTCCAAAGCCGAATGGACCTGGAGCGTGATCCATGTGGCCACGAAATCGTAGCTAAGGCCCAAAGAATCGGCTTCGTCGCGGTGAAGGACCACCGTTAGGCCTTCGGCCTCGCGAACTGCCGCTTCGACGCCACCTTCCAAAGGCCGGCCATGCGGCCAAAGAGCGTAAACGTAGTCGCCATCGCGGGCTACGGGATGAAGCGACTCCAGGAGCGTCTTCAGATCAGTTTCACCGGACATGGCAACAGTCTAGGGGTCAGCTTTAGCGCGCCCGCCCAGGCGACGGCGTTAAACGCCGACGGCGACCATCCCCCGCAAGGGGACGGCCGCCGTCGAGCGTGTACTACTTGGCGTCAGCAGTTACCGGAGTCTTGACTTCCTCGGCAACCGGCTTGGCTTCCACCGGTGCCGGAGCGGCAGCAGGCTTAGGAGCCGGCGTCGCTGCGGCCACGAAGGCACCGCGCGGGTTGTCCAGGTCCATCAGCGGCGTGGTGTCGCGGCCGGCGAAGAAGGCCAGGATCCAGCCGAGGATCACGCGGAACTTGCGCTCCACCGTGGGCATCGCCATGCCGTGGTAACCACGGTGGGCCAGCCAGGCGAGGCCGCCCTTGAGGCCGATGCGGCCGAGCAGGTTGATGTTTGCAACACCCTTCCACTCGCCGAAACCGGCTACAGCACCGAGGTTCTTGTGCTTGTAGTCGTGCAGCGGCTTGTCCCAGCGGGAGGCCCAGAGGTTCTTAGCCAGTTTCTTGGCCTGGCGCAGGGCGTGCTGGGCGTTGGGGACGCAGGTGCCGTCCGGCAGGCCCTTGCCCGTGAGGTCCGGAACAGCGGCGATGTCGCCGGCTGCCCAGGCGTTCTCCACGATGCCTTCATCGCCTGCGATGCGCAGGTCAGGCAGGACGCGAACCCGGCCTCGCGGTTCCAGCGGGAAGTCGGTGGAGCGGATCATCGGGTTGGCCTGCACGCCAGCAGCCCATACCAGGGTGTCTGCCTCAACTTCACCGGCGGGGGTCTTGTCCGGGAGGTTGATCAGCTTGAGGTTGCCCTCGGCACTGTCAAGGGAAGTGTTCAGGAGTACTTCGATGCCGCGGCTGCGGAGGTGCTCCACAACCCACTCGGCCTGCGAGGCGGTGACCTCGGGCATGATGCGGCCCATGGCTTCAACCAGGATGAAGCGGACTTCTTCCTGGCGGATGCGGGGGTTGTTGCGCACAGCAGCGCGGGCGAGGTCTTCCATTTCGGTGAGGCATTCGATGCCGGCAAAGCCGCCACCCACCACAACGAAGGTCAGCGCCTTGGCACGCTCTGCGGGGTCAGTCATGGTGGAAGCTGATTCGATGCGCTCCAGCACCTTGTTGCGAAGTGCAACGGCTTCCTCGATGGTCTTCAGGCCGATGCCCTTGTCCGCGAGTCCCTTGATGGGGAACGTGCGGGTGATGGCGCCGGCTGCGATCACGACGTCGAAGTACGGGATCTCGAAGTTCTCGCCGCCGTCGGACGGGGCGATAACCGCGGTCCGGTTGGCGTGGTCGATGCTGGTGACGCGGCCCTGGATGAGCTCAGTCTGCTTGAGGTGCTGACGGTGGGAGACGACGGCGTGGCGTGCCTCGATGTTGCCACCGGCTACTTCCGGGAGGAAGGGCTGGTAGGTCATGTACGGCAGCGGATCAACGACGGTGACGATTCCGCCTGCGTTCGCGATCTTCTTCTGCAGTTTGAGTGCTACGTACAGGCCGACGTAGCCGCCGCCGACGACGAGAACCCGGGGACGGTCAATGAGCTCTGGGGTGGTTGCCATGAGTCCAGAGTACAGTACTTTGTGAAAATCTTCACTAACTACTTCCGGGCAGGCGGATCCACCTTCAAAAGGGCGCCTGTTTCGGCCTCCTCAGTCGCTACTGGCGGGTCCCTTAGGACCCTTCGCAGCTGGACCGCGGCACCTGCCACGAGGGCAATAAATAACGCTCCAAAACCCAGCACGACGGCGGCAGGAAGGGCTTCGTCCACGGTGGCCGGCGTCTTCGCGACGGGGACAGTCGGATCGGCAAGCGTCGGAGCGGCGCTGGTAGGACTCGCCACGGGCGCTTGTGAGGGTTCGCTGAAGACGCCGCGGCGGTGGACGCGGATCCAGTCCGCGATGGAACCCAGCGGGTTGGTGCTGGTGGTGGGTACGTCGTTCTTGAGCGCGGCCTCAGCGTTGAGGATGCCATACCCATAGAGGGGGTCCTTGCCTGGGGCGCCGGCATCCTTGGCAGTACTGACGATCCTGTTGATGACCTGGGTAGCGCTCATTTCCGGCCACTTGGAACGGATCAGTGCTGCCACACCTGAAACGATGGGTGCCGCACCGGAGGTTCCTGCCCACTCGGCATACGAACCACCGGGAATGCCGCCCACCAGTTTCTCCGCCGGAGCTGCTACTCCAATACTGATGCCCTGGGACGATGAGTCGACGCTGGCGCGTCCCTCGCCATCCAACCCGGCTACCGTGAGGACGCCGGGAATGGTTGCCGGGGCACCAACCTGGACGTTGCCACCCACCCGGTTTCCCGCTGCGGCAACAATCACCACATCCTTTTGCTCCGCGTACAGGAACGCTGCGTCCCAGCTCTGCGGCCAATCCGGCGAAGTACTGCCGAGGGAAATGTTGATGACCTTGGCACCGTTGTCCACCGCCCAGCGCACGGCTTCAGGTATTTGCTCCTGGTCTGTCTTGCCGCCCGGGTTGGGCGAACCGAGCCACGTTGAGATGGCGAGAATCTCCGCTTCGGGCGCCACGCCCGTGATCCCGTCCGGTCCCCCGGCGGGCGGGGTGGTGGGTGGCGGTGGAGGTGCGGCCGGCTTTGGAGCTGCTGACCCTGATGCCGATGGCGACGGCGACGGGGTGGGCGTGGTGTGGCCGCGCCCGGCGAGCATGGTTGCCACAAGGGTGCCGTGTTCGGTCTTGGCGCCGATACTCTTTTGTCCGTTCGGAGCCCCGGCCCCGGAGACATCCGTCCCACCGACCACGACGCCCTTGAGGTCAGGGTGGCTTCCGTCAATGCCGCTATCGATGATCGCGACCTTGACGCCGGCGCCCTTGGACACCTGCCAAGCGTTGGTGACACCCGATTCCTTGAGCCAGTACTCCTTGTCGCGCCAAGCATCCGCGTTGGCTGCCGGCGCGGACAACAGCGCACCTGCAAGCGCCCCGCCGGCCAACATGGTGGCAAGCGCAGCGGACAGGATGCGTCGGTGCCGCAACGTCATTCGCCGTCCCGGATACTCAGGGCGATGCCGTCAAGAATGTCGTGTTCGCTGGAAACAGCCGCACGAATGGTTCCGTTGCTGACCGATTCCATCCGTGCCAGAATGCGGCGCCAAACCAAAGCTCCCGCTCCGATCACATCCACGCGTCCCGGGTGCATGTAGGGAAGGGCAGCACGTTCTTCGCGCGTCATTTCCAGCAGGCTGGTGCAGGCGTCGGTGATGGTTTCGACGTCCAGCGAAGCGCCGTGGATTCGGCCCGGCTCATATTCGCTCAGGCCCAATGCGTGCGCGGTGATGGTGGTGATGGAACCAGCGACCCCAACCACCGCTGTGGCGCGGCCGAGCGGTACCGTCTGAGCGGCAAGATCAAGTGCGGCATCGACGTCGGCCTCTGCTGCGGTGATTTGCGCAGCCGTGGGCGGATCGCTGCGAAGGTGACGTTCAGTCAACCGCACGCAGCCAATGTCCACCGAGCGCGCTGCGATAACGCCGCTGGAGTCGCCCAGTACGAATTCGGTACTCCCTCCGCCCAGGTCCACCACCAGGATGGCGTCCTCCCCCGTGGCGGGCAGGACGCTGCTGGCTCCCGCGAAGGACAACGCAGCTTCCTCGTCACCGGAAATGACCTCTGGCCGTACGCCCAGGAGATCCCGGATGCCGTCCACAAAGACCTGGCGGTTACTGGCATCACGAGTTGCCGAAGTAGCGGCAAAACGGACTCGTTCGGCACCGTGTTCCTGGATGAGCCGGGCGTAGTCCCGCGTAGCAGCAAAGGTGCGCTCCAAGGCCTCCGGAGCCAGTTCGCCCGTGGCATCGACGCCCTGGCCCAGCCGCACCACGCGCATTTCACGCACGACGTCGGTCAGCGGACCCTGCGCGTCCGGTAGTCCGTCTGAGACATCAGCGATAAGCAGCCGGATGGAGTTGGTACCGCAGTCAATGGCAGCCACGCGGCTCATGCGGTGCCTTCCTGCTCGTCAAGGGATTCAATCTTGGACTTCCGCACCGGCGCGGGACGCCCCACGATGTCAGGCAGCCCCTGCGGACCATGGCGGCTCAAATCCCGTGAAGGAGCCTCGCCGGCTGTGTCCCAAGCGCCGTCGCAATAGCAGCGGTCCTTGGTCCACCATTCAGTGATGGCATCCAGTGCCTCGTCCCCCAGCGGATTGACGCCCGGCCCGGCAGCCAAAGAATGCCCCACCAGGACATGCAGGCACTTCACGCGGGTGGGCATACCGCCCGCAGAGATACCGTCGATCTCGGGCACTGCCCCGGTGCCGGAGCGATCAGCAATCTGGTTGCGTGCCTGCAGGTAGGCATCGTGCGCGCCATGGTAGGCGCCGGCCAACTCCTGGTCAGCGGTCAGTCGCTCGTTCATCTCGTTCATGAGCCCGCCAGCTTCAAGGCGGGACACCGCTGAAGTGATGACCGGGTGGGTCAGGTAGAAGGTGGTGGGAAACGGTGTTCCGTTGCTGAGCCGGGGAGCTGTCGCTGCCACCAAGGGGTTGCCGCAGACGCACCTCGCCGGGATCTCGACAACATCCCGGACCGGCCTGCCCAGCTGTCGGCTGAGTACCTCAAGATCGTGTGCTGATGGCTGGCGGGATTCCTGCGGCACGGCTGCCGTGTTCTCTTCCACTTGCGCTGCCAACCTTCCTGCCCCTTTTGTCGCGTCCCATGCGGACACGACGGCGGCGGGCACCGCGTCTAGTCAGTTGCCGATCGTCTGATTGACTCCCAGAGAGCATCCACCCAGGGCAGATTCTCCGGGTTTGCCGACGATCCGGAGCCGGTGCGGCCACCCGGTGTGCCGGCGGCTTCTTCTCCCCCAAACACCCAGTAACCTGTTTCACCCGGCATAACCATGTTAATGCGGTCGCGGGCCTGCTGTTTCACGTAGTTGGGGTCCTGCCACCGGGAGAGCTGCTTGTTCAGCTCGGTTTGCTCCGCTTTCCTGCTCGCAATTTCCGCTTCCAGCGCTGAAATTTCGGCGCGTTTCTCGAGGAAAATCTTCACGGTGGGGGCCAGCAGGACAGTGATGGCAATCATCACGACAGCCAGTGCGAGCATCCGGCCGGAGAACGCCTTGGCCGGTACGGGATCCAGCTCCCGGTCATCCTTCGCCCCGGGCCGTGGTCTTTCCGTGCCCTTGTCCGCAGCCTTCGTGGAAGTGCCTGCCGGCTTGCTCTCCTTGCCCGCCTTGGTACCGGTGGGCGTCTTGCTGTTGCCAGGGGCTTTGGCGCCAACCGCCGCCGTCGATGTCTTTGACGAAGCCCGCGGCCCGCCGAACTCGGCCTTGATGACGTCGGCGCCCTCGGAACCTGCGCCTTCAGAACCCTTGCCGGCCCCGCCGGATGCACCGACCGGACGGGCACCACCAGACGGACGGGCACCACTTGACGGGCGACCAAGGGCGTCGGCCCTGGGTACCTTTGGACGACGGGTGGCCATGACACTCCTGTAATGCCCGGTGCTTGCCTGGCGGGTTGCTGCGCTTGCTGTTGCTGACCTGGCCTGTGGTGAACAGAACCGGAGTTAAACAGAACCGGCGGCCATGGTCTTTCCACCATAGCCACCGGTTACGTGTTTTCGCTGAAGGCTAGCCCTTGAAACGCGGGAACGCGCTGCGGCCGGCGTAGCGTGCGGCGTCGTCGAGTTCTTCTTCGATGCGCAGCAGCTGGTTGTACTTGGCAACACGCTCGGAGCGGGCCGGGGCACCGGTCTTGATCTGGCCCGCGTTGGTGGCAACGGCGATGTCAGCAATAGTGGTGTCCTCGGTTTCGCCGGAGCGGTGCGAGGTAATGGTGGTGTAGCCGGAGCGCTGAGCCAGGGAAACGGCGTCGAGCGTCTCGGTCAGGGAACCGATCTGGTTGACCTTGACCAGCAGGGAGTTGGCCGTGGCCGTCTCGATGCCCTGCTGCAGGCGGACCGGGTTGGTGACAAAGAGATCGTCGCCAACAAGCTGGACCTTGTCACCAATAGTGTCGGTGAGGGTCTTCCAGCCTTCCCAGTCGTTCTCGTCCAGCGGGTCTTCGATGGAAACCAGCGGGTAGTCGGCAACGAGCTCAGCGTAGTAGGCGCTCATCTCGGTGGCAGTAAGTGCCTTGCCTTCGAACTGGTAAGCACCTTCCTTGTAGAACTCGGAAGACGCAACGTCCAAGGCAAGTGCGATGTCCGTGCCCGGGGTGTAGCCGGCGTTCTTGATGGCTTCCTGGATCAGGTCCAGTGCAGCGCGGTTGGACGGCAGGTTGGGGGCAAAGCCACCCTCGTCGCCGAGGCCGGTGGAGAGGCCCTTTTCCTGCAGGACAGCCTTGAGGTTGTGGTAGACCTCAACGCCCCAGCGCAGGCCTTCGGAGAAGGTCTCGGCACCGATCGGGGCAATCATGAATTCCTGGATGTCAACATCGGAGTCGGCGTGCGAGCCACCGTTGAGGATGTTCATCAGCGGAACGGGCAAGACGTGGGCGTTCGGGCCGCCCAGGTACTTGTACAGCGGCAGGTCAGCAGAAGCAGCAGCTGCGTTGGCCACGGCCAGGGATACACCCAGGATGGCGTTGGCGCCGAGCTTGCCCTTGTTGGGCGTACCGTCCAGGTCGATCATGGCCTGGTCGATGCTGCGCTGGTCAGTGGCGTCGAAACCAATCAGGGCCGGGGAGATCTCGTCGATGACGGCGTCAACGGCCTTCTGGACACCCTTACCGAGGTAACGGCCCTTGTCGCCGTCGCGAAGCTCAACGGCTTCGTGCTCGCCGGTGGAGGCACCGGAGGGAACTGCTGCGCGGCCGATCTGGCCGTCGGAGAGCAGGACCTCAACTTCTACGGTCGGGTTTCCGCGGGAATCAAGGATCTCGCGTGCGTGGATGGCATCGATAAGCGCCATGGATGTGCTCCTTATGGGCGAATTACAGGAATGTGGAGGGAAATTCTCAACGTCCTCGTCGCTACTAGCGTAGTCGAGAGTGGCTTACGTTACGGCACGGCTTCCAACGGCTCACGTCATGAAGGCTGCGCCTGGTTGTTCTGAAACGATCGAACTGCGGCACGGAGGGCCCGTTCGGCGTCGAGTCCTTGCTCCCGGGCACCCGCGACGATGGCGAGCAGCAGCTCCCCCAGCGCCTCTTCCGAGGCCGGAATGACAGGAAGTCCGACGGCGGCCAGTCGGCGTTGGGCGTCAACGGGCATGCCGGCGCGGACTGCCCGGTCGAAGGACTTCTGCGCTCCTGCCAACGCCGGCAGGTGGGGCGGAATCCCTTCGAAGGGGTCCTTCCGCTCCGGCTTCTCCGCGCGTTTGGCGGCGTCCCACTTGACGATGATTTCCTCGACGCTGGCCGGGAAAGTCTCCTGCAGGGAACCGTCGGCCTTGAAGACGTGGTGGTTTCGCCGGACCATCTTGGCATTGATACTGCGCGCCACATCCCCGAAATCAAAGCTGCCGCGCTCCTCGGCGAGCCGGGCATGAAGCACTACTTGAAGCAGCACATCGCCCAGCTCGCCTCGGAGCTCTTCATCTATCGCACCGGCTTCGATCGAATCAACCACTTCGTAGGCTTCCTCGATCAGGTACTCCACCAGCGACTCGTGGGTCAGTGCGCCCATCCACGGACAGTGCTCCCGCAAGGCAGCAATCGTCCCCAGCAGCTCCCCGACCTCGCAAGCTCGGCCAGGGACCCCGGCCGCTGTGGGCCCATGCAGCTCCGGGAGGCTGGAATCGTTAGCCGAGGTTGGCGTAGGCATCGTTGATGTACTCAACCAAGGCTTCACGCTCGTCCAGCGGCAGGAACGCTGCCTCGGCCGCGTTGAGCGTCAGCTCGAGCAGATCATCGAGGTCGTAGTCGAAGGTCTCCACCAGGAGTTCGAACTCGTCGGTAAGCGTCACGCCGCTCATGAGGCGGTTGTCCGTGTTGATGGTGACGTTGAAGCCGAGCTGGAAGAGCATGTCCACCGGGTGGCTTTCGATGCCGTCGCCAAAGCCGGAAATGGCACCGGTCTGGAGGTTGGAGGAAGGGCAGATTTCAAGGGCGATTCCGCGGTCGCGAACCCATGCTGCCACGCTGCCGATGGTCACCATGCCGATGGTGTCCTCGCCGTCGTCGTCGGAGTTGTCCTCAAACTCCACCGAGATGTCCTCGGCGATCCGCACGCCATGGCCAAGGCGCAGGGCACGGCCGTCCACCAGGGCAGACTGGATGCTCTCCAGGCCGGCAGCCTCGCCGGCGTGGACCGTTGCCGGGAAGTTGTTCTCGGCCAGGTAGGTGAACGCGTCCTTGAAGCGGGACGGGAGGAAGCCGTCTTCAGCGCCGGCAATGTCGAAACCGACCGCGCCGTTGGCGCGGTGGCGGACGGCCAGCTCGGCGATCTCCTGACCACGATCAGCGTGGCGCATGGCAGTGATGAGCTGCCCGACCTGAATCTGCTGGCCGCGCTCTTCGGCGGAATCCATGCCGGCTTCCAGCCCGGTCTGGACTGCTTCCACAACTTCGTCCAGGGTCAGGCCCTGCTGCAGGTGCTGTTCAGGAGCCCACCGGACTTCGCCGTACACGACGCCGTCCTCGGCCAGGTCCTCCACGAATTCCTTGGCGACCCGGAACAGGCCTTCCTTGGTCTGCATGACGGCGACGGTGTGGTCAAACGTTTCGAGGTAGCGGACCAGCGAACCGGAGTCAGCGGATTCACGGAACCATTCACCCAGCGCCACCGGATCGGTGGAGGGCAGGGTGTGGCCGGCGGCCTCAGCCAGCTCGATGATGGTGGCCGGGCGGAGTCCTCCGTCCAGATGATCGTGGAGGGAAACCTTGGGAAGGCTCTTCAGATCGAAGTCAAGGGCAGGGGCAGCGTCAAGAATGGGCTCAGTCACGTACTAAGACTAGTCCCCACCGCCGCCCTCAGCAGGTCCTTAGCCGGCAGGATTGGAGAGGTCGGCCCCGGCAACTGCTTTTTGCGACAGATTCGGCTCCGCTGCGGGAGCTGCATTGCTTGCGGCCGCTTCACGGGCCTGGTCCTTCTTCTCAAGGTACTTGTGCCACCAGCGCAAGGCATGGTCCACCACGATACCGAGGACCACGGCGAAGGCCACTGCAATTCCGACGCCGAGGAGCGGGTTGTGGTGTACCCACTGACCTGCGAGCAAGCCAATGCCGATTGAGTAGCCAACCCACGTGATGCAGGCGAAGGCGTCCAGCCAGAAGAAGGTGCGGTGGCGAAATCCGGTCTGCCCGGCGACGTAGTTCACCGCTACCCGACCCCACGGAATGTAGCGGGCGGTGAAGATCAGGACCGCACCGCGCTTGTCCAACTCGTACTGTGCCCACGCGAACATTTTCTGGACCTTGGGTCGCCGCATCCACTTCCAGCGGGTGAGGCCGATCTTGCGGCCCAACATGTAAGCCATGTTGTCGCCGGCCATGGCACCTACCAACGCAGTTGCACCCAGAATCCACAGGTTGGGTTCTCCGCTGTGAAGGGACAGCGCCGAGAGGCCCACAATGGCTGTTTCGCTGGGGAGAATCGTGGCGAATCCGTCAATGAAAAAGAAGACCAGAAGTACCGGGTATATCCAGGGCTGCCCGGCTGCATGCTCGAGCATTTGATTCAAAAACTCCACGCGGGGGTAGCTCCTAGACGAATGTGACTTGACGATGTGACGGAAGTCGCTCTAGTGTCCCACGGCCGGGACGTCGTTCGCTACGTCCCAGCCTTGGGATCACGCGTTTAACGCTATCGGTTTGATGAGGTTGTGGTCGTCAACCGCCGGGCTGATCTTCCGTGGCACGAATCGTCATACCGTGGGTGGAGCCGGGGCGTCTTCCTCAGGAATGTTCTTGCCATCCAAAGGCACTGATCCCCGGACTTTGCTGATGATGCGATCGATGATGATTCCCAGGATCACGGCTACCACGATCGCTATGACGGCACCCAGCAGGTGGTTGTCCTCGAACCAGACACCGAAGAAGTACCCGAGGATCACCGAATACGTTGCCCACAGGACGGCCGACATGGCGGTCAGGGCCACGAATTTGCGGTGGTGGAAGTGCGTTGCGCCGGCCGTCAGGTTGACTGCCACCCTGCCAATGGGGATGAACCGGGCCACCATGATGAGCGAGGCTGACCGGCGTCGAAGTTCCTTGCCCGCCCAACGAAAGGCGCCCTGCATCCGCTGGGTGCGCATCCAGCGCCAGCGTTGGATGCCGATGCGGTGTCCAATGATGTAGGCGATGTTATCCCCGGAGAACGCGCCGATAGCTGCCATCAAGCCCAGCAGCCACACGTTGGGTGAGCCGCTGCTGCCGGACACGGCACTCAGGCCCACCACCACGGATTCGCTGGGGATGGGCGGGAAGAAACCATCAATCACGCAGCAGGCCAGCACCAGGACCAACACCCACGGCTGTTCCGCCGCGGCGAGGATGAAATCGTTGATGCCCTGCACGGTTTCCTTACGATAGCCGGCTCCCCCACAGGCGCCGGATGGCTAGTGTCCCGGGCTGTTCCTGGAAACAGCCCGGGACACTTAAGCCTAGGCGATGCGGTCGATGATCAGCTGATGCGCCGGACGTGACCCTTCAGGAGCAATCACGACGGCACTCTGGAGCGCTTCCTTGGCCCGGTCGAACTTTTCCGGGCTATCCGTCAGGAGTGTCATCAATGGCTCGCCTGCCCGGACCAACGCGCCGGGCTTGGCGTGCAGCCGTACTCCGGCACCGGCTTGAACCTGGTCTTCCTTGCGGGCACGGCCAGCACCCAGGCGCCAGGCGGCAATACCCACGGAAAGCGCGTCCAGTTCCACCAGGACGCCGTCTGCCGGAGCGTAGACAACCTCCGATTCCCTGGCAACGGGCAGCGCGGCCCGGGGATCTCCACCTTGGGCTTCGATCATCCGGTTCCAGACGTCCATGGCCCGCCCGTCCTTCAGGGCAGCGGCGGGATCGGCATCGTGGATGCCGGCACCGGCCAGCATCTCCTCGGCCAGGCGGACGGTCAGTTCGACGACGTCTTCCGGACCGCCGCCGGCAAGGACCTCCACTGATTCCTCCACCTCGATGGCGTTACCCGCGGTCAACCCCAACGGTGTGGACATGTCCGTGATCAGCGCGACGGTGTGTACGCCTGCGTCCTTGCCCAAAGCCACCATGGTCTCTGCAAGCTCCCGGGCCCGTGCTTCGTCTTTCATGAAGGCGCCCGAACCCACTTTGACGTCCAGCACCAAGGAGCCTGTTCCTTCGGCGATCTTCTTGCTCATGATCGAGGAGGCAATCAGCGGGATGGCTTCCACCGTTCCAGTGACGTCACGCAAGGCATAGAGCTTCTTGTCCGCGGGTGCGAGCCCTGAACCTGCAGCACAGATGACTGCTCCGACGTCCTGAAGCTGGGCCATGATTTCGTCGTTGCTCAGGTTGGCCCGCCACCCGGGGATGGCCTCCAGCTTGTCCAGCGTCCCGCCGGTGTGGCCCAGGCCGCGGCCCGAAAGCTGCGGAACTGCGACACCGAACACGGCCACCAGCGGCGCCAGCGGCAGCGTGATCTTATCCCCCACCCCACCGGTGGAGTGCTTGTCGCTGGTAGCCTTCCGGCCGCCGTCGGGCCTTGTCAGGGACGAAAAGTCCATCCGCTCGCCCGAGGCGATCATGGCCGATGTCCAGCGTGAAATCTCGGCGCGGTCCATGCCGTTCAGCAGGATGGCCATGTTCAGTGCCGCCATCTGTTCCTCGGCGATCACGCCGCGGGTGTAGGCATCAATGGTCCAGTCGATCTGCTCGGGAGTGAGCGTGCCCTTGTCCCGCTTGATGGAAATGATCTGGACGGCGTCGAACGCTTCAGTGGTGGTCACGTGGTTTCCTCCAGATGTTCTGGACCAAAGGCGTCAGGAAGTACCTGGTCCATGGATTTGATTCCCTGCGTTGTCATGAGCTGCATTCCGGGCGCCCTGAATTCATAGAGCAGCTGGCGGCAACGCCCGCACGGCATGAGGATGTTGCCTTGCCCATCCACGCAGTAGAACGCGGCGATTTTGCCGCCGCCTGTCATGTGGAGCTGGCCGACCAGGGCACATTCGGCGCAGAGAGTCAGCCCGTAGCTGGCGTTCTCAACGTTGCAGCCGCTGACGATCCGGCCGTCCTCGGTGAGCGCCGCAGCCCCCACCGGGAACTTGGAATAGGGCGCGTACGCCTGTTGCATTGCCTCTTTAGCCGCGTCTTCCAAGGCCTGCCATTCGATATCTTCCGCTGGCATCGTCAACCCTTCACGTACGGTATGCCGCTTGCGGCCGGTGGCCGTGACTTACCTACCAGGCCGGCGACGGCGAAGATGGTCACCAGGTACGGCAGCATGGCCATGAACTGGCTCGGTACCGGGGTGCCGATGATGCCCAGGATGGACTGCAGGTTGTAGGCGAAGCCGAACAGCAGCGAGGCCAGGAACGCGCCGATCGGATTCCAGCGCCCAAAGATCAGGGCAGCCAAGGCAATGAAGCCGCGGCCACCGGAGATGTCCTTGGTGAAGGAGTCGATGGTCACCAGTGTGAAGACGGCACCACCGATACCCGCAATGGCACCACCCAACGTGACGTTCCAGAAACGGGTTGCGTTGACGTTGATACCCAAGGTGTCAGCAGCCTGCGGGTGTTCACCCACGGCCCGGACGCGGAGGCCCCAGCGGGTCTTGAACAAACCAAACCACACCACGGCCACCGCAATGTACATGAGGTAGCCCGCGATGGACTGCTCGAACAGGATGGGCCCGATGATGGGGATGTCCGAAAGCAGCGGGATCGGCAGGATGTCCAAGCGGCCCGGGGTATTGAACTGTTCCTTGTTGGGCACCATCAACGTGCCGTACAGGAAGCCTGTGAGGCCGGAGACCAACACGTTCAAAACCACACCGACGATGATCTGGTTGACCAGGTATTTGATGCTGAACACGGCCAGGACCATGGACACAGCAGCACCCGCCGCAGCGGCTGCAATCAGGCCGATGTACGGGCTGCCCGTCATGGTGGCCACCAAGGCGGCAGTGAATGCTCCGCCCAGGAGCTGCCCCTCGATGGCGATGTTTACAACGCCCACACGCTCACAGAGCACGCCGGAGAGCGAGCCGAAGACCAGTGGGACAGCAAGTGTCACCGAACCGGCAACGAGACCTGCCAGCGAGATGGAGGGCTGGCGGGCGCCTGCCACGATCCAAACAAGCAAGGCGAACACGAACACCACTGCAAACGCGATGGGCAGCCACTTGGGTGACCGCTCTCCTTGGGTCCAGAGGTAGATCGAGTAGGCGGCCATGGCCAGCAGCAGGATGCCCAGGACAATTCCGCCCACCTGTCCCGGAATCATCAGGGCAGGGACCGCAACGGCGTCGCCGGCGTCGCTGATCTTCATCTCGGCTGTCTGGTCCGGGCCAAGGAAGCCGAAGAAGACCAAGGCCATGAGCGCCAGGATGCCGAGGGAAAGCGGAACCTTCATGGAAGGCCGGAACGCCGGCAGGGCCGTTGATCCCGACTTGGGAGCGGTGGTTGTCGCGCTCACTTGGCACCTCCGGTGGCGTTGGCAAGGGCAGCTTTCGGGGCCGCCTTCGGTGTCTTGTTCTTGTTCTTCTTCTTGGGCTCAAGCCGGAAGATCGAACGGATGAGGGGCGGCGCGGCGATGAAGAGCACAATGAGCGACTGCACCACCAGCACGATGTCGATGGGCGTTCCGGTCTGGATCTGCATCTGCACTGCGCCTGCACGGAAAGCTCCGAACAGGAGTCCGGCAAAGAACGTCCCCCACGGTGTACTGCGTCCCAACAGGGCAACAGTGATCGCATCGAAGCCGATCTGGGCGGCGACGCCGCCTGTCAGCACCTTTTCGGTGCCGGCTACTTGGGCAATACCACCGAACGCGGCGAGGGCGCCGGCCATGGCCATCACCAGGATGGTGGCGCGGGATACTTTGACGCCGGCGGTCCGCGCTGCGACGGGGTTGGCACCGACGGCACGGAACTCGAAGCCGATGGTGGATCGGTTCAGCAGCCACCACACACCGTAGGTCAGCGCGATTGCCACGAGGAAGCCCACGTGGAGTCGGGATCCCGGGATGAGGACGGGATACGTTGCCGATTCATCGAGGCGTGGCGAAATGGGGCTGTTGTCCCCCGGACGCCGGAACGCAGCAGTGTTCAGCAGGAAGTCGAGCAGGAACAATGCCACATAGTTCAGCATGATGGTGACGATGACTTCATGCGCGCCGGTCCGGGCCTTGAGGATGCCCACAATGGCACCCCACAGAGCTCCACCCAGGACGCCCATGATGATGACTACCAGCAGGTGCAGGCCGAACGGCAGGTGCCAGGCAAACCCTACGTAGGCAGCGAGGGTGGCGCTGATGATGATCTGCCCCTGGGCACCGATGTTGAACAAGCCGGCGCGGAATGCAAGTGCAACGCCAAGGCCGGCACAGATCAGCGGGGTTGCCACGGTCATGGTTTCGAGCAAGGGCTTGAAGCCTTCACGTGGATTGAACACAGCGCCTTGGAAGAGTGCAACGTAGCTCTCGGTCATGGCTGTCCACAACGCACTCAGGAAGTCCGTGGGGCGTGCGAACAAGTAGCCCGCGGTTTTTGCCACCTGGGCGTCCGTGCTGGCAATCAGCAAGCCGCCGAGGAAGAGCGCCACAATGACCGCCAGGACGGAGACAAAGCCGCTGCCCATCACGATCCGGCGCAGGAGGCTGCCTTGCTGGTGTCCCGGGTCCCCACTTTGGGAGGAAACGGGCACTATGGAAGGTTCCAGCGTCCCTCCGGCGGTGTCCAGGGCGACGTCTGCCGCCCGCACTTCAGAGGTGGATTCCCCGGGTGTTTGGTCTTTGCCTGACTCGTCTTTAGTTGTCATCGGAGCCTCCTTCAGGGCCGACGCCGGCCATCATCAAGCCAAGGGTGTCGCGGGGTGTTCCAGCAGGGACAATGCCCACGAGCTTGCCTTTGTACAGCACGGCAATCCGGTCGGCGAGCTCAATGACCTCATCAAGCTCAGTGGAAACGATCATGACCGGCGTTCCGACGTCGCGCTCGGCAACGATGCGCTTGTGCAGGAACTCGATGGAACCAACATCCACACCGCGTGTGGGCTGGCTCGCGATAAACAACCGCAAGGGCCGGGACAGTTCCCTGGCCATGACCACTTTCTGCTGGTTGCCGCCGGACAAAGTTCCGGCAGCCGATGCCGCAGAAGGAGTCCGGATATCGAATTCCTCGATCTTGGCCTTCGCGTGCTCCGCAACCTTGGCAGGCTTCATGCTGATGCCACTGGCAAACGGTGCTTGGTCGTAAAGGTCCAGGACCAGGTTCTCTGCCACGGAGAACGGCCCCACCAGCCCGTCTACCGTCCGGTCCTCCGGAACAAACCCGACGCCGGAACGCAGCACGTCCTTGACGGGAAGGCCCAGCAGTTGCTTGCCATCAAGGGTCACGGAGCCGGTTACATGCTCCTGGACACCCAAGATGGCTTCGGTCAGTTCCGTTTGGCCATTGCCTTGGACACCGGCGACGGCGAGAATCTCACCTTGGGCGATGTCGAAGCTGATTCCGTCCACCACATTGGTGCCGTTCGCCGCACGCACTGTCAGGTTTTCCACCACGAACGTGGTTTCCTTAGGCTGCGCGGGAGCTTTGTTCAAGCTCAGGCTCACCGGGCGCCCAACCATCATGGACGCCAGTTCCGTGGCTGACGCAGTGGGAGGCGCATCTCCCACCACCTTGCCGCGGCGGATGACGGTGATGACGTCCGAGACAGCCTTCACTTCGCGCAGCTTGTGCGAGATGAAGACGATGGACGTGCCGCCGGCTTTGAGTTGCCGCATGATGTCCAGGAGTTCATCGGTTTCCTGAGGCGTCAGAACCGCGGTGGGCTCGTCCAAAATGAGGACTTTCGCTTCACGCACCAGCGCTTTGATGATCTCGACTCGCTGTTGCACACCCACGGGGAGGTCCTCCACCAAGGCGTCGGGATCGACGTCGAAGCCGTATTGATCGGAAATCTCCCGGATTTTCTTCCGGGTTTCGTCGATGCTGAGCACACCGCCGAACGTGGTCGGTTCCGCGCCGAGGGCAACGTTTTCCGCCACGGTAAAGACGGGGACCAGCATGAAGTGCTGGTGCACCATGCCGATGCCGGCCGCCATCGCGTCACCCGGTCCACGGAAATTGACCGGCTGGTCATTTACCAGGATCTGGCCGGCTGTTGGCTCGTACAGCCCGTACAGCACGTTCATGAGGGTTGATTTGCCGGCACCATTTTCGCCGAGGAGGCAATGGATCTGGCCGGATTCGACCACGAGGTCGATGTCTTGGTTGGCGTAGAAGGTCCCGAAGGCTTTCGAGATCCCCTTCAATTCGAGTTTCACAACTCCCACCGTTCTGTGAGTCCGAGGGACGGCTGTACTGCTCCAAAGCCATTGGCTTTGAAGCCCAGCGTAGTCAGGGCAAAAACGCGCCGCCAGTACCGGGGCTCGGTACTGGCGGCGCGTCCAGGAATTGATTTACTTCTTAGGGCTCGCTGCCGATTCGACAACCAGCTTGCCGGAGACGATGTCAGCCTTCAGGGCATCGAGCTCGGACTTGGTTTCAGCGGTGACAGCGGAGTCGAGATCGTGGAACGGGGCGAGGGCAACGCCATCGTTCTCCAACGTTCCGACGTAGGCTTCGTTGTTGAACTTGCCTTCCGTGTCGTCCTTCACCACGGCTTCAACAGCTTCGCCCATCTGCTTGACCACGGAGGTCAGCATCAGGTCCTTGTACTCGGGAGCGGTGAGGTAGCCATCGGAGTCAACCCAGATGAGCTTGACGTCCTTGCCGGCAGCCTTGGCTTCCTTCAAAGCAGCACCTGCACCCTTACCAACCGGTCCGGCTACGGGCATGATGATGTCCGCGCCCTGGTCCAGCAGGTTGATGGTGACCTGCTTGCCGGTGTCCTGCTTCTCAAAGTCGCCAGTGAACGAACCGTCCTGGGTGTTCTTGTCCCAGCCAACAACCTGTACTGACTTGCCCTTGGCCTTGTTGTAGGCCTGTACGCCGTCGTAGAAGCCGTCCATGAAGATGGTAACCGTGGGGATCTTGATGCCGCCGAAGGTACCCACCTTGTTGGTCTTGGTGGTAGCTGCAGCCGCGTAGCCTGCAAGGTATGCAGCCTGGGCCGTGTCATAGACGATCGGCTTGACGTTGGCGATCGGAGTCTCGTACGTGTAGTCGACGATCGCGAAGTGCTTGTCGGTGTTCTTCTCTGCGGCGGCCTTAGTGGCATCGCCCAAAAGGAAGCCAACCGTGACAGTGAGGTTACAGCCTGCGGAGATCATGCCGTTGAGGTTGGTTTCGAAGTCGCTGTTGGCTTTGGATTCGGCCGACTTTACCGTGATGCCCAAATCAGACTCTGCCTTCTTGAGGCCCTCGAATGAGGACTGGTTGAAGGACTGGTCGTCGAATCCGCCGGAGTCCGACACGATGCAGCCAGTAAAGTCACTCTTGGTCGCCCCGCCGGATCCGGCGTCGGGAGCCTGGCCGCAGCTGGTCAGCAGGAGCGCTGCTGCACCGAGGGTGGCAACACCGGCCATTGAACCGCGCTTCAGGGTGGCACGCAGTGGTTTCTTCAATTTTCCTCCAGGAAGAAAGTGATTGGCGCTACGACGGATGGTCAATGAGTGTCCGTTTCCTATACCTGAGGCAGAAATTCTGTTTTCACTGATGCTCGCAGCTGCGCCGAAGCGCATTGATGAAACCAACACTAGTGGCCTGCAACACACCCAGCTACCACAAATGATCACTCCAGGTCAGATTGTTGACCTTTTGTTACCAAGCAGTAGCCGGGTGCGCAAGTCACACGCGTTTCACGCGTGAGCTAGAGGCGAACCAGCATCTTTCCCGTGTTCGCACCGTCCAACAGGTCCATGAATGCCTGCGGTGCATTCTCCAGTCCGTCCACGATTGTTTCGTCGTAGCTGACGGACCCATCGGCCAGCCAGCCGGCCATCTTCTGCGCGAACTCGGGGGCGTGCTGTCGCTGCCCGCCCACCAGGAATCCGCGCAGGGTGAGCTGCTTGCCGATGGCCACAGCCAGGTTCCGCGGCGCCACCGGGGGCTCCGTGGAGTTGTACTGGGCAATCGCACCGCACATTGCGACGCGGCCGCCAACCGTGAGCGTGGCAAGTGCTGCTTCGAGGTGCTCGCCACCGACGTTATCGAAGTAGACGTCAATGCCGCGCTCCCCCGCTGCTTCCTTCAGTTGGTCCAGAACGGGAGCATCGTTGTAGTTGAACGCAGCATCGAAGCCGAGCTCCAGCAATCGGGCAACCTTCTCCGGCGATCCGGCGCTGCCGATGACCCTGGAAGCGCCCATGGCCTTGGCGATCTGGCCAACCATCGAGCCGACCGCCCCTGCCGCTCCGGACACGAAGACCACGTCGCCCTCTTTGAACTCAGCGACCTTCAGCAACCCGGCATAGGCGGTCAGGCCTGTCATGCCAAGCGCGCCAAGGAACGCCGAGGTGGGGGCCAACCCCGACGGAACCGGCGTAGTCGCGGCGGCGTCCACCACCGCGTGCTCGCGCCAGCCAAGTTGGTGCACGACGACGTCACCTACCTTGTGCGCGTCCGAACGGGACGCGATCACCTCACCTACCGCACCGCCGTCGAGCGCTGCATCCAAGCGGAACGGCGCCGAGTACGACTTGACGTCATTCATGCGGCCGCGCATGTAGGGATCCACGGACATGAACTGGTTCTTCACCAGGAGCTGGCCCTCCGCGAGCTCGGGTAGCGGCGCTGTTGCCAGCCGGAAGTTCTCGGGAGCAGGGCGGCCGACCGGGCGGGAGGCAAGCTGGATTTCGCGGGTTTCGGTTGCCACGGCGCTCATGCTGCGAACTCCACGAGCTTGAGGTCTACGGCCATATTGCCGCGCGTAGCGTTGGAGTAGGGGCAGATCTGATGCGCCTTGGCCATCAGCTGCTCCGCAGTAGCGCGGTCCAGGGCGGGCAGCGCGATTTCCAGTTCGGCGGCCAGTCCATATCCTTCGCTGTCCGTCAGCGCACCAAAGTGGACTTTGGCGGCAACGGCCGAGTCGCTGAGGTCAACGCGTTCCTTGCGACCCACGAGTCGCAAAGCCGAGTGGAAGCACGCGGCGTAGCCGGCTGCGAACAGCTGCTCAGGGTTGGTTCCTTCGCCGTTGCCCCCGAGTTCCACGGGGCTGGCAAGGGCGACGTCCAGCTTGCCGTCGTTGGTGCGTGCGTTGCCGTCGCGGCCTTCGCCGGATGCCAGTGCCTCGGCGGTGTAAAGAGTCTTCATGGTGTTTCCGTTCTCTTTGGGAATGGATGTCCCGGGATTTTCCGGAGGTTTGTCAGAGTGAGCGGTTCAGCGCTGCCGTGAGCTTGCCGAGCGTTGCGTGTAGCTGCTCGATTTCATCGGGCGATAGGCCGGCGGCGTCTGCGAGACGCTTGGGCACAGCCTGGGCCCGGGCACTCAAGGCGGTGCCGGCCTCGGTGAGGACCACGTCCACCCGGCGCTCATCCTCGGCCGAGCGGTGGCGTTCCACCAGCCCCATGGCCTCCAGCCGCTTGAGCAGGGGCGACAAGGTGCCCGAGTCGAGGCCCAGTTCAGCGCCCAGCTCGCGGACGCTGCGCGGTTCCTGCTCCCAGAGGACCAGCATCGCCAGGTACTGCGGGTACGTCAGGCCAAGGTCCTCCAGCACAGGACGGTAGACCGCCGTCGCCGCTTTGGATGCCGAGTACAGCGCAAAGCAGACCTGGTGGCGGAGGCGGGGTGCATCACTCATGACTAAAACGATAGTGCACAATTCAATTGTGCACAACCTATCTCGGCCGCCCGCACCCAACTGAGTCGCATTTAAGCGCGTTCTGACAGCTCAAAACGCGCTTAAATGCGACTCAGTCGGGTTTACTGTTCGAGATCGCGGATGGTGCGGAGGGCAGCGGCCGTCAGCACGCGGATGGCGTAGCCGAGTGCGCGCTCGTCAACGATGAAGTCGCCACGGTGGAGGTCGTACTCTTCGCCACCGGGGGTGTGCGTGCCCAGGCGCATCATGGCCCCTGGCAAGTCGGCCAGGAACCAGGCGAAGTCCTCGCCACCCATGGACTGCGGAGTGAGGACCACCGCGTTTTCGCCGAGTTCCGCGCGGGCAGAGGCTTCGATGAGGGCCGTTTCATGCTCGGAGTTCACTACCGGCGGCACGCCGCGGGTGTGTTCAAGATGGACGTCCACGCCGTAGGGCGCGGCGACCTGCCTGACGACGTCGTCCAACAACTCCCCCGCGCTATGCCAGGCATCGCGATCCAGGCAACGCATGGTTCCGGCCATGTAGCCGGAGCCCGGGATGGCATTCGGTGCGGAGCCGGCCGAAATTTGCCCCCACACCACCGATACGCCGCTGCGGACATCCACCCGACGCGAAAGGACAGCCGGCACGTTGACCGCTATTTGCGCCAACGCGAAGACGAGGTCCTCGGTGAGGTGCGGACGCGACGTGTGTCCGCCGCGTCCGGAGAGCTCAATCTTGATGGTGTCCGAGGCGGAGGTAATGGCGCCGATGCGGGTACCGATCTGGCCCACGTTGATCCGGGGATCGCAGTGCAGCGCCAGGATACGCGGCACGCCTTCAAGCACTCCCTGCTCAATGCAGGACAGTGCGCCGCCCGGCATGGTTTCCTCGGCAGGCTGGAAGATGATCCGGACCGTGCCGCCCAGCGGATTGTTCTTGTGCATCCGCTGCAGCGTGAGGGCGATGCCGAGCATGGCAGTGGTATGGACGTCGTGGCCGCAAGCGTGGGTGACACCATGGTTCTTCGACGCGAACGGCAGGCCGGTTTCCTCAATGATCGGCAGTGCGTCGATATCCCCGCGAAGGGCTGTGGCAATGGGGCCCTCGCCCACGTCCACCGTCAGTCCGGTCTCCTCCAGGCGCCGCGGCTTCAGCCCGGCTGCTTCAAGGCGCTCCACCAGCTTGTCGGTGGTGCGGAATTCCTTGAAGGAAAGCTCGGGGTGCGCATGGAGGTCACGCCGGAAGTCGATGAGTCCGGGAAGCAGTTCATCAACCCAAGGACTCACAACGGGAGCGGGCTCGGTTTCAGTCGTGTAATTGCGCACGTCACAACTCTAGCCATGCGCGGCACCCGAAGAACGAAAGCCACCTCTTGGTTACGCTGCGTTCAGACGCAGGACAACCAAAGAGGTGGCTCACGGTATAAGCAATTGCTTTACAGCACGTCCGTGTCTCCACTGGCTTTAAGGGCGTCAACAGTGCCCTTGACGAGTTGGGCGTGTTCCTTGGTGGTGACCAGAAGTGCGTCCGGCGTGTCCACAATGACCACGTCCTTGATACCAATCAACGCGATGACGCGCTTGGTATCGGACACCACCACGCCGCTGGCGTTCTCCGCGAAGACGCGTGCGCCCTCGCCAAGCACCGTTACTTCGTCGACGTCGCCTGCGTTGTTGAGGCGCCCGATCGCGGCGAAGTCGCCGACGTCGTCCCAACGGAAAGTGCCAGGCACGACGGCGACGTCTCCAGCTTCCGCTGCGGGCTCAGCCACGGCGTAATCGATGGCGATTTTCGGCAACGTGGGCCACACGCGCGACGTCACTTCCGAGCGCTGCGGCGTGTCCCAAGCGTCGGCGATTTCCTGAAGGCCCTTGAACAGCTCCGGCTGGTTGGCCTCAAGGTGCTTGAGCATAAGAGCCACCGGAGCGACGAACATGCCGGCATTCCAGACGTAATCCCCGGCTTCGACGTACTTGTTGGCCACTTCCTGGCTAGGCTTCTCGACGAACTCCGCAACAGCAAGCGCATTCGGGGCGCCCTCAACATTCAGTGCCGCACCGGAGCGGATGTACCCGAATCCAGTGGAGGGATGGGTCGGCTTGATGCCGATGGTGACGATCTTGCCGGTGGCCGCAGTAAAGATCGCCTCGCGCACGGTCTCCTGGAAGAGATCGTCCGGGCTGATGACCTGGTCCGCGGCAAAGGACCCCATGATGGTGTCCGGATCGCGTCGGTAAAGGATGGCTGCGGCAAGCCCGATGGCGGCACCGGAGTCCTTGGGCTCGCTTTCCAACACCAACTCGTCATCCCCCACTTCGGGGAGCTGGCGGCACACGGCGGCGCGGTGCGCTTCGCCGGTAACAACAAGGACCCGTTCACCAGCCAAAGGTTCCAGGCGGTCATAGGTAGCCCTCAACAACGTGCTGCCGGAACCGGTCAGGTCGTGGAGGAACTTGGGCGCAGCGGCACGCGAGAGTGGCCATAGCCGGGTCCCCACACCGCCCGCCGGAATAACCGCATGGAAGCGGTTCAATGGCGATTCCGGGTATTTCGCGTCTTCTGTACTCACCGCAACACTTTATCCTGTGCCGGGCGGCAAGCCCCCGCAGCAGGACACACGTGTGGCGTTCGTCTCAGGCAGTGCCGAAAATCGCCTGAATATCGGCAGGAAACATGGAATTAACAAGCAGAGAAGCCCGTCCTAAATTGAATATGCTGTTAGCGAAGCCTAGATTTAGGCGTGAGCTACGAGTGCTCTCGCAGCAGGCGTTCCCCCCGCGTGGATCCCATGCCAGCGCCGCTGTGTTGCAGGAAGGTTTAATCAGTGCCGACAAAACCAGCTGGCACCTTGTACCGCGGCCGTGAAGGCATGTGGTCCTGGGTTGGACACCGCATTACAGGTGTAGTGATCTTTTTCTTCTTGTTGGTCCATGTGCTGGACACCTCATTGGTGCGCGTGTCCCCTGAGGCCTACACCGCCGTCATTGGCGCATACAAGAACCCCCTCATGGCCCTGGGTGAAACGGGCCTGGTCGCCGCGATCATTTTCCACGCCTTCAACGGCCTGCGCGTGATCGCCATCGACTTCTGGAAGAAGGGCGCGAAGTACCAGCGCCAGTTGCTGTGGGTCGTGCTTGCGCTGTGGCTTGTCACGTTCGCAGGCTTCGCCATCCGCCACCTTTCCCTCGCGCTGGGAGGCCACTAAGCCATGACAACCATCGAATCCCCACGCAGTGGAAAAATCGGCTCCGGGAAGATCGCTCCGAAGTACAACCGCACCGGCTCCAGCCGTGGCAACTTCGAAATGATCGCCTGGCTCTTCATGCGTCTCTCCGGCATCGTCCTGGTGGTGCTGATCTTCGGCCACCTGTTCGTGAACCTGCTGGTGGGCGAGGGCATCCATGCAATCGACTTCGGCTTCGTTGCCGGCAAGTGGGCCGATCCGTTCTGGCAGTTCTGGGACCTCGCCATGCTGTGGCTTGCCATGCTGCACGGCACCAACGGCGTCCGCACCATCATCAACGACTACGCCGAGAAGGATTCCACGCGCTTCTGGCTCAAGATGGTCCTCTACGCGGCCACCCTGGTCATCATCATCCTCGGCACGCTGGTGATCTTCACCTTCAACCCGTGCCCCGTCGTCGACGGCGTTCAGTTGCCTGGCGGTTTCTGCCCGGCCCCGTAGCGGCGCCTTCCGGCCGCTCCCTGGAGTAAGCCGGTTCGCCTGACGTAGCGGAGCAGCCTCCGCCGACCATCTGAATTTTTGAAAGAGAGAGCATCTGGTATGCAGGTCCATAAGTACGACGTCGTCATTGTCGGTGCAGGTGGCGCCGGCATGCGCGCCGCGATCGAATCCGGTCAGCGAGCACGCACCGCGGTACTGACCAAGCTCTACCCCACCCGCTCGCACACAGGTGCAGCCCAGGGTGGAATGTGCGCAGCACTGGCCAACGTCGAAGAAGACAACTGGGAATGGCACACCTTTGACACCATCAAGGGTGGCGACTACCTGGTTGACCAGGACGCAGCCGAGGTCATGGCGAAGGAAGCCATCGACGCCGTGCTGGACCTGGAAAAGATGGGTCTGCCGTTCAACCGCACGCCCGAGGGCCGGATTGACCAGCGCCGCTTCGGTGGCCACACCCGTGACCACGGCAAGGCACCCGTCCGCCGTGCTTGCTATGCAGCCGACCGTACGGGTCACATGATCCTGCAGACGCTGTACCAAAACTGCGTCAAGCACAACGTTGAGTTCTACAACGAGTACTACGTCCTTGACCTGCTGATCGTCGAAGAAGACGCAGTACGCGAAGACGGAACCCCGTACAAGCAGAAGCGTGTTGCCGGTGTGGTTTCCTACGACCTCGCCTCCGGTGAACTGCACGTCTTCCAGGCCAAGTCCGTGGTGTTCGCTTCCGGCGGCGCCGGCAAGGTCTTCAAGACCACGTCCAACGCGCACACCCTCACCGGTGATGGCATGGGCATCGCGTTCCGCCGCGGCATCCCCCTGGAAGATATGGAGTTCTTCCAGTTCCACCCGACCGGCCTCGCCGGCCTGGGCATCCTCCTTACCGAGGGTGCGCGTGGTGAAGGTGCCATCCTGCGTAACTCGGAGGGTGAGCGCTTCATGGAGCGTTACGCCCCCACCATCAAGGACCTCGCACCCCGTGACATCGTGGCCCGCGCCATGGCGAATGAAGTGCGCGAAGGCCGTGGCTGTGGTCCGAACAAGGACTACGTCCTCCTGGACCTGACCCACCTTGAGCCTGCGCACATTGAGGCCAAGCTTCCGGACATCACCGAGTTCGCCCGCACCTACCTTGGTGTGGAACCGTTCACCGATCCCGTTCCCGTGTTCCCCACGGCGCACTACGCCATGGGCGGCATCCCCACCAACATCACCACCGAAGTGTTGCAGGACAACGACACAATTGTGCCGGGCCTCTACGCAGCCGGTGAGGTTGCATGCGTCTCCGTGCACGGCTCAAACCGTCTTGGCACCAACTCGCTGCTGGACATCAACGTCTTCGGCAAGCGCGCGGGCATCGCCGCTGCGGAGTACTCCAAGACAGCTGACTACGTGGAGCTTCCCGAGGACCCCGAGGCAATGACCCGCGGCATCCTGGACGGCCTGCTCACCGGCAACGGCACCGAGCGTGTTGCGCAGATCCGCAAGGAACTGCAGGACACCATGGACGCCAACATGCAGGTGTTCCGCACCAAGGAATCGCTGGAGCAGGTCCTCCGCGACATCGCCTCCTTCGAAGAGCGGTACAAGCACGTTACCGTTCAGGACAAGGGCAAGCGCTTCAACCTGGATCTCCTCGAAGCAGTGGAACTGGGCTTCCTGCTGGACATGGCCAAGGTCATGACCGTCGGTGCGCTGCACCGTGAAGAGTCGCGCGGTGGCCACTACCGCGAGGACTTCCCGGACCGCAATGACGAGAAGTTCATGAAGCACTCCATGGCTTACCTGGACACTTCCGTCACCGTCGACTCCTCGGCGGAATCTGTTGCGGGCATCCGTCTTGAGACGAAGCCCGTCATCTTCACCCGTTACGAGCCGATGGAGCGTAAGTACTAATGACGACCGAAATGGCAGAGCCCGCTTCCAAGATCGAGCTCCCGGCAAGCGTTGCAGGCGACGGTGAAATCCCCACCTTCCACATCACGCTGCGTGTCCGCCGCTACGATCCCGAAATCTCGGACGAAGCACGCTGGGATGACTACAAACTGACCATGTACGGCACAGACCGCGTGTTGGATGCCCTCCACAAGGTCAAGTGGGAGATTGACGGCAGCGTTTCCTTCCGCCGCTCCTGCGCCCACGGCGTGTGTGGTTCGGATGCCATGCGCATCAACGGCCGCAACCGCCTCGCCTGCAAGACGCTGCTGAAGGACCTGGACACCACCAAGCCCATCACCGTCGAGCCGATCAAGGGCCTCCCCGTGGAGAAGGACCTGATTGTGGACATGGAACCCTTCTTCCAGTCCTTCCGCGAAGTCATGCCGTTCCTGATCAACAAGGGCCACGAGCCCACCAAGGAACGCCTGCAGTCCGTCGAGGACCGTGAGCGCTTTGACGACACCACCAAGTGCATCCTGTGCGCCGCCTGCACCTCGTCCTGCCCGGTCTTCTGGACCGATGGCCAGTACTTCGGCCCGGCTGCGATCGTCAACGCCCACCGCTTCATCTTCGATTCCCGTGATGACGCCGGAGACATGCGCCTTGAGATCCTGAACGACAAAGAAGGCGTGTGGCGTTGCCGCACCACCTTCAACTGCTCGGAAGCATGCCCCCGCGGCATCCAGGTGACCCAGGCAATTGCCGAGGTCAAGCAGGCCATCCTGGCCCGCAAGATCTAATTTCGCCGGTCCCCCAAGGAACCAAACGACGACGGCGCCGCTCACCACTGATGGTGGGTGGCGCCGTCGTCGTTAATCAAGTGCCGTCACCGGCTAACACGGCAACCGTCACCGCAACGCAACGCAAGGAGATCAGCGTGTCACGCTCTGAGAAGATCAGCTTCACGGGAAGTACCGGCGACACCTTGGCCGGCGTCGTAGACGTGCCTGAGGGCCCCGTCCGGGGCTGGGGCCTGTACTCGCACGGCCTGACTCTCGGCAAGGACAGCCCCGCCGCATCCCGGATCTGCAAAGGACTCGCGGAGCAAGGTGTGGGGATGCTGCGCTTCGACAACCTGGGCTTGGGCAATTCCGCAGGTGAATGGTCTGCGGGGTCTTTCAGCGTCAAGGTAGCCGACACCATCCTGGCTGCGGACTTCATGCGGGAGCAAGGCCGGGGAATCTCGCTCTTGGTGGGCCACTCGTTTGGAGGTGCAGCGGTGCTGGCCGCAGCCCGCGACATTCCCGGCCTCAACGCCGTCGTGACGGTTGGCGCACCCTACGAGCCCAAACATGTTGAGCACATGTTCGACACCGAGATCGAGTCCATCCTGCGCGATGGCAGCGCGGTGGTGGACCTTGGCGGACGGCCCATGGAGGTTCGCCGCCACTTTGTGGAGGACGTGGAACGCGCCGATCTACGCGACTGCATCCGCACCCTCCACAAGCCGCTCATGGTGATGCACTCCCCCACCGACAACACCGTGGGAATAGACAACGCCAGCGAAATCTTCCGGACTGCCCGACACCCCCGGAGTTTCATCTCCCTGGAGGGCAGCGAGCATCTCCTCACCGGGAAGGGCCAGGCAGCACGGGTTGCACGGATCATCAGCGCCTGGGCGGACCCTTACCTCGAGGTCCGCGACGCTGGCTGATGACCCTGCCGGCCCAACTGGGTAGCAGATAATGCCGTTATGAGCTGTCGTAACGGCATTATCTGCGACCTACATGGGTACCTACTTGCCGATGGCCGCCTTGCTTTCGCTGAGCCACTGCTCGGCAGCGTTATCCGGGGTCAGCCTCTTGAACAGCCTGCACCCGGCCATCGACATCACCGCAAGGGACCTCGCCTGCTAACCGCGGCGGGGTCCCACCGCGGCTCCGACCAAGGCTCCAAGGCCAACTCCAATGAGGATGCCCAGAAAGGGCGAATTGAAGACCAACTGGCCAACCACAAGTCCCACTGCAGCCCCGAGCAGACAGGCGATCCACAGTTGGTTGTTCATGGCGGCCTCCGGATAAAACTGTCAGGAGCGGGGCGCCACGCGACGCGAACCGAGGACTTTCTTGCGGGGGGACTCCCCCGATGCCGTGTCAGCCTCGCGAATGGCAGACCACGACGCCGAGACGAGATACACCTGGCTCACCAGATTGAACCAGATCAGCAGCCCGATAATGATGGCGAACGATGCCAGGACCGGATTGTTGCCGGACCGGGCCAGAAGTTCGGTGCTGAAGAATTGCAGGACCGTGGTCCCAAAGCCCGCCAGCACCACGCCTTCCAGGAATGCGCGGCGTCCCAGCTTCAACCCACCTGCAATGCGGAACAGCACGGCCGCCGTCGCGCAGTTCAACAGAAGCGGGACCACGATCTTGACGGTCGCCGCTATGGGCTCGACAACGCCCTCATCAAGCTTGAGCAAAGCAATAAGCCAGTCCGCTGCGGTCCCAAAGACGAGCGAGACGCCTGCGCTGATGACAAGGATGACGCCGAGGAGCAGCAGGGTGCCGGCGTCGATGAGCTTTTGAAGGATCGGGTTGCGTACCAAGGGGTCAGCGTTCATCACGCCCCGGAGGCCTTCCCTGATGCTGGCGATCCAGCCCAGGGAAACAAACACTGTGACAATCGCTGCGATGACGGCCGTCCACCCAAGTCCCGAAGGGTTGAGCAGGGATTGTGGATCCACCAACCCTTCGCCGCCATTCACCTGAAGGAGCCCGGGGGCAGCCGCGGCCACACTGTCGATCACGGCGTCCTGCAGCGCGGGGTTACCGCCCAGAACAATTCCCGCTATGGCGAAGCCGGTTGTGAGCAGACCCGTCACGGAGAAGAACATGTTGAAGCCGATACCGGCGCTCAACAACGGCCCGTGCTGCCGGGTGTAGTGCTGGAAGGAACGCATGGCCCGGTTGGTGTTCAGCCTGGCGAGGAAGAGTGCAAAGAATGCACCGACCTTTTTCGGCAAGCCCTCACCCGCCCGCTTCGCATGGCCCCAATCCTGCCTTTTGCGGAGAAGCTGGAGTCTGAGTTTCGCCCGCTCAGTTGGCAGCGGAGGAACGTCCGCCTCTGCGGCTTGGATCCGCTTGCTGTGCTTCGTCAGTATCGCCGCCAAAGTCGAGCTCTTCCCGTAGCTGCCAAATTCCATTGGTGTCATGCTCGTAAAGTCCCATGCTAACCACAGGGAAGGTCGCCCGGTAATCCCTGAGGACCGTTTCGGCCTCATCGAGGTTTTCCTGGGCGACATCGTGCGCAACGGTGACGTGCGGGTGGTACGGGAACGGCAACATCCGTTCGAGTGGGCCGGTTTGAAGTTTCTCGTGCAGTTGCACGCACTCTTCAAAGCCTTCCTCCACATTGACGAACACCACCGGCGAGACGGGACGGAAAGAACCCGTGCCGGAAATGGTGATTTCGAAAGGTTCCTGGGTCCTTGCGACTTCCCTGACGTGCTCCCGGGTGGCGGCCCAATCCTGGGTGGGTGTGGTGGTGATCAGGGTGATGTGGGCAGGGATGACCTCGGCCATCGGATCTCCGAAGGAGGCCCTCCATTCCTGGAGTTCACGGGCGATCTCCGGCGGGAAACCGAGGATCACTCCGACGCACATGGTGTCTCCAGCGCCGCAATCGGAGCCGGAAACAGCGGGCTGGCGGGAGTCGTCCGGACCGGCACCCTGTCGGGTGCCGGTCTTGACGTTGAGCTGGCCAGCGGAGCACATGGACTTAGCGGACTCCCTGGTTTCCGTGGGAGGCATCGCCGCGGTAGGGCAGGAAACCAACCTTGGAGTAGACGTCCGCGAGCGTTGCGGCCGCAATTTCACGTGCCTTGTCCGCACCGAGGGCCAGGAGCCGGTCGAGTTCTGCAGGATCAGCCAGAAGTTCGTTGGCACGTTCCCGGATGGGTGCCAAGTGGCCGGAAACGAGTTCGGCCAAGTCGACCTTCAAGTGGCCGTACATCTTCCCCTCATAGTCAGCCACGATCTTATCCACCGGCGTACCACTGATGGCCGAGTAGATGGTCAGCAGGTTGGATACGCCCGGCTTGTTCTCGCGGTCGTAGCGGATCTCGGTTTCGGTGTCCGTAACCGCAGACTTAATCCGCTTGGCCACCGTCTTTGGGTCATCCAGCAGATTGATCAGTCCGGCCGGTGATTCCGCCGACTTGGACATCTTGGCGGTCGGGTTCTGGAGATCGTAAATCTTGGCCGATTCCTTCTGAATGAAGGCCTCAGGCACTTGGAACGTCTCGCCGAACCGGCTGTTGAAACGGTTGGCGAGGTCGCGGCTCAATTCCACGTGCTGGCGCTGGTCTTCACCCACCGGCACGCCGTGCGGCTGGTACAGCAGGATGTCAGCGGCCTGCAGGATGGGGTAGGTGAACAGGCCAACGCTGGCGTGGTCCGAACCCTGCTTTTGTGCCTTGTCCTTGAACTGGGTCATGCGGGCGGCTTCACCCATGCCCGTAATGCAGTTCAGGACCCACGCCAACTGGGCGTGCTCGGGAACCTGGGACTGGACGAAGAGCGTGCACTTGTTCACGTCCACGCCGCCGGCGATGTACTGCGCGGCCGTAACCCTGGTCCGCCGGGCGAGTTCCGCCGGATCCTGCGGCACGGTGATGGCGTGCAGGTCAGGAATGAAGTACACGGCGTCGTACTCGTCTTGCATCCGGACCCAGTTGACCAGGGCGCCGAGGTAGTTGCCAAGGTGCAGGGAATCGGCGGAGGGCTGCATGCCGGACAGGACCCGGTGCTTGGCGCCAACGGCAAGCTTGGTTGACCTTACGGGCTTCGGTGCGATCGCAGCATCAGCCGCTGCGCCGGTTTCAGTCGTGGTGGAACTAGTCATGGAGCAATACCTTAGGAAGCTTAGAGCCGGTAGTCGACTACCAGCGGTGCATGGTCAGAGAAGCGGGTATCCCACGAAGGCGCTCGGTCCACCACAGCCGAGAAAGCGGCAGCTGCGAGGTCCGGGGTGGCCAGGTGGTAGTCGATGCGCCAGCCTGTGTCAGTGTCAAAGGCCTTACCGCGCTGGGACCACCAGGTGTAGGGGCCGGCGACATTACCTGCCAGGCCCCTGTGGACATCCCTCCATCCGATTTCTTCGCCGAGGAAGCGGTCAAAGTATGCCCGCTCCTCCGGGAGAAAGCCGGCACGCTTGACGTTGCCCTTCCAGTTCTTGATGTCGAGTTCAGTGTGTCCGACGTTGAGGTCGCCAACCACCAAAGCATGGTCGCTGTGTTTCGCGAGCTCAGGCAGGCGGACGGTCATGGCATCGAGGAAGCGGAACTTATCGTCCTGCTTGGGGGTTCCGACCTCTCCCGAGTGCACATAAGCACTGACAACGGTGAGGGTGGTGGGGTCACCGGCTGTGTTCCTGACGGTGTAGTCCGCTTCAACCCAGCGCCCGGACGTATCGAAGTAGTCGTCGCCAACGCCAACGCGAGTGGCGGTGGGCTCCTCGCGGGAAGCAATGGCCACACCGGCGCGGCCCTTGGCCTCAGCCTCAGTGTGGAGGATGTGCCAGCCTTCGCCAATCAGCTTCCTGACGATGTCGTCAGGGGCGCGCACTTCCTGCAGGCAGAGAATGTCTACCTCGCGTGGCTCCAGCCATTCCGCCATGCCGTTCTTGTAGGCAGCCCGCAGGCCATTGACGTTAACTGATGCGATGCGAAGGAAGTCCTTCTTCAATGCCGTACTCACCCGGTCCACTCTAGTCGATGATGGTGCCGGCCACGGGCTCGTCCGAGCCACCCGAAGACTTGATCATGTCCCGCGCATTCGTGGCCGTAATGGCGATGGTTTCGAGCGCCCGGTTGATGGTGTCCTGGTTGGCCGTTGCGCCTTTGGCGCGTTCCTCGTCCACCACGCGGACCTGCACCTGAACAATCTTGAAGGAGTGGTCCAGCTTAAGGTCGCGCACTTCATCGGCTTTGCTGCGCTCGGCAACTATGCGCGTGCCACCGCTGTCAGCAGCGGACGACGACGGCGCGCGGCCGGCTGCGGCGTTGAACGCATTTTGCGCTTCGCTCAGTTTGGCACCGGCCCGCTGCGCGGCCTTGCGGATGCTCAGCACCACGAACGTTGCAAGGGCAAGCCACCCGAAAGCGACCACGGCAACAACCCAGCCCACAACATCGTTCTGGTTGGCCGCAAAGATGACGGCTACCAGGAAAGCGATGATGACGACTGTCATCCCCAGGCCGCCGATGCGGAAGCCCTTGAACATGCCTTTACCGGCGGGGGACGTGGACGGGTGCGGGTCACCGAGAGATTGCATGATCTCATTCTCTCAAATGCGGAAAGGTGCCCCGTCCGCTTCCACGGACGGCGAACATGCCACGCTAAAATCCGCGCTTCTGCTGATTCCGGGTCTTGCCCGGCGACGTGGATTTGCGGTGCAGGAACCGCGCCGCCAGCAGAACCGGGTCCGACCCCGACTTGCCCTCCATGACTTCGCAGAGTCGCTCAACCAGCGCGGCGGCCGCGGCAGGAATATCCACGTCAAGGGCGGAAATCGGGGGCTTGTGCTGCCGCGAGTGTTCAGAGTCCGAGCCCGTGCACACCAGCAGGTCCCCCGGGATACGGACTCCACGTTCCTGCATGGCCTGGGCTGCCCCGCTGGCGTGCCTACCGGTTAAGCAAAAAACTGCGCCGGGCAGGCCGTCGCCCAAAATCCTGGCGCCCACTTGCCGACCACCCTCCACGCCGTCCCGTTCCGGTACGTGATAAATCCGGGGCTCCTTTCCGGTTTCCAGGCACCAGGCAACGTAGGCGGCCTCGCAATCGAAGTTCCAGGCGTTCCTGTCCGTGCCGCCCACGTAGGCGATGGATCCAGCGCCCGCTGCTGCCAGGTGGTCCAGGACGACTCGTGTGGAAGCTGCGTCGTCGTGAGCGACCCAGTTCCGGAAGTCGGGGCGGCCCGGATCGCGATCCCAGGTCACATACGGAATTCCACGCTTCTCCAGCAAAGCCACCACTGGGTCATCCAGATGCGGGGCGAAAACTATGTAACCGTCCAGGGACATGGAAAACGGGGGAAGCGGTCCACGGCTCAAGTCGGGGACGAGCATCAGGCCCAGATTCCGATTCAGCGTCTCGGCCGCGGCTGCTCCCGCGAGTTTCATGAAGACGTCTACGCCATTGGGACCATAGTTGCCCAAGCTGTCCAAGGAACGGAAGACCAGCCCGATCGCATTCATCTTGGAACTTCGAAGCCCCCGTGCCATGGCGTCTGCAACGTATCCCATCTCCGAGGCGACTGCGCGGACCCGTTCCCGGGTGGCCTCGCTGATATTGCCCTTGCCATTGAGGGAGTGCGACACCGTGGTGATCGACACTCCGGCTTTCCGGGCTACGTCCCAGATCGTCGCGCCGTGTTGTAGTTCGCGGGCCATGGGCCTCCTGCATTCGTCTCCGAGGGATCTCACGAGACCCGACTTCCGAAATTAACGATAAATCTCGCGGACCAGCTACACAAAAACGTTTTTCTTCCGTACTTTGAGCGTCACAAGTGATCCACCTCATCCAAGAGCCCACCCCGCACTCAGACGGGGATGGCTCCCTCAAGGAGACCTATGCAGCTTCACCGCCACACATCCGCCGCGCACGATCCCCGCGAGCGCGGCCTCGACATCGGCCGCACCTGGGAGGCTCAAACACGCAATACCGCCAAGCTCTACTTTGACTTCTTCGCCACGCTTGGCATCGCACCGCAGAAAGTCCGGGACATTGCGGAGCAGAGCCATGCAGCCCTCCACGCCTGGTGCCCGGCACTGGCAGAGGAAGCCGAGGGCTGGGCCAACGGCGCCGGACTCGAGACCTGGGAGCTGAGTGTGGTCAACGCACGCACTGAGATTCTTGCGGAATCACCCCGGAAGGTCGGCTCCCATGAATGCTCGACGGCGGTCTACGCACCAGCCCGGGCTTCGGCGCCGGAAACCATTCAGACCTGGGACTGGCATGACCACCTCGCCCCCGACGGACTCTTGCTTGAGGTAACCCCATCCCCCGGTCGGACCACCAAGACGTTCACGGAGTTCGGGACGCTGGGCAAGATCGGTGTCAACAGTGAGGGACTCGGCCTGCATTTCAACATCCTTGCCCACTCCAGGGATGATGACTCCGCTGGAGTTCCGGTCCACGCAATCGCCCGCCGCATCCTCGATGAGGCCTCGACCATCGACCAAGCTATCGACATCGCGTCCTCAGCAAGAGTTAGCGCCTCTACCGTCTTCACTGTTTTCACAGCTACCGCTTCCGGCACCAGTACCCCGCGCCTGGCCGCCAGCATCGAGGTCTCTCCCGCCGGCACCGGCGTCGTGGATGCCGGCAGCGACGGCTGGCTGCTCCACACGAACCACTTCCTGGACCCCGTCCTCGCGGAAGAGGACGCAATCGACGACGGCGCGTTGTCGCCCCAGCGCCTGGTCCACCTTGGGCGCGTGAGGACGGAGCTCGCCGGCCTGGGCATCGCGGACCGGGCCAAGCAGTTCTGCTCGTCAGAGGGAGCTTCATCCGTGGTCTGTTTCCATCCTGACGCCTCGGCACCGCGACACGAGCAGTGGCAGACGCTGCTGACCATCAGCGTCGATGCCGCCGACTGCTCCCTCGCTTACGCAGCTGCCAACCCCGCCGACGCCGCACGCGATGGCTTCCTGATCTTCTAAGCCAGACCAGCCTCACGACCCCAACAAAACAACCAACGAAAGGCACTTCCTTGCCGCAATCCCTTCAGCCCAATGTTGCGCTGGAACCACAAGGTCCGTCGTCCAAGCGCCCCGTCTCAGCTGCACGTACTTTCTTCGTCTCCTGTTTTGGAACCGCACTGGAGTTTTATGACTTCACCATCTACGGATTGGCTGCAGCCTTGGTGTTTCCGCAGCTCTTCTTCCCCAACCTTGATCCTCTGACCGGAACATTGGTGGCGTTCGCTTCTTTCGGTGCCGGATTCCTGGCCCGGCCCTTGGGCGGTATCGTCCTGGGCCACTTCGGCGACCGTCTCGGCAGGCGCAGGATCCTGATCCTCACGCTCATCCTGATGGGTGGGAGCACCTTCCTGATCGGCTGCCTGCCCAGTGCGGATTCGATCGGTGCCATGGCCCCTATGCTGCTCATCGCATTGCGTCTGGTTCAAGGATTCTCTGCCGGCGGTGAATGGGGAGGCGCTGCCTTGTTGGGAATCGAGGCGGCACCGGCGGGTCGCCGAGGACTGTGGGGAAGCTTCACCAGCATGGGCATCGGGTTGGGCGTGCTGATGGGTTCCGGCGTTTTTACGCTCACTGACGCCATCGCGGGCGGCGAAGTGGCCAGCTTCGCTTGGCGGGTACCCTTCTGGATCGGCGGCCTGCTGGTGCTGGCTGGCCTTATTGCCCGGCTGACCCTCCCCCAGGACGAACGCCCTTCCGGCACCCAGGCACCCCGGATTCCACTGTTGGCAGTCCTCAAGTCGCATCCGCGGCAGATCCTGATGTCGATCGGCGTCAGCTACGGCTACAACACCTTCACTTACATCGCCACAGTGTTCCTCATGTCGTACGTGCTCCAGCGCGGCTATTCCGACAGTGAATCACTTCAGTTCCAGCTGTGGGGTGCCCTGGCCAGCGTCATCTCCGCACCTCTCGCGGCGATTCTTTCCGACAGGATCGGCCGTAAGCCGGTGATGATAGGTGGTTCGGTGATGCTCATTATCTACTTCCTGGCGTTCTTCCCGGCCATCGAGACACACACCGGCTGGCTTGCCCTCCTCATGTTCACGCTGGGCGGCGCGCTGAACACTGTTCCGCAGGGCCCGTTGCCGGCATTCCTTGGAGAACAGTTCCCGGCAGCTTCCCGCTACTCGGCCATTTCGGCCAGCTATCAGATCGGCTCAGCCCTGGGTGGCGGCACGGCAGCCACTGTGGCAACGGCATTGCTGATCGCCACGCATGGCGACCCGATCGGCGTCGTGATTTACACAGTCTCCGCGCTGGCAGTCATGGGACTGTGCTCCTGGGGCCTGCGCGACAACGCAAAGCTGACCATGGCTGAGATCGAGACGGCCTAGGACCTGTACGGGCTGCGCCGGCTGGTCCTACTTCAGGAACAGCTGGCGCAGCCTTGCGGTGGTCAGCATGATCCCGAGCGCGATCATCACAACGTAGTAACCCACGTGGATGGCAGTGGCAGGGCTGAACGAGCCCACGCTGATCTGGCGCAGGAGTTCCACCCCGTGCCACAGGGGCATGGCCTGGATGAACCACTGGATGACCTGCGGGTAGACGCTGAGCGGGTAGAACGTGGCGCTGAACAGGAACATGGGCAGCAGGAAGAAGTTGATCCAGTCCATCTGCTGGAAAGTCTTCATGAAGCTGGTGATGCCCATCCCGAAGCTCGCAAAACCGAACGCGATCAGCACCGAAGCAGGAATGACCAGGACGGCCCACCAACTGGTGAGCAGTCCCATTACCCCCATGACAGCGGTGAATCCCGTGGCGTACAGCAGGCCCCGAAGGAGTGCCAGGAAGATCTCCCCGATCGCCACGTCCAGCGGCCCCAAGGACGTGTAGAGCATCCCTTGGTACAGCTTGGCGAAGTTCATCTTGAAGAAGACGTTCCACGTGGAATCGTAGATTGCTCCGTTCATGGCCGAGACCGCCAGGAGTGCCGGCGCTATGTACGCCGCATAGCTGATTTCCTCGCCGCCTGGACCTTGGACAGTGCCCACTATGGAGCCCATGCCCACGCCCATGGCCAGCAGGAACAGCACAGGCTCGAAGAACCCCGACACCATCACCAGCCATGTGCTGCTCTTGGCAGCCATCAGCCCACGGCCCACCACTGCCTTGGCGTTGCGGGAGTAGAGAGAACCGAACTTGCGCCCACGGGCAAGATCCGTGGCGCTGTGGCCACCTGTCAGGACACTCAAGAGCCCATCCTTTTCACGAACTGGCGGCGGACAAGTATCCAGCCAACAGTGGCGGTCGCCAGCAGGAAAACCACGTGGGTGATGGTCAGCAACGGGTTTTGGTCCATCCCGTAGGTGAAGACCCGGCCCAACTCAGTTCCGTGCCACACCGGTGATATCCAACCGATCCAACGAACTGCGATCGGCAGCGAATCCAGCGGGAAGAACGTCCCGGAGAACAGGAAGAGCGGCATGACGATGAATCGCTGCACCAACGCGAACTGCCCCTTGTCCTGCTTGATGCTGGCGGCATAGGCCATCAGCGGCAAGCCGAAGGAGAGCGCCGCAACCGTGGCCACGATGGCCGAGACCCAACCCCAGGGGCTTGGCGAAGCGCCAAACATGGCCACCACCACGAAATAAACTATCGACTGCAACAGGAAGCGCAGGGAACTGGCCATGATGTGGCCACTGGCGATCTGCTGCGGTGTCAGCGGCGAGGCATGCGGACCATAAAACACGCGGCGCCATTTGAAGCCGTCCATGATGGGGTACGAAAATTCCCCCGATGCTGTCATCACCGCGGCGGAGACCAACAACGCCGGAGCCACGAATTCCAAATAGCTGACACCGCCGAACGCCGCCTCGCTGTTGGCGTCCACCAAGCTGGCGAGGCCAACTCCCATGGCGAAGAGGTACGCCACCGGCTGCCCTACGCTGTACAGGATCACGGACCACCCATAATTCCGCATGACGCGAAGCACTTGCTCGGCATAGAAGAAGGAACCCCAGCGACGCGCCCTGGCGGCCGAAACCTCAGGCGAGTGGGCCCGCAACGGCTGCTCCGCCGTCGTGCGTGGTTTGTTCACCGACTCAGTCAACGAGGCTCCTGCCGGTAAGCCGCAGGAACACATCTTCCAGCGACGAGCGACGCACCAACGAGGTCATGGGGTGCAGCCCGCGGGCAGTGACCTGCTCCAGCGCGGCTTCACCGTCGTGCGCGTAGATGAGCACACGGTCCGGCAGTGTCTCCAGCCGCTCACCAATGCCTTGAAGCTCGACGCCGATGGTCGCGTTCCGCTCGGACCCGAACCTGAGCTCCAGTACTTCGCGCGATGAGTGTTCGCGAATCAGGGCCGCGGGCGATCCTTCGGCCATGATCTTGCCCTTGTCCACCACGATCAGGCGATCGCAGAGTTGCTCAGCCTCGTCCATGTAGTGCGTGGTGAGGATGAGGGTTACGCCGCTTTCCTTGAGCCGAAACAGGCGGTCCCAAAGAATGTGGCGAGCTTGGGGATCCAGGCCGGTGGTGGGTTCGTCGAGGAGAAGAATGCGGGGCTCGTTAATAAGCGACCGGGCTATTGTGAGCCGTCGCTTCATGCCCCCGGAGAGCGCGTCCACCTTGGAATTGGCCTTGTCCGTTAGCTGCGCGAATTCCAGCAGCTCGTCAGCCTTCGGCCGGAGGTAGCTCAAAGGCAGGCCAAAATAGCGCCCGTAGACGATCAGGTTCTCGCGAACCTTGAGCTCTTCATCCAGGTTGTCCTGCTGTGGGACCACACCCAGATGCGCTCTTACTTCGGGGCCGTGGGATTCCGGGTCCAAGCCCATGATGCTCAGCGTGCCCGAGGTGCGTTGGGAGACGCCGCCGATCATTTTCATGGTGGTTGACTTGCCGGCACCGTTGGGGCCCAGCAGCCCGAAAGACTCCCCCGCCGGTACGTCGAAGGAGATGTTGTCCACGGCGGTGAGGTCACCATAGGCCTTGGTGAGGTTCCGCGCGCTGATGACGGATGGTCGGTTCATGTCGAAGCCGGATTGCGACGATTCTGTCTGTGTTGGTGACGGTGTCGGAGAGCGGATTGCTTCATTGTGCACCCTCAGCACACTAGTAGCGCCCCCTGACATGTGAAAGGGCTCTTGCAGATATTTTTGCAAGAGCCCTCTCGGTTTGTTCGGAGGAGTACGCGGGCCATTTCTAGGGTTCCCTGCGGAAATGGGCCTTGCTATGTTCGGAGGAACTTAGGCGATGCCTGCCTGACGCTCCGCACTCTCCACGACGTTCGCGAGCAGCATGGCACGGGTCATCGGCCCCACGCCGCCCGGGTTCGGGGACAGCCAAGCGGCGACGTCGGCAGCTGCCGGGTCAACATCTCCGGTAACAACAGCGTTACCGTTGCCGTCGTCCACACGGCTGACGCCGACGTCGAGCACAATGGCGCCCGGCTTGAGGTCTTCAGCCTTGATCATGTGCGGCACGCCGGCAGCTGCAATCACGACGTCGGCCTGCTTGAGTTCCGCGGGCAGGTCCACCGTTCCGGTGTGGGCCAGGATGACCGTGGCGTTAACTTCCTTGCGGGTCAACAGGAGGCCAATAGGGCGGCCGATGGTCACGCCGCGACCAACCACCAGGACACGCTTGCCTTTGAGTTCAATGTTGTGGCGGCGCAGCAACTCCACACAGCCCTTAGGCGTGCAGGGAAGCGGGGACTTCATCTCGCCATTGACGTTGGCCACCAGGCGGCCAAGGTTCATAGGGTGCAGGCCGTCGGCGTCCTTGTCAGGGTCCATGGCTTCCAGGATGACGTCCTGGTCGATGTGCTTGGGCAGCGGAAGCTGGACGATGTAGCCGGTGCACTCCGGGTTGTCGTTGAGCTCGCGGACAACCTCCAGGAGGTCTTCCTGTGAAATGTCTTCGGGGAGGTCGCGGCGGATGGACTGGATGCCAACCTCGGCGCAGTCCTTGTGCTTGCCGCCGACGTACCAGGTGCTGCCGGGGTCGGAACCCACCAGGATGGTGCCCAGGCCGGGGACGATTCCCTTGGCGGCCAGGACGGAAACGCGAGTGGTCAGTTCTGCCTTGATGGCTGCGGCGGTGGCCTTGCCGTCAAGGATCTGTGCGGTGGACTGTGTCATTCCATCTGCTCTTTCTGGTGGGTGACCTAATGGCTCATGCCAACGGGACCCGCCGCCGTAGGTGTGGCGGCGGATCCCGTCAGCTCCGGTTCAATGCCCGGGTGTTGCTCTATTTATCCGCGGGAACCGCGGGTTACCACTGCTCGTGCTGCGGGTACAGCGGGAAGTCAGCAGCCAGTTTGTCGACGCGGGCCTGGAGGGCCTCTGCATCAACACTGCCGGTGGCGCCCTTCACGAGCGCGGTGGCGATAATCTCGGCAACCTCGGCGAACTCGGTGGCACCGAACCCGCGGGTAGCCAGTGCCGGCGTACCGATGCGGAGGCCGGAGGTGACCATCGGCGGGCGGGGGTCGAACGGAACAGCGTTGCGGTTCACGGTGATGCCCACGGAGTGCAGGAGGTCTTCGGCCTGCTGGCCGTCCAGCTGCGAGTTGCGCAGGTCAACCAGGACCAAGTGAACGTCGGTGCCGCCGGTGAGGACCGAGACGCCGGCTTCAGCAACATCGGACTGGTTCAGGCGGTCAGCAATGATCTTGGCGCCCTCGAGGACGCGCTGCTGGCGCTCCTTGAACTCTTCGCTGCCGGCGATCTTGAAGGCAACGGCCTTGGCAGCGATGACGTGCATGAGCGGGCCGCCCTGCTGGCCCGGGAAGACGTTGGAGTTGAGCTTCTTGGCCCACTCCTGCTTGGCCAGGATCACACCGGAACGCGGACCCGCGAGGGTCTTGTGAACCGTGGAGGTGACGACGTCGGAGTAAGGAACCGGGCTCGGGTGCAGGCCCGCTGCAACCAGGCCGGCAAAGTGTGCCATGTCCGTCCAGAGGAGGGCGCCAACTTCGTCCGCGATGGAGCGGAAGGCAGCGAAGTCCAGGTGGCGCGGGTACGCGGACCAGCCGGCGATGATGACCTGCGGCTTCTCGGCGATGGCCTGCTCGCGCAGCTTGTCCATGTCGATGCGGAAGTTGTCTTCTTCAACCTGGTAAGCAGCCACGTTGTAGAGCTTGCCGGAGAAGTTGAGCTTCATGCCGTGGGTCAGGTGGCCACCGTGTGCCAGCGAGAGGCCCAGGATCTTATCGCCCGGGGTGATCATTGCAGAGAGCGCTGCAGCGTTTGCCTGGGCACCGGAGTGCGGCTGGACGTTGGCGTACTCGGCGCCGAAGAGTTCCTTGACGCGGTCGATCGCAAGCTGCTCGGCGACGTCGACGTATTCACAACCGCCGTAGTAGCGGCGGCCCGGGTAGCCCTCGGCGTACTTGTTGGTCAGGACGGAGCCCTGAGCTTCCATGACGGCGCGGGGGGCGAAGTTTTCGGACGCAATCATTTCCAGGGTGCCGCGCTGGCGGCCGAGTTCCTGGTTGAGGACTGCTGCGATCTCGGGATCGAGATCGGCAAGCGACTGGTTGCTGACAGACGCTGAAGTGGTTGTGGTAGTCACGGAAATCTCCTGGCTAGGCAACGGGTGGTGCTACAGGTCAGGCTACCGGCAGCAGCATTCCCGCGTCCCCTTTTTGACGGAGGGATCGGTCACGTGCGTGCAGCGGTAAGACATGACCCTCGGCCCAGGCGTACGATCCGTGGTCTTCATGATTGCCGCTCCCTGGTGGTAGTCCACCCAACGCCAGTTGCGACCCATTAACAGTACAACAAGGCAGCACAGGTAGGCTTGATCGTGTGACTGAATCCACCGCTTTCGTAGTAACACTTTCCTGCCCCGACCGCCCCGGCATCGTCCACGCGGTAGCCGGAGCCCTGCTTGATGCCGGCTGCAATATCGCCGATTCCCAGCAGTACGGAAGCCCCAGCACAGGCAACTTCTTCATGCGCGTGGAGGCATCGACGTCGTCCTCCCAGGCCGAACTGGCCACGGCCTTGCGGCCGGTAGCTGAATCGTTCGGCATGACCTGGCAAATCAACCCCGTGGGCGAAAAGGTCCGCACCATCATCCTGTGCTCCAAGGATGCACACTGCCTCAACGACCTTTTGTTCCAGCAGCGCACGGGCACTTTGCCCATTGAGATTCCGGCGATTGTGTCCAACCACCGGGATCTTGAGTCGCTGGCGGAGTTCTACGGCATCCCGTTCCACCACATCCCGGTAACGCCGGAGACCAAGCCGCAGGCCGAGGCGCAACTGCTGAAGCTGATTGCCGAGCACGATGTCGAGCTGACTGTCCTGGCACGGTACATGCAGGTCCTCTCCAACGATCTGTGCACGGAGTTGAACGGCAAGGCCATCAATATCCACCACTCGTTCCTCCCCTCCTTCAAGGGCGCCAAGCCGTACCACCAGGCACACGCACGAGGTGTAAAGATCATCGGCGCCACGGCCCACTACGTGACGGCCGACCTCGACGAGGGCCCGATCATCGAGCAGGAAGTCATCCGCGTTGATCACGCACGCACGGCTGCCCAGTTCGTCCAGATGGGCCGCGACGTCGAAGGCCGCACGCTGGCTCAGGCGGTCCAGTGGCACGCCGAACACCGTGTGCTCCTGGACGGTACCCGGACCGTGGTGTTCAACTAACGCCACTCCTATGCTGGGGGTATGCGGGGCATCCCTGACGCCGACCACGAGGCTGACCTGGCTGTCTTCTACGACCACCAGGCACCGGTGCGGAACACCCGCGCGCTGACGCCGCACCGGGTTGAGAGCCGGGAGTGGTTCATCCGGCTGTTGAAGTCCGAACACCGTCATTCGTTGTTTGAGCTGGGTTGCGGCACTGGGGTTGAGGGCGTGGAGTTCGTCCGCGCCGGCTTGCACTACACCGGCGTGGACCTGTCCTCGGAGAGCGTTCATTTGGCGCGCTCGGCCGGGCTTGAGGCTTCTGTTGCCAGCGGGCGGAACCTGCCGTTTCCGGGTGCTGTCTTTTCGGCTGCGTGGACCATGAGCACTCTTCTGCATGTTCCCAATAGCGGAATTCACGACGTCGTCCGCGAACTTGTGCGGGTCACCGCACCTGGTGCGCCAATCGCCGTCGGACTCTGGTCAGGTGAGGATTGCGAAGTCTTGAACCCTGAAGACCTTGAGGAACCGCGGCGGTTCTTCAGCCGCCGCAGCGACGAAACCGTCCGGCGGATCTTTGGCGAACACGGCTCGGTGGAACACTTCCGAACGTGGCCGGAGGGCGTGGGAGTGGAATCCGGGCCGGGCGCAGGAAACTGGTCCCAGCACTATCAATTCCTGGTCCTCCGCACCCCTGCACCCAACTAGGTAACAGCAAACGTCCCACTGACCACCCATAGCGACGTGTGCTGTTACCTAGTTGGGAAATATGCTGGGCCTATGGCTCCCTCTTACACTTTCGCCGGGGACACCCCGGCCGTCCACGAAACAGCCTTCGTGGCGCCCACGGCTTCCATTATTGGCAAGGCCACCTTGGCCGAGGACTCGAGCGCTTTCTACGGCGTCTCCGTCCGCGCCGATACAGCGGCTATCAGCGTCGGCGCAGGGTCCAACCTCCAGGACAACGTAGTCCTCCACGCTGACCCCGGCTTCCCCTGCACGGTAGGCGAACGTGTCTCCGTGGGGCACAGCGCTGTGGTCCATGGATGCACTGTGGAGGACGACTGCCTCATCGGCATGAGCGCCACCATCCTCAACGGCGCCGTCATTGGCACTGGCTCGCTCATCGCTGCCGGGGCCGTGGTGTTGGAAGGCACCGTCATTCCCCCGCGCTCACTGGTTGCGGGTGTACCTGCAAAGGTCCGCCGTGAACTGACCGACGAAGAGTTCGAGGGCGTCAAGCACAACGCCGCGCATTACAAGGAACTCGCTGCGGCGCACAGGGAAATGCACGCTTGAACGCCGAATGCGAGTCGGAAAACTAGTCCAGGGAGATCGGGCCGAGCTCGTCCAGGAGGTCACCAGGCCCCGGGTTTCCGGCAGCGGACGAACCGCCCAGGTGATTCACCACTCCCCACACTGCATTCAGGCCCGTGGTCACAGCACCCTCAGCCCAACCGGCGGTGAAGGACACGTCATCGCCCGCGAGGAAGATGCCGCGCTGGTGCTCCGGCAGCTGGTCCTGCTTGAAGTGCGTGAACAGACGCTGCTGGTACCGGTAGTGGCCGGGCAGGTTGGCCTTGAACGCACCCATGAAGTTGGGATCCGCTTCCCAGGACACCGTGATCGGCTGCCCCACGATGTGGCTCGCAATGTCTACGCCCGGGTAGATCTGCTCCAAGGAGTGCAACATCAGCTTCACGCGCTCGTCCGCGGTCAGGGCCAGCCATTTCAGGGCGTCGTCGTTCCATGTGTAGGACAGGAGCATGACGGCGGGCTTGTCCGGACCGTCGTCGAGCAAGTACGTGGCCCGGTTGAGTCGGTCGGTGAGCGTCATGGACAGGACCTCGCGCCCGGTCTCGGGATCGATGTCCTTCCAGAACGGGCGGTCCACCATCACGAAGGTCTTTGAAGACTGCATGTAATGCGAGCGTTCGATCGCGGTCCACAGCTCGGCCGGGAACAGCGCTTCCTCAGTGTGGATGCGTGTGGACAGCAGCCAGGACTGGCAGGTGGTCACCACGGCTTGGTAGGTGGCTTCGCGTCCCCAGTTCTCGCGGACCAGGAGGTCGCCGTTCTCTACCCGGCGGATGTTGTCCACGGCCCCGCGGGGCGAGCCGGAGTGCAGCGATGCCAGGGAGGTGCCCTCGGGCCAGTACTTAAGGTCCGACGGCGCGTGGTTCCAGAGTGCCTCAGGGAGCCTTTGTGCTCCTCCGGCAATGGAGCGGTGCTGGTCGTCGGCATCGGTGTAGACCACGCGGAGGATTTCGAGGATGGAGTTGGGGAAATCGGTGTCCCAACCGCCGGTACCGAAGCCCACCTGGCCGAATGCCTCGCGGTGAGCAAAACCAGCCTCTTTGAAGGACTTGCTGGCGGCGATGAAACCGTAGAAGGTCTGCTCGTCCAGCTCCGGCAAGAGCGCGTTCCAGAGTTCCTTGATCCGCTTGGTGTTGCGGGCCTTGATGGCTTCCTGCATCTCAGCGAAGGCGGCGCCATCGTTGACTGCTGCTTTCCAAGCGTCGGCTACTTCCAGGAAGAACTCCGGCAGCTCGTCAGCCGTGGTGGCGTAGTGCTTCTTGCCCGCGAGTTCGATCACTGTGGAGGAGGTTGCCGGCGCCATGGGGTTCGGGAAGTCCTGAGTGTCCAGGCCAAGCAGGTCCACGTAGTGGTAGAACGCCTTGCCGGAGACCGGGAAGCGCATGCCGCCAAGGTCCGCCACGACGCCGGGAGCTGATGGGAAGCTCGCAGTGCGGAGGCGTCCACCAATCTGGTCGGCTTCGTAGATGACGGGCTTGAGGCCAAGTTTCATCAATTCATAGGCGGTCACCAGTCCGGACAGGCCTGCGCCGATGATGGCTACTTCCGTGCCGTAGAGCTCTTCCGGGATTGAGCCGAGCCCATCGGGGTGCGCCAGGTAGTGGTCGTAGCTGAACGGGAAGTCCGGGTTCAGCATGGTGATAGGTGCTCCAGCGGCCGCGTCAGGCGCGCCTGGCTCCTCGATGAGGGGGAGTTCTGTGGCGATGGTCATGAGTTTGCTGCTTTCACAGATTCCGGGCTCGCGGCCCTGGTGGTTAGTTCACGGTAGTCCTGCTCGCTGAGCGCGGCTACCTTTGAGTTCCGGCGTCCATAGCCGAAGTAGATGGCGACGCCCACCAGCATCCAGATACCGAAGGTGATCCAGGTGTCGGCGCCCAGGTTGAGCATCAAATATGCGCACATCAGGGTGCCCAGGATCGGCGTGATCGGGTACAGCGGGACCCGGAAGCTGCGCTCCAGGTCGGGCCGGTTGCGTCGCAGGTAGATGACGGCCACGTTGACCAGCGCGAACGCGAAGAGCGTACCGATGCTTGTTGCGTCCGCCAAGGCTCCCAGCGGGACCAAGCCTGCGGTGAGGGCTACGGCGGTACCGATGATCAGCGTGCCGGCCACCGGAGTGCCGGTGCGGCGGGAAACGCGGCCGAAGATTTTGGGAACCATGCCGTCGCGGGACATGGAGAGCATGATGCGGGTTTGTCCGTAGAGCACGGTCAGCACGATGCTGGCGATGGCAAGCACTGCGCCCACTGAGAAGACCAGGGCGATCCACGGCTGACCCGTGATCTCGTGCAGGATCTGTACCAGTGCAGCTTCTGTGCCGTCGAACCAACCCCACGGGCGGGCGCCGATGGCTGCAACGGCAACCAGGACGTAGATGGTGGTGACGATGACCATGGAGAGCATGATGGCCCGGGGCAGGTCGCGCTTGGGGTTCCTGGCTTCCTCGCCGGCGGTGGAAGCGGCGTCAAAGCCGATGTAGGAGAAGAAAACGCTGGATGCGGCGGCGGAAACACCGGCGGCGCCCATGGGCAGCAGCGGCTCGAAGTTGCCGGCATTGAAAGCGGTGAAGGCTACTGCGCAGAAGAAGATCAGGATGCCCACCTTGATCACGACGATCGCCGTGTTGATCCACGCACTCTCACGGGCACCACGGACGAGCAGGAGCATAGCCAGGATCACGATCACCATGGCGGGCACGTTCACCAGCCCGCCGTCCCCTGGCGGCTGGCTCATCGCGTCCGGCAGGAACTGGCCAAACGCGGCGAGGGTCTCGTTCACATACTGGCCGGCACCCACGGCAACGGCTGCCACGGAGACCGCGTATTCCAGCACCAGGCACCAGCCACAAATCCAGGCCATGCCCTCGCCCATGGTGGCGTAAGAGTAGGAATAGCTGGAGCCTGCCACCGGAACGAGTCCCGCCATTTCGGCATAGGACACTGCCGAAAGCAGCGCGGCGAGGCCGGCGATGACGAACGAGATCCAGATGGCCGGACCGGCCAGCGGCACTGATTCGCCGAGGATCACCAGGATGCCGGTGCCGAGCGTAGCTCCGACGCTGATCATGGTGAGCTGGAAGACGCCAAAGCTGCGGACCAGCGGCGTTCCGCCTTCGCCGCCTCCGGCTTCGCTGACCATCTGGCCAATTGGCTTGCGGCGCAGGAGTTGCGCGCCGAGGCTCGGCCTGGCGACGCTTGCCGCGGCCGGGTTTTTGGTGTTCACAGGCACAGTCACCCTTGACGTCCCTTCAAAGTAGTTTCGATTTCCCCTCCACAAGACTGGCATGTGAGCCACCTCTCACCGCGGTGCAAAATGACCTATAGTGTTCAACCATGAGACGTAATGCACACTATCAAGAGGCTGCCGCCGCGGCCCTTTCCGGGCAGGTCAACGTGGACTTGTCTGCCATTTCAGACAATGTCAAAGCCCTGAAAAAACGCACCGAGGCGCAGCATTTCATGGCTGTAGTCAAGGGCAACGCCTACGGCCACGGCCTGGTGGAAGTTGCTCGCACAGCGGTGGAAGCTGGCGCAGACTGGCTTGGCACAGCCCAGCTCAGTGAAGCTATCGCACTCCGCCAAGCGGGCATCACAGTCCCCATACTTTCGTGGCTGTATCTGGCATCCCAGACAAGCGCCACCATCCTTGAGGCGCTGGAAAACGACATTGATGTGTCCCTCGGAAGCGTCAGCCAACTGGAGGTGCTGGTAGGAATCGCGAAACGCCTGGGCCGTCCCGCCGTCGTGCATTTGGAACTGGACAGCGGCCTCAGCCGCGGCGGTGCACGAAAGGAAGACTGGGCTGAACTTGTGGCGCAGGCACGGCAAGCTGAGCTGGACGGGACCCTCCGTGTTCGAGGCCTCTGGACCCACCTGGCCTGGGCCGATGTCCCCGCGCACCCCGGTAACGCCACCGCCGTCGCGGAGTTCGAGGACGCCGTTCACCAAGCGCGCGAGGCCGGACTAAGCCCCGACCTCAGGCATGTTTCCAGTTCCGCCAACATCCTGGACCGGCCGGAATTCCACTTCGACATGGTCCGCGCGGGACTGGCCATTTACGGGCTTGCCCCCGCCGATCACCTGAACCCGGCTGACTTTGGCTTGCGTCCGGCACTCAGCGTGACGGCGCCGCTGGTCATGGTCAAGAAGGTCCCGGCAGGCACAGGCGTCAGCTACGAACACCAGGCCATCACCTACGAACCGCGTTACCTCGGGCTCATCCCGCTCGGCTACGCGGACGGTATCCCCAAGGGCATCAGCGGCCGCTCGGTTGTGAACGTGGCCGGCCGCGCGGTGCCGGTGATCGGCAAGGTCTGCATGGACCAGTTCATGGTGGACCTCGGACCGGACGCTTCGGGAATCGACGTCGGGGACACCGCAGTGTTGTTCGGTGACCCGGCATGCGGGGCGGCGAGCGCCGACGACTGGGGTGCCGCGATCGGAAGCCACGGCGACGAGATCATCAACAGGATTGCACCGCGCCTGCCGCGCGCCTACGCAAGCAGCGCCAACCAGGACTCCGCTTACGAGTGCCCCGACTACCAGGAGCCGGCCGCCGCCGGGCAGGGCAATGTCGCCTGAGCCCGCCACCGCCCGCCTGAGTTTTGTCACGCTCGAGCAGTTCCTGGAGCACCTGCCGCCGGAGTTGAAAATGCTTCACGACGGCGGCAGCGGGACCTCGCTGCTGCGGTGGGTGGAACCCAGTGAGCTCGAAGACCCCACGCCGTACCTGCCGGAGGGCGAATTCCTCCTCACCGCCGGGTTGCCTTTCCTTGGGAAGGGCGGCTCGGCGGCCAAGGTGGACGCCTACGTTCGGCGGCTCGTGGGTGCCAAGGTTGCGGCCCTCGGCTTCGGTATCAGGCCCTATTTCGACGCCGTCCCGGACGTCCTGCTGGACGCTTGCCGCAAGCACAACCTCACGTTGTTCGAGGTACCGGAGTCTGTGCCTTTCGCGGCGATTGGCTTGGAGTTCTCCCAGCTTCTGGAAACTGACAACGCGCGGGTCTTCCGGCAACTAGCCGACACCAACCGCCAACTCATGCGGGCGGTCCTCTCCCCCCGGCCCGAACATGAACTGTTGGCCGCTCTGGTGCAGAGGGTGCCCGTGTGGGCTGTTCTGGTGGGCGCTGACGGACGGGTCCGTGCCCGGGGGCACAACGCCGGCGGCAGCAGCGGCGTCGAGCATTCCTTGTTGACACCCCTCCTGGAGCGGTTGCTGTCCGGCAGCGGTCCACGGGTGGAGATGGACGGTTTCGAACAGCCGGGTTCGGAATTGGTGTTCGGACACCCATTGCGCAGCACTAAGGATGCCAACCTTGGCGCTTTGATCCTCGGTTCGGATGCACCACTGACGCCTGCGCAAAACAATGTGGTGCAGTCAGCCGTGGGCTTGCTGGAGTTGTTGGTGAGGCAGCGGACCAGTGGCTCGTTGGCACCGAGCCAGCTGGCTACAGCTGTTTTGTTGCACCCGGATTCGGTTGCGTCGGGTGGCACTAAACATGTCAACGGGCTCAAGGACCTGCTGGCGCAGAGCCTGTCCTCCACTCGTTCGGCACAGATGCGAGTGGTGCAGGGCATCAGGGTGGACGGAGCCGCAGACGACGGACCGGTGAGGGAAGTGCTGCAGTGGCGGAGGCTGTTCGATACCAAACTGGTGGAAATTACCGAGTACGGTTTCGCGGCCATTACCCGCTTGAGGGTGGACGATTCCTTGCTGGCCGACGTGGAGAAGCTGGGCTGGCGGCTGGTCATCGGGGAACCAACCGAGCTCCTTGGACTCCAAGCGGCCTACCAACGTGCAAGCTCCCTGCGAAGCCGCGTTCTTTCCACCGGCAAGAGCGCCCGCGTTGATGAGGTCACGTGGTCTGTCTCAGGTCTGCTGGGCCGCGAAGCCGGGACCATGCTGGCCGAACGACTCCTTGCCCCCGTGCTCGCGCTTGAACCGGACCGTCGGGATCCGCTTCTTGCTGTCTTGCGCGGTTGGCTTAGCGAGAACGGCAGTTGGGACGGCTCGGCCAAGCTGCTGGGGCTGCACCGCAACAGCGTGCGGCGGCAGATCGGCGTGCTCGGCGAGCTGCTTGACATGGACCTCAACCAGGCGCAAGTCCGGGCCGAGCTGTGGTTTGCGTTGCAGTACGTGGATGAGCTGGTCGCTGGCCTTTCCGGTGATTCGACGGGCGACTAGTTGTCCCATTCCTCGTAGAGTTCCGGCCGGCGTTCGCGCAGGTACGGGACTTCTTCGCGCGCCGCTTTTACTGACTCCGTGCCGACCTCCGCGAACAACAGAGTGGCTGACTCCCCCGCAGCGGCAAGCAACGATCCGTCTGGTCCGGCAACAACGCTGCCGCCCAGGAAGTTGTAGATGTCCTCGTGTCCGCTGTGGTTGGCGTAGGCCACGTTGAGTTGGCTTTCCAACGCGCGGGCACGGATAAGGACCTGCGGCACGTTGTCGAACCCGGCGGAAAGGGCAGTTGGCACCAGCAGGAGTTCAGCACCTCGTGTGGCGGCGGCACGGACGGCTTCCGGGAACTCGACGTCGTAGCAAATCAGCATCGATGTGCGGATCCCGTTGAAATCCACGACGGCGGGAGGTTCTTGGGCGCCGACGAACGCCTTATGCTCCTCCGGACCGAAGAGGTGCACTTTGGCGTAGTTGAGGACCTCGTTGCCTGCCGAGTCGAGGAGGGTGGCGGTGATGTGCCAGCTCCCTTCGCTTCCCGCTGCCGGCGCCGGAAGGCTATAAACCAAGCCAACGCCGTTGGTCCGGGCAATGCCGGCCAGCCGTTCACGAATGCCAGGGAGCGTAGATGGGTCCAGTTCGGCGTGGAGCCGCAAGGGTGCGTAGCCCACGGGGAACAGCTCCGGAGTGAGGAGCAGCCCGGACCCGGCTTGGGCGGCGCGCTGCGCGGCGTCGTCGATTGTGCGCAGGTTCGCCTCAACGTCCATGACGGAAGCGTTCGCCTGCAGGACTGAGAGCAGCATCATTACCACCTTGGTTTCGCCTGATCCCGATGCCTCATACACGTGCCCGGGACGTTTCTTGCTTCCAGCGTAGGCCCGGGACTTGCTCGGCGAGTGAGGCAATTGGACCCGGGGAACTCTGGATCGGGACGCAATGCACGCCGCTCCCCTGTTGCGAGGCCCGCTCTGCAGGCAAACATGGGTTCATAGTGCGCATAACGGGCCTCACAAGGGGTACATATCTCTCGATCTTGCGTTGGAGTATGTCGGGCAGGGTTGACTCGCTGTGTTCACTTCTTGACTACAAGGTTGCTTGTGGGGCAATCTTCTTGTCATGTCCGCTACGCAGCGCTCAACGAAGAGCCATCCAAGAAAACCCGGCTCGCAGTCCGCGCTGCGACACCTGAATCAGCAACGCATCATCGAGTGTTTGCTGAGCGGGCCGTCTACGCAGGCGGAGCTTTCCCGGCAGACCGGTCTTTCCACGGCCACCATCTCCAACATCGTGAAAATCATGCAGGACGCCGGACTGGTTTCCACCGAGCCGACCACAAGCTCGGGGCGCCGGGCAACCAACGTGAGACTCAACAGCAACGGTGCGGTCGCCGTCGGAATCGACTTCGGGCGCCGGCACCTGAGGGTGGTGTTGGCATCGCTGGGGTACCACGTGATTGCCGAGGATTACATGGAACTACCGCTGGGCCACCAGGCGGAAGAGGGCATCGCGGCAGCAGTCCCACTCCTTGACAGGCTACTGCGTGAAAATGGCGTAGACCGCACCGCAGTGGTGGGCGCAGGTGCCGGCATTCCGGGGCCCATAGACCGCCGCACAGGTACGGTTGCCCAGGGCGCCATCCTCCCCGAATGGGTGGGCATCGACATCCTCCATCGCTTGGAGGAAGCGCTGAACTGCCCCGTCTTTGTTGATAATGACGCCAATCTTGGTGCGTTGTCAGAAGTGACATGGGGCCCGCATAGCGGGGTCTCCAACCTCATGTTCCTCAAGATCGGCTCGGGCATCGGCGCCGGCCTGATCCTTAACGGACTGCCCTATTACGGGAACGTAGGCATCACCGGAGAAATCGGCCATGCCACCATCCATGAACACGGATTGGTGTGCCGCTGCGGCAACCGCGGATGCCTGGAAACCATTGCCTCAACCACCACCATGATCGAGCTCCTGGGTCGCGGGCAGGAGAAGCTCCTAACCCCGCAGGACATCGTCCGCAATTGCTTGGCCGGAGACTCCGCAACCCAGCGCGTGGTGGACGATGCCGGCCTGGCAGTGGGCCGCGCCTTGGGCAATGTCTCCAACCTGATAAACCCTGAAGTGATCGTTGTCGGTGGACCCTTGGCGGGCTTGGGCGACCTCCTCCTGGACCCCATCCGCCGCGGCCTTGTCCGGCATGCGGTACCCGTGGTGGGAGAGACAACCCACCTCGCGATGTCGTCCCTCGGAGCACGCGCAGAGGCCCTGGGAGCCGCCGCTTTGGTGTTCCAACACGCAGGCATTACCGGTAGGTAACGAAATCGTTAGCTGGATCATGCGTTCAAGTCTTGACGACAAGATGGGTGATCCAGTTTACTTTTTGATCAGACAGCCTCGCCATTGCGGGGCCGACAACGAAGTCATGCATTGGAGGCGTAAGGGCTGATGACATCCCTCGACACGCAAGGTGAACCCATCCTTTTGGAGATGCGTTCCATCACCAAGGAATTTCCTGGAGTGAAGGCCTTGTCGAATGTGAGCCTGCGCGTGATGGCCGGCGAAATCCACGCCATCTGTGGCGAAAACGGGGCCGGCAAATCCACGCTCATGAAAGTTCTATCCGGTGTTTACGGGTACGGAAGCTACACGGGCGACATCGTGTACCAGGCGGAAACGCAGCAATTCAAGGACATCCGCGCAAGCGAAGCGGCCGGCATCGTGATCATCCACCAGGAACTGGCGCTGATCCCGGAACTGTCCATCATGGAGAACATCTTCCTGGGCAACGAACCCACCAAGTGGGGAGTGATCGACTGGGCAGAAGCCCGGAAGCGCTCCCTCGAGCTGCTGGCCCGTGTCGGCCTCAGGGAAGATCCCGATACCCCCATCAAGGAAATCGGCGTCGGCAAGCAGCAGCTGGTGGAGATCGCCAAGGCCTTGAACAAGTCCGTGAAGCTCCTGATCCTGGACGAGCCCACCGCCGCACTGAACGAGTCCGACTCCCAGCACTTGCTGGACCTGATCCTTGGCCTGAAGGGCAAGGGCATCACCTCCATCATCATTTCCCACAAACTCAACGAGATCGAACAGATCGCGGACGAGATCACCATCATCCGTGACGGCAAGTCCATTGAAACCCTCAACGTCAAGCGTGACGGCGTGGACGAAGACCGCATCATCAAGGGCATGGTGGGCAGGACGCTCGAGTCCCGCTTCCCGGATCACGAACCCAAGATTGGCGAGGTCTTCTTCGAGGTCAAGGACTGGACCGTTGGGCACCCGCAGATCCAGGACCGCTTGATCTGCAAGGGTTCCAACTTCTTTGTGCGCCGCGGCGAAATCGTTGGCTTCGCAGGGCTCATGGGGGCAGGACGCACGGAACTGGCCCGCTCGCTGTTTGGGCATTCCTATGGCCGGTTCATCAAGGGCCAGGTCTACAAGGACGGCAAGCAGGTCAACCTTCGCACCGTTCGTCAAGCGATCGACGCCGGACTCGGCTACGTCACTGAGGACCGGAAGTCCTTGGGCCTGAACCTGCTCGATGACATCAAGACCACCACGGTTTCGGCGGCGCTGAACAAGATCAGCAACTACACGGTGGTGGACACCCGCAAGGAATTCTCCGTTGCCGAGGAGTACCGGAAATCATTGCGGACCAAGACCCCGTCGGTTGAGGAAGGCGTTGCCAAGCTTTCCGGCGGCAACCAGCAGAAGGTGGTCCTGGCCAAATGGATGTTCACAGATCCGGATCTCCTGATCCTGGACGAACCCACCCGTGGCATTGACGTCGGCGCCAAGTACGAGATCTACGGCATCATCCAGAAGCTGGCGAACCAGGGCAAGGGAGTGATTGTCATTTCCTCGGAGCTTCCTGAGCTCCTGGGCCTGTCCGACCGGATCTACACCATCTTCGAAGGCGCCATCACAGGCGTCCTGGACAAAAACGAAGCAAGCCAGGAAAGCCTGATGAAGCTTATGACGTCCGCCCGCAAAGCAGCCTGACCCTTTGGCCTCGCCCCGCCCCTTCCTGACACAAGGACCAAAACAATGAACGCGCTCAAGAAGCTATTTGGTGGCAATACCCGCCAGTTCGGCATGATCTTCGCCCTGGTGGCACTTATCGTCTTCTTCCAGATCTTCACGGACGGCCGTACCCTGACGCCCGGCAACGTGATCAACCTGTTCAACGGCAACTCCTACATCCTGATCCTGGCCATCGGCATGGTCCTGGTCATCATTGCCGGCCACATCGACCTTTCCGTGGGTTCCGTTGCCGCCTTCGTGGGCGTCTTCGTGGCCTTGGCAATGCGCGACTGGGGTCTGCCTTGGTGGGCAGGCGTGCTCTTCGGCCTGCTCCTGGGAGCAGTGATCGGAGCCTGGCAAGGATTCTGGGTGGCGTATGTGGGCATACCAGCCTTCATTGTGACCCTGGCCGGCATGCTGTTGTTCCGTGGCTTCAACCAGTTCGTGGGCAAGTCCAACACCATCCCCGTTCCCCAGGACTTCCAGTTCCTTGGTTCCGGCTACCTGCCCGAGATTGGCCCTAATACAGGCTTCAACAACCTCACCCTGCTGCTGGGCATCATTGCAGCTGCGTTCGTGGTCATCATGTCCCTGCGTGCCCGCGCCACCAGCAAGGCGCTGGGCGCCGAAGTTCCTGAACTTTGGGTCGAAGTCACCAAGCTGGTCCTGATCTGCGGCGCCATCCTCTACGCTACATACCTGTTCGCCACGGGTCGGCCCGGCACGTCCTTCCCGATCCCCGGCCTGATCCTGGCCGTGCTGGTTCTCATCTACGGTTTCATCGCTGACAAGACCGTCCTCGGCCGTCACGTCTACGCAGTGGGTGGCAACCGCCACGCAGCTGAGCTGTCCGGCGTGCAGTCCAAGAAGGTCAACTTCCTGGTCATGATGAACATGTCCGTCCTGGCTGGCCTGGCAGGCATGATCTTCGTTGGACGTTCCACCGCTTCCGGTCCGTTCGACGGCGTCGGTTGGGAACTGGACGCCATTGCGGCAGTCTTCATCGGTGGCGCAGCCGTCACCGGTGGTGTTGGCACCGTGATCGGCTCGATCGTTGGTGGCCTGGTCATGGCTGTCCTCAACAACGGCCTCCAGCTGCTGGGCGTCGGCGCCGACCTCACCCAGATCATCAAGGGCCTGGTGCTCCTTGCAGCAGTCGCCTTCGATGTTTACAACAAGTCGCAGGGCAAGCGGTCCATTACCGGGCTGCTGATGAAGAACTTCCAGCGCAACAACGAGATCAAGCCCGACGAAACCACCTCCACCAAAGAGGTCATCTCCAAGGAAGCGTAATCCGCTCCCTGAAAGACTCGCTCCACCCCACCCACACAGAAAGTGAACCAAGATATGCGAATGTTTGGTAAAGCAGGAAAGGCAGCAGCAGTCGCTGCCATCGCGGCACTGGCGCTGACAGCCTGCGGCCGCAGTGACAGCGGCTCAAGCAGCAGCACAGCAGGCGGGGAAGCGTTCCCCAAGGACTCAATGATCGGCGTCGCACTTCCGCAGAAGACCAGTGAAAACTGGGTCCTCGCGGAGAAGCTGTTCAACGATGGCCTCAGCAGCGCCGGGTTCAAGCCCGACGTCCAGTTCGCCAACGGCGGCGTGTCCGAGCAGCAGAACCAGATCAGCGCCATGGTCACCAAGGGTGCCAAGGTGATCATCGTGGGAGCCATCGACGGCGCCCAGCTGGGTACGCAGCTCAAGCAGGCCAAGGACTCCGGCGCCACAGTCATCGCCTACGACCGTCTGCTTCTCAACACCGAGAACGTGGATTACTACGTGGCGTACGACAACTTCAAGGTTGGTGAACTCCAGGGCCAGGCGCTGTTGGACGGTATGAAGGCCAAGAAGCCTTCCGGCCCGTATAACATCGAGCTCTTTGCCGGTTCCCCCGACGATGCCAACGCGAAGGTCTTCTTTGACGGCGCCATGAGCGTCCTGAAGCCGAAGATCGACGACGGAACCCTCAAGGTTGTCTCCGGCCAGACCTCGTTCGAGCAGGCTGTTACTCAGGGCTGGAAGGCAGAGAACGCCCAGCGTCGCGCTGACACACTGCTCACCGGCAGCTACGGCACCGCTTCCCTGGACGGTGTCCTCTCCCCGAACGACACCTTGGCCCGCGCAGTCCTGACGTCCGTCAAGGCCGCCGGCAAGCCGCTGCCCGTCGTGACCGGCCAGGACTCCGAAGTTGAGTCCGTGAAGTCGATCATGGCAGGCGAGCAGTACTCCACCATCAACAAGGACACCCGCAAGCTCGTTGAGCACGCCATCACCATGGTGAAGGACCTCCAGGCCGGCAAGGAACTGGAAATCAACGACAAGGATTCCTACAAGAACGGCGTCAAGACCGTCCCGGCATTCCTCCTGCCTCCGCAGATCGTTACGGCAGAGAACGTCAAGACGGCTTACGTTGACGATCCGGTACTCGGCCCGATCACCAAGTAAGTGGTCACCAAGTAACACCGCTTAAGAGCAGCAAGCCCCGGTCCGCCAATTCGGCGGGCCGGGGCTTTCTCTTGCCTTCAAACGAGACTCGAGTACTTTCACAGCCCACGCATAGCTACGGCAGGCTTTCCGCACAGCAGCACTCACGAGTCTTGGATCTGCAGCCCACGTCCAGTGGGCCCCCGAACTTGCAGGTCAAGAGGAGAAACGTGAGCGTCCTTGCCCGAAGCGTAGGCAATGCCTTCCGCAACAAAATACGAACGACGGCGGTTGTCGCCGTGCTGGCCGTAGCCATCGGCCTGGCGTTGGCCATGCTCGTGGCCAATCAGGCAGTGGGCGCCAAGGTCCAGGAGCTCAACGCCTCCGTTGGCACCATCTTGACGGTTAATCCGGCGGGCGGCCAAGGCTTTGAAGGCGGCGGCGAACCGCTCACGACGGCGGAGGCTGAGACTGCGGCGTCGGTCGCCAACGTGGCGTCAGTAGTTGGCACCAAGGCACTGCGCCTCCAGACGACCACCACAACGGGGACCACCGACGCAGCCACCGGCACCACCCAACAGGCAGGCCCGGCCGGGGGCTTCGGTCCCGGCGGGCAGCAGGCGACGGTCAGCACCAACCTGACGGCCGCCGTCGACGCCGGCACGCTGGGAAACCGCAACAACGCGAGCGGAACCACCGGCACAACTACCCTGCCCACGCGCACCCTGCCGATCACCGCTACGGGCATCGGCGCCGAAGTGGACAGCACCGGCAAGGCCCTGGAGATCACCAGCGGCACAGGCCTGGGCGACTACACGGCATCCGAGGCGAAGGCTCTGGTGGGCACGTCCTTGGCTGAGAAGAACGGCCTGACCGTAGGCTCCACGTTCACCATCCAGGACAAGACCTTCACCGTAACGGGAATCTTCGACGCCGGCACTACCTTCGGGAACAACGCCGTCTACGTCACGCTTCCTGAAGCGCAGACGTTGGCGGAGACCGCGGATGAGCTGTCCACCATGATCGTCACGGTCAACAGCATGGAGAACGTGGACAGCACTAAAACTGCCGTTCAGGACGCGCTCGGCACCGACAAGGCCGACGTCACCCAGGGCCAGCGCAACCTCGAAACGGCTGTCAGCTCACTGGACAGCGTCAAGAACATCTCGATGATCGCCTTCATTGCGGCCTTAGCCACCGCCGGAATCATCATCCTGCTCATCATGGTCATGCTGGTTCGCGAGCGCCGCCGCGAGATCGGCGTCCTGAAGGCCATCGGTGCCCGGAACCGCACTATCGGCCTGCAGTTCGTCCTCGAGTCGTTGGTCCTTGTTGCCTTGGGCAGTGTTGTGGGAGCTGTGATCGCTTCATTGGCCAGCGGCGGCATCGCGTCGGCACTCATTAGTTCAAACACCACCACGACGGCGGCCACCACCACCCAGCGCGGCGGCGGACTTGCAGGGGCCATGCCCAACGGCACAGTCCCGGGTGGCGGGATGCCCGGCGGTGGGATGGGTGGCGGCCAGGGCGGCCCCTTCGGTGGAGCGTCGCAGCTGCTCACCTCCGTCACTGCGAGCGTCTCCCCCGGCGTCCTCGCTGCAGGCATCGCCGCAGTCTTCGCGGTAGCCATCATCGGTGCGCTGGTACCGGCACTGCTGACCGCCCGTATCCGTCCCATCGAAGTACTCCGAGGAGAATAGCCGTGATCGTAGTCAAGGACCTGGTCCGTCAGTTCAAGTCCGGTGATCGGACCATCAAGCCAGTAAACGGGGTCAGCTTTGAGCTCGACAAGGGCTCGCTGGCGTCCATCGTCGGCAAGAGCGGCAGCGGCAAAAGCACACTGTTGTCCCTCCTGGGTGCGCTGGACAAGCCCACCTCGGGAGACGTCGTCGTGGACGGCGTCAGCCTGGCCGGACTGCCGGACGGCAAGCTGACCGAGTACCGTCGCCGGGACATCGGCTTCGTGTTCCAGCAGTTCAACCTGATTCCCAACCTCAGTGCCGTGGACAACGTCATGCTGCCCATGGAGTTCGCGGGCATGCGCAAAGCGGCACGGCTGCAGCGGGCCAAGGAGCTGCTGGAGCAGGTGCAGTTGGACCCGGAGAAGCACTCGCGCCGCACCAACCGACTGTCCGGCGGCGAGCAGCAGCGTGTGGCGATTGCCCGGGCGCTGGCCAACGAGCCCAAGCTGATCCTCGCCGATGAGCCCACCGGAAATCTGGATGAGCAAACCGGCGAGCACATCATCGAGCTGTTGAGTTCCCTGAGCCGCGATCACAACACCACCATCCTGGTGGTCACGCACGACCGCAGCCTGGCGCAGAAGACCGAGCGCTGCTTCCGGCTTCAGCAGGGCCGGCTCACCGAGGAGGTCAGAACCGGATCGCGTCGATGACCTTGACGCGCACCGCCACAAGCGCAGGAATGGCTCCGGCGAGTGCGCCCACAAGGACTGCTGCGCCGAATCCCATCAGCGCGGCCTCGATGGGGAAGGCCGGGTATTCGGTCAGACCTGGCGCTACCTTCGATTCGATCCACGGGTGCTTCACCACCGCGACTGCCAGCATGACTCCCGCCAGGCCGGCAACTGCGGTGGCCACCACGGATTCCATCATGACGCCCACAAAAATCCGTCCGGACGTTGCCCCGAAGCTGCGCCGGATGCCGATTTCACGGACCCGGTAGCGCACGGTCACCATGGAGATATTGAGCATTCCCACGGCTCCGAGCAGGAGCACCAGACCGGCCACGCCGCCCACCACCATCTGGACGGGAGCCAAAGGATCTCCCCATGCGGCATAGTCCATACGGTTGGCGTGGGCGTAGTAGCCGGGGAACTGGCCTTGGAGATCGGCCGTGATTGCTGCCGTGAGGGCTCCGGCCTGTGCCTCGCCAACCCAGATTTTGAACTCCGACATCTGCGGCTTGATCCCGGTCATGGCCGCGCCCTCGGCAAGGATGAACGCGGATGGCGGCGAGTCCGGGTAGGAATCAGGCACGACGCCGATAATCACCGCCGTTGCCGGCTGATCTCCGGGGATGCTCACCGTGGGATGGGTGGTGAGGTTTGGCCTGCCCGCTTGGTTATAGAAGGATTCAGAGACGACGACGGCGGGTGCGAGCCTTTTGCCGTCGTCGGCAGCGAACCAGCTTCCTTGCTGAAGGGGGACCCGGTGGATGACGCCGTAGCCGACATCCACAATGGTCACGTTCACGGTTGTCACTCCACGGGGAAACTGAAAACCGGCCTGGGTCTGGCTGACGTGCGTGGAGGTCGTGATGCCGTAGCGCTGTTGGATACCTTGGTAGGCCTTCTCAAGTTTCACCGTGTCCGGCATGGTTGGCCCCTGGACGTTCAAGGACAGCGTGGCCACCCGACCGCCGTTACGTTCGGACTGAACTTTCATGCCTTCCCGGGCCAGACTGCCCACGCCCACCACGGAGGTCAACGCCGCAACGGACAAGGCAACGCCCAACAGGGCCAGGAGAATGCGAACCTTGTTGATGCGGAGTTCCTGCCACGCTTCAACGAGCGTGGAAATGAAGCCGGTCATGCGCCGACTCCTGCGGGAGCCGGTGCCGGCAGCGAGCTGAGCATGCCGGAATCCAGACGGTAGCAGGCCCTGGCCAGGGCTGCGACGTTAGTGTCGTGCGTGATGGTCACCAACGCGGCTGCCGTTTCCGTGGCCACTGTATCCAGGAGGGCCATCACGGATTGCCCTGTTTCCACATCCAGCGCACCGGTTGGTTCATCGGCCAGGATGAGCCTCGGCCTGCGGACAAGGGCACGGGCAATGGCTACGCGCTGCTGCTCGCCACCGGAAAGCATGTTGGGCATGGTCTTGGCGCGGGAGGCGAGGCCAACCCTGTCCAGCATGTCCATGGCAATCTCGCGACGCCGCCAGAACTCCTTGCCTTTGGCGTAGAACAGCGGCGTAATGACGTTGTCCAGCGCGCTGCGTCCGGGCAACAGGTTGAACTGCTGGAACACGAAGCCCACGGTAGAGCCCCTCAACCGGGCACGGGCGTTGTTACCCAGCCGGTCTGCGGGCTGGCCAAGGAACTCCAGCTCCCCCGACGTCGGGATGTCCAGGAGGCCAAGCAGGTTGAGCAATGTTGATTTGCCGCAACCCGAACGGCCCACGATTGCGGTGTGGTCCCCGCTGTGGACCTCGAGGTCGATGCCCCGGAGGATGTTCAGCTGCTGGTCGTCGGGCAGCCTGACGGATCGGGTGACTGAACGCAGACTGACGAGAGTTTCTTTAGGTGATTCGTCCATGCCGTTCGCTGCCTAGCCCATCGGGCCGTAGACGGCCTGGCCCGGACCCATCATGGGATCTTGAACGGCCGGCGCCCCGGGCACGAATTCCAGTACCTGTTCGCCTTCGGTCAGGCCGGAGGTCACTTCCACCACAGAGCCGTCGTTGAGCCCCAGCTGGACAGTGCGCTGCTCGGGAGCGGCACCGGTTCCTCCCGGGCCGGCGATCCATACGATCCCGTCCTTGACGCTGCCCTTCACGGATGTCAGCGGAACAGTTACTACGTCGGATGCAACACCGGCGCTGACCGTCATGGTGGCGCCAAGTCCCGCGAAGACCTGTTGGCCTGAAGGAACCGGGCAGCTCAGCGTTCCTGTAGGAGTGCCGCCCTCTTCCGGTTGGTTGCCTCCGCCGGGGCCCGCAATCGCTGCGCCGACGCCCATTCCGGCACCTCCGCCTGTGGCGGCCAGTCCGCCCGAGGCCGCACCGCCGTCGTCGGATGTGTTGTTCTTGAGCGTCACGTCGGCGCACTGGAACGGCGCCGGTCCACCCACCAAAGCGATTTCCGCAGGGCCGGGCTTGCCCAGCAGGCGGTACTGTTGCGCGGCCGTGACGGATCCCGACACCGTGTAGGTTCCGGGATCGATCTTGCCCACGGACTCGCCCACGGTGACCTGCTGGTCAATGAGGGTTGTGAGCTGCTGCAGGGTTCCGGCGCTTGGAGCGAGGATGTCGAAGTAGTCGTACACGGGCTTGGGAGCTGTTTGCGGCCCCTCCTGTGTGGTCTGCGTGGGGGCGACCGCGCGCTCAGCCTTGACTTGGAAAAGGACCTCGCCCTTGGTGACGGTCGCACCTGGCTCCACGAACACCTGGACTACTTTTCCGGCTGAGGTGCTGCGGACAGTCTCGGCGGCGTCGCTCTGTACGGTGCCCTTGATTTCCACGGTGTTGGTGACAGTAGCCCGGGTGGCCGGGACTACCGGGATGTCCACTTGGGCCAAAGGCGCGGGCTCGGCAGCGGCCGATTCCAGGCCATCCACAAAAGCGATCTTAACCAGGGCCACCGCAATAATCGCGAAAACCAACAACCAGGCAACCGGCAAAATGACGCGCCGAAAAGTACCCATCCCTGCTCCATTTCGGTAACTCCCCACAGAACCTCTGCGAGGGATGATTGCCTAAGCCTAAGGGAGGAAATTCTGCGCGCCGGGCATTCCTATGACTTGACAGAATGCTTACCGTGTCGGGTGGCCATGGCGAGCCGGGCGCACCCGTACCCGCCGCTCGCACCAGAGGTTACGGTAGCGATCGGCGCGAAAGGGTGCGCACCGCTCCTTCAGAACTGCGACCACCTGCGGAATGAGAGGATGAACGGCATGACACTTCCTATCGCCGTGCCGTGGCTTTCCACTCAAACCAATCAGGATCCCCGCGTAGCCACCGGGCTGCCCTTGCGGTGGGGAGTAGTGTCCACAGGCAACATCGCCAACAGTGTTTCCCGGGACTTGGCAATGCTTGAGGATGCGGAGCTGTACGCAGTGAGCTCCCGCACCCAGGCAGCCGCGGATGCATTCGCCCATACTCTCGGCTTTGCCAAGGGCTACGGGGACGACGGCGACGTACCCGGCTACCAGCGCTTGTTCGACGATCCCGCCGTGGACGTGGTCTACGTTGCTACACCGCATGCCCAGCACTTCCAGATTGCAGCCGCCGCTTTGCGGGCCGGTAAGCATGTCCTGTGCGAGAAAGCCCTCACCATTAACGCCCGAGAAGCCAGCGAGCTGGTGAAACTGGCCCGGGAGCAGAACGTGTTCTTCATGGAAGCCGTGTGGAGCCGCTTCCTGCCGAGCATGCAGCGGGCGTTCGAGATCGCGGCCTCCGGGGAGCTCGGACAGATCCAGTGGGTCAGCGCAGACCTCGGCTTCCCGGCACCCTACGATCCCGCTGCACGAATTTGGGCCCTCAATGACGGCGGCGGAGCGCTCCTGGACATCACTGTCTACCCACTGCTCTGGGCGCTGGGAACGCTGGGCTTCCCGCAGTCGGTCACCGCAATCGGCACACTCAACGACGACGGCGTGGACAGCCAGAACGCCCTGACGCTGGGCTACGACACTGGTGCACAGGCGCAGTTGACGTCGTCGTTAATGGCCCACGGCCCCCGAACCGCAACGGTGGCCGGCGGGCTCGGGTTCCTGCAGACGGTGGGCTCCGTGAACAACCCCCGTGAGCTGATGATCCGGATCGGGTGGGACGAACCCCGCCGCGAGCACTTTGACGTTGTGGGCACCGGCTACACCTACGAACTCCGGGAAGTAACCCGCTGCATCCAGCAAGGCCTCACGGAGAGCCCGGTCATGCCGCTGGAAGACTCGATTAACGTCATGCGCCTCTTCGACGGGGTGCGGTCGCAGTTGGGGATCCGGTACCCCAACGACGCCCGGTGACTGCTAGCCCGGTGACCCGGCCCGGTGACTGCTAGCCCGGTGGCGCGTGCCGCCGTCGTGAGTTAACTCAGCTGTATTAGCGCCCGTGGCGGGCCGGTTGCCTTGCCAGCTTGCGGTCCAGGGACAGAGCGCCGGGGCCCAGAAACACGAACGCGATGGAGATGGCGACGTAAATGATCAGGAGTTCGGCGGTGACACCGGACTTGTCAGTGAGCAGTGGTTTGCCCGCTTCGGTCACGAACCAGATCCCGGCGAACATGATCGCCGCCAGAAATCCGGCCACCCTGGTGAGGGCGCCGATGACCAGGAGCAGGCCGAGGCCCAGTTCGCCGGCGATCACAAGCCACGCCACGATCTCCGGCTTCTGCACGCCCATGGCCGCCACCGACGCGGCGAACGCAGCATGCCCGGCCATGAACTTCTGGAAGCCGTGCACCATCAGGAGCGCACCGAACACCACTCGCAGGATGGTGACGCCGCGGGCAGAGGACGTGGGAGACGGGTGCAGGAATTTCACGGGTTCCAATCTTCCATGCCTGCGGGCCTGCCGCCAACATCGCGGTCCGCTACGACAGCAGCGCCGGGATGTCCTTCACGCCGTCCAGGATGTGGTGGTGCGGGTGCGCGGCCAAGGCGTCGCGGTCCAGCTTGCCGGTCAGGACACCCACGGCGGTGACGCCGGCGTTGTTGGCAGCGGCGAGGTCGTTCACGGTATCGCCGGCAGCGATCACGGCGCGGACATCCTGCACGCCGGTCAGCTCCATGGCCCGGTGAATCATGTGCGGTGCCGGACGACCGGCGGCTACTTCGTCGGAGCATACGACGGCGTCCAACAGGTTATCGTCGTCGACGCTCCAACCCAGCCGCTCCAGGAGAGGCTCGGCCACGTCGCGCGAGAAGCCGGTTGTCAGGGCCACCTTGATGCCCTGGCGGCGGAGAGCACGGAACGCGTCTTCCACGCCTTCGAGCGCAACCGGCGGGTTGGCGTCGTAGAACTCGACGAGCAATTCCTTGAAGCGCTTGAAAGCGGCAGCCACTACTTCCGGCGTGGCCACTCCTCCCCCGGCTTCAATCAGCGCCGTGATGGCCTCAACTTTGTCGGCGCCCATCCACTCCTGCACAGCTTCGGGCGTGGTGGTCACGCCGGTTTCTTCAACGCAGCGGGCCAGCGCTACGTAGACGTCGCCGTGTTCGTCGATGGTGGTTCCGGCCATATCGCAGGCAACTAGCTTGATCATGGGGTGGCTCCTTCGGTGTGGATGCGGACCAGGGCGGCCCGGCGTTCCACGGTGTTGTCGATGGTGAAGTTTGTGAGTGCCGGCAGGTAGCGGTCCTCGGAGTATTCGAGGGGCTGTCCGTCGGAGGAACGGGTGATGCGGCGTTCGCGCAGGAGCGGAATACCTTCGGGTTGCTCCAAAAGTTCGGCGTCCTCGTCACTGGCGGCGACGGCGTCGATGGTGTGGCGGGCGCTGTGCAGGTCTACGCCTTGTTCCTTGAGGAACGCAAAAATGGACCCGGAATCGGTATCGAAGTCGAACAGTTTCCGGCCCACATCCAGAATGAACGTGGTGCGCTCGATCATGGCCGGAGCGTCATCCAGGTAGCGGACGCGCAGGACCTCCACCACGGTGGTCCCGGGCATCAAACCAAGTGCCTCCGCCGCTTCCGGGCTGGCTTCGCGCCTGGCCACTTCAAGGGTTCGTTGGCCGGGCTTTTTGCCTATCCCGCTGGCCCATTCAGTGAAAGAGTTGAACGTGGAAAAGGACTGCGACGGCACAGACGAGCGAACCATGGGAGGCCGGCCTCGGCCGCCGGTCACAGCTCCTTCCGAACGAAGGAATGCGAGCGCTTGGCGGATGGGTCCACGCGACGTTCCGAACTCGCGGCACAGCTCCGCCTCGCTGGGTAGCTGGAAGCCCGGCGGCCAGTCGCCGTCAGTGATCCGGCGCATGAATTCCTCGCTGAGACGGACGTGGAGGGGTGTGTTCTGCTGTGTGCTCACAAGTTGATAATACAAGTCCGGCCCAATGGAAACACTGGTTTTGAGAGGCTTTAGATGAATTTGATGTGAACTCAAGTGAACAGAAGTTAAAATCAGGTTAACTTGTATATACAAGTGCCAATTTGGCTTGATTCCCCTTCAATCAGCCGCCAGTCTCAATGGTGTGAACAACACAAGCACCTCCCCCGCACGTTTCAACAGCAGAGCGAGCCAGGCCACCGACGTCGTCGTTGTTGGTGCTGGAATTGTGGGACTGGCCCACGCCGCTCACGCTGTCGCCAACGGCCTGACCGTCACCATCATCGAGCGCGACCATCATGCGGCCGGCGCTTCTGTACGCAACTTCGGCCACTGCTGCATCACGGCCCAATCCGGCGAACTGTATGAACTTGCGCAGACCTCGCGGAAGTACTGGCTCGAGTTTTCCGAGCGCGCCGGGTTCTGGGCTGCCGAAGCCGGCGCCATGGTTCTCGCCCGCACCGAAGCTGAGATGAACGTCCTCCGCGAACTCTCCGCCGTGCGGGAGCCGGGACAGGTAGAACTGCTCTCCCCTGCGGAGACGCGGGCACGCCTGGGCTCGTCAGCTTCCGGGGCAGAAGAACCGCACGACGACGGCGGTACTTCAGGCGGAAAATGGCCCGGCCTGGTGGGCGGCGCCTTCCTCCGGGACGACCTCCGAGTAGATCCCCGTACAACAGTCGCCAAGTTGGCCGAGTGGTTAAGCCAGCAACCCGGCGTCGAACTTCACTGGAACACGGCCGCGCTGGACTTCAACCAGAGTCCTGAGGGCGTGACTGTCCAGACATCGCGCGGCGAGCTCCGCGCGAGGCAGGTCTTTGTCTGTGTTGGCCACGACGTCGACTACCTCTTCCCGGACCTTGCCGAGGAGCACCACATCCAACGGTGCGCCTTGCAGATGTCGCTGGCGGCCAAGCCATCCGGCGTCGAGTTCGCGCCAGCGGTTCTCACTGCGACATCGATGCTCCGGTACCCGGCTTTCACGGACATGCCCGCTGCTGCAGCCCTGCACTCCGAAGTACTGGAGAAGCAGCCGGAACTGCTGGAGATCGGCGCCAACGTCATGTTCACCCAACGCCCTGACGGCACCATCATCCTGGGCGACTCACACCACTACCACCGCACGGCCGATCCGTTCCTGGACGAATCCGTGACCGACACACTCAACTCTGAAATCACCGGCCGGATCGGCGAACCACTGGAGATCATCCAGCGCTGGCAGGGCATCTACGCGTCCTCCGAGGTGGCACCGGTCCTGGTCCGCGAGGTCCAGCCCGGCGTCACCGTGGTGTCTGTGACCTCCGGCGTCGGCATGACGCTGTCCTTCGGCCTGGCGCACCGCAACGTTTCCCGCCTGTACTGATTCATCTTTGGTATCCGTTCTCCCCTCTCAGTCCCCTTCGCATAAGGATCCCCATGAAAACCACGCTCCTCACCGGTTCCGCGCTTGCCCTCGCCACCGTTCTGGCGCTCACTGCCTGCGGCGGCTCGGCACAGTCCTCCCCCGAAGCCACCAAGGCCACCTGCCCCAACGGCGAGATCAAGTTCGGCATCGAACCCTACGAGGACCCCGCCAAGTTGAAGCCGGCCTACGATGTCCTGGCGGCCGCCCTGTCCAAGAAGCTTGAATGCCCGGTCAGCGTCCAGGTGGTTGAAGATTATGCGGCCGAGGTCCTGGCCATGCGCAACGGCAAGCTCGACCTGGGCCAGTTCGGTCCCCTGGGCTACGTGTTCGCGGACGCCAAGGCCGGCGCCGAGCCGCTGGTTTCCTTTGGCACCGCCGAGAAGGAACTCAGCACCTACACCGCGGGGATCTGGGTTCCCAAGGACAGCCCCATCCAAGCCATCGGGGATCTGAAGGGTAAGTCCCTCGCCCTGGGCAGCGTCGGCTCAACCTCGGGCGACGTACTGCCCCGTTTCGGCCTCCGTGAAGCCGGAATCGCCGATGCCGATGCCGATATCAAGATGGACTACACCGGCGGTCATCCTGAAGCACTGCTGGCGCTCACCAACGGCAAAGTGGACGCAGCCCAGATCAACTCCCAGACGCTGGCCACAGCTATCGCCGCAGGCACGTTCACGGCGGACAACTTCCGCCAGGTGTGGACGTCGAACCCCATCCCCAATGACCCCATCACCGTGCGCGGTGACGCCGATCCCGCGTTCAAGGCCGCCGTGAAGGACGCATTCCTGAGCCTTGATCCCGCCGATGTAGCCAAAGTGGGCGAGTTCCTGGACGTCACCCCTCCGGGCCCCTTGCTTGAGGTCACCAAGGATAACTACACGCCCTTGTTTGAGCTCGCCGAGACCATGGGCCTCACCGAGAAGGATCTGTAATGCTCCTTTCTGTCCAGGGTTTGCGTAAGTCCTTCAACGGGCGGACCGTCCTGGAGGGTGTCGACTTCTCAGTTGCGGCCGGTGAGCTGGTGGCCTTCCTGGGCGCCAACGGCTCCGGCAAGTCCACCACGCTGCGCTGCGTCATGGGCATCACTTCCCCGGATTCCGGCAGCATCAGCATTTCCGGGAACGCGCTGGATTCCCTGCAGGGCCGTGAGTTGCAGCAGGCGCGCCAGCGGATGGCCATGATTTTCCAGAAGATCCACTTGGTCCCCCGCCGTACCGCTTTGGATAACGTCTGCGCCGGCGCCCTGTCGCGGATCCCCACTGTCCGGTCACTCAGTCCATTGCTGTTCCCGGCCGACGTTCAGCAGGAAGCTCTCGACTGCCTGGACCGGGTTGGCCTGGCTGACCGCGCTTTCGACCGAGTCGGTCGGCTGTCCGGCGGACAGCAGCAGCGCGTCGCCGTAGCCCGGGCACTGTGCCAGCGGGCCGACGTCGTACTCGCCGACGAGCCCGTGTCCGCCCTGGATCCGCACGCCGCCGAGCAGGTCATGGCGCTGCTGCGTGAACTCGCGCATTCCGAAGGGCTGGCCGTGGCCGCCGTGCTGCACCAACCCGATCTCGCACTGCGGTACGCGGACAGGTCCATCGGCCTGCTCCGGGGCTCCATGACCTTCGACCTCCCCTCCACAGGGATCACGGCGGAGCACCTCGACACCTTGTACGCCCCGGACAGGATCGTTTCAGACACCGTTTCAGACAGGACCCAGGCAGCATGACACCCCACACCTTGACCCCGGCAGTGGCGCGCCGGGACTCCCCAAGCAACAAAACCCGAGTGGCACTGGTCCGCCCGAAGAAGCCGTTGCGGTGGATCACGACGGCGGCAGTGGCGGCCGCCGTCGTCGGACTTCACGCCGTGGCCATCGAGGGGACGGACTTCAAACCCGAGCTATTAGTGGATGGCTGGAAGGGCATGGCTGCGTTCATCGGCGACGCCTTCCCGCCGGACCTCAGCTGGGAGAAGACGCTCAAGCCCGGCCTCGAAGCCACGCTGGTGACCCTGTGGATCGGGCTTTTGGGGACTACGTTGTCCGTGCCGTTCGCCCTGCTGCTTGCGGCGCTGGCCGCCGAGAACACCAGCCCGCACCGGCTTGTGTACCAGGCTGCACGGGCCATCCTGTCCTTCTTCCGCGCCGTGCCGGACATCGTGTTCGCGCTGATCTTCGTCACCGCCGTCGGGCTTGGTCCGTTCGCGGGTGTGCTCGCGCTGATCTGCCACAACACGGGTGTCATGGGGAAACTGTGGGCGGAGTCAATGGAGGAAATCGACGCCGGCCCCCAGGAAGCGCTCCGGACCGCAGGAGCCAACCGGATCCAGCAGGTAGCCAACGCAACGCTGCCCATGGTGGTTCCGCAATTTGTTGGCCTGCTGCTTTACCGCTTCGACGTCAACGTACGGTCCTCGCTGGTGCTTGGCCTGGTGGGCGCCGGCGGCATCGGCCTGCTGATCAACCAGTCCATCAAGTCGTTCCAGTTCGACTCCATGCTCACGCACATCCTCATTGTGCTGGTGCTGATCATCGTGGTGGACCAGTTCTCCGCGTGGATCCGCAGGCGCCTGGCCGCGTAACCCTGCATGGTTGACCCAACTAAGTAACACCAAACGCTCCAATGAGCCCTCATTGCGACGCTTGCTGCGACTTAGTTGGGTGAGTGGGGGCAGAATGGGAGGTGGCCCTCTTTGGGGGTCGCGTTTTCAAGAGGGCCACGGTGGATGGAGCAGGCATGCAAGTTGACGTTGTAGTTGTTGGCGGAGGAGCCATGGGATCGGCTGCCGCGTGGCAACTCGCCCGGGCGGGTCGCTCCGTGGTTCTGTTGGAGCAGTTCGAGGCCGGACACCACATCGGCGCATCCCACGGCGCCACCCGCAACTTCAACACCGCCTACGCCGAAGCCGACTACCTGGACCTCCTCGCCGAATCGAAAATCCTCTGGGACGAGCTCGCGGCAGAGCACGGCGCACCGCTCCTGGACATGGTGGGGCTTGTGAACCACGGAAATGTTCCCCTCCTGCAACAGGTCCGGGAGGCACACGAGGCCCGGGGCATCGAAAGCTACTTCATCTCCCCCGACGAAGCCGCTAACCGTTGGCTCGGGATGAACTTCGCCACCGATGTCCTTTTCGTCCCGGGCTCGGGCCGGATCCGTGCGGCTGACGCCCTGACGGCACTACGGAAATCAGCTGAAGCCCACGGTGCCGTTTTCAAATACTCGACGCCGGTCAAGGACATCCGTGTCACGGGCGGCGAATCAGCGGTGGTGGTAACGGAGGAAACGGAGTACACGGCCAGCCGCGTGGTGGTCACCGCCGGTGCTTGGACTCCGAAACTCATCGGCAAGCTCACGGATCTTCCGGCCTTGGTGGTGACCCAGGAGCAGCCGGCCCACTTCACGCCCAGAGATAACACGCTGGTGTGGCCGAGCTTCAACCACAGCCCGGACCCCGATCCCAACAACGAAGCCTACGAGTACTGGTACAGCCCCGTCTACGGGATGCTCACCCCCGGCGAAGGCGTCAAGGCGGGCTGGCACGGAGTCGGCCCGGTCATGGATCCTGACGAGCGCACGTTCGAGCCCATCCCCCACCAGATGGAAGCTTTGGTGCGGTACGCAGAAGAGTGGCTTCCCGGCGTCGACCCTTCCACCGCGGTTCCCATCAGCTGCACCTACACCACCACGCCCAACGAGGACTTCGTGCTGGACCACTTCGGTCCGCTGGTGGTGGGCGCTGGTTTCTCGGGTCACGGTTTCAAGTTCACGCCCGCCATTGGCCGGGTGCTGAAGGACATCGTCGACGGCGGTGTGGCACCTGAGCGGTTCCACGCGGAACGCTGAATCCTCGTTTAAAAGCAACCGGCCCGCAGGCAATGCCTGCGGGCCGGTTGCGTTATGCCAGGACTACTTCAGGGTCGCGAGGACCTTGTTGAACGTAGCCGACGGGCGCATGATCTCAGCGGCCTTGGCAGCGTCCGGACGGTAGTAACCGCCAAGGTCGACGCCGGGACCCTGGACTGCGGCAAGCTCGCCGACGATTGCCTCTTCGTTGGAGGTCAGGGCTTCGGCGATTGCCGCGAAGTCCTTGGCCAACTCGGCATCCTCGGTCTGCTTGGCCAGTTCCTGGGCCCAGTACGTGGCCAGGTAGAAGTGGCTTCCGCGGTTGTCCAGCTCGCCGACGCTGCGGCGCGGGGACTTGTTCTCCAGCAGGAACGTACCCGTGGCGCGGTCCAGCGTGTCAGCCAGGACCTGTGCGCGGGCGTTACCCGTGGTGGTGGCAAGGTGCTCGAAGCTCACGGCCAGGGCAAGGAACTCGCCCAGGCTGTCCCAGCGGAGGTGGTTTTCCTTGACCAACTGCTGGACGTGCTTGGGAGCGGAGCCACCGGCACCGGTCTCGAACAGGCCGCCACCGTTGATCAGCGGAACGATGGAGAGCATCTTGGCGCTGGTGCCGAGCTCGAGGATCGGGAACAGGTCCGTGAGGTAATCGCGGAGGACGTTACCCGTGACGGAGATGGTGTCCTCGCCCTTGCGGATGCGCTCCAGGGTGAAGGCCGTGGCCTCAACCGGGGAAAGGATCTTGATTTCCAAGCCCTCGGTGTCGTGTTCCTTGAGGTACTCGTTGACCTTGGCGATGAGGTTGGCGTCGTGTGCGCGGGTCTCGTCCAGCCAGAACACAGCCGGGGTCTGGGAAGCGCGGGCACGGGTGACGGCCAGCTTGACCCAGTCGCGGACCGGGACGTCCTTGGTCTGGCATGCGCGCCAGATGTCACCGGGGAAGACCTGGTGCTCGGTGAGGACGTTGCCCTTGCTGTCCACGAGCTGGACGGTGCCCGCTGCCTGGATCTCGAAGGTCTTGTCGTGGCTGCCGTATTCCTCGGCGGCCTGCGCCATGAGGCCCACGTTGGGAACAGTGCCCATGGTGGTGGGATCGAACGCACCGTTGGCGCGGCAGTCGTCCAGCACAACCTGGTAGATCCCGGCGTAGGAGCTGTCCGGGATAACAGCCAGGGTGTCGGCTTCCTTGCCGTCCGGGCCCCACATGTGGCCGGAGGAACGGATCATGGCAGGCATGGAGGCGTCAACGATGATGTCCGACGGGACGTGCAGGCTGGTGATGCCCTTGTCGGAATCGACCATGGCCAGCGCCGGACCGTCTTCGAGGCCCTTGGTGATGGCTGCCTTGACGCCTTCGCGGACGTCCTCGGGCAGGTCTTCAAGGCCGCTGAGGATGGCTGCGAGGCCGTTGTTGGGGCTGATGCCTGCGGCTGCGAGCTGCTTGCCATAGGTGTCGAACAGCTCGGAGAAGTAAGCCTTGACCACGTGGCCGAAGATGATGGGGTCCGAGACCTTCATCATGGTGGCCTTCAGGTGTGCGGAGAAGAGGATGTCCTCTTCCTTGGCGCGGGCAACCTGTGCCTTGAGGAACTCGTCCAGGGCGTCGGCGCGGAGGACGGTAGCGTCCACAACTTCGCCGGCCAGGACAGGGAAGTCCTTCTTCAGGACCTTGGTGGTGCCGTCTTCGCGCACCAGCTGGATGGTCAGGGAATCGTCAGCCTTCAGGACAACGGACTTCTCGTTGGAGCGGAAGTCGTTCTCGCCCATGGTGGCAACGTTGGTCTTGGACTCAGCAGTCCAGGCACCCATGGAGTGCGGGTTCTGGCGGGCGTAGTTCTTCACCGACAAGGGGGCGCGGCGATCCGAGTTGCCCTCACGCAGCACCGGGTTCACAGCGGAGCCCTTGATCTTGTCGTAGCGCGAGCGGATGTCCGTCTCGGTGTCCGAGGAGGGGTTGTCCGGGTAGTCCGGGAGGGCGTAGCCCTGGGCCTGGAGCTCGGCGATGGCAGCCTTGAGCTGCGGCACGGAGGCGCTGATGTTGGGCAGCTTGATGATGTTGGCTTCCGGCTGCTTTGCCAGTTCACCAAGCTCAGCAAGTGCGTTGCCCGTGCGCTGTTCTTCTGTCAGGAAATCACCGAAGACGGCGATGATGCGGCCGGCCAGCGAAATATCGCGGGTCTCCACCTCTACTCCTGCGGTCGAGGCATACGCTTCAACGATCGGCAGGAATGAGTAAGTTGCCAGCATCGGCGCTTCGTCTGTGTGGGTATAGATAATCTTGGCCATTGGCGGGGTTCTCCCTGAAAGTCTGCAGATTTCAACATCTCTAACTTACCCGAGTAGACCGTTTTGACGGCCCTTCGTGTCCGGGATCACTCTCTGCGTTACCGCTCACAACAGGGACCAACACCCGACGGCGGCCCGGCCGCCGCTGCTGCCCGCCGTCGTCGAACGCTGCCTCTGCCTTCGGAATCCGGGCGCGCAAGCATGGCCCACCTAGCCTCAACTGGAAGTGACAGCAAATTATCACAAACTATGAAACATCTCTTTACAAACTTGTCATACGTTCGATACCTTCAATTCCGTCAGTCGGCGGTCGCCATCACTGACCGCCTCACTCCCTCGATAGGTAGGAACAACGTGACAAAAACCAAGACCCTGGCCACAAGCCTGCTGAGTCTGTCCGCTGCCGCAATCCTGGCGCTGGTTGGAACCACCAGCGCAAATGCGGCTCCGGTAAACACCACAGACTCCAGCGGCGCTGCGGTCAGCAGCCATGTAGTGTCGGACGCCGGCGCTGCAGACTACTGGACGCCGGAACGCATGAAGAATGCCAAGTCCGGCGAAATCCTTGCCGCCAAAGCACTGGAACGCGGCAAGCTCCTCAACCTCGGCAAAGCCCCGGTCACTGAAGCCCCGGGCGCCCCCAGCAGCATCGCAGGCCAGCAGGCAGCACCCGATTCCAAGACCATCGACCGCAAAGTGAACCAGAGCGAGACGCCGGTCAAACACATCGGCAAGATCTTCTTCACCCTGGGCGGCTCCAACTACGTCTGCTCAGGCAACTCCGTCACCGCAACCAACAAGAGCACCGTGTCCACCGCCGGACACTGCCTCAACGAAGGCCCGGGCGCCTACGCCACCAACTTCGTCTTCGTTCCCGCCTACCTCAACGGTGCTGCACCCTACGGGAAGTGGACGGCAAAGGCGCTGTACGCCCCCACCCAGTGGGCTTCCAACGGCAACATGCAGTACGACACCGCGTTCGCCGTCATGAACACCCTCAACGGCCAGCGTCTCGCCGACGTCGTAGGTTCCTCCGGCGTCCAGTTCAACGCAGCCCGCGGCCTGAGCTATAAGGCCTTCGGCTACCCGGCAGGCTCGCCCTTCAACGGTGAATCGCTCAAGAGCTGCTCCGGCAAGGCCACCAACGATCCCTACAACCCGCAGTTCAACAGCCAGGGAATCCCCTGCAACATGACCGGCGGGTCCTCGGGCGGCCCGTGGTTCATCGGCACCAGCTCCACCGGCTACCAGAACTCCGTGAACAGCTACGGATACGGCAGCAACTCCACCACCATGTACGGCCCGTACTGGGGCACCGTCATCCAGTCCACGTACAACACTGCTGCGGCGGCTTCGTAGCGCTTCTGATGTATCTGGCACGTCCCTGTTAAGTACGTGTTAAGCACGACGGCGGCCGTCCCCTTCCGGGGGCGGCCGCCGTTGCGTTATGGTGCTTTTGCCATGCTGCTGGGACTGCGGCCCAGTGCTTCTAGTGGAAGAAGTGGCGTGCGCCGGTGAAGTACATGGTGATGCCGGCGGCGTTGGCTGCGGCGATGACTTCCTCGTCGCGGACGGATCCGCCCGGCTGGACGACGGCGCGGACACCGGCGTCGATCAGGATCTGCAGCCCATCAGCGAACGGGAAGAACGCGTCCGAGGATGCAACGGCACCGCGTGCGCGCTCAGGTGCGTCGCCACCGCTGGTGTTGGACGCGCCGCCGGCACCTTCGACGTCGGACTCCACCGTCACGCCCAGCGTGTTGGCTCGCTCGACGGCCAGGCGGCAGGAGTCCAGGCGGTTGACCTGGCCCATGCCGATGCCCACGGCTGCACCGTGGTTGGCGATCAGGATGGCGTTGGACTTGGCAGCGCGGCAAGCGGTCCAGGCGAAGGCGAGGTCCGCGAGCGTTGCTTCGTCGGCGGCTTCGCCGGCAGCGAGGGTCCAGTTGGCGGGGTTGTCGCCGTCGGCGTCTACCTTGTCGCTCATCTGGACCAGGACGCCACCGGAAACCTGGCGCATCTCGGAGGGGTAGCGGCCGTAGCCCTCGGGCAGGGCGAGGAGGCGGATGTTCTTCTTCTTGGAGAGGATCTCCACGGCTTCGGGCTCGAAGTCCGGGGCGATGACAACCTCGGTGAAGATGTCGGCAACCGTGCGGGCCATGCCGGCCGTGACCGTGCGGTTCGCAGCGATGACGCCACCGAAAGCGGAGACGGGGTCGCAGGCGTGGGCCTTGGCATGTGCGTCGGCGATCGGATCTGCAGCGTCGGCGGAACCAACAGCGACACCACACGGATTGGCGTGCTTGATGATCGCGACAGCAGGCTCAGCGAAGTCGAAGGCAGCGCGGAGGGCAGCATCGGCATCGACGAAGTTGTTGTAGCTCATGGCCTTGCCGTGCAGCTGGTCAGCCTGGGCGATGCCGGCCGGAGCAGCCCTGTCCACGTAGAGCGCGGCCTGCTGGTGGGGGTTTTCGCCGTAGCGGAGGACCTCGGAGCGTTCCAAGGACAGGCCTGCGTAGGCGGGCCAGTCGATGATGCCGTCGCCGTCTTCGTCCAGGAACTGGCTGGCAGTCCACGTCGCAACAGCGGTGTCGTAGCTGGCCGTGTGCGCGAAGGCCTTGGCAGCCAGGCGGCGACGGGTGTTCAGGTCGAAACCGCCGTGTGCTGCGGCGTCGACTACTGCGCCGTAGAAGTTCGGGTCCGTGACAATGGCGACGGCGGCGTGGTTCTTCGCGGCCGAACGCACCATCGCGGGGCCTCCGATGTCGATCTGCTCCACGACGTCATCCTGCGCTGCGCCGGACTTCACGGTCTCGACGAACGGGTAAAGGTTCACCACAACGAGGTCGAAGGTCTCGATCTCCATGCCAGCGAGGGTGTCCATGTGCGCCGGGACGCGACGGTCAGCCAGGATGCCGCCGTGCACGCGCGGGTGCAGGGTCTTGACGCGGCCGTCCAGCATTTCCGGGGAGCCGGTGACTTCTTCGACTTCCTTGACCGGGATGCCTGCGGCGGCGATCTTCTTGGCGGTGGAGCCGGTGGAAACGATGGCGACGCCCGCTGCATGCAGGCCCTTCGCGAGCTCCTCCAGTCCCGTCTTGTCGTAAACCGAGATCAGTGCACGGCGGATGGGAACACGGTCAAGCTGCGTCAAGCTCACAAAAGTCTCCGTCTTAGTTCGCGTAGATGTCGCGGGTGGTGTCGCGGGTGGTGGGGATACGGAGAGTTTATCGTGTTTCGTGGTTGGTCCCGTTTTGCGTCTTGGCACCCCCTGCGTTGCGAGGCCCGCTCAGCACCCAAAACCAGCCCCACACCCTGCACACCAGGCCCCACAAACCCACCGCCTGCGTTGCGAGGCCCACTCTGCACCCAAAACCAGCCCCACACCCTGCACACCAGGCCCCACAAACCCACCCCCTTACGACGCCGGCCCGCGCCACCCGCGCGACACCAACGCATCGCGCACCTTACGTTCGGCGTTGGCCCATCCACCTTTCATCTGAACATCCGAGAACTTCAGCACGATCCACCCCATTGCTCGAAGCCGGTCGTCGCGTTCGATGTCCTTACCCCACTGCACTGGGTCGGATCGATGATGATCCCCCTCATACTCCATGGCAATTTTGTATTCCTTGTATTGGAGGTCCGGCGTGGATACGTACCTGCCTTGTTCATCGAAGACGGGCTGCGTGACCGCTGGTTCCGGCAGCCCGGCGTCGACGATTTTCAACCGCAGCCGGGATTCCTGAGGAGAGTCCACCCCGACGCGCAGCAACGGCAGTATCTCCCGGGCCATCCTGATTCCCTTGACCTTCGGCCGCCGGTCAATGACTTCCTGGATTGCCTCGATCGAAGACAGCGGATTCTCCCGAGCCAACAGAAAGTCGCCGGCCGCCACGAGCGAAGACCGCCCCATGTGCCGGGCCAAATCCATCCAGGTCCACTCGGGCGACGTCAGTTGCACCCCGTTCACTGCACGAACGTCTCGGGCCAGTAACGGTGCTCGATGCCCGACCACGCCGCGACGTTTGACCCGCCCGATCTCGTGTCGTCGCGTCACGTGAATAACGCCGTTGTTGCCCTCCTCCTCGAGATATATCGGAAGGGGGATCGACCAGAGGAGCGCAGCGGTCACATGGCTGACCGCACAACGGGGAGTGACGGCCGTGTGCAGCCGTGCAAGTAGCGCCACGTTGGGGCTATCGCTCCGGTCAAGCCGGATTCCCCGGCTGGGTGTGGTGAGGCCTGCCGATTGCAGCCTCCCGCGTGGCACGCCGGCCGCGTAGGCGTCGCTGATAAGGAAGCCTTCCGGGTTGATCTCCGACGGCAAAGGCATAGGTTTCCGCATTGGACCATGCTCGCCGGAAACGGCCAGCAGCGTTGCGTTATCCACAGATTTGGCCCCTGAAGGACGCTGCGACTATTCCTCCACAGAAGTTGCGAGGCCCGCTCTGCACGCAAAGCACACACAATACCCTGCAGAACTGGCCTCACAACGCAGGGTCCAGGCATTGCGAGGCCCGCTCTGCACGCCATTTACGGGGTTTACCGCGCAGAGCGGGCCCCGCAACATAGGGTTGATCCATGGAAGCCACCGAGGTCGTTCTTGTTGCCGATGTAGGGAAGAGCCGTTGCCGCGTGGAGTTGCGCAGCGGCACGGAGTTGCTGGGCGCCGCCGACCAGCATGGCTTCCCCGGGGTTCACGTGGACAACGGGCCCGCCCTCGCGTTCGAGCTCCTCCTTGAAACCGTGAGCCTGTTGCCACCCGGGCTTCCCCTCAGCGCGATCACCAGCGTTGGCGCCGCAGTTGCCGGCGTCGAAGCGTCCGCGGAGAAGTCCCAGGAACTGGCCACCATGTTGTCCCGAAGGTTCTCGGTTCCTGCAGCGGTCCTCTCAGATGCGACGGCCGCCCAACTCGGCGCTCTCCAAGGTGCCCCCGGCACTACGCTCATCGTGGGCACGGGTGCCGTGGCCTTCCGCTTCGATGAAGCCGGCGTCCTGCACCGGGCCGACGGCTGGGGGCCCTATCTGGGTGATCGTGGCAGCGGACGATGGATCGGTCAGCAGGGTCTTCAGGCAGTTCTTGAAGCGCACGACGGCGGCCCGGCTACGTCGTTGTCAGCTGCAGCCGGCGCTCTGGTGGAGTCACCGGACATGCTCCCGGGGTGGCTCGCCGCCAACGAGAACCCCTACCGGGCGATGGCCCGTTTCGCGCCGCTGGTTCTGCACGCAGCGGAGGCGGGTGACGCCGTCGCACATGGCATTATCGGGGAGGCTTGCCGCATCCTGACCCGTACCGTGGGGCTCGCATCCGGCGGCGACAACGGCAGCACAACCCGTGTGGCGTTGCTGGGCGGAGTGGTGGGTTCGGACTTCTTCGCGGCGCTCTTGCGGAAGTGCCTTGCTTCGGCTGGGATTGAGGTGGTTGCACCGCTGGGCGATGGTTTGGACGGTGCTGCCCTCGCTGCGACGCGCCGCGGGCTCATCCAGGAAAGGTACATCCACCGTGACGGAACAAACTGGCCCGACTAACGCCGACAAATTAGCGGGCCTGCGTACGGAACTGGCAGGATTGCAGACCGAGGCCACGGCCGAGGGCCTGGAGAACCTGGACATCCTGGGCACCCAGGAACTGGTTGCGGCGATGCTTGCGCACAGTGCAGGAGTACACGCTGCCGTGGAGGCTGCGAGTCCCGCCATTGTTCAAACCGTCGACGCCGTTGCGGAGCGGCTTCAGCGCGGTGGCCGTCTTTTGTATGTGGGAGCCGGAACGGCCGGACGGCTGGGTGTGCTCGACGCGAGCGAATGTCCGCCGACGTTCGGCACTCCGCCGGGACTCGTCGTCGGACTTATTGCGGGCGGAGTGCAGGCGATCCAGAAACCGGTTGAGTATGCCGAGGACAACGCGACTGCCGGTGCGCGCGACTTGCACGACATCAACGTGACCGAAGCCGACGCCGTCGTGGGTATTACGGCCTCGGGCCGGACGCCCTACGTGATCGGCGCGCTGGAAGAAGCGCGGAAGCGGGGCGCGTTTACGGCGTCGCTGGCGTGCAACAAGGGCTCGGCCGTTAGCCACCTGGCGGATGCCGCGATCGAGGTTGTTGTGGGTCCGGAGTTCATTGCCGGCTCCACCAGGCTGAACTCGGGCACGGCGCAGAAACTCGTCCTCAACATGATCAGCACGTTGGTGATGGTGAAGCTCGGCAAGACCTACGGGAACCTCATGGTGGATCTGCGGGCCACGAACGAGAAGCTGCTGGCCCGCTCGCAAAGGACCGTCCAGCACGCAACCGGCGTGTCCGCCCAGGAAGCCGCCGCAGCGCTGGACTCCGTTGGCGGTTCAGTGAAGGCAGCCATTTTGGTCCTCCTTACCGGCATCGAGGCTGGTCAGGCCAAGGGTGCCTTGGAAGAAGCCGGCGGTTTCCTGCGGAGGGCCATCGAGAACCAGAAGTAACGCGGTCGGCGGGGTTAGCCCAAGCGCATAAAGTTGCATGCAGGAGGGCAAATGAATACATACACGGCCGTGCCCAGCGGCGAACAAGTTGTGCAGGAACTGCCATGGCGGTGGAAGGTCCAAGGACGGATTTTCCTGATCGGCGGGCTCGGGTTCATGTTCGACGCCTGGGATGTCACGCTCAACGGCATCCTGATTCCGCTGCTGTCCAAGCACTGGTCGCTGCAACCGGCTGACGCCGCGTGGATCGGCACTGCCAACTTGATCGGCATGGCTGTGGGTGCGTTCGCGTGGGGCACCATCGCGGACACCATCGGCCGTAAAAAGGCGTTCACTGCCACCCTCCTCATTTTCAGCATCTTCACAGTTCTGGGTGCGTTCTCCCCTGACATCGTATGGTTCTGCATCTTCCGCTTCATGGCCGGCTTCGGCTTGGGCGGCTGCATCCCTGTGGACTATGCCCTGGTGGGTGAGTTCACACCCCGGAAGCAAAGGGGCAAGGTGCTCACGGCCATGGATGGTTGGTGGCCGATCGGCGCTGCGCTCTGCGGTTTCGTCTCGGCGGGGCTGGTTGCGGCCTTTGGCGACTGGCGGCTCACCATGCTGATCATGGTGCTGCCGGCGCTGCTCGTTTTCTGGGTTCGGCGTTCGGTGCCCGAGTCGCCGTTGTTCCTGATTCGGGCGGGCCGACGTGCTGAGGCGGCTGCGGTGATTGATGGTTTGGTCGAGGCAACCGGTGCAGAGCCGCGCGCTTACAGCCTGCCCGAACCACAGGCCGCGCCGCGTCTCTCCCCCGGCAGCGCGTGGACGCAGCTCCGGCGGATTTGGCAGTTCAACTGGAAAATCACGACGGCGGCCTGGGCTTTGTTCTTCAGCGTCCTGTTGGTTTACTACTTGTCGCTGACGTGGATGCCTCGGATTCTCATCGGCGCCGGATTCGAGGAGTACAAGGCGTTCGTCACCACGGCGAGCATGGCCGCCGTCGGACTTTTGGGCGTCATTGTTGCAGCGCTGCTGGTGGAGCGCGTGGGCCGCAAGTGGATCCTCGCCATCACTGGTCCGTTGTCCGCGCTGACGCTGGTGATCGTCGCGATCGTGGTGGATGTGCCGTCGGCCGCTGTGTTCTGGCTCCTGGTGTTCGGCTTCGTGGTGCAGGTGGCCATTCCTGTGCTCTATGCGTATGTATCCGAGCTGTACCCGACCGAGCTCCGCGGCTCGGGCTTTGGCTGGGCTTCGACGTTCTCGCGCATCGGTGCGGGCTTCGGCCCCTTGGTGTTTGCCTCGTTCTTCTGGCCGGAGTTCGGCTTGGCGCAGTCGTTCGCGATGGCTGGTGGCCTGGTGCTGCTGTCCGTTCTGTGGATGGCGTTCTTCGCTCCGGAGACCAAGCAGCGAGTCCTCGGGTAACCCAACTAGGTAACAGCAAACGTCCCATTGAGCGCTCAGTGGGACGTTTGCTGTTACCTAGTTGGGAGCCCACCCATGCTGCTCCAGCGCCCTCCGGACCTTGGCCACGGCGGTCGTCGCGCCCGTAGACATGTGGCGCTTGGAGATTCGCACAAGGATCCATCCGGCACGGCTGAAGTCCTCCTCACGGGCAATGTCCCTCACTATCTGCTCCGGATCCGAGTGGCCCTCACCTTCATATTCGACGGCGACCCGCCGCTCGCGATAGGCCAGGTCCGGTTGGCGCACGACGCCGGGACCTAGTTCTGTGCGCACGTTTACTTCCGGGGCGGGAAGCCCAGCCCGCTCAAGCGCCAGCCTCAGTCGCGTTTCGGGGGCAGAGTCGGCCCCCACGCAGGCTTGCTCCAAAGCGAGGCGGGCCTTCCGAATACCCGGTGTCCCCCAGTGCCGGTCCAGCATTTCTTCGAGCTCATCCATGGTGCAGTGTGGCTCACCGCGACCCTCGAATTCCGGCCTGGGAATGCGGAGCAAGTGATCGGCCACAACCGTGATCTCGTCAATATCCATCTTCCGCGCGCAATCCAGCCACGTCCGGGCCCGGCTGGTGATAAGCAGGCCATTAAACATGGTGATTTCATCCTCGAAGAACTGTCCCCTATGCCCGATCACGCCCCGGCGGCGAGGGATCCCGACGGTGTCAGGGCGGGAAATGTGAATACCGGGCTCATGGCTGCGCGGGAGGAAACCGGGAAACCCCCAAAGAAGGAACGCCGTGGCATGCGAAGCCGCGGAGAACGGCGTGACCAACGTCAGGGGTCTGGCGCGATCGGTCAATGGCAGCTCGTCAAGGGAGCCGGGTATGTATATCTGACGGCTTGGTGAGTCCAGATCCCGGTAACGCAGGCGTCCAACTGACACTCCGGCGTCGAGCGCTTCCTGCCTTGTAAATGGTTTCGAAGTGAGGTCTGCCGGGAGCGGCCGCGAAGTCTTCATCAGCCCATGCTGACAAATGCGCCGAGGACTTGGGGAGTTATCCACAGCCCTTCGCCCCTGCCACTCAACTAGGTAACAGCAGACGTTCTAATCAGGGCTCATTGCGACGCTTGCTGTTACTCAGTTGGGTAAGGGGTCGGCGGCGAGGTCCGCCAGGGTCTGGACCAGCAGGCGGCGCTCAACTACCTTGATGCGCTCGTGCAGGGATTCTTCGGAGTCCTCGGGCAGGATGGCAACGGCTTCCTGCGCGATGATGGGGCCGGTATCCACGCCGGCGTCGGCCCAATGCACTGTGCAGCCCGTGACTTTGACGCCGTATGCGATGGCGTCGCGCACTCCGTGGGCGCCCGGGAACGATGGCAGCAGCGCGGGGTGGGTGTTGACGTACTTGCCGCCGAAAGCGTCGATGAAGTCGGCGCTCACGATCCTCATGAAACCGGAGGAAACCACCACATCCGGCTTGTAGGACAGGACTTTGTCGCGCAAGGCTGAATCCCATTCGGCGCGGGTTTCAAACGAGTTGAAGTTGACCACGAACGTCTCAATACCAGCCTCGTCGGAGCGCTCTACGCCGTACGTATCGGGCCGGTCGGCGCCCACAGCGGCGATCTCGACATCCAGTTCACCCGACTTCACGGCGTCGATGACAGCCTGGAGATTTGAACCGGTACCGGAGACGAGGACAACAATGCGCATTGCACTAGCTTATGGGCGGCTCGCGTAGGCTGGAAAACATGAATCCCGACGTCGGTTCCAAGCCGAGCCAACAACCCCGCTCCGAGGCCGAAAAGTCCGCCCTCGGCGTGAGCCAGAACCTCTTCCGTGCTTTCCTTTTGGCGGCTTTGGGCGCGTTCTTCGTGTTCTCACTGAACGTGAACTACGTGTGGTTGAGCGCCATCCTCACGCTCGCAGCTTTGGTGTTGGGTATCGTCGTCCTGGTACGGACGTTGAAGCACAAGCACCCAAAACTGATGCTGTTCGGAACTATTTCGGGCCTGGTTGTCACGGCCGTTATGTGCCTGCTGATCCTGACATCCGTGCTCTTCTTCAACCAGGTCAGCACGTACCAGGACTGCTCACGCACGGCGCTGACGGAATCCGCCAAGACACAGTGCCTGACGCAGCTTGAGGACTCGATGCCGGGGCCGCTGCGCTAGCCCAAGGTTACTGAGCGAACCCGCTCAGGCGTGTTCGTCGTCGTACGCTACTTCGTCGAGGTTGGCCTCGCGCAGCTTCTGGCGGCGTTCCAGCCACGGCCCCACGGCATAGCCAATTACGACGCCGATGCCCACTTCGGCGGCCAGCCAGGCTGCCGTCCACATCGGGTGGGGTCCGATTTCCGTGAGCCGTCCAATTCCTGCAGAACCCCGTGCGATCCACGCCAAGGCCCCGCCGAGAAGCCCTGCAACGATGCCTATGAACGCGCCCAGGAACAGGGTGGAGGCGGTAGCCGTGAACCAGCGGGCTTTGATCTTGATGGAAAGCCACTCGTCGAAATGGTTCTCGCCTTCACGCAGGAACCACCAACCCGCCAGGATGCCGGCGATGACGGGAAGCGCCAGGGCCATGGCACCGGCGTCGAGCTGTCCCGCGGGAAGTGCCCCAAGAACCGGAACCGCCGGAAGCGGTCCGACGGCGGTACCCAGCGGACCCGCTGTTGAGCCGACGCCGAGTGAGAAGCCTGCACCGGTGGACCAGGACAGGGCGAAAATGACGAGGTTTGGCAGGAAGCCGAGCTGCGCGATGGTGAGCACGGCACCACCCATGGCGCCCGCCTGCAGACCTTCGTAGACGGCAATGATGTCCGTCCAATGCCACACGATGGTCACAGCCAGCAACAGCGCGGCCAAAGAAACGGAAGCCATCGTCGCTACGAAACCGGCCTTCAACGCCGAGCCCACATATGAGCCGGCCCAGCGGGAATGCTGACTGGTCTTTGCGAGCCAGGCGACGGCGTCGACGCCGATCAGTCGGCTCCACGAGCCCGCTTCGCGTCGGGCGCCCACGATCATGCCGAGGCCGAAGGAGATCAGCGGGATGGTCATGGCGAACCACAGGTTAATGACGACTTCGGGGGTGCGGCACACGAATCCCGTGGCCGTCCCGAATGCTGCGTACACCACGAACGCGCCAAGGAACGCCTGCCACAGTTGGTCGGTGTACGACGCCCGGGCGAGTCGACGGCCGGCACGCCAAGCGAGCAGGAACGGAATGAGTGTCAGGCCGAGCGGGATGAGGGACAGTAAACCCGAACCGGGTTGGGCAGCAGTGCCGAGGTTGACGTGCGCCAACTCCAGCGGGACACCGTGGATCAGCAGCCATGCTTGGCCGGCCAGGCGCGCCAAGGCGTCCACGTTCCGGTTCTGGAATCCGTCGGTAGCCCACACTCCCACCAGCGGAAGAATCACGACAATGGCTGAAATGAACGCTGCCTGAGCCGCTTCCAAACCACCCTGTAGCCAAAGGGGCATCGGGAGGCCACGGTTTCCGGTCTGATCAGCGCGCAGTTTCATCGTGATCTATCGTGCCACGGTAGGCAGCACTCCCCCGGCAGGCACCCCTGAAATACAGGGAATTCCAGCGCTTTTTCCCATGGGCCGCCGTAAAATGGGAGGTGTTCTCCCGGGGACGGAGCCCTCAATGACCACCTCAGCTTCGCCCCGCCCTGCACAGGATTTGAAAGGCCCGGAAACAATCGAAGCCGGGAACTAGGAGCGGCCAATGGATAGGTGTCACAACTCATAACAGAAAGTCGTACTAGCAGCTGGTGCAGCCGCCTTGGGATTCTTTCCAGAGGCTGCACCAGCCTTCTTTTGCTTGACTCCCAGCGCCGCACAAGTCGGTCCGCGCCACGCAATCCGGTCCGCGCCGCGCATATACGCTCTCGACGCGCACATCCGGGTGGAGTCAACGGGTATCCGCGGCCCGCAGGAATTTGGGTGACAGGAATGGTCGACGGCGGGCGTTAATTACGTGCCAACCCCGCCGCCTGTCAAAGCTGGGGCCCGTAGATGAACTCCTTGGCATGGTTGACGGCCTTCTTGAAGGCGTCGTTGCGGAGAGTCACCTGCTCCCCACTGGCTCCCCCGCTCGGTTCCATGAACGTCGTTGGCCCTGGGCGGAGCATCCAGATATCGCCGGCGGGCGGCAGGTAGAACACGCCGAAGGAGCGGTGCTCGGGGTCGTCGGTCCAGATGGGGACCACGGCGACGGCAGCCCCGGTGTCCGGATTGATCCATTGAGCACGCGGCATGGGTTGTTCGTGGACTTCGGGGTCCAGGAACGGGGCCGTCCCTCTCCCCCAGCGTTTCTCGAACCGCTCGTAGAACGCTGGAATGATGTGACCGTCGTACGGACGCCAAGCACTCATGGATTACTCCTCGGTGATCTCATATTGCGGGGTGAAGGTTCCCAGCGGGGTGGCCCAAACGCGAGCGGCGTCTGGTCCCTTTCGCGGCCGGCAGACTCTCGTCCCGGGGTAGGTTCGCGCCGATGGAACCGGACCTTCACCGGCGTTCCGCCCGTACCGCCCCTTCCGCTCTTACCGTCAGGACTCAGCCGCGCACTGTCGTATGCCGCCCGCTTCCCCGGGTCCGACAAAACGACGTATGCCTGCATGATGGCGTGCAGTTCCTGGAGGTCGGACGCGGAGGTGGTGTCGCCGTCGTCGACCTTTTGGCGTGTGTCCGGGTGGTGGGTCCGTAGCAGGGTGCGGTAGGCGCGGGTGATCTCCCGGGCCGTCGCGTCCGGCGACACGTGGAGAGTGGCGTAGTGGTCAGGTTGGGTGCTCAATGGTGTTCCGGTTTCCTGCTGCGGGTTGGCGATGGCCCCCGGCCTGGACCGGGGGCCATCAATCGGGAGACGACGGGCGGGGGCCGCTTTCATGTGCGCTAAAAAACGCTGTGACGTGGCGCGAAGCCTGCGCCCTACTATTCCGATGCGGCCGCCTCCGTTGTTCCCGGCTGACGCCCTGCCGGTTGGCCACCCCGGGTGAGCCTTCCGGCAGGGCGGACGGGATTAGGCGTTGATTTCCTGCCTCTGCCCGCTGGATTGGATCTCGATGCGCCGCGGCTTGGCCTTCTCGGCGACGGGGATGCGGAGTGTGAGCACCCCGGCGTCGTAGCTGGCTTGGACGCCGTCGGTATCCAAGGTGTCACCGAGGATGAGCTGCCGGCTGAAGATGCCCTGTGGGCGCTCGGCGGCGATCATCTCGGTGTTCTCGCCTGCGGGCGACTTGCGTTCTGCCTTTACCGTGAGGACGTTCCGTTCGACGTCCAGCTCAACTGAATCAGGGCTTACGCCGGGCAGATCGAAGGCAACAACAAATTGTCCGTCCTCCTGCCATGCATCCATCGGCATTCCGGCCGGGCGTGCTGTTGTGCCAAAAACCTGTTGGGCGAGCCTGTCGAATTCGCGGAACGGGTCAGTGCGCATCAGCATTTGGTTCTCACTCCTTTGGTCTTGATGCTGATTCTGTTGTTCGTACCAGCCTGCTCGATCCGGCTAGATCTATGGTGGCTGGTATAGATTTTTTATAGCACCGGTGAGAGAGTTGATGCAAGTAGTTTTCGGGAAGATTTTTGGAGGTCTTTGATGGCAGCTTCGGATGTTGAGACTGCCGCTGAAGAGTACGACGGCGGAGGGTCGGCTTCCGGTGCGGACGGCACCTCGGGTGAGGGTTCGACTAACGACCGGGACGCGCGCGGGGTCTACGCGATCTCGGTGGCAGCTGAGCTCGTCGGCACAGGGCAGCAGAACATCAGGCAGTACGAGCGCAAGGGCCTGCTCACCCCGGAAAGGACCGACGGCGGCACTCGCCGATACAGCGAAAGCGACCTTGCGACGCTACGCAGGATCGGCGTGTTGTTGGACGAGGGGCTGAACTTGGCCGGCGTGAAACTGGTGCTCGAGTTGGAAGCGGAGAACCGGGGGCTAACGGAGGACAACCGGGGGTTGGCTGACGATAATCGGGGGCTGCGGGCGGATAACCGGGGTTTGCGGAAGGATCTGAAGCGGGCGCGGGACGCGGACATAGGAGCTGGCCGTGCGAGCAGTATGGATTCTTGACAATCCCTCGGTGCGTTCAAAGGAAGTCAGCGCCAACGTGCGAGCTTGATAACACCGACCTTTATGGTATGGATGTGGATCTTTTGAAAATACTCCAGAGCTTGCTCTATCTTCTTGGCGGAATTCTCCCGCTAGTAGGCCTCCTACGCGCCTGGAATGTGGTCAAAGAGCCTGCAAAGAGGTACGAATATCGGGAGAACCATATTGCAGAATTGCGCGCAAAGCGCGGAAGGTTGGAAGCGGGCACGCAGCGACATTACCCCCAGTTCACACCGCGAGTCGCCGAAGCTTGGCATACGGCACGCTTGGAAGAACTGGATCCGTGGGGAGTGAAGTACAACGCCAGCGACTTCATTCTGGGTTTCAGTAGCAACAGCGCCTCTGCCTATGCCACGTTTCTGAAGTTGAAGGGCGACATATCATTCGTGGGTGGCGGCATCCTATGTGCAACCGCGGCCAGCGTCTGGACTGTTTGGTAGTTAACGACGCAGCGGCCTGTCGGCTAGGCTTCAACAAACTGGGCCCCGCGAACTCGGGTATGTCCCGGAACTTGCGCCACGGTGCATACTTTTAGGGTGGCCAACCATTGCATCCGGGGTAAGGCGAACCCCACACAAACAACGAGATATCGACTCTGGGCGGACTCCGCTGGATACTGCCAGAATCCGAGCTGTAAGCGCACCCTTTTCGTAGATTTGGAAACCGGCGGCGCGGTTCACTTCGGCGAAATTGCTCACATTATCGCCGCTAGACCTCACGGCGCGCGTGGCAATGAGGACGTCGCCCCTGAGGCTTTGGGCCTCTGGGACAACCTCGTCCTACTCTGTGCGAACTGCCATACGGTCATTGACAAAGCGCCGAAGGAATACCCTGTTGACTTGCTTCTGAGTTGGAAGGACGGGCGCCAATCAGCAGTCGAAAGTGCACTCGGGATCGCAGCTTTTCCCACTCGGGCAGCGGCGCGCTCCGCGATCGAGCCTTACACAACGCAAAACCGCTATATTCACCGCACCATAGGCCCGGACAATGAGTACCGCTTCGATCCCGAGGCAGAGGAAGCTGCAATGTGGCAGCATGAAGTGGAAGCGACAATCATCCCAAACCACCATCGGATCCTTCGCATCATTGACGCGAACGCACGACTGCTCTCCCATGAAGAAAAGGAGACGGTCGCCGCCTATCGCAGCCACGTGAAGGGCATGACTTACCGCCATCAGGGCGAGGGCGGCCTGAAGACAGTTCGCTACCCCAAGGAAATGGAGTTTCTCTTTGCCGACCGTTGATGATTTTGTTTTGTCCTCGTACCTGTCAATGGATGATGATCTAGTGGTGGGTGTCGAAGCCGACGGCGATCATGTGCGAATCTCGCGCGCTTCCGACCGTCCAGTTCGGTTTGGGGTGGTCAAGCAACGGGACGTCACCGCATGGGACATTGCCCATCTCTTCGATGGCGATCTCGACTTTGTCGTGAACATTCCTAAAATTGGCATTTTCCAACAGGATGCCATCGAGCTTTGTGAATCAGCAAAGGTCGCCTGGGGCGGCCTAGCCGATAGCATGCGCGCGCTTCGCTTGTACGACGACCCACAGATGTTTTTCCCCCCCGCCCTTAGTTTTGTGTGGGAAGGTCTAAACCGGCATACGCGCGTGGACAGCGTCTCGTTTGTAGATAGTCGCCGACTCTTGGTCACCAGAAAGGGAGCATTGCCGCCACTGGTTCTCTATATCGAGCCTGGATACCAGGCGGAGGTCACGTCGGTCCGGTATGCTCTCGATAGGTGCTCTCCGTTCGACATTTTCGTCGCAACTAACCCAAACGCAGGGCCGACACGCCAAGCGGTCACTGCTGCGCTGGGCGCTGGGGTTGAGATACTGCAGTGGGCGGACACGCTCGGGCGGCTCTGGCGATGATTGGCGACGAACTTGTGCGTCTCAGAGAACTAGTCGATCGACATCCCTCCATCGACCTCTACATTTTTGGGTCATGGATTCATGGACCTTTTCCCCCGACGGACCTAGACGTGCTGGCGGTATACGAAACGCTGGAACTATTCAGCAAGTTCAGCGCAGACCTTGATAGCCAGCAGTTCGCCCCCTTTGTTGACTTGGTAGCGATGATGCCTGAAGAACTTCGCGGTTCAGGGTTTCTGAGAAGGTCAGGTGCCGTCCCCGTCTCTCAACTGACCGGAGATATGGCGCCCTTTGCTGCCCAACCATCATGATTGCTTAAAGGCGATAACTGCCCTATTCGTCGCGGCCCTCGAGAATACCTGCACCGACATGCTTGATGGTGAGTAGCTGAGCCACTGACGTTGATGGCTTCCTCCGTCGGAAGGCTACGCTTCCCCGCGCTGAAGTCATATGGCTTATTCCCAAACGTGCCCGAACCAGCCTCCAGCAAAAATGCAGATCTGCAGATGAAATGCTCTCAGCACGCAGTCGCCAAGCCAACCAACCCACCTGTTAACCAACTCTTCCCCCACAAGCCACCCGTTCGAACCCACAAAGCCAACCGCCGCGACCACCGTTGTAGGCGTGAGGATCGCAATCGTCGCCGAATCATTCCTGCCACTGATGAATGGGGTAACCCACTCGATACTGCGGGTGCTGGAGCATCTGCAGGAGCGCGGGGATGAGGTGATGGTGATCGCGCCGTCGACGTCGGACACTGATGTTTCGAGCGTCGAGAAGGGTGCGTATGTGCACCGGCTTCCTTCGGTGCCGCTGGCCGGTTACACGAATGTGCGGGTTGCGTTGGGTGGTGTGAATCGGGTCAAGCGAATCCTTGCCGATTTCTCCCCCGACGTCGTGCACCTCGCTTCCCCGTTCGTCCTCGGCTGGCGCGCCGTGCAGGCCGCTCATCAGCTCGACATCCCGACTGTAGCGATCTACCAAACCGAGGTTCCCAGCTACGCCGCCCGCTACGGTGTGCCGTTCCTGGAGAACTGGGCCTGGAACCGCGTGGACAACATCCACCTCCTGGCCACCCGAACCCTGGTGCCGTCAACGTTCGCGCTGAACCAGTTGCGCGGACGCGGCATCCTGCGCGTGGACATGTGGCGTCGCGGTGTGGATACCGCGCGTTTCAACCCCGCTAAGCGTTCGACGGCGTGGCGCAGCTCAGTGGCGCCCGACGGTCACCGCATCATCGGCTACGTCGGCCGGCTCGCCGTCGAGAAACAGGTTGAGGATCTGGCCGTATTGGCGGATTTGCCGAACACGAAACTGCTCATCGTTGGTGATGGCCCGCAACGTGAAGCGCTTCAAGCGGCCCTGCCGAACGCCCACTTCGCCGGATTCCTCGGCGGGGATGCACTGGCTCAAGCTGTCGCCGGCTTCGACCTCTTCGTCCATCCCGGCGAGTTCGAGACCTTCTGCCAAACCATCCAGGAAGCCATGGCATCGGGCGTTCCCGTGGTCGCGACCGGCCGCGGCGGCCCCTTGGACCTCGTGGAGAACTCACGTACCGGCTGGCTGTATGAGCCCGGCAACCTTGGCCAGCTGCGCGGCTATGTGCAGGACTTGATCGGCGACGACGCCAAGCGCCGCGCGTTCGCAACGGCAGCTACCGCTTCGGTGCAGGGCCGGACGTGGCCTGTCCTCAGCGCAGACCTGGTGCGCCATTACAACGAAGTCATCTCCGGCGTGCCCAGCGGAACAATCGGGCCCAGCGAATTCACCTCAAGCAAAGGACCCTCCTCATGAAAATCTCCGTGATCGGCTGCGGCTACCTCGGCGCAGTCCATGCAGCAACGCTCGCTTCGATGGGCCACACCGTGGTGGGTATCGACGTCGACTCCTCCAAGGTTGAGCAGCTCAACAAGGCGATGGCGCCCTTCCACGAACCTGGACTAGATGAGCTCCTGAAAGATGGACGCACCACCGGTCGGCTCGTGTTCACCACGGATTTCGCGACTGCCGCTGATGCCCAAGTCCACTTCCTCTGCGTGGGTACCCCGCAGTCCAAGACCTCAGACACAGCCGACCTCTCATACCTGATGGGCGCTACGAAGAGCCTCCTGCCGCACCTGACCAAGGGTGCCGCCGTCGTGGGAAAATCAACAGTGCCGGTAGGCACGGTGGAGTCTCTCCGCGCAATCCTGGCTCGTCGCTCGGACGTGTTGCTCGGCTGGAATCCCGAGTTCCTGCGTCAGGGCACGGCCGTCAAGGATTCGCTGGTGCCTGACCGCCTGGTTTACGGCGTCCCCGGCGGCAAGGGTGCCGCAGCAGGCGCGCCGATTACTGCAGTGCTGGATGCGGTGTACGAGCCGCTGATCAGCGCCGGTATCCCGCGGCTGGTCTGCAATTTCGCGACGGCGGAGCTCATCAAGTCGGCCTCGAATGCGTTCCTGGCCACGAAGGTCAGCTTCATCAACGCGATGGCTGAACTGTGCGACGCGTCGGGCGCCGACGTAAGCGAGCTCAGCGAAGCGATGGGCTTGGATCCGCGCATCGGCAACAGGTACCTGCACGCCGGGCTCGGTTTCGGCGGCGGCTGCCTGCCCAAGGACATCAGGTCATTTCGGGCGCAGGCGCGCGAGCTTTCGGTGCCGTCGGTGGATGAGTGGATGGCCCTGGTTGATTCGGTGAACCTGGACCAGCGTTCCCGAGCTGTGGAGGTCGCCCGTGAGATGTGCCGCGGCTTCCTGTCCGGCCGCACGGTGACAATCCTTGGTGCCGCGTTCAAGCCCGACACCGACGACATCCGCGACTCTCCCGCCCTGGACGTCGCCCAACAGCTCGCGGCCGCCGGCGCACACGTGACCGTCACGGACCCCAAAGCCATCAACAATGCCTGGATCCGATACCCGCAAATCCGCTTCGAAGCCTCCACCAAACGCGCCCTCGAAGGCGCCGAACTGGTGCTGCTGCTCACCGAATGGGACGAATACGTATCGCTCTCGCCCGTTGTTGCGGGAGCACTCGTACGACGCCGGATGGTGCTGGACGCTCGCAACGTACTGGACGCTGAAGCTTGGCGGAGCGCAGGTTGGACGGTCCGCGGTTTGGGGACGGGTGCTTCGGTTGTTGGCGCTGACGGAGGCCAGGCCAAGCCCGCCGACAGGAACAAGCACGCACGAGCGTAGGTTTGTTGGCAGCCGGTTACCTTTGGTGCTGCGTCGCTTCGTTCAGTGACAGCAGGCTGGCCTCGTCGGGAGAGGTATTGTCCACGGCTCGAGTAGCTCGCAACCACGGTTGAGCGCTCTCGAAATAGAGGCGTTGCCCGCCCACGTACCGCTGCATCGACGGATGGTTTGGATCTGGGTTTCCCCCATCCCTTATTGACATTCGCCCTGCGGTCTCAGTGAATGGGACGTCAAGAAAAATCGAGTAGTCCCAGCGCCCAAACAATTCGTCGCGTTGCAGGAACATACCTTCAACCAGGATGAGCGCATTTTCGGGGCCAGACGTTTAACGTGGTCCAGCCTGATGTTTCTGCGAGCGTCCGTGACCGCCGGGCAAAACCACCCGTCGCCGCCCTTGCCTAGCGGGCTAAGAACATTTTCATCCAAAGCGGCGTAGTCATAAGTGTCGAGCCAGAACCCTACCGGCGACGTTCGACCTCGACGGTGGCGGACCTCCTGGAGGTTGAGAAAGTCATCCACGTGGATCGTCACGACTGGTCGGCCCTTTAGTACTGCGGCGAGATCCTTTGCGAAGGTCGACTTACCGCTTCCGTCGACTCCATCAATGGCAATTAGTTGACGCACTGGAGCTAGAGCCAATAATTCGGTCGCCAGGACGCTCAGCAATTCTGCCCTTTTCACTGCGGCCGCTTTCCATTCATCCGGCCATCATGGCACAACCAATCATGAAGTAGCGCTCAATCGGAGCTGTTGAAGGTTGCAGCGAGTCAATCTCTCCAGCGGCTCTGGACATCGAGGAGGAACTTGACGCCGGCGTCGGACAACTTCTGGTCAGACCGCCCCCAGCTGATGCCTTCCCAAAGCTCCAACCTGTGCAGGCTCCGGTCGATGTCGTAGTACAAGTCGGTAGCCCAGGACAGCGGTATTTCACCTTGGCCCGCTCTGGTCCTCAACCCAGCCTGATGAAGCGCTGCCTGAAGCACCTGATCCCTCAACCCGTAGGGCGGCCCGTCTCCGGTCAGCTCCCAGTGCACCAGCAAGGGCGTTGCGATCTTCTCTGCATCGGTGCCCGGATTCGCCAACCGGTCGGCGAGGAAATCCCATAGGGCTGCGGGATCCCCCACCAGTTTCCGTCCCTTGGGTGTCAGGAGCAGTTTGTCCTTTAGTTTTCGGAGAAGCTTCCACTCCTGCAGATGCTCCCGAAGGTTTCGGATGGGCGGCGTGCTTACTTCGACCCGCCCTGCGGAGATCCACTCGTCATCCCAGCCGAGTTCAGTCATCGCCCGCTTCACAAACGCCGGCTTGAGATAGCCGGCCGACGTCAACGGCAACCCGTCAGAACGTGCCTCGTTGAGGAACCAAAGAATCGGACCAAGAACCGCTTGTTGGTCGGCGGTCGTCACTTCGCCTGGCCAGAACCGTTGCGCCAAACTGCGGAGCTGCCCGTTGATTGCCTCTAGGTCGAAAGCAGCCGGATCGAACTTGGACACACGTTCCTGCGTCACGAACTCGAGCCATTCCACGGCTTCCCTGTGCTCTGGATGCTTGGGGTTGGACACAACGGCAACCACGTTGGCATACCCACCCACTCCCCCTGAATCCTCTATGGGCCCCCGCATAGCTCCGTCAAGGCAAGCGATAGAGTGCTCGTGGAGCACGGCAGGTCCAACAACTTCAATCTCGTGGGTCCAGTTGTCCCCGAAATCGTAGTCGTACTCAAGGTCCGACAACCCAGGCGAGTGCGGGTCAAAACGCTCAGTTAGCCGGACGTCAGCCGCTAACTCAGTACCAGCCGGACCGTCGCCGTCGTCGACTCCCATGATGATGCGTTTCGTGCCCGCACGGTCGTGGCCGGCAACGGCGTAGAGATGAGCGTCCTTCCACCCGAATGCGGTCTGGATGGCACGGTGCAGCTCAGCCACTGTGGCGGTGTCGGGGAGGACGAGTTGCCGCCAGATGAGCGGTTCAGTCTCACTGATTGAAATGCGCAACTCAACGGCTGGAACGGTGATGGGGGACTCCATATGAGTCATTCTCTCAGCGCAAAGAGAGGTTTCGCGTCATATGTCATTGTTATGGACTACTACCACTACGGACGGGGGTTGAACCTACAACGACAAGGACTTACCAGTGATCACGCACTTCTACCCAGCAGCGCTTCGCATCATCACCTGCGTCATAGCTGTTTGCTCGGCGGTGTCGGCCACATTGCTCGGAACTGCGCCCCCGCCAGAAGGCCTGGACATCCTTGATCCTTCAGATTTGCGGACCACGGCTGTCGTTCTCACCATGGCTCTGGGTGTTGTGGCGCCCGTAGCGATGTTGATTGCCGAACCGCTCACGTGTCTGCTCCTTAAAGCAGGCCTCTTCGCTGCATCCGGCTTTGGCAATGCCATGATGCTGAGCCCTCTGGTGGTGGTGCCATTCCAGGAGGCGTCCACTGCGCTGGCTGTTGTCTGCTCTGTAGCCCTGACTATTGCGAGCATCGTCACCTACATGGAGTCCGTGGAACGTAGGAATGCTCGACGCCGGGCCAACACCTAGACGCTGCCGCTCAGCACCTATTTTTGATGAATTTACCCCCAATTATGCGTCTCCCGACCACCTAGTTTGAGGATTCGAGCACCTAGAGGCCGATTGCCGGCCATAGTCTCTTTTTGTGCCTCTCGGGGCGGGATTCCCGGTGTCCGGCGGGTTACCCCACTCGCTCCACGCGTAGGAGGCACTGCGGCACGGCTCCATCCGACTACCCCCAGATGGGGCCGTGCCCAGCCGGAATATCAGCCGGCGCGGCGGTCAAACCGCAAAAGCACCAGGCGGTATGCGATGCCCACCGCGAACATCAGCACACCCAACCCGGCTGATACAGGCGGAAGGGTGGCAACAAGAGCCACGCATGCAACAGCACCTGCCACCTGCAGGAACTTAGGGTAGCGGCGGTCTTCCGACGGCTGAGTGTAGGCGGCGATGTTGGCAACCAAGTAGTAAAGCAGCACGCCGAATGATGAGAAGCCGATTGCCCCGCGAAGATCCGCAACTGCGATAATCAGACAGATCACTACAGCCAACGTGACTTCGGCACGATGCGGGACCTTATAGCGCGGATGCACAGCGGAGAGCCAGTGCGGAAGATCGTGTTCGCGGGCCATGGCCAGGCTCGTCCGGCCAAGCCCTGCGACGAGTGCCAACAACGCACCCAGACACGCAACGGCTGCACCGACTCTGATTACGGGCGAAGCCCAGGCCAAGGTGCCAGCGCTCACCGCGTCGGCCAAGGGGGTCGCCGTAGCAGCCACGCCGTCGGGGCCGAGAGCCGCCAGCAAAGTAATGGCAATAACGGCGTAGATGACGATGGTGATCCCCAAGGCAATGCTGATCGCGCGGGGTATGGTGCGCTTGGGCTCACGCACTTCCTCACCCATCGTCGCGATTCTTGCGTACCCGGCGAAAGCAAAGAACAGCAGCCCCGCTGATTGCAGGATGCCGTACCAGCCGTGGGCCAGCAGCCCCTCGCCCATAAAGCTGCCAAAGTCGGGACCGGAGCCACCCCAAACCGCTGCGACAGCAATCGTCAGGGCAGCAAGTACAGCGACCACCAGCACGCGCGTCAGTCCGGCGGTGCGGGTCACTCCGTGATAATTCACAGCGGTCAAAATTACGACGGCGGCAATCGCCACCGGGCGCTCCCAGCCTTGCGGTGCGGCATAGGCGGCGAAGGTCATCGCCATGGCAGCGGCACTCGCCGTTTTGCCAATGACGAATCCCCATCCTGCCAGGAACCCGGCCCAAGGGCCGAGCCGTTCCCGACCGTAGATGTAGGTACCGCCGGACGTTGGATAGGCCGCAGCCAGTTGGGCCGACGAGGTCGCGTTGCAGAAGGCGACGAAGGCAGCCACTACCAACCCGATCAGCAGCCCTGATCCCGCGGCAGCGGCGGCTGGGGTAAACGCCGCAAAGACACCGGCGCCGATCATTGACCCCAAACCGATCAGCGATGCGTCGAACGTACCTAGTCGGCGGGCCAAAGCCGGAGAGTTGCTCACGGATATCCAGCCTATCCCGGGTCAGCGCGGCGGAAGTGAATTCCCCACCAGCATGAAAAGACTATTGCGGGATGTTGCACCAGTCTTCCGCAGCGCGTTGGAGATGTGGTTTTCAACTGTCCTCGCGCTGATGCCGAGATGCTCCGCGATTTCTACATTGGTGCGGTGTCCGGCTAGTACGGCGACCTCGATCTCCCTTTCGGTCAGCGGCGTCGTCCTGAAGGAATTGAAGGAGAGCTGCTCGTTGGCCGATGGGAAGCGGACAGCGAAGACGGATGATGCCTGCGCCATGGCGTCGGCTGCGGCAGCATCACCGTCGATTACGTGGCGCTTGAGGGCTCCTCGGAGCAGCATTCCCACCTGGTACGTGTCGATGTCAGGTTCATAGTGCTTGAGGAGCAGCCCCAGCAGCTTATGGTCACCTTCAACCACCGCGGTAGCGATGGCAATGAGCTGGTCATGGACTGTCACGCCGCTCTCCCGCAGGATCTTTTGCAGCAGATCCAAAACTGGTCGGCCCGGGCAAAGGCACGTACAGAGCAGCGCAGTCATCATGGCTTCAAGGACGTAGCCGCTCTTCAACTGCCGCCTAATGAGCTTGGCGGCTTTTCGGTCGAACACTGAAGGCTGGGCATTGTGGTGAGCGATGAGCTCGTAGGCTCCCTTGCCGATGCCGGGTATCGGACCAACGTCCGGCACCTCCGTCCGCGCCTGTGCAGCTATGGAAAGCGTCGGCACTATGGCAGTCGTCGCGTGCCTGAGCCCAGCCAACCTGAGCATGGCGTCGTAGAGCGAGTCGACGACGAAGCCCGGGCGACCCATCGCAAAGACGCTGCTCATCAGGTACTCGGCCTCTTCAAAGTGGCCTCGGTAAAGCAGTCCGTGGGCGGCCACGTAGCTGCTGGTAACCACGCCGAACTGGTCCAGATTCTTGCGAGCTTCGGCCCGCCAGTCCAGGGCGAAGACCAACGACTCCTCTACGCGTCCGGCGGCAAAGAGGGCGAAGCCGTGTATGAACGGCCGAAGATGCGAAAAGGCATCATCGTCGCCCGCACCGTCAACGGCTTCCAACGCTGCAGCTGGCTTGAAGCGGTACAACTCAAGCAAACCATGGACCAGCACCCCCATTCCCGATCCTTGGCCGCCAGAAACGCCTGGCTCGTCAGCGTGATCAGCTGGAACCCTGCCGTGGGAAGCACTGATGAACAGAATGGCATTCTGGACTTCAGCTACCTGCTGCGGATTGTCCCCGGCGAACTTTTGGAGGATGTCGACGGCGGCACCTGGCCCGCGGCCCGTGTGGATCGCAAGCATGGCCTCAGTGATGGTGACAAACAGGCGGTCTCTGGGATCGGCGTCGAAATCTGTTGTTTCGGCGCAGACAAGGCTGGCACGCTCCACATTCACGGGAGCACCCCAGTACATGCGGAGGAGTGCTGCGGCGTTGGCGGCTGACTTGTTGGCCTGCCAGCGTTCGAAGCGGATGTGTTCCCGGTCCGCGTTGTGGTCGTGGAAGTGCCTGGAAGTTATGGCGTCGTCGTCGCCCTTCTCCAGACGCAGAGATGAAAGCACACGGGAGAGGCAGTCTGCCGTGGTGTGCTTCTCCGGGGCCACCTGAGGGGCAGCTTCAAGGACGCCGGCGATCTTGCTGCGGAGCAGTTTGCGGTCCCGGAGCTTCTTGTTCCCTCGGAAGTAGTCAGCGATGACGGGCGGACTAATGGCCGCTATTGAGCCATTGTGGTGGTCCGCCAGGACGGACAGGAATCCCCTGCGCTCCAAGCCTTCCAAGGCATCGGGCTGGATGACTTTGTGGAGGACATCAACCCGTGCCGTACCGAGAATCGCCATGATGTGCAGCGCCGTGAACTCCTCAGCACCCAGTTCAGCCAGGAGGGCCTCAAGTGTGCCTCGAAGGTGTTCGTTCCATAGGGTGTCGGCCGTCATGCACCATTGCTTGTCTTTCATGACCAGCAGGTTGCTCAGTGAGGCTGTCTCTGCGATCCGCACGATGAGCCGCGGGTTTCCGGCCGATTTGGTGAGGATGCGCGCTGTTGTGTCTGCGTCTGCGGGGGCACCAAGAACCTGCGCGATGAGTAGGTGGACCTGCTCGTAGTGGAGTGGATCCAACTGCAGGTGCGCCTCCCTACCGTTGTTGAGCACGGCCAGCTGGCCCCGGGAGAAAGTCCATGTTTCCGGCGCCGTAGCCACCATAGGACAATCGGATCTCCGCCTCACAGCCTCCAGGACTGCCAAGGATTCGCTATCCACCAGGTGGAGATCGTCAACAACCAGCAGGTGTTTGCCGGCCTTGGCCAGTTGGCTGGAGAACACATCAGCGATATCGAAGACACCGCTGCGGCCAGGCCTCATTTCCAGTCCGAGCCCCTTGATGGCCGAGTACGGGATGGTGCGGTGTGTACGGAGTCCACTGATGAAGTGCACGGAAACGCCAGTCTTCTCCAGATTGCTCATGACGCTGCGTACTACCGATGTTTTACCGCTACCCGGTGCGCCAACAACCCTGACACCAATGCCGCGGGCAACAAAGTCGAGGATTCGCTGAACCTCTGAATCGAACACGCGACCTAGCCTTCTGTTTTTGTGGATGCCCGACATGAGGCTCACTTCGCAGGCTAGATCTTGAAAACGGGACTAGGTGGCAAAACGGCCTTGCACAGACCGATTTCGGGCAGTCTAGGTGGTGATTCGGGCAAAACTAGGTGCTGGCGCGATGCGTCTAGGTGGTGGGGCTGTTCGAATATTGGGCGATCCATGAGGATGCTCCTTCAGCTCTGCGGGTGGACTACGTCCCACGATACGGAGAGCCGGAAGTGAATTACATGGGTGTAATTCACTATGTGGATATATGTTCTATGACGAAAAGAAGCACTAGAAAACATCTTCCTGCTAAGGGCAGACAAAAAAGCAGGGCCGGTCAGTGACCGGCCCTGCTTTTTGAGTTATCCGAAGACTAGACAGCCTGGATGTTTACTGCCTGGGGACCCTTGGGGCCCTGCTCGACGTCGAAGGAAACCTTCTGGTTCTCTTCGAGGGAGCGGTAGCCCGAGGAGTTGATCGCAGAGTAGTGAGCGAAAACGTCCTGGCTGCCATCTTCAGGAGAGATGAAGCCGAAGCCCTTTTCGGAGTTGAACCATTTTACGGTACCTGTAGCCATTTTTTCAGTCCTTACTGAAGGTGGAGATTGTCCCGACTTTCGGGTCTCCGGGTGTGGGGTGTTCTCCACAGTTACTTCAGAAAGTCACGATCCGGAAGGATCGTGGGGACTGCCTGAACTACCAAATGCCAAACACAACAACACCAACTAGTCTACAGAGATTTGAGCAGATGGCTAGTGCTGGGAAATATTTATCCATCCGATGTTCGGACTGACCAAGAAATATATCAACGTCCTAGCACACCTCGGGCGGCCAATCTCTGTCAATCGTCGGCTCCAGCTAAGGCTGACAGCCACTCCCCAAGCCGGTGTCGTGACGAAGTCGCAACTGTCGAGGACATGCATTTTTGTATTGCTTTTCCCACGGCGCGACTACAGGATCAAGCAAAGGGGCCGCTCGCAAAGCCACATAGGAGGACACCAATTGCAGATGCCCAAGCCCTCTGACGCCGATAAGGAACGCTTCCGTTCAGTGCTGCCCGATCATCCGGATGTCATCGTCAAGCCGATGTTCGGCAATCTGGGCGCATTCGTCAATGGCAACATGTTCGCAGGACTCTTCGGCCCCACCATCGGCGTCCGCCTTTCCGAGGCTGACAAAGCTGAGCTCGAGGCTAACCACCAAACTCAACCGTTCGGCCCTGAAGAACGTCCCATGGGCGGATACACAGGTCTTCCCGAAGCTTGGAACGATGACGCTGAGAAGGCCGAGCCCTGGGTGGCCAAAGCCTTTGACCATGTGGGCTCGTTCCCGGCGAAAGCGCCAAAGTCGCGTCCGCCCAAGAAGTAACCACTGTCCGCTCAGCAAGCATCGCAGGACTCTCGCAAAACCCGCCGTTTCGTGCTGAGATCAAGCCATGGCCTCGATGAATGGACGAACAGCGCTCGTCACCGGCGCTACGGGTGGCCTTGCTAAGGCCATCGCCACTGCTCTGGCCCGCGAAGGTGCCACCGTCGTCGTGGTTGGACGGACAGAAGCTCGGGCAGAAGAGGCTGTGCGCGACCTTCGGGCCGCAGTCCCAGACGCCACCTTGGAACCCCTTGCCGGCGATCTCTCAAGCCAAGCGTCAATCCGCTCGGCGGCTGAGGAGTTCCTTTCCCGTCACGACGAGCTGCACGTCCTCGTCAACGCGGCCGGCGTTTTCCGCAAGGAACGCCACGTGACCGCGGATGGCCTCGAGCTCACGTTCGCTACCAACGTGATGGGCTACTTCCTTCTCACGAATCTGCTCCTGGATGCGCTCAAACGTGGCGCGAGCAGGGATCAGGGGCAGCCATCGCGGATCGTAAACATCGCGTCCAGGTATTCGGGCGGTCCATCGGTGACCAAGATCGATTTCGACGACTTGCAAACCGCGAAAGGCAACTACAGCTACCTTCGCTCCACCCCGCCAACGATGCTGGGCCGGGTCCTATTAACGCAGGAGTTCGCGGAGCGCCTTCGCGGATCAAACGTGGTGGTCAACGCAGTGCATCCGGGCCTCGTCAAGAACACCGGTCTTCTGCAGGACGTTGGCGGGCCGTTCCGATGGGTGACAAATACCTTCGGCAAGACGGCAGAGAAAGCAGCCGACACGGCCGTCTGGCTAGCCACCTCGCCAGAAACTGCGACGGTACCCGGCAAGCTCTGGACGAAACGCAAGGAACTGCCGACGCCGGGCATGGGCTCTGATCCAGCCGCGCGGAAGCGGCTGTGGGAAGAGTGCACGCGGCTGTCGAAGATCCTGTGACCTGGGCAGCGTCCTCGTCAAGGATGACTTCCGAAAGCAGCTGCCTCTAAGCTTGCTCGAGCTCCAACTGCGGCGCAGGCTTGCGGAATCCGCGAGTCAAGAAGGCCAGATAGACCACGCCCACGCCCGCCCATGCGAGCCCGAACGTGAACGACAACCCACTCAGGCTCGTCCACAGCCAGGCCGTCAAGGCAAAACCTATGCCTGGCAGCACAAGGTTATGAACTATGCCCCGGGCGCCGCGTACCTTCTCATCAACGAAGTAGTGCTTGATCACGGCCAGGTTGACCACGGAGAAAGCGACCAGCGCACCGAAGCTGATCAGCGATGAAATAGTCAGGAGATCAAGTACAAAGGCCAGAAGCGAAACGGCTGATGTCAAGAGAATTGGAAGCACGGGTGTGCGGAATCGAGCGTGGAGCCGACCCAGTGCAGCAGGGAAGACACCACTACGACCCATCGAGTGAATGATTCGCGAAACGGACGCCTGAGACGTCAGCGCCGATCCAAGACTTCCTGCAATGTATGCGGCGGTGAAGAAGGCAACGAGAAGGTTTCCGCCCGCCGCGCCAATGACTTCGATGGCCGCTGCGTCCACATCATTGAATGTGCTGACCGGGAGTACAAGGTGGCTGATATACGCGAGTCCTAGGAAGATCACACCGGCCAGCACAGTGGTTAGCATGATGGCCTTGGGCAGATTGCGCTTCGGGTCCTTTGTCTCCTCAGCGAAGGTGGAAACGGCGTCGAATCCCAGGTACGACAGGCACAGAATTGCGGAGCCAGCCAATATCGGGGAGACGCCCTCAGCCCCATCGACTCCGGTGAACGGAGCCATCAAGTCAAGATTGCCGGTGCCGGTAATTGATGACAGTCCCAGCGCAACGAACAGCACAATGAAGAGCGCCTGAAGTCCCACCACAACGAAGTTGGCCTTGGCAATCGCGGTGATGCCCAAGATGTTCAGAACGGTCACGGCCAGGATGGAGACCACCATGAAAACCCATGCAGGGACGGCAGGGAATGCGGCTTCCATGTAGATTCCGATAAGCAGGTAGTTGATCATCGGCAGCAGCAGATAGTCCAGCAAGAGAGACCATCCAGCCATAAAGCCAAGCCCGGCTCCAAACGATCGCGTCGCGTAGGTGTATGCCGATCCCCCGAACGGGAATGCTTTCGCCATCCGGCCATATGAGCGCGCGGTGAATAGCATGACCACCAGCGTCACTGCGTAGGCGGCCGAAAGGCGCCCGCCCGTCAACTCCACCACAATGCCGTAGGTGCTGAAAATCGTCAGCGGCACCATGTAGACCAAGCCCAGCAACACCAGCGAGGGAACGCCAAGGACTCGGCGCCAACCCCGGGTTGGAGTCTGAGTGGAAGCTGGCCCCACAGGCTTCTCGCCTGCCGGTGTATCAGTATCAAATGTGGGGGTCATTGGGGATCCTAAATCTGATGAGGGGGCGCTGGGGGAACTGCGGCCGAGCTGGGGGTAGGGGCTCGCGCTGGTGGGTGCGGGATTGTTTGCCTTCGCTAACCATGGAGGAGGATCCTAGTTAGTCATAAATGAATGGCATTCGTTTATTAAAGCGGTGAGCCTCGTCACAGTCAATATGTGATGCAGTCAGCGAACACGGAACGCCACTACATCATCATCCGGAGCGGTTGTTTGTTGACCCCGCGAGCATCGGACCTCTCTGAAGTGGGCGGAATCTCGGAGCCGTCACACTGCTAGCCGGTTCGCTGCGTGAGCCGACGCCAGCTTCAAGCCAGACTCATGCGGGCACGCCCAACAGCCCCCGTTCCACAGCCACGGCTTCGCTAGTAGGCTTGTCACCGTGCCTGATGCCCTCTTCAATTTCAAGTCAAGCGACGAACTTCCCGAAACCGCAGGTCCCGTCGATCTCCCAATTCACGACTACCAGCGCATCGCTATTCGTGAAGCATTTGCCGTCGCTGGAATTGTTGGACAGGACCGACGGCAGGAGATTGTACAGAGCTGTACCGTACGTCCAATTTCCGCGCTGAGGGAGCTTACCGCGGCCGAAGCCCATCGAGTATTGAGTCGGATAAAGCAAATCACCTCAGCGAAGCCCCGCACCAAAGGCGCGTCGAGTTGGGACCTACGAGAAGAAGATACTTGGATTGACAAACTTTGAGTACCTAGGCTGGCCAACTCGCTTCGTGGCAACGTCTGGGTAACCATAGAATCGGCGTTGATCGACCGTGCATCTTGTCACGTTGCCATTAGGAAATGTTCATATGCGCGTTCAAGGAGATCCACGCTTGGGCGCTCCGCACGAGCACTGGGCAGTGCGATCCGTCGGCCGCGCATTTCCTGTAGACCGTGACGAAGCATGGGCCCGTCAACCTCCGCCAATAGTGCGGGGTGCGCCTCCACAACGAAATCTGGTCGGATTCCAAGAATGCTTGTGTCGAAGGCTGCATGATGGATTTTGCATAGGGAAAGCCCATTGACGACAGAGGCGATACCATCGTCGTCACTGTCTGGAATGATGCGGGCAGCATCTAGCATTCGCGCGTGCCACAGGCTGCACACCGTTCCCGGTATGCCCGCAGCACCATTCCCCGGAAGACTGCCTGGAACAGCCTCTTCCGCGTCTCGACCTGTAGATACCGGCGAAGTTCTTCCGCGGGTGATGCATTTTGCTTGGAATTAAGGTAGGGATCTGCGTCAACAAGAAACTGTTGGCTCCCAGGTTCTTCACCAACAGCGATGACCGGATACACGGGGCTTAAATATGCCCTTTCCAACCTCAAAGAACCATATGAGCGGGACGCTGGCACCATGGCCTCACGAAGGGAGCGATTGGTCGACTCGTCGCCGTTCTCGCCGTTCTCGCCGTTCCATTTGTATCGTAGAAGCCCATCGGACTTGTGAATCAAATCATTGTAGGGATGCGCAACGCCCGGGGGGCGATAGGTCGTGGTGATAGATAATGCGGCCGAAAGCTCTGCTGGCTTCCAAATGCCTTTCACTCTGTCTTTTAGAGGAATGCGCCGCCCCTCAAAATTGAATGACTGAGTTTCAGAGAACAGAAGGTTCCGGGAACCAGCTGCCGTTTTTTGATCAAGCCAGACGAAAGCAGCGGTCCGGAGTCTGGCGTCGAGGCTGTCCTGTTGTCCACCAACATCGATGTACATCCAGCCAGGCTACAGCTTTGCTATGTAGCGCGTAAATGATCACAGGTCATGCCACTCGCGGGATGCCAACGGTTTTTGTCGCAGCGCTCTGCTTTAATGACTCCAATAGTCACAGGGGGCATTATGACTGCACAGCTGCAGGACACGGACCGGGACGCCTTCGAGGCCGAGAGGTCCCTCGAACAGGAATACTTCGATGCAGCCAAGCAGGCTTATGACAGGCACGCAGCAGACGTTAGCTCCTCAACCGTAAGCGGAAACGTCCATGAGCGATCAAGTCAGCGTGCGGCTCTGCTAAATCGGAGACAGCTGGCCCCCTCGGAGGCAGTTGCCACAGCGCGGATGGACTTAGAGGACGGCGAGACAATCTACCTCGGTAGCGTCGCGATCCGCGACGAAAACTATGATCTCCTCATCACACCCTGGCAGTCTCAAGTCGGTGAAATTTTTTATGAGGCAACACCCGAAGAGCCTCACGGGCTTGCGCGCAAGAGGGTATTCTCCACAACCCACAATCGGATCGACTCTTTCAATGATGTGCTATTCCAGCAGCTCTCTGACGACATCTCCGCGGCGACCTTCGTTGGTGAGCAGGATCCACTCCTAGAGGACCTCGGTCGCGGTCGTGACGAGTTTATGCGGGATATTGTGCGGACCATCACTGCTACGCAAAACCGCATCATTCGAGCACCCAAGGACCAACTTCTTGTTATTCAGGGTGGGCCCGGCACTGGAAAGACTGCGGTCGCTCTCCACCGCGTTTCTTGGATCCTCTATAACTACCGGGAGGAGCTGCAGCCAAGGGATGTACTCGTTGTTGGCCCCAACCCCACATTCACCAAATACATCAGGCGTGTACTTCCTACTCTCGGGGACGTGGACGTAGTCCAGCAGTCGCTTGCACAGCTGCTAGCAGGTGATTTTGGGCCTCGAGCCACCGATAGCGGTGACACAGAACGAAAGAAGGGCTCCGCGAAGATGGAGTCTATTGTCCAGAAAGGGCTCAGCGGACGGGTACGAGTTCCAGCAGACGGTCTCGAGGTAAGACGCCTCGACACTGCCTTAACAGTTTCTGTAGCAGCAGAGGATATCGAACGCGTTCTACACCAGATTACAACAGGTCTTTACAATCGCCGGCGAGCTCAGTTTAAGGCTGCCCTCCAGTCACTCGTAGCGGGCAGGATCGACGCTGGCAGAAGGGACTCCGCACCACTCATAGACAGAGCATCCCTGGAAGAGCAAACCGAACGGGTGTACCCTTCGCTTTCTCCACAGCAATTCGTGCGGGAATTGTACGGCTCCAAAGACCGACTTATTCGAGCCGGCGCTACGGAGTCCGAAACCGAGCTGCTATACAGACCTGCTGCCCAGAAGATCGGCGACGAACCATGGACGATGGCAGATCTCGGCGTTATCGACTGCGCCGCCAATGCAATTAATGGGACGGTCAGCCGTTTCGGGCACGTCGTCGTGGATGAAGCACAGGACCTTTCCTACATGCAACTCCGAGCAATCCGGAGACGAAGTCAAAACGGGTCCATGACTGTAGTGGGAGACATTGCACAGGCAACGTCAGCTTATGCGCGCAAAGACTGGAACCAAGTTCTGACCACGCTGGGCACTGAGGACAATTTCACTGAAGCGGAGCTGACCATCGGATATCGTGTGCCAGCGCCTGTCCTGGCTGTCGCTGCCAAGGTGCTGGCAACGGCAGCCCCCGGGCTGACTGCGCCCCAAGCCTTCCCACGGCAGACAGAGGAGAATCCCCGCTGGTATGCAGTGGGTGCCGAGACGTTTCACGATGTAGTGGTGTCAGCTGTAAAAGAACATAGCTCACGAGGCTTGTTTGTGGGAGTCGTCGTAGCTGCACCGCAGATGGACTCTGTTCGTGCTGCCTTTCACGCGGCGGGCATCAGACACAGCGAATCGGCCGAAGGTGGGTTGTCCCAAGGAATCAATCTGGTTTCCCCTGAGGATGCAAAGGGCCTTGAGTTTGATGCCGTAGTCGTTGTCGAGCCAGCCTCCATCTTGAATCTGGCACAGGGCGACAAGCTTCTGTACATTGCATTGACCCGCACAGTCCACCATCTGGACGTAGTCATGCGAGCCGACAGAATCCCTAAGATACTGGCCGACTTCCTCGGCGACGAAGACGATACCGGTTCGAACCCGACCGGTGATGGAACGGATGAACCGAATTTAAGCGAATCGGACGCAGTTGAAATAGCCGCCCGGATCGCTGCCCCGGATACAGCTACTAGCGGCTCCCAAACGGAAGATACCGATCACAGTGATATTAAGAATCCCTCGCCCGCGGAATCGGCTTCAACCGGCGACTTAAAACCCGTGCTCGAACACGTTGCCCAAGGCATTGCCAGGGAGTTCTTCGAGGTTCTCCTTGAAGTGGGTCCAAATGTTCAAAGGAGGGTCGTAGATCTTCTTTGGGACAAGATCGAAGGAGCAGAACTCGAGAATTAGTTCGTCTGAGGGTTGGGAAGGTGCGGCCCGATGTAGCCAATGATGATCTTTCCCGCAGCGGCCGTTGCATCGACATAGTGCAACCTTGGGGACACAAGTCCATGTTTAGCGATTCGGAAATGTGCTCCCATGAACATCTCTCCGCTGGGGTCGACCTTCGTTGGTACGGAAAGCGTGCGGGGCGTTGAAAAACTCGGGTTATTCTTCACTGACTCACTCTCGTCGCGAGCATGACGACCCGGATGGTAGCTACGGCCGCCGGGTGGCGGGCACTCAAGGTAGGCGTGTACGCCCTGTATGTCGCTACCCTCCGCCTTAAAGCGTGCATAGTCGTTCAACGCCAGGACGATACTCCATGTCATATCGCACCACCGTCCAATAGCATCATGATCATCGAGGCTTGCAGTGACGTCCTTGTTTCCTGTGTAAATGACGTACTGGAGATTATCGAATGACTCCACGAGGCTGTTGAAATTTTGGGGAACTGAAAGCTCGGGCCTTTCAACGTCGTCGAGCAGAGCCCAGTCAACGTTGCTACCACCGGCTTTGGCCAGCATGCCCCGTAGTTTCAACTCCATTTCTTGCGCGCTACGAGCACGCGCGGACTGGACTTCGAGATGCTCCCACGTCTCCCAAGCGTCCAGCTCGAGGTCATCCACGAGGCGGTGAAGTCTTGCCTGCTCAACTGCTGCAGTGTCCAAGGCCGCAGACTTCTGATCGATTTTCGCTAAGAGCCGCGTGCTCAATGCCTCAGCCGCAACACCCGCATCCAAGAGTCCACGAACCGATTCGACAGCGTCAAGTGATGTCTTGCCCCCGGCGTACTCTTCTACGAGCGCCCGAAGGGCCAAGTAGGTCTCGGCCTGCTCTCCAAGGGTGGAGTCCCAACTACCGATCTTTACATCCTCTGCCTCTGTATCGTCGTCGGGCGCGCTCTCCGACGAGACAGACGGTGCCGCAAGCTCAAGTGGCTCATTTCCGGCAGCCACGGACGGGTCCGAGGCACTTAGTCGCCTCTTGCCCTCGGCTTGATCCAAGGCCGCTGCGCCAATTTCGGTTGCTCCGGGACGGAGACCAATTCGAGTCTCCAGATCGTCAAGCTGCCGGTCCAAGAGGCGAATGCCGTCATCCAAAAGCGCCGTCTGAGCAACTTCACGCGCTTTGTAGCTCAGTGTCTTGCCGAGACGACGGACGTCCTGGGTGGCCAGCGATTCAGCTGTCAGGAACCGGTGTCGAGCAGAATCTTGTGAGTCACTGGCGTCCAGCTCCGGAAGATACATCCTCAGCATTCCAGCTTTCACTCCGAAATTGGCACCCACTCGTTGGTTAAACAGGGTCGTCGCCACTGGATCCAGTACGTAGGCAGACGCTTGACCAGTAGTCTGTTTTAGGATGTTTCCGACAAACTCCGTCCAGTCCCGCATGTTCAATGCAGGACTACTCCCGGCTATGAAGGACGCAGTCCTCCGGCCCGGCCTGTTAAGTAGCTGTATTAGTTTGTCGACCTGTTGAGGGCGAACGACCACAGGCTTTTTGGTCAATCGAACGCCACGATCGGAACAGGAATAGTTCTCCATCAAGGATCCAACAAGTCGGGGAGCTCCGGCCCACTCCGGCCCTTCGACATCCACCCAGAACCAAGGAGGTCCATCTATTGGCTGCCGCACCGTAATAGTGGATACCCATTCGCTTGCTGATGACTGCTCTGTAAGAACCAGGCGATGAGTGCGCGCGAACGTCTCAGAATCGGGGGCAATCCACATCACTCGAGCATGACCAGCCACAGCAACCTCGGCGTTGGGTCGTAGAGCATTGGTGTCCAGCCTTTTACTTTGGAACCACTCGAAGGTCGCGTCCAGTACTCCCTGTACTACATCAGAATCCGACTTCGGATTAATAGTGAGAAGCGTCCGATAGCTCAGCATGTTTGTGTCCTTTCACCCGTCGATGCAGTGAACCACGATGCTGGCCTCTATGAAACTTGCCACGCGCATGGGAAATCCTCAAACGCCAGCGATGAACCACTGGCCGCGACCAACCTCGGATAACATCGTCCAAGAAGAACCGCCTCAACAAGGAGCATCAATTGATCCCGGACATCGTCCTCAGATTTGAACCGTCAACGGTTGGGCATCTGGGATCAAACATGTACTCACACTTGCCCAATGCAATCGCCGAACTGATTGCCAACGCCTACGACGCCGACGCAAAACTAGTCGAGGTGAAAGTTGGTGCTGACGACCTAGGTGATTATGTTTCCGTAACCGACGATGGTCATGGTATGTCATTGGATGACTTGGCCTCCAAATACCTTCGTATAGGACGTAATCGCCGAAACGAACTAAATACGGGGCTCTCAGAGAGCGGGCAACGCAAAGTCTCTGGGAAGAAGGGCATTGGAAAGCTTGCACTCTTCGGGGTAGGGCACGTTGTTGAAGTTGCTACAAGCCGGCGAGCATCGACAGCTCTCCATAACGTTTCACTTGACTACGAGGCGATGCTCGAGTCCGAAGGAGAGTACAGGCCATCAGTACGCACCGGCAGTACCAGCCGGGAGCAACAGGGAACGAAAATAACGATTCGCAGGTTAGTGCGCAGTTCTCCCATTCGGACTGACGACTTGCGAAAAAGCCTTGCGCGTCTATTCGACTACGGGGACACTACTTTCAGGTTGTTCGTGGAGAACAAGCGTGGAGAAAAAACAGAAGTAACGAAGGAGGCGCGTCTCGACGGAATTGCGCCTGAATTTCAATGGGTACTCCAAGACAAAGACATTGAAGAAACCATTGGAACGGTGGTGCGATCTTACATCACCACAAATGAAATCAGCGGACGAATTGTATCGGCCGCATCCCCCCTAGCCGGAACAAACCGTGGTGTTGCACTTTATGCGAATGGGCGGCTAATTAATGAGCCCGAGTTTTTCGGTGCTTCAGAATCAAGCCACGCTTTTTCGTACCTCACAGGGTTCATCGATGTCTCCTACCTCGATGACATCAAGCCAGACGTCATCGCAACCGACAGGCGAGCGATCAACTGGGATGCGGAAGAACCGGCTGAGTTGAAATCGGTTTTAGCCCATGTCCTGAAATCGATAGCATCAGACTGGAGGAAAGCTCGAAAAGAACGACAGCAGCAACGTGCAGAGGAACGAAGTGGAACTGACTTCACTGGCTGGACTTCTACACTACGCGGCCCAGAATCCGCTGCTCTTCAGTCGATATTAGAAACAATTGCTGAACCTGAATCTCGACTTTCCAATATGGCACAAGACAAAATAATTGACGGCTTGAAGTCCATCGCCCCGGAATACGCTGATTTGCACTGGCGTCACATGCATGAGTCAATTCACGATGCCGCACTTCCGGAGTATGAGGCCGGGCGATACATTGACGCTGTAGACGAGGCTATAAAGCGATATATTTCCGAAGTCCAAACTCGGCTGGGTCGGGAGATCCAAAATGCGACTGACCTGATGAATCAGGCTTTTAGTGAGAACGGAAATGGACTCTCCGTTTTCGCCAAGTACAAAACTATTGCGGGATCGAGGATCACTGACATCACTGTGAAGAACGTGCAAAGCGGGCAACGGCAACTCAGCGGCGGAGTCGTGTCCGGGGTGCGAAACCTCTTGGACCATCAAGAAAAGAAATGGCTTTTAGAGCACGAAGCCTTCACTGATCAGGACTGCCTTGATATCCTCAGCATTCTTTCTCATCTTCTCCGACGCTTGGACGGAGTACCAATGACGCATCCCAAGCCTCAGCAATGAGCTGCCCCAGATATGCGGCCAGCTGAACAGGCACTGCATTACCTATTTGTCTGGCCACTGCGGTCTTCGTTCCCATCCACTTGTATGTGTCGGGGAACCCCTGGAGTCGAGCGGCTTCGAAGTGCGTGATAGCGCGGTGGACGTCCGGATCAGGATGTAGGTACCGGCCCTTCTCGGGCTTAAAGAACTCCGTTCGGATTGTCACAGACGGTTTGTTCCAATGCAACCTGCCCATAACGTCTCCGGAGCCGTTCTTGTGCTTTTTCCAGCAATCGGCTAAAAGGGCGAAGGGGATATCAAAGCGATTTCCACCAGCTGGGATCTTCGCGAAGCGCTTCAGAGACAGATCGGTATAATTGCGTGTCACGTGCAGCTCAGGCGTCGCGAACGGGCCCGGCATCGTAACGCCGCCGACTTCAGTTCTAGTGTCTGGAAAGTCACGCATGGATGTACCCCGAGGGATCACCTGTTGGCCTACCCCCCCCGCAAAGGCGTCCTCCACGCTGCGGTGTTTGCCCTTGAATGGCCCGTTGACGGGCACAGCCACCTTCGGCAGTCCACGCCGCCGACCAATCACTATTGTTCGCACTCTCGCTTGGTAGGCTCCGAAGTCTGCTGCGTTCAACAATAGCGGCTGCAGCTCATAGTCCTCCAGTGGCCCTCCAGGCAAAGTCCAGGACTCTAGCTCCCCGAACTGGGGCGAAGTCAAAAATTGCCTTACATTTTCGAGCACGAAGTACCGGGGCTGTGCTTGGATGATCGTCTCTGCGTATTTCCGCCAGAGGAAGTTCCTCTCATCGAGCACGTCTTGCTTTCCGAGTGCCGAGAACCCCTGGCAAGGGGGACCTCCGATGATCACGTCAGCCTGCGGAACAGCACCTTCGTCCAGCCACTCCTCGATCCCCCCAGCATAGACTCGTGCTGCTTTGTGGTTCTGCGCAAACGTGGCCGCTGCATACTGATCAAGCTCGACGGCGACCACGGTTTCGTAGCGTTTAGTGGACTTGAAACCCTGGGTCATGCCGCCTGCGCCGGCAAAGAGGTCGATGAGGCGGAGACGTTGTGGCATGACCACTAGCTTAGCCGGCCACTACGACACTTCTGAACAGAACGGCTGGCGCGCCCGCCTAGACCACACATCGACTTCTAGTCTTTGCCCCACGCCGAGAGCCCGATGCCGTCGAGCTTGCCTCCGCCGTATACATTTGATCATGGAAACGGGGTGTCTCGGGTCCGGCAACACAACATGAATGGACATAAGTACGAATGCAGGCGGAGAAGCGCAAACTCATCGAGGTCTCGATGCCTCTCGAGGTCATAAATCGGGAATCGGCCCGCGAAAAGTCCATCCGTCATGGACACCCGTCCACTCTGCATCTGTGGTGGGCCCGACGCCCCCTTGCAGCGGCCCGTGCGGTCCTATTCGCCCAACTGGTCGACGACCCCTCTTCACACCCGGACCGTTTTCCTACTGAAGAGTCACAGGCCACTGAACGAGCACGCCTCCACCGCATAATCGAGCAACTTGTCGTGTGGGAAAACTCGAACAATAAGGCACTACTCAAAGCTGCTCACGACGAGATCGCTAAATCCTCTGGTCCAGAAGGCCCGCCAGCGATCCTCGATCCGTTTGCAGGCGGTGGATCGATCCCACTTGAGGCTCAGCGTCTGGGCCTCGAGGCCCACGCATCCGACCTCAACCCCGTCGCAGTTCTCATAAACCGGGCACTTATCGAGATACCCCCGATGTTCGCAGGCGCACCGCCAGTTTTTCCGGGGCTGGCGGACGGGCAGATGACTGCATGGCGGGACGCCGAAGGGCTGGCAGCTGACGTCCGTGCTTATGGTCGATGGATGCGCGATGTAGCCCAGCAGAGAATCGGTCACTTGTATCCGAAGGCCGAACTCGGTGCGGGTCAGACGGCCAACGTCATCGCTTGGATCTGGGCGCGCACGGTGATATGCCCAAACCCTATGTGCGGCATCAACATGCCGCTGGTCAGCTCGTGGTGGCTCAGCAAGAAGAAGAACAAGGAAAGGTTTCTTGTTCCCAAGGTAATAGACGGTAAAGTCTCATACTCGATCGATAAAGATCCCCTGAACTTTCCAGAAAAGGACGGCACTATTTCGGGGCGTACGGGCGCGAACTGCATCTCATGCGGCGCGGCTGTCCCTATGAGTTACGTCCGCCAGGCGCAAGCCAATGGACAGGCGGGCAGGGACCTAATCGCCATCGTGGCCGAAGGTAGGCGAGAGCGCATTTACCTTCAGCCGACGGATGTCCACGTCGACGCAGCTGACTCGGAAGTTTCGGACGAGGATTTGGGCGGCGCCTTGATAGCCAGCAACCCCCGGTGGTTCTCGCCACCCGCCTACGGCCTAAAGAGGTTTGCTGATCTGTTCACCAATCGGCAGCTTGTGGCGCTCACAACATTCAGCGACCTCATAGCTGAGGTCCGCGAGAGGATCCTGGCCGATTCACTGGCCGCCGGCGCGCCACACGGTGATCGACTCGAAGGTGGCGGCGGTGGAGCCGCCGCCTACGCCGACGCTGTAGCAACCTACCTCGGACTCTCGGTAAGTCGCTTAACGGATAGGTGCTCAACGTTGGCCTCTTGGCAGTCAACTGGCGAAAAAGTACGCAACGTCTTCGGACGTCAAGCTATCCCAATGGTCTGGGATTACGCTGAAATTGATCCATTCTCAAGTTCGTCAGGCAACTTTCTCGGGCAAATCGAGTGGGTAGCCCGGTGTGTGGATGTTGTCCCATCGAGTAGCGGGGCGGTTGCAGTTTCGGCCGACGCCGCGACGAGGGATTATTCAGGAATGGTCGTGTCCACAGACCCTCCGTATTACGACAACATTGGTTACTCGGACCTATCGGACTACTTCTACGTCTGGCAGCGTAGGGCTCTAAAAGCCATCCACCCCAAGCTCATGGGGACACTACTGGTCCCTAAGTCTGAGGAGTTAGTAGCGAACCCATACAGGCACGGAAGCAAACCGTCGGCGGAGAAATTCTTCGAGTCCGGCTTTGAAGAAGTCTTTGTCAAGATGCGCATGGGCGCGAACGCCGAATATCCGATCACGGTCTACTACGCATTTAAACAGTCAGAAACCACTCAAAACGGTCAGTCGTCGACGGGCTGGTCGACAATTCTGGAAGGAATTGTCCGTGCTGGGTGGATGATCACTGCAACATGGCCTGTTCGCAGCGAGCGTGGGGGGCGACTTATCGGGGTCGGCACGAACGCCCTGGCATCATCAATTGTTCTGGCCTGCCGTCCACGGAGCGAATCAGCACCCTCTACAGACAGGGGTGGGTTCCTGGCGGTCCTCCGCTCCGAACTTCCGCAAAAGCTACGGCAGCTCCAGGAAGCCACAGTGGCTCCTGTAGACCTCGCCCAGTCGACCATCGGACCGGGGATGGCCGTGTTCACTCGCTTCTCCAAAGTTACCGAGGCCGACGGAACTGCAATGCGAGTCCGGACGGCGCTCGAGCTCATCAATCAGGTGCTTGCGGAAGTGCTCAATGAGTTGGAAGGTGACTTTGATTCAGACACTCGTTGGGCACTCAAATGGTTCCAGCAACACGGTTTCGACGAAGGGGCCTTTGGGGCAGCAGAGACTCTTGCCACGGCACTGAATACCTCGCTCGAAAGCCTTGAACGCGGTGGAATCCTAACCAGCCGTGGAGGTAAAGTGCAGCTTTTCGCCCCGGCAGATCTGCCAGCCGACTACGACCCACGCCGGGACCAGCGTCTTAGTATCTGGGAGGCCGGACTGCACACGGCGAGAGTTCTCGAGGTCAAGGGCATCGACGACGCTGGGCGGCTTGTAGCCGGTTTAAAACAGGCGACGAGTTCGCGGATCGATCTGGATGCAATGAAGGAACTCGCGTACCTCTTGTACTCGATCGCTGAACGTATGAACTGGTCGAATATCGGCCAGACTTTCAACAATCTGGCCACAGCGTGGCCAGATATTCTAAAAGCCTCCGAAGCAGGCGCGTCAGCCATCGAACAGACCGGCTTCGACTTCGAGTCCGTCGACGACGAGTTCTAGAAAGGCACTTGGGGGCACCATGGCATTAAGCAATCTCGACCGAATCGGCAAGGCACTAGATATTCTGGCGCAAGGCTTAGAGCCTTTCGTAGCCGAAGCCCTGGTAGCCAAAGTACCGCCAGGCAAAGACTGGACGATCGTTCTGGCTGCTAAGGACGCACAAAACGGGGCGGCTAAACAGTACAACCGGCTCGATCCCAACGATCAACTCCGAGCACTTACGGAAAAACTGAGTCCCGGCTGGTTCCCCTTTGACGGGAAACTCTCCAGAGCAGAGCAGAACCTAGCTGGCGAGGCACGGGATATCCGCAATAACTGGGCGCACCGCAAACCAATCAATTTCGACGACGCCTATCGTGCACTGGACACTCTCGAACGACTCTTGCGGGTAGTTGGGTCGCCCGATGGTGCCGATCAGATCAGAGTTTCCAGGGAGGACCTTCGCAACAGCAACTTCCAAAAGGACGTCAAGAGGGCAACAACCTCGGGTGCCCTATTGGATACGGGATCGTCGAGTACCAAAGCCTGGCGCGACGTCGTCAAACCGCACGCGGATGTCATCAGCGGAACCTTCAATGCCAGTGAATTCGCGGCTGACCTTCATATGGTGGCGCAAGGTGTCGGATCCGAGGAATACATCGATCCTGTGCAGTTCTTCCGCCGCACCTATCTAACCGAAGGCCTCAAGGATCTCCTCGCGAAAGCCGTTCGGCGCGTTGGCGGGGATCTCAACGCTCCCCCTGTCATAAACCTCCAGACTAACTTCGGCGGCGGCAAAACCCACTCGATGCTCGCGCTCTGGCACATTATGTCAGGCCACCAACTCGATGAGTATCCTCAGGAAATACAAGAGCTCCTCAGTGGCACCGACCTCCAGGCGCTTGGAATGTGTCAGCGCGCAGTCCTCGTGGGGAATCACATTGCCGTAACTCCGGGAAAGGACTCCGTCAAGCCCGACGGCACCATCGTCAACACATTGTGGGGCGAACTCGCTTGGCAGCTCGGTGGTCCCGAGGGCTACGACGTCGTCAAGGAATCGGACGTGTCCGGCACTAACCCTGGTGCAAGCCTTAGAACGCTGCTGAGCCGCTACTCGCCCTCGCTCATTCTTATAGACGAATGGGTGGCTTATGCTCGGCAACTGTACGCGCGGGACGGCTTGCCAGCTGGCACGTTCGACACGCAGTTCACCTTCGCCCAGACACTCACGGAAGCCGCGAAATCAGTACCCGGAGTCATGCTGGTAGTTTCAATTCCGGCCTCAGATCATACGTCGGAAAGCCAGCAGGACTCTTCGTCCGACCTCGAGGTCGGCGGCGCTAACGGCAAAGCTGCACTCGAGCGCCTTCAAAACGTGGTCCGGCGTGTGGCAGATCAGTGGCGGCCAGCAACATCCCGTGAATCATTCGAGATCGTCCGCCGCCGGCTATTTGAAGCTCCCTCCGGTGACGCCTCCGTCGACATCTCATCAACAGCACGTCAGTTCGCAGAGTTCTATAGGAATCATCGAGATGAGTTCCCCGTCGAAACCATGGATCGTGAATACGAGCGCCGGATCGCCGAGGCGTATCCTATCCATCCGGAGCTCTTCGAGCGCCTCTACCGCGATTGGTCCACGCTTGAGCGGTTCCAGCGCACTCGCGGCGTACTGCGGCTTATGAGCACAGTGGTCCACGAGCTCTGGACGGCTGGTGACCAGAGCCCCATCATCATGCCCGGAAGCTTCCCGCTAGACACAGATAGTGTTCTCACCGAGATCACACAGTACCTCGATGACCAATGGAAGCCCATAATCGATGCCGACGTCGATGGCTCAGCATCTACGCCCGCCCGTCTTGATACATCGAGGCCAGCGTTCCAACAGCGACTCCTCTCGCGACGCCTGGCACGAACCATTTTCCTGGGGTCCGCCCCGACGCTCCGCAGCGCGCATAAGGGCATTGAACGTCAGCACGTTGCCCTTGGGGTCGCGATCCCCGGCGACGTGGTGGGAAACTTTGGCAGCGCGCTTCAGCTCATGTCAGAGCAGGCCACGTACTTTTATTCCGAGTCCAGCCGTTATTGGTTCGACGTCCAAGCCTCGGTGAGCCGCAAGGCTAAGGACATTGCGGAGCGATTGCATAAAGAAGACGTCTGGCAGGAGATTGTGGACCGCCTTAACAAATTCGAGGGGCGGCCGACTGCTGCATTCACGGGGACAGTCGTGGCGCCGTCCTCCTCGTCGGACGTTCCTGATGTGGAAGGCGTTCGGCTCGTCCTCCTTCACCCTAAGCACAGGCACCGAAGCAAATCTGAGACAAGCGACGCGCTGGCGTTCGCTCGCGACGTGTATGAACACCGCGGGCCCGCGAATCGTCAACACCGCAACACGGTTGTGTTCTTGGCACCTGACGAGAACGAGTACGGCGCGCTTGAAACTGCGGTCCGTGATTTCATTGCGTGGCGCGAGATCCAGGGCCAGATCGATGATCTCGGGCTGACCCGCCAACAAGAAACCCAAGTCAAGGCACGGCTTGCAGAAAGCCGAAAGGCTGTGGATCTCCGGCTCTCTGGCACGTACCTGTGGGCCCTCGCGCCCGAGATACACGAGGGCCACGCTGTTCAATGGTCCAAGCAGAAAATCGGCAGCGGCAGTGAGTCGCTCACAGAGCGGACGGGCGCGGCCCTGGTCCGCTATGACGCGCTGCGCGTGGTCAACGCGCCCGCCGCGATCAAGCAAGCTTTGGATGGCCGGCTGAGGGCCCGCTGGAACGCTGGCCGCATCACTGTAGGCGAGTTGTGGGGATACTACACGCAGTACGCCTACCTGCGGCGTATCCGCGACCGCTCAATCCTGGAAACAGGTGTGCGCGCCGTGTTGGATTTGCCCACCTGGAGCACCGAGGGCTTCGCCTTGGCCGAGGGGTACGACGAGGCTTCAGGGGACTTCCTCGGGCTAGCAATTCCGATGACTGAAGACTCGTTTGGGACAATCACTGACTCGACCCTGTTGGTGGATCCAAGGTTGGCCGAAAAGCAGCGGGAACGGGAGGTGCTGAGGTCACACACCCCCATCGACAAGCCCTTCGCCACCTTCAAAGACAGAACCTCCGACGGCAAGGAAGGCCTGACGGAGGGGCTGCCATGGGAGCAGATGGAACCGAGCAGGCGTGAGCGCGCCAAGAACGTAAGGTTCACCGGCACGTTCTATGCGCGAGTCGAAGCGCTCAGAACGGATCTTCAGAAGGTCTACGACGAGGTGCTGAGTCATCTTGCGACCGTGCCCGACGCTGACATCGAGGTTTCAGTCGAGGTTATTGCCAACCGCGCGGCAGGATTTGATGCCGACACCGTACGTGTGGTCAGCGAGAATGCCACCCAGCTCAAGTTCGAGTCAGCTAAATTCGAGGACGAGTCATGACAAGTGTGGATGTCTTTGGCCGCGAGGAGGCAGTAAAACAGGTCACACTCCCCATCGATTCAAAGGCTATGGAGGGTCTGGGAAAGCACCACACGCTAAGCTCGGCTGTCGCCGACCTAATCGACAACAGCATTAGTGCTGAAGCCAATGCGGTGCTGGTTCGATTCCTGCAAAGTCAGGGGACCATCATCGGTGTGCAAATTGTCGACAACGGAAAGGGGATGACTCCGCAGGGGCTCCGCGACGGGATGACGGTAGGCAGACGTCGAGACTATCGACCAGACGAACTCGGTCACTTCGGCATGGGTCTGAAAGCAAGCTCGCTCAGCCAGGCCAATGTGCTGAGTGTGTGGACCCGAGCTGCGAACAATGATCCGACCGGCATGCGGATGACGAAGGACTCAATGATGGATGGCGCACAATGTGACATCCTCAGTAAGTCCTCCGCTCTTGCCCACCTCTACGCGTCAGACTACGGTTTCGATCTCACGACGGGCACAGTGGTGCAGTGGTCGGACGTGCATGGCATGTCCGCGGCCGACAATCTCGCCGACCAGACACGTTGGTTCGAAAATGCGCTGGTGGCTCTCAAACTAGAACTGTCCGTCATTTTCCACCGGCTTCTGGAGACGGGTGCCGTGGACATCTACGTTGACGTGTTCGACGCGGACAGGTCAACTCCGGGCCTAAGATCCAGGCTCGAACCAACGGACCCCTTTGACTACAGACAAAGCGCGAACAATAACTACCCTATGAAGCTGATAGGGCATGTAGGAGATCAGGAGTTCACGCTCGAGTGCCATATTCTGCCAACTGGTGGTGCGACCCCCTCCGCACGTCTGTTGGGCAAGGACAGGGAGCATCATCAGGGAATATTCGTGTACCGCCGCGACCGGCTACAGCATCTCGGCGGATGGCCGAAACTCCTCCCCAACGAGAAGGCCCTGCAATTGGCGCGGGTGATTTTCGACGTCGGTACCGGCATCGACGAGCACGTTAAGATCAATCCAGAAAAGACAGGGGTCCAATTCACCCCTGCACTAACGACTGCGATCGACAGGGCGGTCAGCAGTTCAGGAGTATCCTTTCGACAGTACTTGGATGCAGCGAGAGACGCCTTCAAAGAGTCCAACCGACGTACAAGGGAACACAGACGCTTCGCACCTATGGGACGCGGCTTCTCCGATGCCAGTAGGACGATGATTGCATCCAACGAAAAGATGCTTCGGCCTAATTCCGAGCCCATCCAAGTAAGTTGGAAGGCCCTCAGCGTGGGTCTATACGAGATTGATCTCGAAGGTCGAGTAATTTACCTGAATCAGAACTATCGAGAAATCATCAATGGTGGTGTGAAGGGTGCAACCAACGACGCGCAGCTGATCAAAACTCTTCTTTTCTTGCTTCTAGAAGAAGAGTTTCTCAAATCCCACCTTCAAAAAAATAGACAGCAAGATCATTTCCGCATATCACTGGCACTCGAGAACGCACTGAGGGACGATGTTAGTCGAGTCACCGCTGTCCATAACGAGAGTAACGATGAGTAACATCCAGCACCGATTTTTTGACCCTGATTCACTGGAACGCCTGTTCGGAGAGCGTGAAATTTCCAGACATCGCGTCATCGAATCTCCGCGATGCGAAATCACCATCGACCCAATCCACGAAGAAATAGCGTTGACCGCCCCCGCCGACGGAGCCGAGCCGGATGTCAGCAAATTCAACAGAATCTCTTTTACCGTTCTGGGCGATGGTGCAGCCGGCGAATTCGAGATCCGGGTAGATGCCACCGATGCCCACTTCGAGGCTTACAACATTCTGACTGCAATAATCGATGAGCTCTTCGCCGGTTCCAGCTTTGCGCGGGCAACAACGGAAGCACTTGGAAACTACAAGGCTTTACTACGCGGAAAAAGCGGCTTGAGTGCAGAACAGCAGCACGGTTTGTACGGCGAACTGCTCCTCATGCGCCAGCTGATCTCCCTGATTGGTGAAGCCAGTGCCGTCGACGCATGGTTGGGACCTGCGAGCGAACAGCACGACTTCGTCTTTAGCGCATTCGACGCCGAATGCAAGACGACCACCAGCGAGAAACGGATCCACGTGATCGGATCCGCGTCCCAGCTGGAAAAGAACCCCGGACGAGACTTGTGGCTAATTTCCGTTCAGATCACTAGGGCCGGGCTGGATTCTGGCGAGTCTTTGAACGAACTGGTAACAGACGTCGCGCAGTCTTTGGACACTGAAACAGAGCGGTTTTGGGGTTATCTACGAGGTTTGGGCTGGCGCCGCGAGGACGCCGATCTGTATTCACAGCGGTTTATGCTTCGTAGCCCCATCCAGACCTACCTTGTCACCGACGATTTCCCTGCAATTACGACTGCTGCGCTGATGTCCGTTGTGCCGCACTTCGAAACTGTCAGTGATGTGTCCTACCGTGTAGATGTCAGCAGCCGCGAGCCAGCCGCTGCACCGGCTCCTCTCAACCAAGCAATTTACACCGACCAACTGCTCTAATCATGAAGGGACGTGTCCTGTGGGGGAAACGTTGTCATCATCCGCTGTTCGAGAAGCCATCATCTCCCAGTTGAAGGTTATGGGTGCCGGACGCCCGAAGTCACTGTTGGTTCGCGTCAACAACGAGCTCAAGATCGAAGATCTGTCGAGCATGGCTGAGGAAGAGTTGATTTCAGCTATCACTGCCGAGAACGTCAACGATTCCATCAGAATGGAATTCCAGCTCGCCTTGGCTCGTTGGGACGCCACCTCCCAGGGCGAGTGGCTCGAAGGTTCAGAGCCTGCGACCATCGGACGCCGCGATCGAGTCCTTACCCTTCTCGGCTTCAGTGATGATGCCAAGGACGTGGTGAACAGCCAGTGGCCGGTGCGCGCCGACGAAGGAGACATCGTTATCGCCACTGAGGCTGACCCATGGTACACAGAGGAGCGCGCAAAGCAGCATTCGTTCTACTGGCCAGCCTATCGCGCTGTTCTCGCCAATAAAGGGTGGCCCGCCGAGGCGATAGCAGACTTGGACGTTAGCACGCGTGAAGTCGTCAGTCGGCTCAGTGACCCAACAAACGAGACACTGTACCAGTCAAAGGGATTGGTTGTGGGCTATGTACAGAGCGGGAAGACAGCACAGTTTGCAGGAACTATTGCTAAGTCTATCGACGCTGGATACCGACTGATTATCGTCCTTGCTGGAACACTAAACATGCTGAGGACTCAGACGCAGCGACGCCTAGACATGGAGCTGGTGGGTAAGGAAAATATCATCGGCGGCATGGACGTCGACGATCCGGATCACCGCAAGGAAATCGACTACTTGGACGATACAGACTGGGAAAAGTTCTTGTCTCACGGCGTTCAACCTTCTGATGCTGGCTTCGTGGACATTGTTCGCCTGTCGGGATATGCGGATGACTACAAGCGCCTCAAAAAGGGACTAAATGCCCTCGAGTTTCGCACCGGTCTCCGCGATAAGACAAAGCCGCTCTACCATCCGGATAACCTATACAAAGCCGATGCAAAAATTGTCGTAGTAAAGAAGAATACGACCGTTCTCAAAAAGCTAGTTTCTGACCTAAAGTCACTGAAAATCAGTCTTGCCGAGATTCCCACGCTAATCATTGATGATGAATCAGACCAAGCGTCCATCAGCACAAAGCGCCCAACAGCAGCGGAGAAAAAAGAACGTACGGCAGTCAATCGCGAGATCACGAATTTGCTCGGCACCCTTAAGCGTGCCCAGTATGTCGGCTACACGGCCACTCCCTTTGCGAATGTTTTTGTCGACCCTGACGATGCTGCGGATATCTTCCCAAATGACTTCATAATTGCCCTCAAGCGACCAACGGGTTACATGGGTGCTAAAGATTTTCACGATCTTGGGCTTGAATTCGAGACAGACTGCAAGTCATTCAAAACATCCAATGAGGTAGCCTTCGTTCGGTCGGTCCAGGGAGATGACCCAGAAGACGTAGAAAGGTCTCTGAGAAGCGCCCTCGATGCTTACCTTCTGTCCGGTGCTATCAAGCTGTATCGAGCAGATAAGTCTGAGCTAACATTCCGACATCACACGATGCTCGTTCACGAATCGGTGAAAATGATCGAGCACCGGGACACGGCCGACCTATTGCGTGAATTATGGGCACAGGGCGGCTACTCATCCTCGGGCCTGCCGCGGCTCGAAGAACTGTGGAATGAGGATTATCACCCTGTCAGCGAAGCTCGAGCGGAAGACGAATCGCTAGTCCCATCATCGTTTGATGAACTAATGCCATATATAGGCAAAGCTCTCGACAAAATCAACTCTAGCCAGAACCCTGTTCTCGTGGTTAATGGCGACAAAGACCTGCAGACGCACCAGGAAGCGCTTAACTTTGATCGTGGTTCCGTTTGGCGCATCCTCGTGGGCGGCACAAAGTTAAGCCGAGGTTTCACAGTTGAAGGCCTCACTGTCTCTTACTACCGCAGAAAGACGTTGGCTGCGGACACTCTGATGCAGATGGGGCGGTGGTTCGGATTTCGAGGCGGATACAAAGACCTGGTTCGCCTATATATTGGACGCGCCGAGCTCAGTGGTCAAAAATATTTCGACCTCTACGAGGCCTTTGAGTCCATAGTTATCGACGAAGAGCTTTTCCGCGAGGAGCTTGCTCGCTATGCCGAACTCGACGACGAAGGGAAGCCGCAAGTTCGTCCAAGGGACGTACCGCCACTCGTCACTCAGCACCTCCAGTGGCTGGCACCGACGGCCGCAAATAAACGTTACAACGCAGTTGTGACCGAGCGAGGGGAAGGCGGGCGCCTGAAGGATCTCAACGCACTTCCGGCGCAGGAGGACGCTATCAACCGGGGTAACTTCCAAGCTGTTAAGCCGCTACTTGAGAGTGCTATCACCGACGCCACCTTCGTTACAGATTCGGGGTCAACCTATGCAGCGAAGTACGGGATCGTCGCAGCCAGCGATTTTATCAGGGTCTTGGAAGACACCAAGTTCAATGGAACCTTCGATCTTGAACCACAGCTTGAATTTCTCAAGAAGGCGGAAACCGACGGCCGGATCAAGGATTGGGTTGTCGTTGTTCCTGAACTGGCTGAAGGTACCAGAGTCTCTGTTGATGGAGTGCAGCTCAGCATACTCAAGCGGAAGCGTCGCGAGGAGCGGCAGTGGGCGTTTTCTGGCAGTTCAAGAAGGCAACGCGTCGCCGTGGAAGCGATCGCTGATCCGCGACAGGAGGATGGTGCAACGGACCTGGTGCAATCACTCCGCACTCAAACGCGCGGGGCAATCCTGCTGACACCAGCTCATGACCCGCGAGGCAAGTATTCGGTTAGTGACCCCTCGACACTCTCCGGGGAGGTCGATCCTGCACTCATCGCAGTGATGATTTCCTACGCTGCGCCGTATGCTGCGGCTCCAAAGGGAAAGATAGGATTCACGGTGCGCAGCCGGAAGAAGGCAAACGCTGCCATCCTGTCCCCAGAAGACGATGGCTACAATCTGAGCGACCACGAAGCCAGGGCCGCTGCTGGGTGAATGTTCTCTGGTGTGTGGCGGCGGCAAAGCCGCCACACAGGTTTCGATGAGTAGCGAGATAGTAAGGTGCCTCTGAACTCTCGAATAAGGAGGTGCCTCGGTTGTAGGCCGCCCACTCTTGCAGCACGCTATCGGGATAAGGACACCTCGAGGGTAGCGATGGCCGTTACCACTGGCTTCCGTTCCATCCCGTCAGGTGATGCGAAACTATGTGATGCTGTAACGCGCATTCTCGTTGCGCGCTTCAGTGAGCTGCTCATCAAGATGGCGGCGGACTGATTCGAGCGCCTGAGCCGGGCTCTCCGCTATATGCCCGGATACCGACGATATGACGCGCTGCGCGCGTATCCATTTATTCGTCGAGATAGTTCCCTCCTGCATAAATGTTGAAGTGCTTGACGCGAGGATCGAGGATGTACTCATCACTACTAACTTAGACGTAACCTCGGTCTTTCCGGACGGATCGCTCCGGCACACCACCCCAGCACACTCTTACTCGGCAGCAGTCATTTGGATGCAGGACCACAACGCCCTTCTGGCTTTTAAAGCCCGGACTGAATCCGCGACCCCGCCACGTGGTTTCGATATTCCGAGAGGGTTTGCAAGTCCAGTGCCGACGGCACCCTGAGACGTCGTCCATACTCCATGCGACGCGGGCTACATGGGGGCGCCTTCTGAGTTGCCTAGGTGACTCCAGCGCGCAAACAGCAGCCGTTGAGTACTGATTCCTGCCGAACCTAAGCCCACCGCTCCCATTGTTTACACGCTAATTTAGGCAGCGGCCGCTGCACCAAAAACACTGACGCCAGCACCAGCACGGCCCCAACCAGCTGCCAGCCCGACAACGCCTCCCCCAGGAACGCAAACCCCAGCACCGTAGCTACCAAGGGGCTCAGGAATCCCAGGAACGAGACCACCATCGTGGGCAGCCACTGGATCCCACGGAACCAGACCGTGTAGGCAGCCAGCGCACCGATCACGCTGAGGTAAGCAAAACCCGCCAGGTTAGGCACCGAGACCGACCCCGGCAGCCCTTCAACCACCAGCGTCACCGGCAGGAGCATAACCCCGCCCATCGCCAACTGCAGGCCGGTAAACCCAAGCAGCCCCACGCCGTCGGGCCTCCCCCAGCGTTTGGTGAGCACAATCCCCGCCGCCATGCTCAGCGCGCCGGCCATCCCGGCAAACACACCGATAACCGTCAGCGTCGCGGTGGACCGCAGGACCAGCAAGCCGACTCCGGCCGCTCCCACAGCGCACGCGACGATGTGCGTCATGCGGATCCGCTCCCCCAGCAGCGGCACTCCAAGAAGCAACACGAACAGCGGCTGAATCGACCCGACCAGCGCCGCCACCCCACCGGGCAGTTGGTAGGCGGTGAAGAACAGGAGGAAGAAGAACAGCCCGATGTTGAGTGCGCCCAGGGCGGCCGCCTTGAACCACCAGCTCCCCCGCGGCCATGTGCGGGTGACGAGCATCAGCACGATGCCAGCCGGAAGGGCACGGACGGTTGCGGCCAGGAGCGGCCTGTCGGCGGGGAGAAACTCGGTGGTCACCAAGTAAGTGGACCCCCAGACCATGGGCGCCAGTGCAGTGATGAATAGATCCCGAGGAGATGCCCTAGCCATTGTCCACTTTCATATATTTTGATGTCGAACTATTTGATGTAATACAATGTAGGTGGTGTACTGTTTGAGGTCAAGCTTGGAGGGACGATGGACCGCGACGCAGTAGACACGATTCTTGAGCAATGGAACAAGGAACGCCCCGACCTGGACGTCAGTTCGATGGGCGTTCTGGGCCGGCTGAACAGGGCCAGCCGCCTGGCCTCACTGGACGTGCAGAAGTTCATGAGCCAGTTCGGCCTGGAGCCGTGGGAGTTCGACGTGCTGGCAACGCTCCGGCGCTCGGCACCAGAAGCGCCGCTGACTCCCGGACGATTGGCCAGCCTGACCATGATCGGTTCCGCAGCCATGACCAACCGCGTGGACCGACTCGTAAACCGGGGGCTGGTTCATCGTGAGACCAACCCGGACAACCGCCGGCAACTGCTGATCAGCCTCACCCCTAAGGGACTCGCCTTGGTGGATGAAGTGGTAGACCACCACGTGGAGAACCAGCACAAGATGCTCGAAGGGCTGTCCAAAACCGAGCGAGTGCAACTCGCTAACCTCTTGCGCAAGTTCCTACTAACAAACAACGACGGCGAACCCTCCTAAGCACAGAGCAGCCGCCCGGGCATGACTATGCTGAACGCGTGACCTCAGAGCTAACGTCAGCGATCATGGAGCTTCTTGCGGCGCGCGCTCTATGGCTTATGAAACAGGATGCAGCAGAGGTCGGGGTTACCGCTGCAACGAATGCCCTCCTAGAGGGTCATGACAGCGAAACGCTCCGTGAACTCGCTGGAGCATCCGTGAAGATCAACGTGTTCCACCTCGGAGCTCTCATTGAAGAAGCTCTTCGGGAGCAAGGTCTGGCGACTGCAAGCATGACGCCAGACGACGCTCAGCTACTAGCAGCCCACTTTCATGCCCGCCGAGTCATTCAAGGAACACTTCAAATACGCGAGCTTGCGGCTTGGGCGCACACCGTGGTTCGGCATGAAGGACACCCGCTCGCCCAAGGTCTGGTTGAACTAGACGACGCTTATGACGCCGACGTATGGGGATGGAGGGAAATGAGAACCACTCCGTTCACAAGTTCAATAATCTTAACGACTACATAGATGAATGGTGACGAACTGGACATGCTGGATCAGGCAGACTTTATCCAAGAGGGCCTCCGCCGTCTTCAGCGGGAGGCCTTGGACTCTGGCGTCTTGTTGGAACACCAGGAAGTACGTATTGAATTGACGATTAGAGGAACAACGTTCCACAGATATCAAACTTTTCCCCAGCCCTTACCTGGTGGGCCGTCTGTACATATCTCCTTCTCCGAAAATGCCTTGGATAGTTGGGCAGAGGAACTGAAGAGGCGCTCTTATGTACCGGGCGTTGGCACATGGATGAAGTTGGAGATCCGGCTATATAAGGATGCGCTTGGGCGAATCAAATTCTTTGATGACAATGCAACGGCACCGACTCATCAATTTGAGGTGGGACTCGAAGCCAAAGAATACATAGTTGAATTAGCCGCCTTTCCTCGCAGTCCTGACAGGATTCCGCCGTGGATGTGGGCTATCTTCAAGGAATCGGGACTGCAACCCCCCATCTACAATCCCGAGTTCAAGTCAGTCGACTGGAAGAACAAGCGGCGGCCTGTGTCAGATCTTGGCACTGATCTAACTGCCGAATCGGTTGTCATCGAGGCTTCGTTCGAGTCAGGTGTATTCGCAAAGATCGGCCGTAAACTTTTCGGGGGCTAAGTACTCTGAACAGTCGGATGGCCTGCATTCCTATCGCTGGTTTCCATGCCTGGTGGCGGTCTCACGAGCCGGGGCTTGCAGACCCAGTATTCGAATCCGCCCAACCCCAGAATGCAACGCTGAGCCGGTCCGGAGGACCTAACCGCCAGCAATCTCCCGCAGCGTCTGCAAGTGCGCCGCCCATACATCCCGGCCGGCAGCCGTCAGGCTAGCCGACGTCCGAGGCATCTTGCCGGCGAAGCTCTTCTTGATCTTCACGAACTCGGCCTTCTCCAGAATTGAGAGCTGTTTGCTCAACACGGAGTCGCTCACCTGGATGGCATCTCGCAGGTCTTTGAAGTCCAACGACTCAGCCCTGGAGAGGGCCGCCATGATGGAGAAACGGACTGGCGAGTGGATGAGCTCGTTGAGCTTGTGCCGCGGGTGTTCTGGGGGTGTGCTCATGCGCGCAGCTCACGGAAGGCGGCGGTAAGGCCGATGGCAGCCAGGGCGATAGCGGCCGGGATGTAGAACCAGAGACCACCGTCCGGGAAGAAGTACGCACCGCCGACAAGCGCCACAACGTACAGGGCGAAGTAGGCGATGAGGGATGTGAGGAAGCGTTTGGTGAAGCCAGCTTTCGTTGACCTTTGGAACATGGGCCAGATGCACGCTATGATCGCACCCCAGGCGCCCACTGAACAGGCCAGAAGGGCCGCCCCGTATCCGGTGTGGGCAACGATGTGCATACCGATCATCAGCAGAGAGCCCATGATTGCGAGGCTCGTGAAAGTGACGGCGACCGGCCAAGCTGCAGCGTTGATTGATGTTGCGCCCAGCGAATCCGCCTTAGCCAGAAGTTCGCGCGCTTCAGCTGCTGACACGCTGCCTGTGTTCTCGTTCATGATTCCCCCAAATTGTCGCTTCCAATGACCTGACTTTAGGAAAGTACTTTCCAAATTGTCAAGTACTTTCCTGTCCAGCGCAGTGTCATCCAGTTAGCACCCGCCGCAACGAAGCCGGTAAATTTGAGCCCAGAAGTTCTGACCCTCGGTGAGTACCACGCCGCACCTCACGAAAGCAGGATCATATGACTGTCTCTCCCCTCATTTGGGGCATCACCATCGTCGTTATTCTGGCGCTGCTCGCCTTCGACTACTTCTTCCACATCCGGAAGGCACACGTCCCCACCTTGAAGGAAGCGGCCGTGTGGTCCGGCATCTACGTGGGCTTGGCAGTGGTCTTCGGCATCTTGGTGCTGATCTTCGGCGGCGGCCAAATGGGGTCCGAGTACTTCGCCGGCTACATCACGGAGAAGGCCCTCTCGGTAGACAACCTCTTCGTGTTCCTGATCATCATGGCGAGCTTCCGGGTCCCTCGTGAGGATCAGCAGAAGGTCCTGCTCTTCGGCATCGTCTTCTCGCTGATCGCCCGGACAGGCTTTATCTTCCTGGGCGCCGCGCTGATCAACTCGTTCGCCTGGGTGTTCTACATCTTCGGCCTGATCCTGCTGCTGACAGCCGGCAACCTCCTCAAGCCGGGCGACCACGGCGATAACCAGGCCAACAACTTCATCATTCGGTTGGCCAAGAAGTTCTTCCACACCACGGACAAGTACGACGGCGACAAGCTCTTCACCATGGTCAACGGTAAGAGGGCCCTGACTCCCATGCTGCTGGTAATGGTAGCCATCGGTGGAACGGACATCCTCTTCGCCCTTGACTCCATCCCGGCAATCTTCGGCCTCACTCAGAACGTCTTCATCGTGTTCACCGCCACGGCCTTCTCACTGATGGGCCTGCGCCAGCTGTACTTCCTGATTGACGGACTGCTGGACCGCCTCATCTATCTCTCCTATGGCTTGGCGGCCATCCTTGCGTTCATCGGCGTCAAGCTGATCCTGCACGCCCTGCACGAGAACAACCTGCCGTTCATCAACGACGGCGAGCACGTCAACGTCATAGAAATCACCACCGGCCTCTCCCTCAGCGTCATCATCGGCACCCTGATCATTACCGTGGTGCTCTCGCTCCTCAGCCCGGCCGGCAAGGCCCAGACTGCCATCAACAACGCCCGCCGTCACGCCGTCAACTACCTCGACCTCGACTACACGGCCGATGCCAACGAGCGCGAGCGCATCTACCGGGCCCTGACTGCGGAAGAAGCCCAGATCGTGCAGATGCCGCTGAAGTACAGGAACAAGGCCAAGGACGTGGAGCAGATCCGCGAGCAGGTGGCCGAAGCGCACCGCCAGCACGAGGCGTTCCTCAACCGCTAAAGCCCACTCAAAGTCAGGCGCCCAGGAGCACGCTGATCTGATCCCGGACCTCGTCGCCAACCTGGGCGTCCGTGTGTCCGATGTTGGCTGATGACGTCATGCTGATGAACATGATCGACGTGACGATCCTTGCCAGCTTCTCCGCATCACGGGCAAGCAGCCGCTCATCCCGGGAAAAAATCCCGGCAATGGCAGCTTCAGTACGGATGGTGAGAGACAACGCCTCTGCATGGTGCGGTTCGGAAGGATCGCCGAAGACGATTTCCCTCAGGTAAGTGCGGCCGTTTTCGATCTGAACGCGGTTGCACTCAATGATCGGGCGAATGATGGCCATCACGGCGTCGAGCACCGATTTTTCCGTGGAGGCGGCTTCGATTCCCGCGTCGAGGGCTTGGGCGTATTTCACGTTGTGCACCAAGAGAAGTAGCTCCGCCTTGGTCTTGGCATACAAGAACAAGGTTCCCGATCCGACGTCGGCCTTCTCAGCCACCTGCTGGGTGGTGACCTCGTCTACTCCGAATTGGGTGAAAAGTTCGCGTGCGGCCGCGGTGATGCGGTCAAGCTTTTCCTGCTTATTCCGCTCACGTCGGCCAAGTGTCTGGGGCGCAGGCTGCATTCAGCTACCGTATCAGCGGTCCGGCAGATCAGCGGCCCAGGAATTCGAGGGCTACAGGGACAAACCTGTCATGGAACTGGAAGATGCCACCGTGCCCGGAGTCGGGGTAAATGACCAGCTCGCTGCCGGGAATCCTCCGATGCATGTTGCTCGAAAGAACCGAGGGCACCATGCGGTCGTTGTCACCGTTGGCGATCAGCGTCGGTTGGGTGATGACGCCCAGATCGGCCGACGGCGACAGTCCCCACCTGCGGATGGCCTTCAGTTGCGTCTGGAACGCCTGGAGCTTGACGGGTGCCTCGCGGTTGGTGGTGCGCTCTTTCAGTCGCTCGATGAAAGCCCGCGCAGCAAGTTTGCCTGCAGAGCTGCGGTTGAAGAACAGGAATTCCTTAGGATCCTGCCGGGTCAAAGTACCCCGGAGTACGTCGTAGTACGTGGTTCCGATGATCTTCTGGATTCCTTCTCCACCCGCAGGACCCGTGCCGGCGAGCACCAGCTTGCGGACCAGCCCGGGATGCTTGACCACCAGCGACTGGGCGATCATGCCGCCAAGCGAGAAGCCGAAGAGATCCACTTTCGGATAACCAAGGGCTTTGATAAAGGTGGCAGCGTCGTCCGCCATGCCTTCAATGCTGTCCGGAACACTGCCAGTTGACGCCCCCACACCGCGGTTACTGAAGGTAATCACGTGATGTTTTTCGGCGATGGGATCGATGATGCGCGGGTCCCAATTGTCCATGTTCCCGGCAAGGTGAATGAGGAAAACCACCGGGACACCGCCCTTGGGCCCCAATTCGCGGTACGCGTAGCTGACGCCGTCAGCTGTCACTGTTTTCGAGGGCGTCTGGAAGTAACTGCTCTGATTGTGCTGTTCACTGCTCATGGTTTTCGTCCTGACGTTTCGGATGGTTGTGGCTAGATACGGCTGACGACGGTCTTGCCACGGACGCCGCCCTTTTCAAGTGCTGCCAGGACATCGGAGGTCTGATCGAACGGAATCACTCGTCCCACTACTGGCTTGATGTCTCCGGCGTCGATGAGTGCCGCGATCTCCCGCAACTGCTGGCCGTTGGCCTGCATGAAGAGGAACTCGTAGGTGACGCCGAGGCGCTTGGCTTTGCGTCGCAGACCCGAACTGAGCAGGGTCATGACACCACGCAAAAGTGCGTTCGCACCCAACTGGCGGGCGAAGCCGGCGTCTGGAGGCCCAGCGATGCCGATAACTTTCCCTCCAGGCTTCAGGACTGTCAGCGAGCGCTCCTGGTTCTCGCCACCGAGGCTGTCCAGGACAAGGTCGTAGTCGTGAAGGATCTTCGCGAAGTCCTCGGTCCGGTAGTCGATCACCACATCCGCGCCGAGTTCCCGAACAAAGTCCTTGTTCCCGGCACTGACCGTAGTAGCTACCGTGGCCCCGAGGTATTTGGCGAGCTGTATAGCGATGGAGCCCACTCCCCCGGCACCCGCATGGATGAGCACCTTCTGGCCGGGGCGCACCGATCCCCGCTCCACCAGCGCCTGCCAGGCGGTCAAGGCCACCAGCGGAAGCGATCCGGCCTCGTCCATGCTGATGCTGGCCGGCTTGATGGCCAGGTCTCCCTCGGCGACTGCGATGCGCTCCGCGAACGTCCCAATGCTGTCATTTCCGGGACGGGCAAACACCTCGTCGCCCGGATTGAAGGACCGAACCTTCGCCCCGACCCGCAGAACCACGCCTGCGACATCGTGGCCAAGAACCTGCGGCAATTTGTAAGGGAGGATCTGCTTGAACTCCCCGAGTCTGATCTTCTCGTCGAGCTGGTTCAGGCCGGCAGCTTTCACTTCGACCAATACGTCATGGTCACCGAGCACGGGCTCAGGTACGTCGATCTGCTGCAACGGTTCTTTGTACTGAGTAAGGACGAAGGCTTTCACTGAAACTCTCCCTTGACTGATTACTGACTTAACTCAATTATGAGCACACTCAATTATTTAGTCAAGGGAAAGCCCCGCTCGTTGCTTTCGACCACCTACTCCTTGGCGGTCCTCAGGCCCGCACCCGCGCCCGTTGAGATGGATGCAGATCGTCGGTAGCCACTCGGGCTGACGCCATACTCGCGAGAGAACGCAGCGCTGAACGTGAAGGCGTTGCTGTAGCCAAGCTCTTCGGCGATCACCGCCGTCGTCACATCGCTCGAAACCAATCTGTCGGCAGCCAGCGTCAGTCGCCACGTGCTGAGGTACGCCATGGGTGACTGCCCGACGGCGGTACGGAAGCGGGCGGCCATGGTCGCCCTTGAGACGTGGCAGCTGTGCGCCAATGCGGCGACGGTCCATGGCGCCGCCGGATCCTGGTGCAGGAGCGCGAGCGCCCGGGCAACCATCGGATCGCGGGTTCCGGTTGCCCAGCTTGGATTGTCCGGCCCCGCACGGTGGACGCTGGCGCGAACGAGCTGCAGCAGGAGAAGATCCAAGAGCCTGTCCAGCGCGCCTTCCTGCCCCAAGCCTTGGTGTGTGAGTTCGCGTTCCAGCATGGCCAGCAGGCCGGCGTCGAGGTCATCTTCCGCGACGACAGCCACAGCGGGCAGCGCCGCCATGGCCAGTTGGCCGGCTGCAGCCTTCGATTGATACGTGCCGATCAGCAGCACCGTCTCCCCGTCGGGGCTGTTCCCCCAGGTCCGCACGCCTTGAGAAAACGTGAGCTCCAGATGCTCGCCTTCGGGAGTGCGGCAGGACTGATCTTCCCCGATCACGACGGTGGCTCGCCTGCCGGGTGCATCGCTCACAACATAAGGGCCCGGCCCGCGGACAGTGGCCGCCTGGCCTTGAATCATGAGTTCCGGGACAGCGCCTTCCGCGGCGATCCAAGCTTGCCCACGAACGGCCACAATAACGGTGAGGGCGGCCTGGTCCTGAACGTCGATGGCGAACGGAGGGTCCATGACCACGCGCAAGGCGAACGCAGCCTGTGCGCGAGGTCCTGTGAGGAACTGCGATAACGGGTCCATGCGGTCAGCATAGACGCTCACGTATGAAAAAGAGAGCCCTACCTATTCAGAGTCCAGAACCGAATGCGCAGACTGGACTCATGACAACTCTCAGCACATGGCTACCCGTGGCGGCAGGAACTGGTTCGGCACTGGTTGGCGGCTTCTACTTCGCCTTCTCCACACTCGTGATGCCCGCCCTTCGGGGCCGACCAGCAAGCGAAGCCGTCACCGCCATGAACTCCATCAACCGGAAGGCGGTGACCCCGCCGTTCATGATCTTGTTCATCGGCTCGGCCGCCGCCTCAGCTGCTGTGGTGATTACCGCCGTCGTGGATCCGGGGAGCCAACCCCCGCTGCGGGTGGCAGGAGCCGTCGCTTGCCTGGCTGGGTTCGTCTCAACCATGGCAGTCAATGTGCCGCTCAACAACCGGCTGGCGCAGGTTGGCGGCCAGGATTGGAGCCGGTTCCTGCGAGGCTGGGTGCCGGCTAATCACGCACGCGCAGCACTCTCCATTGCCGGTGCGGCGGGACTCCTGGTCCCGCTGAACCCGTGAGTTGCGGGGCCTACTCTGCGCCCTTCAACACCGAAATACCCTGCACACCGGGCCTCACAACGCCCCACCCAGGAGTTGTGGGGCCTACTCTGCGCCCTTCAACACCGAAATACCCTGCACACCGGGCCTCACAACGCCCCACCCAGCAGTTGCGGGGCCTACTCTGCGCCCCTCAACACCGAAATACCCTGCACATCGGGCCTCACAACGCCCCACCCAGCAGTTGTGGGGCCTAAACCGCGGGCTTCCGCCACATTACGGCCAGCACCAGCACCACAGCACTGAGGCCAAGCATCACCAGCACCATGATCCCCCAGTTCGCTTGGTTCACACCCGGGCCATAGAGCACGCCGATCAACACAGTGGCAGTGATGGCCCCGAGGTAGCGGCAGGTCTGGAAGATCCCGGAGGCCACTCCCCTCTCTCCGGGGCGGGCGGAAACGTAAAGGCCTTGGTTCGACGCCGTGCTGACCACCCCATACGGCACGCCCATCAAGGCAGTCAGGACGAACACCAGCGGCGCCCACAAAGTCATGGTCAGGAACCCGAGTGCGCCGGTCGCGATCGTCAGGATCAACACCCCGGTGATCAGTACGGAACGGACGCCGAAGCGCTCAATGAACCGCACGGTCAGTGGCGTCACCACAACCGACAACGCCGCAAGTGGCAGCATCAGCAGGCCCACCACACCGGCGTCGTAGTTTCCCGCCTCCTGCAGCAATTGCGGAAGTCCGAAAAACGCAAAGTAGTAGACGCCGCTGAACACCACAAACAGTAAGTAGACCAGCAGCAACGGCCGGTTCCGGCCCAGCAAACGGAGGTCCAGGAACGGCGGTTGGAAACGCAGCTCGCGCCAGGCGAACAGCGCGCCGATCACCGTAGCGGCGCCCAGCAGGTACCAGCGGTAGCCGGGCATCACGTTGAGCAGCGCCATCATGGCCAGCATCAGCGAGGTGACGAACGCGAGGATGCCGGGGATGTCGGAATCGCGGATCAGTTGCCCAAGCTTGCCGGTCTCGCGTCCGGAATCCACCGGGGCCACCTTGTACACCACGATCATCGCCAACAAAGCGATGGGCACATTGATCGCGAACAGCGCCTGCCACCCCACCAAACTCACCAAAAGCCCGCCCACCACAGGGCCCACAGCCGCGGCCGACGTGTTCGCCATCTGGATCCGGCCCAATGGCCGCGTGGACGGCAGGTTCATTAGCCGGCTCAACTCGGTAACCATCACGACGGCGGACGGGTACGCCGTCGCGGTCCCTACAGCCATGAGCGCGCGGGCCACGCAGACCAACGCGAAGTTGGGCAGGAACGGTGCGACTGCGCACGTGACCGCCACCAATGCCATGCCGAACATGAATAGGCGGCGCGGACCGAAGCGGTCGGCGAGCCGGCCCATGAGCGGCTGGCCCGCGGCCGACGCGAGATAGAACGAGGTGATCACCCAAGTCACTGTGGCGACGTCGAGCTCGAAATGCTCCCGCAAGACCACCAGCGCCACGGCGATCATGGACGAGTTCAGCGGATTCAGCGCCGTCCCGAGGCTTAGCGCGGCGATCGCAAGGCCGGGGCGGGGTTTGTTGGCGGTCACCCGTCTAAGTCTGCTCCATGGTTGCCTCGGGTCACGAAACAGGTTCGGTGGGCGGACTTACTCCTCGAAATGCGTGGTGATCTTCCCTGATGAGACAGCGGAGATGATGGACTTCGCCAAATGCCGCAGCTTGATGTTGCGGTTGCTGGACGCGGTGCGAAGGATGGTGAAGGCCTCGTCCTGACTGCAATGGTTCTGAGCCATGATGGCCCCGACCGCAAGATCGATCACCGTGCGGGACTGCATGGCCGCTGCGAGATCATTACGAGCATCGCTGAGTTGTGCAATCTTCAGGGCGAGGCGCAACGACTTTGAGGCGTGGGAGGCGAAAACTTCGGCCCGCTCTACGTCGTCACCGCTGAACGCGTCCGGCTGCTCCGAGTACAGGTTCAACGCGGCACGGGTATCACCTTCCACCAAGAGCGGGACGCTGAGGATGGATCGCAGGCCTTGGTGCGACGCGGCCTTCACATACCCTGGCCACCGATGTTCCCGAAGAAGGTCCGGCACCATCACCGGCGTCAGCTTGTCCATGGCCGTGAGACAAGGGCCATCAAAGTCGTTCTGAAGCTCATCCATTGCTCTGGCGCGATCATCGCTGCTGGCCGCGGTGGCCGACTTCTTACGACGCAATACGGTGATGCCACAGAAGACGGGCGCCTCCGGGTGCGAGAGGCTTTCGGCGGAGAAAGCCGCGAGCTCGCCGAGAAAAGCTTCGACGTCTTCGCTGCCCAGGACTAGATCCAAAAAGTATCCATTCTGGAGAGCTTCCTGCTCAGGGCGGGGGTTGACCATGCACGTTCCTACTGACTGAAATGCGTCCCCAGCAGACAGCAAAGGAGCGATAAGGGCCGCCCTCTGCAAAACGGTCTGGCAATACCTTATCGTCCAACGATCACCGGTACAAAGTGCAGCCCCAACCGGTCTTGACCTGCGGATACATGAGTAACGGAGAGGCGTTTGTCAACCTAGGGAAGGGTTTCATATGCTCGCGGAAGTAAGTAGGCTTACTAATGCAAACCGAGATCCGTGATACGGACTATTCGTGCAAAGGAGTCATCTCATGGGCGTTGAAGACAGCATCCGCAAGGCCACCGAAAACGCGATGGAAGACCTGGCCGGCACCTCCGATCCCGTCAACGACGGGCGCGTCCCCGAACCCGGCGAAAAAGACGACGACATCCAGGTTCACTCCTCCATCAGCGAAGGCTCCAACGCCATGGATGAGGACCTCTCTCCGAATGACACCCAGCGGAGCCGCACCGCGACAGGCGATGCGCCAAGGCACCGCGACGCCGGCGCGCACGACGGCGGTACTCACCGGGACGGCCAGGCGGACGCTGACGCTTCTGCCGGCTCAGGCGACGTGTCAGGCCCGGCCGGTCTGCCCAGCGGTGACCCGGATGACCTACGCGCCGACCCCTCAGAAGGTGGCGGCGACCCCTCGACCAGCATGGGCCGGGGCTAAGCGAAGGCTTGCGCCTAGAGACGGCGTGCCGTCACCACCCACTTTGGGTTCCTCGGGGCTCCAATTCAGCCGATTACAGTTGTTTTAGGGCCCTGCCGACTTCAAAGAAGGTGAGGAAGGCACGGCCCTGCTGCAGTTAGGCTTCGAGGATGCTCCCCCACCCGACAGCCCGCCTCCGCTTTCGCGAGATGACTCCCGCTGACGTTGAAGCGATGAGTTCCATGCTGGGTGATCCCGCAGTGATGACGTACTACCCAGCGCCCAAAACGCGGAGCGAAGCACTGGCTTGGATCGAGTGGAACCAGACGAATTACGCTCGCGACGGTTTTGGGTTGTGGATCGTCGCAACGCACGACGGCGGGTTCGTGGGCGACTGCGGGCTGACGTGGCAGTCGGTGAACGGGCGATCCGAACTCGAAGTCGGTTACCACGTTCGCCGGGACCTTCAGGGGCGGGGGTATGCAACGGAGGCGGCTTTGGCCTGCCTGGAACTTGCGCGGGATGTTCTTAGGGTTAGTCGCCTGGTGGCGATCATCCACCCGGACAACGTAGCCTCGCGTCGGGTGGCCGAGAGGCTGGGAATGCGGCAGCTCGAGGACGACCTGGGCGGGGCGATGGTACGGACCGTGATGGGCGTGGAGTTGAGCTAGCTCACGTCCCGTCAGGCGTACCGTCAGGCGCGTTAGGGTTTGCCGCTACCAGGCCAGGTCGGCCGATCCCAGTGAAACGAACCGTGGCGAGGTACGGTCTGGCGAATCGACCAGTTCCCTCAGCTCATGTGCCGCCACCCGCGGATCCTTGGAGGCGTCGGCCTGACCCATCCCGGTGGCCAGTTTGCCCGGGTGAACCGCCCAGCATCGAACCCGCCCGGCGAGATCTTGAGCGAGGGCGATAGTCAACATGTTTTGTGCGGCCTTAGAGATTTTGTAGGCGTAGCTTGTTGAGAGATCCGAGTAGTCACCCCGTGCCTGCGCCGCCACAGAGCCCAAGCGGGACGTGACGTTGATGATCACCGGATCCGGCGCAGCCAACAGCTGAGGCAAAAGTGCCTGCACCAGACGCAAAGGGCCGGCGACGTTAACATTGACGGCGTTCATGACACCTGCCGTTGCGATGTCACCCAGCCCTGCGTGCGGAGCTCCTTGGGCAGCATTGTTGATGAGCACGTCAACGGGCCCGTTTCCGATGGCTGACATCAACTCGACGGTGGGCTCATCCCGAATGTCGTGAGTCACTGCCGTGACGTGCTGCCGTTCAGCCGAGGTGGCTGGTGCTCGAGTGAGCGCGACAACCGCCCAACCGGCATCGGAGAATTCGTCCACCAACGACTCACCCAGCCCGCGGCCAGCACCAGTAATGACCACACGCCGCGGCCTCAAGCGAGCCGCGCGTCTGTGTCCGGGTCCTTGCGGGTGTCCAGCATGCTGATGATCTTGCTCTCGAGTGCGGCGACGGTCGCCTCCGGAAGGACGATCAGGCCATCGAGTTCCTTACGGGCACGTTTATAGGCCGTTTGACGTTCGGCGGGGGTGGCGGCGGTGTCCTCGGCGATGCGCAGCAGTTTCCTGGCCGTTGCCAGCCGCTGGCGTTCGGGACCGCTGAAGTTGCCGTCCTTGATACGCCTTGCTTCCCGTTCGGCAACGTCGAAAGCGAGTTCATAGCTGTGGACAGCCGCCCGATACTCAGCCAGCCGGGCCGGCGTCGAAATTTCTTCAGGGGTGGCGGGACGTAAGCCGTCGGCCTCTTTCTTGGCCCGCAGGAAGGCGACCGTCAGCGGTTCGCGGACGTCCGTCATGAGCGGGAAGTCGATGAGGTTTCCTACGTCGAGCTCGTACTCAAGCCACCTGTGGTTCACGGAATCGTGCGCAGCAATCAGCGAGACGACCTCGGCCTGGTTGGCTTCCTCGTGCACCGCGAGTTGGTTCTTCAACTTCAACAACTCCACTTTGCGCCGGTGCCGCTCCGCACTGGCCTTGGACCACTGACTTGCCCAACCACCAGCCATCCCGCCGATAGGGAAAATAAGCCACCAGTAACTGCCAAGGAAGTCGAAGAGGGGTTCCACTGCTCCATCCTCCCACGCTGGGACCAGGTCTCGCAGGACTGGCCGTTGGCTACTTTGTGATGGTGAGTGGCTTCATGGGCTTCGCGCAGGAGGCCATCTCCAGCACGTCCTCGCCGGAACCGGCGCGGTTGTTCTTGCCCGTGTCATCACACCAGTCGACTCCCTCCGGCGCGGCGTATACGGCCACCTCACCCACTGCCGTGGGAGTGGGCACTTCTGTGGTGAAGGCGAACCCACCTTTGTCGGTCATGGGCGCAGTGGTGTTGAGGACCTCAACTCCCATGGCGTCGGTGAACACAATGCGGATTTGGGCATTGCTGCCATAACGGGGGTTACACGTCGCATCCGGCGCCGAAACCGTCACCGCTTCGCCAGGTTTGGCAGACGAAGGGTTCACTTGGTATTCGGGAGGCATGCAGGGCGGCGAACCCAGGGAAGGGCTACACCCAACAGCGCCCATCGTGACGAACACAGCCAGCACTACCGCAAGAATCCACGACGCTGCCCGGCGACGCTTGGGATGAGCTGGTTCCACCATGCCCTCATTGTGGCACTGTCGGTCGCGCCTTCCCGCTAGGCTTCCCTCATGGACCCGCGACTACATTTCCTCACGTTCGCCACGCCGGACCTCGACGCCGCGCGCGCCTTCTATAAGGACGGGCTCGGTTGGGATCCGGCCATGGATGTTCCCGGCGAGATTCTCTTCTTCCAGATTGCGCCGGGGCTGATGCTCGGCCTGTTCGACGCCGAAAAGTTCGATCAGGACCTCAACAGCTCAACGCCTACACCGGGCGTCAGCGGAGTGACTCTCTCACACAATGTCGGCAGTCCGGAGGAAGTGTCCAGCACCATCGACGCCCTGGTGGCCGCAGGCGCCAAGGTCATCAAACCCGCCCAGGCCGGCGCTTTCGGCGGCATCTTCCACGGCCACGTCAAGGATCCGAACGGGATCGTCTGGGAGATTGCGCACAACCCAGGCTGGAAGATCGACGACGACGGCACGGTGGCTTTCGGATGAGCGAACTCCCGCAGACTGTTGCCGACGACGTCATCAACCAGAGTGCCCGCATTCAGTTCGATACCTTTCTGGACGAGCACCGCAGAGCCCTGAACGCCAGTTTGGATGGGCTCACGGAAGAACAAGCACGACGGCGGCTGGTCCCGTCGCGGACCACGCTGCTGGGCTTGGTGAAGCACGCGACTTTCGTGGAGAAGGTGTGGTTCGACGAAGCCATCACGCGAAGGTCCCGCGCAGAGATTGGCATCCCGGCGTCACCTGACGAGTCGTTCATCCTGGACGAGCACGACACCATCGCCAGCATTCAAGCAGCCCACCAGGAAGCGTGCGAGGCGTCCCGGCAGGCGGTTGCTGAGCTGGGCCTCGACGATCTGCTGCTGGGGAACCGACGCGGGCCGCTCCCCCTCCGATGGGTCTACCTCCACATGCTGAGGGAGCTCGCGCAGCACTGCGGGCACGTGGATATCCTGCGCGAGCAGATCACTACGTAACCGCGTACGTCCTTCCCGCTAAAAATGTCGGAGCCCCATGACATGTTTGTTGTATGGGAGCCATCGGGACGATCATCGCGCAGCGGGTTGGGCTGTCCCGCGCTCCGGCGCTCCCACGACGCTACCCCGTTAGGTCTCTCGGCGTGCCAGAGAGACTGGCAGCGTTCAAAAGTACGACGGCGGCAGGCGCCATCGCGGATCGCCCCCAATCCAGGGAGCTGCCTCGTGGCCGGGAGTCGTTGACGTGGTCGTCGGGATTTAGCTCGACCGCAAACGTGAACCCAGTGGCCATGGATCATGGTTTTCGTATGACGAAGACGGACGACGCCCTGAGCTCGCTCCGCGAATCCATCGCCGACGAGGCCCGGCTCTTCGGGTTCGAGGAGGCCGCCGGCTTTGCCGACAGGATCGAAGAGATGTCCCGGTCATTGGAGTACTTGCAGGTTGTCGCGGCACAGGCGGTGGAACGTACCCGACACGAAGCGCAGCAAGCCCAACCGGCCAGGACCTCGGCGGTAGCACCGGAGTGGCGTACAGGTTGGACTGATCCGGCAGGGGCCTCGGCGGTTCCCGCAGCCGCTGTCTCAGCGGGTGCGGAGCCGGCGGGTACTGCCCCGGCGGGAGCAACCCCGGCTGCGACGGCTGGCGGTTTGGATGATGGGTACCGGAACGCGGCGGAGTTCCTTCGGGCACGGTTGAGGATCGGCATCGGGGAGGCCCGGCGCCGGCTCGCTCTCGCAGCCGAGGTGCTGCCCCGAGTGGGAATGACCGGGCAAGACGTCCCGGCCCGACGCGAAGTGTTGGCCGACGCTATCGGATCGGCCTCGGTGCCTTCCCGGTCCGCGACGATCATCAGTAACGCCCTGGACAAAGTCCGCCACCTCGCCGATGAAGAGACCATCACCCAGATGGAACAAGCCCTCACCAACACCGCCATTGAGACCGACCCCGACTTCGTGGCCAAAATGGCACGGCGCTGGACCGACCTGATCGATCAAGACGGCAACAAGCCCTCCGAAGAAGCACTCCGCCAGCTCCAAGGCGCATTCCTCCGACGCAAACGCCGCCACGGTCTCCACCACCTCGAAATCTTCGCCACCACCGAGCAATACGAAACCCTCACCACCGTCATGAACACCGCCACCAACCCCCGACTCCAGAACACCACCCACAACGACGAATCCGCACCGGATCTGGACCGTCGCTCCCGGGCGCAGAAACTCCTCGACGGCCTCGTCGGTGCGTGCGGTGTCGCGATGAGCACCGGCAAGCTGCCCTCCAACGGCGGCCTCCGACCCCAACTCACGGTCACCATCGACCACGGCGACCTCTTCGAACAACTCACACACCACCAGCGAAACCAACCCGGCCACAACGCCACAGCCCGGAACCAGCTCGGCTCAGGGACTGCGACTTTTCTGGGCCCGATCCACCCGAACACCATCCGGAAAATTGCCTGCGACGCGGACATCATCCCCGTCCTGATCGGCAGCGACTCCCGCGTCCTGGACATCGGACGGACCACCCGGATCTTCCCACCCCACATCCGCAAAGCCATCACCGCCCGCGACGGCGGCTGCGCCTTCCCCGACTGCACCATGCCCGCACCCTGGTGCGAAGCCCACCACACCACCTACTGGTCCCACGGCGGCACCACAGGAACCGACAACGGCATCCTGCTCTGCAGCCACCACCACCACCTCATCCATAAAGAGCAGTGGCGTATCGACATGACATCCGGGGTCCCCTGGTTCATCCCCCCACCCCACATCGATCCCCGGCAAACACCCCGGCGAAACCACCACCACACACCACAGAGAACATAGAGAACGCAGAGAACATAGAGAACGCAGAGAACATCAACCCGCCACAGACTGGGCCGGGCGCTGCCAGCATGGTGCCCTGTTTCGCGCACAGTGCGCAGGTGCGCGCGCTTCTCCGTCGTGTGGTGATGGGGGCGAGTGATGCTCAGACCGACCCACAGAGGCGGATGAGTGGTTAACGTGTTCAGTTCCCGCGGTCTTCCCCGCCGACCCTCCCGGAAAGACGTTCTGGCATACCAAGACTGCGAACACTCACGGTCGAGTGCAGATATTGCTTGCGTCACATCCACCCTCTGAGGCATTCTGGAATACCAAATGCGATCCGCAGTCAAGTAGCGGTCCCGCAGCTCGTTCCTCAGGAGTCCCCATGTGCCTTCACGATCACACCTCAGCACCCAAACCCCAAGGCGAGTTGCCCCGCCGCGGTATCCTCGCCGGAGCCGCAGCCCTAGCCGGGATCTCCGTGGCCGGTATCGCCGCACAGTTGGCATCAGCGCCGGCCGCCCTTGCGGACAACGGCCAGGCGGGACCGAACTACCCCGGCAAGCCGCTGAACACCCAGGCCGTGATCATTGAGGGCGGAACGGTGGTTGACCCCAAGACCGGCGACGCCGTGGCCGACGGCGTGGTGGTGCTCGACGGCGGCAAGGTCACCGCCGTCGGAAGCCGCGACGAAACGCGGAAGGCCGTGGCCGCCGTCGCGAAGCGTGCCCGCGTGCTGAACGCCTCGGGCAAATGGGTGCTCCCGGGACTCGTCGACGCCCACGTCCACGCCAACGCGCTGGCCGACGCCCGCACCCTGCTGCAAGGCGGGGCCACCAGTGTCCGTAGCGGTTCGAGCACTTTCTATCAGGACATTGCCCTGGCCGCCCTGCCATCGTGGGCACCTGGCCTCTCACCCAGGATGACTCCGGCGGGCCTGTTCATCTCGCCGGATCAGGGCGACTCCCTGCTGGCCGATCCGGACCTGGCACCACTGGCGACGCTGAGCGGTGGAGTCAAAGAGCCCCAAGATCTTGCATACCTCACCCGCATCAACCTCAAGCGCGGTGCCGAAGTCATCAAGACGCGGGCCAACCCACGGGCAGGCCTTCCGGAGCAGGACCCCCGGGAGTTGGTGTACAACGTGGACCAGATCGGAGCAATCGTCAAGGCAGCCAAGGGTGCCGGCGTCCTCTGCCACGCCTACAGTGCTGAGGGCATCGACGGCGCGGTTCGGGCCGGTGTCCGCAGCATCGAACACGGCGTCTTCATGACGGAGAAGACCATCCAGGACATGGCCCGGCGCGGCACGTTCTTCACTCCCACCATGGATGCGATCACCAGCATGGCCAATTCCACCAACCCCATCTTGGCCGCCCGCGGTAAGGAATACACGCCCATCCTGCAGGCCGCAGTCCGGGCAGCCCAGGATGCCGGCGTCACGATTGTGGCCGGAACCGATTCGTTCGGAACGGATGTCACTCCCATCGGAACGGAAGCACGGCTGCTGGCCGAAGTCGGCCTGACACCCTTGGAAGCACTCCAAGCCGCAACCACGAATGCTGCGCGTTTGCTGGGACGCGGCGAAAGCGTGGGGCGCCTGGTGCGCGGCTCAATGGCCGACGTCGTAATTGTTGACTCGGATCCGCTAACGGATGGCTCCGCACTGGAGAAGGTCAGCACGGTGATCGCCCAAGGTGCGGTAGTCCGGACGAACCTCTAGTCGCGGCTATCGCCCACGATGCTGGGAACCGAGATCGTGGGAATGCTGCCGAATCACACGGGCAGGAATGGCGATCTCGCAGCGTTCCCACGATCTCGCGGCTAAAGAAACCCGTTGACATGTGACCAATTGGTCACCTATTCTGACCCCATGGACGTAGTGTTCAAGGCCTTGGCAGACCCGACCCGCAGGGAACTGCTGGATGAGCTGTTCCGGGAGGACGGTCAGTCTGCCTCCGCCTTGGGGGCCCGGTTCGAGATGACCCGCTTCGGTATCGCCAAGCACCTCAAGTTGTTGGAGGATGCGGGCTTGGTGGTCACCCGCCGTCGGGGGCGCGAAAAGCTGCACTTCCTGAATCCGGTTCCCATCCGCCTCATCCACGATCGATGGGTGAGCAAATACGCAGAACCATGGGCCGCTGCCCTCAGCGACCTCAAATCCAGATTGGAAAGTCCCATGGAAAAGATCTTCGAAATTTACATCAAGACCACCCCGGAGCGGCTCTGGGAAGCCATAACCAACAGCGAGATCCGCAGCAAATACCAGTTCGGAAACACCTTCACCTCGGACTGGACTCCGGGCAGCCGCTTCGAGATGCACAACGTCAAGGCGGACGCGCCACTCGGCGAGGGCGAAAACATCGAAGTGGATCCCCCACGTCGGCTCGTCCAAACCATGCGTGCGCTCTGGGGCGAGGATGTGAAGGCCGAGGGAACGTCGCGGATCACCTGGGAAATCGAGCCCGTCGGCGACTCATGCCACCTCACTGTGACGCACGATCAGCTCCGCGAAGGCGCGAACGACCAACTGTACGGCGGCTGGCCCATGATCCTCTCGGGCCTCAAAACCTGGCTGGAAACCGGCGAAACCCTCACCACGCCCGGCTCGCTCATGTACGCGTAGTCACTAAAGGACAACAGCTTAAAGAGGGCGACGACGGCGGGCCGCTGCCGCCGTCGTCGCCGATACCTCAGTCTTCCGCCAGTCAGGCGACCGGTGCCACCGCTTGTGCCTCAGTAAGCCAGGCCGCCTGCATGGTACCCAGCAGGTGTGGCGCGAAGTCCTCGCCGATTTCCAGCACCACTCGGCAACTTGCGCCGCGCTGCGCCGGGAATCCCGCGTACTGGCCACGGAGATCGCAGACCGTCTGGCCGCGGCCAGGTCCGTCGGTGGTATCCACCTGGACCCGGACGGTCGGTGCCAGTGCGAGTTCAACACCCCTGACAGCGATGGCCGCAGCAAGGGGATCGTGCATCGCCGAGCAAGCCCGCCCGAAGATGTCGACGTAGAAGCCGAAGTAGTAACCAAGCATTTCGCCCAGTGCCTGCGAGACCGGGTGCTCGGTGGCGAGCAATTCCTGGCGGTGGTTTTCCTCCAGGACGTTAGTCATGGTGACATCCAACGGCACCAGCGTCACGTTCCAGTCGGCGGCCAGGACTTCGGAGGCAGCCTCAGGATCGTTGGCGATGTTGGCCTCGGCAACAGGCGTGATGTTTCCCGGGGCCAACGCTGCGCCGCCCATGATGGTGACCTCGGCGATCAGCTCGGGCAGTTTCGGTTCCAGGCGCAGGGCTTCGGCGATGTTGGTCAACGGGCCGATGGCCACAAGGCGAAGGTCCCCCGCATACTTGTGCGCCAATTGAACCAGCAGCTCCGCGGCCGTGGCCTTGACGGGCTCACGGTCCGACGGGACCAGATCTACCCCGCCGATGCCGTTATCACCGTGGACGTGCGGAGCGCCGCCGTGAAAAGTGCCAACCTGCGGATCGTGGGCGCCGATAGCCACGGGAATGTCCGGGTGGCCGGCCAAGTTCAGCAGGTCCAGGGTATTCCGTGCCCCGCCTGCCGCACTGACGTTGCCGCTCACGGTGCCAATGCCCACGAGGTCCGCCCGAGGGGAGGCGAGGAGGTAGGCCAAGGCGAGGGCGTCGTCGATGCCGGTATCGCAGTCAAGGAAGAAGGGGGCGGGCTGGGTCATTTTGGTCTCTCGTTTCAGGTGAAGCGGACTGCTTGTTGTGCGGAGTGGGCTGAAGCTGCGGTGAGTTGCACGCGCAGCCGCGTGCCGGCGTCGTGCGTTAGATCTTTTCGCCCTTGGGGGCCGCGATGAACAGGCTGACGATGAAGGCAAGCGCGGTGATGGACACCGAAATCCAGAGGGCCGCCGAGTATCCGGCTGCGGTGCCCTGGCCTGCGAACGGTGCAACGACTACAACGCCGAGGCTCGCCCCGATGCCGAAGGAAGCACCGTTGATGCCCGGCAGCGCGGCCGGCGCTTCCTTTGGCGAGAGCAGCACGGACAGGCCGTTGATGGCAGTGAGGAAGAAGCCGTTGTAGAAGATGCCCAGAGCGGCGATGGCGATGAGCACTGCTATCTGGTTGTGGGCGAATAGCGCCGCGACGATTGCGCAGGCGAGGCTGGTTGCGGTGCCGACGCGGACGGTCTTGATCCAGCCGCGGCGGTCGGCGATCCACCCGGCGAGCGGAGCCGCGAACACTCCAATGAGTGCTGCGGGTGTGAGGAACAGCAAGGCAGCGACCGAAGCGGACAATCCGAAGCCGTTTTCTTTGTCCTGGCTCAGCAACACCACAGTGAAGTTGATGATGGCGAAGATGCCCGCGAGCGTCAGCACGGTGGTGGCGATGACGGGCCACACCTGACGTGAACGGAGGTGGTGAACGGCCACAAGAGGGGTTTCGCGCTTCTTCTCGATGAGCCAGAAGGCCGTGAAGGACGCGATGCTGCCGGCAAGCAGGCCAAGGGCTGCCGGTGAGGTCCAACCCGTCGAAGAGCCCGTGGACACGAAATAGGTGATGAACACCAGGAACACGGACAGCGAACCTGCGCCCCACCAGTCCATCCGGCCGGGAGCAACGGCGGACTTGCCGCTCGGGACCACTTTAATGACACACACGACGGCGATCGCGGCCAATACGAGGACTGCGACGAAGATCGACTGGAAGCCAAGGGTCTCAGCCATGAGTCCGCCGAAGTAGCCATCCACGCCGCCAACCCCGCCGTTGATGGCAGCGATGATGCCGATGGATGTTCCGAAAAGTCGGGCAGGCAGGTACTCGTTCAGGACGATGTAGGAGAGCGCAAAGATGGCACTGGAAACACCCTGCATGAAGCGGCCGGTGACCAGCAACGGCAGGGTGGGTGCGAAGATGCAGAGCACGGTTCCCGCGCCCATGATGGCCAGCACCAGGAGGAGTGCGTTACGGCGTCCGATGAAATCGCTCCAGCGGCCGATCACGGGCCCAGCGATGGCGCCGGCGAGGAAGAACATCGACTGCACTTGGGCCACGGCTTCGGGCGTTTCGCCGAAGAAGGAGCCGATGTGTGGCAGTGCCGGGGTGATCATGCTGGCGTTGAGCTGGAATGCCAGCACCGCCAGGACCAGCGTAGTGATGAGCAGCGCGGCTGCCTTGCCGTGGAAGCGGCCTTCGTCTGCGGCTGCTTCAGTTGATGTCCCCTGTGATGGAGACTGCCGGTCAACAGGTTGGGGATCTACAGACTGCGGGTCAACCGCGGTATTGGGGATGTTCACATCAAACTCCTTTGTCCGAGGGCGCGGGCGGCGCCACGAGATGTGAGTTGTTATACAAGCATGTATTACGAGCTTGTGCAACCTATCACAGTCATCCGGTACAGTATCCGTAACCCATCTCAAGTGAGGCACCCTTGACCGACAACGCCGTCCAGTTCCTGTCGCGACCCATCGCCGCCCAACCCGGGCAGCCTTTGCGCGTCGCGGCCTACTCCCGCATCGCCGAAGCGATCCGGACCAAAATCCTGCCGCCGGGTTCCCTGCTCCCCACGGAGACGGAGCTGGGCAGCATGATGGACGTCAGCCGTACCGTGATCCGGGAAGCGCTGATGTTGCTGGAAGAAGATGGCCTCACCCGGGCACGACGCGGAGTTGGCCGGTTTGTTGCCGATTCGCTCCCCCGCATCGGCATTGAACACATTCGACCGTTCGATCAGCTTCTTGGCGGGCCGGACCAGGACATCCAGGTCAAACGGGTAGCCGCAATCAAGCAACCGGCGTCGGAATTCGTGGCGCCAGGCATTGGTGTCCAGCCTGACGAGGACGTGTGGTTCTGGGAAAGTGTGCTCATCCGGAACGGTGAGCCCCTGGCGCATCTCCAGGAGAACGTCGCCCAGGAAATCCCCGAAGCCGAGGCCCTGGCCGAAGCTGCAGAAGCTCCCACGCTTTCCGCGTCAACGCTCCTGGAAGTCCTCAGCGGGCTGCCCGGCGCGACCCTTGGCCCCGGCGAATGCCAGATCAGCCTGAGCACCGCCGGCCCCAGCCGCGCGAAGTTGCTGGGCCTCCGCCCCTCCGATCCCGTGCTGGTCCTCACCCAATACGTCCGCCGGAATGGTTCTCCGTTCTATCTCGCCAAATGCCTGGTGGCAGCCAAGGCCGGGCACCTCTCCGTCATCCAGTCCTCCTGAAATCTCCCCTCCGCTAATATCCCGAAAGGGTTCTCCCATGAGCACGTCCCTGCAGTCCCCTGCGCCCAAATTGGCCCCCACGCTTACGGTGGTGGGCAGCATTAACCTCGACATCACGGCGACAGCCAACCGTCTCCCCTCGCCTGGTGAAACCGTTGGCGGAGGCGTTCTCCGCCAACAACCCGGCGGGAAGGGCGCCAACCAGGCTGTTGCTGCGGCCCGGCTGGCCGGACACTCCCGCATGGTGGGGGCCGTAGGCCAGGACGACGCCGGCGCCAGCCTTCTCAGCGCGATGGCGGCCGCCGGCGTCGACGTTCAGGACGTATCCCGGGCGGATGCTGCCACTGGAACCGCCCTGGTGCTGGTAGACGGTGGGGGCGAGAACCAGATAGTGGTGTGCCCCGGCGCCAACGCTTCGGTGAGCCTGGAGGGTGTTAAGTTCGCTGACGACGAGGCCATCCTGTGCCAACTCGAAGTCGACCAGGAGGTTGTGCTGGAAGCCGCACGCCAGGCCAAGGGGTTCTTTGTCTTGAACGCTGCCCCTGCTGCACCGATCATTCCCGAGCTCTTGGAACGTTGCGACCTAGTGATCGTGAACGAGACAGAGTACCAACTGATCCCGGCCCTCCGCGACGCTCCGCTGGTTGCAGTGACCTACGGGGGCGAGGGTTCGGCGATCTTCGTCGACGGTGAACGGGTGGCCGGGGCTCCGGCGGTGCGAGTCACCGACATTGCCAACACCATCGGTGCCGGGGACGCCTTCTGCGCCGCGCTGGTCCTGGCGCTCCAGTCCGGACTTGAGTACACGCACGCCTTGTCAGTAGCCAACGCCGTTGGTGCCGACGCTGTCAGGGACAGCTCCTCGCAGCCTGCGCTGCAGCCGCTGGAGCACTACGTCGAGGCGACGCGGACTGCAGCTCAGCCCGCCTGACCAGCGGAAACGCTGTCGGCGCGCAGGATGCTACGTTCGACGTCGTCAACGCCGTTTTGGCCGGAATCAACTTGGTTGACGTGGCCCGCTCAGACCTCATGTACGCAGCGGCACTCCCGAGACAGTTGAGGAGTGCGGACGCTATTCACTTGGCATCAGCCATTCGACTGCAGACCGACAGGCTGGTCGCTTACGACCACGAGCTGCTCCTCGCCGCTACCGAATCAGGGCTCACCACGGCATCGCCCGGGGCGTAGCAACGGCTCAGCCCACAATGCGGAAGTCGTCGAACTCCCCGGTTGCTTCGGAAACCTCAAAGTCAACGTTGTCCACGCGCCCAGGTGCCCGGGTGGAGTGGAGCCAGGAGGTGAGCTGACTGACCTCGGATGGCTCCCCCTCAGCGACCAACAGCACCGAGCCGTCGTGGTCGTTGCGGACTGTTCCCTTCAACATGAGCTCGTCAGCTTTACGGGCAGTCCAGTAACGGAACCCGACCCCTTGGACCACTCCGGTGATGCGGGCTGTGAGGCGAAGGGTTTCGTCAGTCATGGAACCACCTTAACGAGACCTGCCCTTGTTCGTCCCACTCACCGTACAACGGGACGTGGGACGAACAAGGGCAGGTCTCGAGCCGGAAATAGACCTAGCCGACCACGATGTCCCGCGTCGCGTGGCTGTACGTGATGGTGACCGGACCGCCGTCGTGGTTCAACTCGTGGTTCGCACCATCACGGGCGCCGAACGCACCGTAGTTCTCGTCCCATGAACGGTTCAGCGCGATCTTGTAGGTGTAAAAGCCGGCGGGCAGCTCAGCCGTCAGCGTCCAAACCTGGACCAGCGGGTTGAAATCCATCTGGGCTTCGTCGTACTGCGGCGCCCAATCCTCGGGTGCTCCCAGGATTTTATTGAAGTCCCCGGCGATCGCCACGGCGTCAGGCTGTGGCAGGGTCTCGACGTCGGAGGCGGCTGCTGCTTTCGCCGACGCCTTGCGCGTGGACTTCGTAGCGGTGGGGGCAACCGCGGCGGAGGAAGCCTTGGCTGTTGCAGCTTTGGCCTTCGGCGCAGAGACCTTGGCGGCAGCAACCTTCGGCTCAGCTACATCAGCGGCCGCGACTTTAGGCTCAGTGGCCTTCTTCGCAGCGGCCCTTTTGGTTGCAGCTGTCTTCTTGGCTTGCGGCTTCACAGGCGGGGCCGTCGGAACGGCGACGTCGGCCGGTACCGGTGTGCCGGCGTCGAGCGCTGCTCCAAATGCCTGCGCGTCCGGGAAGGCCACTGTCGCACGCAGGCCGTCCTCCGGAATGGTCCAACCCGAGCGGCCCTTGACCAGCCAGCCAGCCTTGACCAGCTTCGCCGAGGCGGACGTCAGGGTCTTGTGGCCGCGAGGGATGCCGCCACTGAGAAGTTCAGCCTCGTGGTCATTGAAAGGTACTCGGACGATCGCTTCGGCCAGCACCTCGCCGGCGTTCAACGTAGCCCCGGACCATACGCTCTCAGCGAGGATGTCCAGTACGGCCTTCAGACGAAGGTTGGTGTTCTCGGCGGTATTCGCGCCCATGCTTCTCCTTCAACGGTGGATACTCCCTAGAAGTTTGCCAATGAATTGTTAATTCCCGCGACTGCGGAAGGTAAACACCGTGTGTCGTGACTGAGTGTGACATCACAGACGCCGCAAGTGATCCACGGGTCTCGGCTGCCGTGCTCTAAGCGGGGGACACGGATGCCTTGACCCACTCCGTGACCTCGTCCAACAGCACCGCTTTGCGGGCGTCACTGGCAAAGGAGGACCGGATGGAGTTTGCAGCCAAGGTGGCCTGCTCCGGAACCGAGAACTCCAGGACCTTGACCAGTTGCTCGAAGTTGTCGTCCACGTAACCGCCAAAGTAAGCGGGGTCGTCCGAATTCACGCAAACGTTCAGCCCAATCGCCAACATCTCGGGCAAGGGGTGGTCAGCCAGCTTATCCACCGCGCGGAGCCGGACATTGGAGAGCGGGCAGACGGTCAAGGGAACCTGCTCAGCGACGAGTCGTTGCACTACATCCGTGTCTTCCATGCAGCGGATGCCGTGATCGATCCGTTCCACGTGAAGTACGTCCAAGGCCTCGGTGATGTAGGAGGCAGGTCCTTCCTCGCCCGCGTGCGCGATTCTCCGCAAACCGGCCTCGCTGGCGCGCTGGTACAGGCGCTCGAATTTCGACGGCGGATTGCCCACCTCCGCGGAGTCCAAACCGATCCCGGCGATCGGAGCGTGCATTGCCAGGAGCTGGTCCAGCACCTCAAGAGCCGAGTCCTCCGACATGTCGCGCAGGAACGCAGCGATGAGGAGGGTGGAGACACCGAAATCTTCCTCGGAGGTGGCCAGTGCGTTGGCCACACCATTGACGCAGGTTTCCAAGGCCACGCCCCGGGAGGTGTGGGCCTGGGGGTCCATCATGATTTCCGCGTGGCGCACTCCCCCGGCCGCAGCCCGCTTCAGGTAGGCGCGCGTCATGTCAGTGAAGTCCTGCTCGGTCTGCAGGACGGCCATGTTGGCGTAGTAGAGGTCCAGGAAAGATTGCAGGTCAGTGAACTCGTACTTTTCCCGGAGTTCCTCGATGTCTTCGTATGGCAGTTCGATGCCGTTTCGTTCGGCCAGGGCAAAGATCAGCTCTGGCTGGAGAGTCCCTTCGATGTGCAGGTGCAGTTCGGCAACCGGAGGCGCCGTGGTCGTAGTTTTCTCGCCAAAAGTTTCCACCCGACAACTCTAGGCCCCAACACCGGCACGTGTCCCGGAGCACTCAACTTGGTTCTTACGCCCGGCACCCTCAAACTGAAAGGATGCAGACTTTCCTCCCTTTCGCCGATTTCCGTGAGAGTGCCGCGGCGCTCGACACTTCAAGGCTCGGCAAACAGCGCGTCGAAGCCCTTCAGGTTCTCCGCGCGTTGGTGATCCCGGAGTACGGTTGGCAGTCCCACCCCGCCGTGCGCATGTGGATGGGGCACGTCCCCGCGCTCACCATGTACGGCCTGGCCATGGCCGACGAGTGGATTGCGCGCGGCCACCCGGACAACACGCGCACCAACATCACGGAGTTCGCCCCGCAGGCGGCCCACCCTGACTACGCCTCCAGGATCGTCATGCCGCCGTGGCTCGGACACGAGGACCTGCACCTCAGCCACCGCTCCAAGCTGATTTCCAAGGATCCCAAGCACTACTCCCTGATCTTCCCCGGCACCGAGGAAAAGCTCGAGTACGTGTGGCCGGAACCCAAGCACGAGTTCCACCCGGAGGACCCGGAAGAGGATCGCTTGCTGATCCTGCGCGCCAACGTGGAGGACCTCCGTCCGGAGCAGCTCACCACCGTCGCCATGCCGCCGCACGGCAAGGCCCGTGCCGCTGCCACGGCAGACCCCGACGAGTACCAGTTCGTGTACGCAGAGGAGAAGTCCCGCCGTCAGGTTAAGGGCCCGAAGAAGCGGCCCGTTAAGCAGCAAGAGAAGAAGCCCACGCGCAAGCGTCAGGCCCAGGAACAGGCATTCAACACCCTGCCCGGCAAGACCGAACTTGCCGTTCCCTTCGACGGTGGCCAAACCTTCGCTGTTGGCCTGATCCAGGGCCGACCCATTACCGTTGACGGCCGGTTCGCGCGCAACTTCGAGGTCACCAAGGTGATCAAGCGCTCCGACTTCGACTACCCCGCACTGCTTCAGGATCCACGGGTCTTCTTCCCGGTACCGGCCCCGGCGCTGTAGCGGCCGGCGCTGTAGCGGCACCTTTTATCAGCGCCCGACGGCGGCAGCCAGGTTCTTCTGAACGGAACCCGGCTGCCGCCGTCGTTGTTTGCTGCGTGCGGCGATGGCTCTGTGAGACGGTGGAGGCACGCACCTAGGCAGGGAGGGCCATGGATTTCCAGCACGTCATCGAAGAAGTCGGCCGGTACATGGACTTCGCGGGGGTGGCAGTCATGGTGATCGGGGCCTTGGTGTCCGTCCCTTTGGCCCTGCGAGGGTATCAACCAAAACGCGCCCCGGGCCTAGCACCCTTCTCTCCGTACCGCTCATACCGGCAACTGCTGGGCAGGTCCATCCTGCTGGGGCTCGAACTCCTGGTGGCCGCCGACATCATCCGGACCGTCGCCGTGACCCCTACCTTTGAGAGCGTCGGCGTCCTGGCCATCATCGTGCTGATCCGTACCTTCCTCAGCTTCTCCCTCGAGCTCGAAATAACGGGCCGCTGGCCGTGGCAGAAGGAAAAAAACTCATGACGCAGCCGTGGACCCCGGACATTCTTGGCGAGGGATTTGAGCAACAAACGCTAAAGCTCGACGGCGGCGCTACCGCCACCTTGGTGCGGTACCTCGGGGTCGCCCCGGAGTGGCTCGCGGTCCCCGGCGAAATTCCCGACGACGGTGGAATCGACGCCGACGTTCTGTACGTCCATGGCTGGTCCGACTACTTCTTCCAAAAGCATGTGGCCGAGTTCTGGCATCGGGCCGGCGCTCGCTTCTACGCCCTGGACCTGCATAATTATGGTCGCAGCCTAAGCCCTGGAATGGTGCCGGGCTTCGTCACCAACCTCGCGGACTACGACGCCGACATCCAAGCAGCGCTTTCAGCCATGGGCCGCTCTGGTGTTTCGGGCGTGGACCGGCCGCTCATCCTGTTTGGACACTCCACCGGTGGGCTCACCCTCAGCCTGTGGGCCGCCCGCCATCCCGGCATCGCATCGGCCGTAATCCTCAACAGCCCTTGGCTGGAATTCCAGGCGACCGAACTCGGGAGGCGGGCGATCGCACCCCTCGTGGGACTCCATGCCCGTCTTCACCCCTTGACACCGCTGCCACCAGTGGATCCGGGAATCTACACCCGGGCCGTATCAGCCACTCTTGACGGCGAATGGGACTACAACCTCGAGTGGCGGCCTGACCGCGGATTCCCTATCACTCCGGCCTTCCTCGACGCCGTGTTTCGTGGCCAGGCAACCGTCGCAGCAGGTTTGGGCATCGAAGTTCCGGTGCTCGTGTTGCTCTCGGACAAGAGCTATCTCCAACCAAAGTGGTCCGCCGACGCGCTCACCGCTGACGTAGCACTCAACGTCGACGCCGTGGCCCACCGCGCGTTGTCCCTGGCGGACACCGTCACGGTGAGCCGGCTGCCGAACGCGTTCCACGACATTTTCCTGTCGCCGGAACCGGTCAGGCGCCAGGCGTTCGAACGTATCGGGCGCTGGCTACCGATGGCTCTGCAGGCTTCGAACGCAGAGGCGTGGGAGGCCCGGACCGCGGGTTTGTAGGCATCCGCTCACGAATCCGGCCCGTGTTCGTCCGACTCACCGTAGAACGGGACGGCACTCGAACAAGGGCGGGATTCGTTGGCAGCGGGGCTTACTTACCCAGTCCGGCCCTTCGCAATGCTTCAGCCATTGCTGTGTTGGCAGGAGCGGCCGGAGCCTGCTGGGGTTTGCCTTGGCGCGCGCCGCCCTGACGCCGATCACCCTGGCCCTGCCGTTGTGAACCCTGACCAGGTTGGCCCGAACGCTGCCCGGCTTGGCCGCCGCCGCGCTGGGCACCTTGGCCGCCGCCGCGCTGACCACCAGCACGTTCGCCGCCTGAGGCACGTCCACCCGAGGTGCGCCCACCAGCAGTGCCGGGTTCGTCGTCGAGCCTCAGGGTGAGGGAGATCCGCTTGCGCTCGGGATCGGCCTCCAACACCTTGACCCGCACCACCTGGCCGGACTTCACGATCTCCCGTGGGTCCGAGACGAACTTGTTGGACAGTGCCGAGACGTGGACCAGCCCGTCCTGGTGCACTCCGACGTCCACGAAGGCGCCGAACGCGGCCACGTTGGTGACAGTGCCCTCCAGGATCATGCCGGGCTTGAGGTCTGAGATCTTCTCGATGCCTTCAGAGAAGGAGGCCGCCTTGAACGCGGGACGGGGGTCGCGGCCGGGCTTCTCCAGCTCGGACATGATGTCCTTGACGGTCGGGAGGCCGAATGTGTCATCGACGAATGCCTGCGGATCCAACGCCGTGGCGGGACCGCCACCGGCCGCTACGAGGATCTTCCGAGCCACGGAATATGCTTCCGGGTGCACGCTGGAGGCATCCAATGGCTCCGCTCCCCCGGTGATCCGGAGGAAGCCCGCGCATTGCTCGAACGCCTTGGCACCCAGCCGGGGCACCTTCTTGAGGTCGCTGCGCTTGGCGAACGGCCCATTCTCGTTCCGATAGGCCACGATGTTCTCGCTCAGCAGCGGCCCGACGCCGGCCACGCGGCTAAGCAGCGCGGGCGATGCCGTGTTCACGTCCACGCCCACGGCGTTCACGCAGTCTTCCACCACGGCATCCAGCGAGCGGTCGAGCTTGGCGGCGGTGACATCGTGCTGGTACTGCCCCACGCCGATGGACTTGGGTTCGATCTTGACCAACTCGGCCAAGGGGTCCTGAAGCCGGCGGGCGATGGAAACAGCACCCCGAAGCGAGACGTCCATGCCAGGGAGTTCGGAAGCCGCGAGGGCGGAGGCTGAGTACACCGAAGCCCCGGCCTCGGACACCACCAGCTTCTGGATCCCCTTGGAGCCTGAAGCTTCGAGTGACTTGATGAGTTCCGTGGCCAATTTGTCCGTTTCGCGGGAAGCCGTTCCGTTGCCGATCGCCACCAACTCCACGTTGTACTGCTTCGCGAGCCGTCCGAGCGTGGCCAACGCCTCGTCCCACTTTTTCGCCGGTGCGTGCGGGTAGATGGTGTCCGTGGTGACAACCTTGCCGGTGCCGTCCACGACAGCGACTTTCACGCCGGTCCGGAGTCCGGGATCGAGGCCAAGCGTTGCCCGGTTGCCGGCAGGTGCGGCAAGCAGGACATCGCGCAGGTTGGCGGCGAACACGCGAACAGCTTCATCTTCTGCGTCGGCGAACATGCGTCCCCGAAGGTCCGTGGTCAGCCGATCCAGGATGCGTCCCCGCCAAGCCAGCTGCGCTGTTTGCGTCAACCAGGCATCCGCGGGCCGCCCGTTATTGGCGACCCCAAGGCACTTGGCCACAGCGTTTTCATAGCGGCCGCGGGCGGCGGCCAGGGCGTCGTCGTCGGCTGGGTCTGCTTCGGCGAGATCCAACTCAAGGACGCCGTCCTTCTCACCGCGCAACAGGGCAAGAACACGGTGCGACGGCATGCCGGAAGGCACCTGCGTGAATTCGAAGTAGTCCTTGAATTTCTGGCCTTCAGCCTCCATGCCTTTCTTGACGCGCGACACCATGCGTCCCTGCTTCCAGAGGCGTTCACGGAGGTCCTCCGCGAGGTCTGCGTCCTGCCCGACGCGCTCCACCAGGATGGCGCGGGCTCCCGCGAGCGCTGTGGCGGCGTCGTCGATGGAGTGCTCAGCGTTCAAGTACTTTGCGGCTTCGGTGGCGGGGTCCAGGTGCGGGTTGGCCAGCAGGACATCGGCCAGCGGCTCCAGCCCGGCTTCGCGCGCGATCTGGGCCTTGGTGCGGCGCTTGGATTTGAACGGGAGGTAAATGTCCTCGAGGCGCGCCTTGGTATCGGCCCCGACGACGGCGGCTTCCAGTTCCGGGGTCAGCTTGCCTTGGGCGGCGATCGCTTCCAAGACGGACTTGCGTCGTTCTTCCAGCTCACGCAGATATCTGAGGCGTTCCTCAAGGTCGCGGAGCTGGGTGTCATCGAGCGTCCCGGTGACTTCCTTGCGGTAGCGGGCGATGAAGGGGACGGTGGATCCGGCGTCGAGCAGTTCCACCGCGGCTTTGACTTGCCAGGTCTTGACGCCGAGTTCTTCGGCAATCATGGCGTGGATGGCGGAGTCAGCTGACTGGTGTTGGAGATTTGAAGTCACCATGACAGTTTGCCTCACATGGCCGACAGTTTCCGAAGGCAGGTATCGCTAAGACCTATCCGGGCGGCCGTGTTAGTGCTGTAGTTGGACCATGCAGGAACTGCTCATCATTCTTCAGGACGGGTTTGCTTCCGATGACGTGACAGTGACCGTCAACGGCAAGGAAGCTGTGTCTGAGAGGGATGTGTCCACCAAGACGCTGTTGGGGATGGCCGACGAATTGACAGTGGAGCTGCCGGCGAAGGGTGCCACCGTGGGCGTCGAGGTCAGCAGCCGAAGGCTTAGCGCCACGAAGAAGCTTGCGGGGAAACCCAAGAGCCTGCTCGTCTCGATTGAAGACGGCGAACTCGTGTTGCGTGAGGGAACGGGCCGCGAGGCGTTCCTGTAAAGGGATGCCTCGCGGCGGCTGGGTTGGGTTATAGGTTGGCTCTGGTATCAGTGCGACATGCGCTCCTTGGCTGAAATGTGCTCCACCATCTCGCCGAGGCGCTGTTCTGCATAGTGGTTGCGCGCAATATCGCCCTGGCTGATGATGCCTACCAACTTGTGGTCGCTGATCACGGGCAAGCGGCGCACCTGATGTTCCTCCATCATGGTGACGGCCTCGTCAACGTTGGCATCGGCGTCCACCCAGAAGGGCTTGCCGGTGGCGAGTTCGCTGGCGCGTACTTCCCGGGCGTCCCTGCCTTCTGCCAGACACTTGACCACGATGTCGCGGTCGGTGATGAAGCCGGTGAGCTTGCCGTCGTGGCCGCAGATGGGAAGTGAACCGCAGTCCATGTCCCGCATCAGCCTGGCGGCTTCCTGAAGAGTTTTGTCCTCTTCGATGCACTGAGCATTGGTTGTCATGAATTCACGTACGACACTCATGGATCCTCCTTCATCGATTGGGGTCATCGACGCGGGGCCTCTCGGCACCGACGCCGATGATGTCAGCCTACGCTCGGTGGCTAGCCGTGACTAGGCGAATTCTGCACCCTTTGCCGAGTCCACTTTCCGCTGCTACTCGGCGATATCCTCAGCCCACAATTCGGGGTGTTCCTCCTGGAATGTGCGCATCATGTCCACACACCGGGGGTCGTCCAGCACCACGACTTCCACGCCGCGTGAACGCAGGAGGTCGAATTCACCGGGGAACGTTTCGGCCTCACCTACCACCACTCGGGGGATTTTGAACTGGATGATGGTTCCCGTGCACATCGCGCATGGTGCCAAGGTGGTGTAAAGGGTGGTGTCGCGGTAGCTCTTCTGACGCCCGGCCGCCCTCAGCGCGGACATCTCGCCGTGTGCGATCGGATCGCCGTGCTGGACGCGTTCGTTGTGGCCGCTGGCAATGACTTCCCCACCACGGGCCAACGCGGCTCCGATGGGGATGCCGCCCTCGCTGAGGCTCTTTTGTGCGGCTTGGTAGGCGGCTTCGAACGCGGGGTCCGGGGTCGGGGCTGTTTCAGTCATGCGTGCAGTCTAAAGTGGCTGCGCTCTATATTGTCAGGACCCGCTGATAGCTTGGCTGCAAGGGTTTATTCACGGCATGGAAAGGCAGGTGGGTCGCTTTGTTCTTTCTCGATCCTCAGATCGCGGGCGCCCCGCAGGACTTGGTGTTCTCGGCCAGCGACCTCGTTATCGCCGCCACCTGCGAGTACCAGTTGCTCCGGAAACTCGACGAAAAACTGGGCCGCACGCCTAAACCGGACTTCGCAACTGACGCCATGTTGGAGCGCACAGCCAAGCTGGGCGACGTCCACGAGCACCGGGTCCTGGATGATTTCGTTGCTGAGTTCGGGCCATGGGATGCGGCCACAGGAAAAGGTGTTTACGACGTCGTCCCCGCCACAGCGATGGACCGCGCCACCCTTTCGACCAAGCATGCGGAATCCATCGACGCCCTGCGCTCCGGCGCGGACGTCGTCTTCCAGGCCGCCTTCTTCGATGGCCAATTCCATGGCCGCTCCGACTTCCTGGTGAAGCGCCCCGGCGGGCAGTACGCCGTCTTCGACACCAAGCTCGCACGGCACGCCAAGGTCACAGCCCTCCTGCAGCTGGCAGCCTATGGCGATCAACTCATCCAGGCCGGGATCACACCACATCCCACTGTCACCCTGGTGCTGGGCAACCGCGTCCACAGCGACCACCCCCTTGCCCAGGTCCTTCCCGTCTTCAGGGAACGGCGGGAACGCTTCCTTGGCATGACCGAGGCGCACGTTTCGGAAAACGGGCTTGTGGAATGGGGTGACGACCGCTATTCCGCCTGTGGCCGGTGTGATTACTGCGCTGAGCAAGTACAACTTCATCGGGATCTCCTCATGGTGGCCGGCATGCGGATCAGTCGGCGCAAGAAGCTGATCGAGGCCGGCGTTACCACCATTGACGGACTGGCAGCCATGCCCGAGGCGGGCGACCCCACGTTGCTGCGGCTCCGTGAGCAGGCGCGGCTGCAGACCGGAACAGGTACGCCTGATGGCACAGTCAAGTACACGGCCAAGTCCGGTGAAGCCAAAGCCATCAGTTACAACGTCCTGCCGGACCACACATTGGGCAGGCTACCCGCACCGGATCCGGGCGACATCTTCTTCGACTTCGAAGGCGATCCCCTGTGGCAGGACCCCGTCACCGAAAAGTGGGGATTGGAGTACCTGTTCGGGGTCATTGAGAACCCTGTAGAACCCGGTACCGAGCCGGTGTTCAGGCCCTTCTGGGCGCACTCTCGGGCTGAAGAAGGCAAGGCCTTTGTGGACTTCCTTGAGTACGTGGTCAAGCGGCGGGCACAATATCCGGGCATGCACATCTACCACTACGCTGCCTACGAAAAGACGGCCCTGCGCAACCTGTCTTTGACGCACGTGGTGGGCGAATCCGCCGTCGACGACCTCCTGCGCCAAGGCGTACTGGTGGACCTCTACGACACCGTCCGGCACAGCATCCGGATCTCAGAGAACTCTTACAGCATCAAAAAGCTCGAGCCTCTCTACATGGGCCAACACCTGCGCTCGGGTGACGTGACCGACGCCGGCGCCTCAGTTGTTGCCTACGCGGACTACTGCATGGCCAGGGATACCGGAAACCCTGAAGAAGCAGCAGTGATCCTCGAAGGCATCCGGGACTACAACGAATACGACTGCCTTTCGACTCTGGAACTGCGCAACTGGTTGCTTGCCCGTGCTGCGGAACGTTCCATCGCGCCAGGGGGTGCGGACGAAGCGCCCCCAGCAGATACCGAACCGGCTAAGACCGAACCGGATCAGTATGAGGCGGCTCCGGAAGAGAAAGCACTCTTCGACTACCTCGCCGGGTTGCCCGAGGACCTGAGAGCCACTCCCGATTCCCGAGCTATCGGCATCGTCGCCGCAGGCGTCGGGTATCACCGTCGCGAGGATAAGCAGCACTGGTGGGGACACTTCGACCGTTTGGAAAGACCAACATCCCAGTGGCCTGACGAGCGCGACCTCTTCGTTGTCGACCACGCCGAACTGCTGCAGGACTGGGCGAAACCGACACCTCGGAGCAACCCTGCGCGGCTCGTGAAACTCTATGGCCGGTCCGGTGACGGCGCCGGGCTGGAACCCGGTAAGAAATACTTCCGCATGTACGGCCCTCCTCTGCCTGACTCGCTCCAAGGGAAGGAATCCGCCGCGCTTGACCGTGCAGGCTGGAACGGAACTTTGGTCACTGAGGTGGGAGACGACGAGGACTTCGAAACAGTCACCATCGCCGAAGGCCTTCGCAAGGACTCCACGGAGTTCAGCCAACTGCCCATGGCGCTTACCCCGGATCCGCCCATTGCCACCAACGGGCAGCGGGCAGCACTCGCGGCTTTGGCCACAAAACTCAGCGCTGCCCTGCCGCAGTGGCCACGGGACTGTTCCCTGGATCTTGTGCGGAGGCAGCCGCCGAAGCTTCGTACACTGCCAGCTCTGCCAGCCCTCGCGGCCGGAGTGGACGGCTACGTTGACGCGATCACAACTGCGGTCGAGGATTTGGACAATTCCTACCTGGCCGTCCAGGGACCTCCGGGCAGCGGCAAAACGTATGTCGGATCCCACGTCATCGCCCGACTCGTCGCCGCTGGCTGGAAAGTGGGCGTCGTGGCCCAGTCGCATGCCGTGGTGGAGAACATGCTCTGCGCTGCCGTGGAGAAGGCCGGTTTGGATCCCCAGCGGGTGGCGAAGGAAGTCAAACACGACGAACCCGTGCCGTGGACACAGTGCGCCAAAGGCGACGTGGAAGAACTGTTGTCCAAGCCGGGCGGGGCCTTGATTGGCGGAACAGCCTGGACCATGGTGGGCAGTTCGGTTCCGGCGGGCTCGCTGGATCTCCTGGTCATCGACGAAGCCGGACAGTTCTCCTTGGCAAACACCATGGCCGTTAGCCGGGCTGCACAACGGCTTCTGCTTTTAGGCGACCCTCAGCAGCTTCCGCAGGTCACCCAAGGGAAGCATCCGGAACCTGTTGATGAATCAGCACTCGGCTGGCTGTCAGACGGGTACAACACGTTGCCGCCTGAACTCGGCTACTTTTTGGCGCTGTCATGGCGCATGCATCCAGAGCTTTGCGGCGCAGTTTCCGAGCTTTCCTACGACAACCGACTTGAGGCAGCACCCGCGGCCAAGGAACGGCACCTGGACGGTGTTGCTCCGGGTATTTCCTGCGTCTACGTCCCGCATACCGGTAACTCAACGTCCTCACCCGAGGAAGCGGCGGAGGTGGTCCGGCAGGTCCAGGCCCACCTCCGCCTGACTTGGCTCGACCCTTCGGAATCGCCGGCGCCCCGTCCCCTCGAGGAAACCGACGTCCTGGTGGTCGCCGCGTACAACGCCCAGGTCCAGCTGATCAAGCACCATCTCCGGGTCGCCGGACTAGGCAAGGTGCGGGTGGGTACCGTTGATAAGTTCCAAGGTCAGCAAGCTCCGGTAGTGATCGTTTCCATGGCCGCGTCAGCTGCCGGAGAAGTCCCGCGGGGCATGGAGTTCCTGCTGTCCCGGAACCGGATCAACGTGGCGGTGTCGCGCGGTCAGTGGCGTGCCGTCGTCGTGCGTTCACCCGAACTGACCAACTACCTGCCGACGCATCCCGAGGGTCTTGAGAATCTTGGTGGCTTCGTGGCCCTCTGCCAGCGCGGGGTTAGCTGACAGCGAGGGCCTCGTCGAGGACTCTTCCGAAGTTGGTGGCGTCGTGGGCAAAACGGCCGAGGAAGAGCCCGGACACCCCGTTCAGCTGCGGAAGGAGACCTGGTTTAGCCGAACCCCCGTAGATGATGGGCAATCGGGCCAGGCCATGCTGGGCCAGTGAATCCCGCAGTGCGTCCACCACTTGGGAAACGTACTCTGCCGAAGCCGGCTCGGCAGCACCGATCGCCCATACAGGCTCGTAAGCAATGACCAGCCCGGAGGCAACGGACCAGTCGCCGGACACAGCTGCCTTGATCTGCCGGTAAACCGTGTCAGCTGCTGCCGCCGGGGCCAGGGTTTCAGGCTCCCCCACGCACAGCAGTGGCGTCAGTCCCGCGTCGACGGCGGCACTCACCTTGAGGGCAATCATCGCCTCATCCTCAGCGAAGTACCGGCGGCGTTCTGCATGCCCGATCTCCACGAGATCGACACCGAGTTCCGCCAGCATCGACGACGAAACCTCGCCCGTCCAAGGACCATCGGACCAGCCACAGTTTTGGGCGCCCAGGACCAATGGCGTGCCTTCAAGCAACCGCGCCGCCTCGGGCAGCACCGGAAACGACGGGATCACAAACGGGACCACCCGCCCGGCCACGAGGGCCGGACGGGCGTCCACTTCAGCTACCAGCTGTTCCAGCCATTCCAGGCTCTGCGCGTAGCCCATGTACATCTTGGTGCTCACACCGATGAACAGTGTGTCAGTAGCAGGCAGCTTCACGGACGACTACTTCCCCAGCAGTTCGTCGGCTTTGTTGCTGAAGCGCTTGGTGCCGAACATCAGGACAGCCGCCACGAAGGGCAGCACACCCAGCGCGTAGACACCCATGGTGCCGGTGTCCGAGGCGGTGACCTGGTTGACCGTGGTGCGCAGGATCGGGGCAACGAACCCACCCAGGTTTCCAAGGGAGTTGATCAGCCCGATGCCCGCAGCCGCAGCAGTTCCGGTGAGGAACGCTGTCGGGTATGACCAGCAGATGGGGCCCGTCGACAGGAAGCTGCACACCGCGAGGGTGATGAAGATGATGCCGACGGCCGGCATCTGGTTCGCACCCGCCCATGCGGAGCCGAAGATGCAGAGGCCTGTGGAGATGAACAATGCGGTGCCCCAACGGCGGCGGCGTTCCACAGTGTTGGCAGCTTTGCCGATGAAGTAGCAAGCGAAGATGCCGAAGAACCACGGGATCGCGGCCAAGAGTCCGACGGCGATACCCACCTTCTGACCGGTCAACTGCGCCACCTGCTGTGGCAGGTAGAACGTCACGCCGTAGACCGCAACCTGCAGGCAGAAGTAGATGACGGTGAAGTACCAGACCCGGCCGTTGCGCATGGATGCCAGGACGCCACGGGGACCCGTTTCTTCCTTCACGGTGTCCTCCAATGCCATAACATCGGACAGTGCCCGTTTCTCTTCCTTGGTAAGGAACTTGGCGTCCTGGGGGCTGTTGATGAGGAAGAAGTAGGCGGCGATACCGGCCACGACGGCGAGCATGCCTTCTACGAAGAACATGACCTGCCAGCCAGCTACGCCCGGAACCTGGTCGCCGATGTTGATGAGCCACCCCGACAGCGGTGCGCCCATCATCTGGGAGAATGGCTGGGCCAGGTAGAAGATGGCGAACATCTTCACGCGGACCTTGTTGGGGAACCATGCGGCCAGGAACATGATGACGCCCGGGAAGAGGCCGGCCTCGGTGACCCCCAACAGGAACCGAAGAATGATGAAGGACGTCTCACCCTGGACGAAAGCGAAGCACGCCGAAACGATGCCCCAGGTAATGGCGATGCGGGCGAGCCACACCTTCGCTCCGAACTTGGTGAGCAGCAGGTTGCTGGGGATCTCAAAAAGGGCATAGCCGATGAAGAAGATACCGGCGCCCAGCGCGTAAGCTCCTGCGGTAATGCCCTTATCCACTTCCAGCGCGGCTTCGGCGAAGCCAACGTTGGTGCGGTCCAGGAAGGCCACCACGTACAGGATGACGAGCATTGGCATGAGCCGCCGCGAGGCTTTGGAAATCGCCGACTTCAAGACCGGCGTATCCAGCAACTCCTTAGTGGAATTGGTGGCAACAGACATTGAAACTCCTCTTTGAGTGACAGGAAATGACTAGAGCAGCGCGATCAGCGCGGGAAGAAAATGAGCACCATGCCCACTGCGCAGGCGAGGACGCCCACGGCAAGGTAGATCTTGCGTTCTCGTGTCCAGGTCTTCACGGCACGGGCCCTAGTGCATGTACAGTCCGCCATCCACATTCAGCGTCTGGCCGGAGATGTATCCGGAGTCCTCGCTGATGAGGAAGGCGATGGCGGCGGCAATGTCCCGGGTGGAACCCACACGGTTCACTACCAGGTCCTTGGTGAGCTCATCCTTGCGTTCCTGGCTCAGCGTTCCACCCATGATGTCGGTGTCGATGGGGCCGGGAGAGATGGCATTGACGGTGATGTCGTACTCGCCAAGTTCACGGGCCGTAGCGCGGGTCAAACCGATGACGCCGGCTTTGGCCACGGAGTACGGGGTCTTGGAGAACGTGCCGCCGCCGCGCTGGGCGGAGACCGATGAGATGTTCACGATGCGACCGATCCGGTTCTTGACCATGGATTCGGCCACGCGGCGGGTGGCGTAGTGGACGCCGTTGAGGTTGATGTTCAGGACGCGGTCCCACTCAGCGGGTTCGAGCTCAAGGTAGCCAACCGGCGAGCTGACACCGGCAACGTTGGCCAGTGCGACGATCTGCGGCAGTTCGGCCTCAAGTTCGTCAATGGCCGTACGGACCTCGGCTTCACTTGCCACATTTGCGCCAACGCCGTGTGCCCGCACGCCATACTCAGCGGCGATTTCCTTGGCTGCGATCCTGCAGGCGGCGTCATCAAGATCGATGATGCCGATGTTCCAGCCTTGGGCGGCCAGGTAGTTGACGGTAGCGCGGCCAATACCGCGTTCAGAGACGGCGCCGGTGACGATTGCGGTGCGTTCAGCGGGGAAAGTCATGTGTTTTCTCCTAGGAAGAGTTAGTTGATGGGGGCCGGGCCGAGCTCTTCAATGAGCTTCTGCATGGCGACGTAGGCCTTGTTGCGGTAGGCGATGAGTTCCGGAGTGCGCTCGGCGGGCACGTTGAGGAAGCCTGCGCCGGTCTTGGTGCCGAGCTTGCCCGCTTCCACAAGGTCGGAGAGGATCTTCGGCGTCGCGAATCGTTCCGGGAAACCGGTCTGCAGCGACTTGTAGCAGAAGTTGTAGACGTCCAAGCCAGCCATGTCCGCGATGGCGAACGGACCAAAGAAGGGCAAGCGGAAGCCGAACGTCGTACGCACCAGGGTGTCGACGTCGTCCGCCGTTGCGATTCCCTGCTCCACCAGCTGGGCTGCCTCGTGGAACAGCGCGTACTGCAGGCGGTTCAGCACGAAGCCCGTGACGTCCTTGACGACGGCGGTCTGCTTACCGGCCGCATGGACCAGCTCGCGCGATGCGGCCACCGTTGCGGCAGAAGTTTCAGCGTGGGGGATGATCTCGACACCGGGAATGAACGGCGACGGGTTGGAGAAGTGCACACCCAGGAAGCGCTCGGGATGGGTCACGGCTTCAGCGAGGGCAGCGATGGAAATCGTGGACGTATTGGAACCGATCACGGCATCCGGGCGGGCCGCGGCGCTGATCCGGGCCAAGGACTGGTGCTTGATTTCCAGTACCTCGGGAACGCACTCCTCGATGAAGTCAGCGTCGGCAACAGCTTCCTCGATGTCCTTGGCTGCCCACAGGTTCTGCTTGAGGATCTCTGTGGATCCCGCCGGGAAGAGTCCGTCGGCGATGAACTGGTCCGACTCCACCAGCAGGCGGTCGTAGTTCTTCTGCGCGATCTCGGCAGACACATCGGCAAGCGCAACGCGGGCGCCACCGAGCGCCAGCACTTGGGCGATGCCGCCGCCCATGTAGCCGGAGCCGACGACGGCGATCTTCCGGGCTGCGTTGTTGGCGGTGGGTTCGGTTGCTTCAGGAGTGGTCATGTTCAGACTGCCTTCGTGTAATCGGGCTCGTACGAGCAGATGGCGTCCACCTTGGCGGCGGAGGACGAGGTTTGGTCGAAGCGGTGGTCGAGCCACTCCCCTACGAGCTTTTTGGCCAGCTCCAAGCCAATCACCCGCTGTCCGAGCGTCAGGACCTGGGCGTTGTTGCTCAGCACTGACCGTTCAACGGAGTAGCTGTCGTGGGCTGTGACGGCGCGGATGCCGGGGACCTTGTTCGCCGCAATGGCCACTCCAAGTCCAGTGCCGCAGATCAAGAGTGCGCGGTCAGCTTCCCCGTCGGCCACCTTGCGGGCGGCATCGACGGCGACGTGCGGGTAGGCGGTGGAGTCATTGAAGCCGACGCCGACATCCGTCACCGAGGCCACGCGCGGGTCTGCTTCCAGCAAGGCAACGAGTGCCTGCTTGTACTCAACACCGGCCTCATCGTTGCCGACGATGATGCGCCAGCCTTGGGTGTTGCTCATGCTTGGGCTCCGTTTCCTGCTGCTGCCGCTGAAGACGCGGTGGCCAGTTGTGAGTCGATGAAGTGGGAAATCCTGGCGGCAATCAAGCCAAAGGACACTGCGCCTGGATCAGGGTGGCCGATGCTCTTTTCCGCGAGGGGTCGCGCCCGGCCCTTGAGCGGCCGGAGTTCAGCTGTCTTCGCGGCAGCGGACTCAGCTGCCGCAGCGGCAACTGCCAAGGCCCGGTCAACCGGAGTCCCGCCGTCGAGCTCCGTGAGGAAGGTGTCCCGGAAGGGCAGGAGGGCGTCCACCATGGTTTTGTCCCCGGGATCGGCTTTGCCGAGTTCGGTAATGGCGCGGACGAAGTCCCTCACAGCGGCCGCCGCGTCCTCCGAGGTATACGTGTCACGGTTGCCCAGCGACAGCCCGGCAGCGATCACTGCGGAACCCCAGAGCGCCCCGGACGTCCCGCCGGCCCGTTCGCTCCAGGCTTCCCCGGCTGCGGTCAGAACGCGAGCAACCGAAGCCCCTTCGGCGCCTTCGCTTGCGGCGGCTGCAGCATCGACGCCGCGCCGCATGCCGATACCGTGGTCACCGTCGCCGGCGATCGCGTCCAGCTTGCCGAGGTCCTCTTCATGCTCGACGACGACGTCACGCACCTGGGCGAGGATGGCCACTGCCTGCCGCCCGAGTTCAGCGGCTGCCGGGGTGGGCTGCTCGACGTCGGCGGTTTCGGCGTCGTCGACTGCTGCCTCAGTGCGAGGGGCGCGAGGCGACATACTGCCCTTGCGGAACGCCGGAGTGTCGGCTGGCGCGGCCCAGTACTCCTCAAGTTCATCGTCCAACCACAGCAATGTCAGGGAGAGCCCGGACATGTCCAGGCTGGTCACCAGCTCACCGCACTCGGGCTCCACCACGGTGAGGCCCGCAGCGCTGAGAAGCTTCTCGACCTTGCCGAACAGGAGGAAGAGTTCGTCATACTTCACCGTGCCAAGGCCGTTGACGATAGCCACAACCCGGTCCCCGGCGTCCTCAGGTTTGTCCGCGAGCAGCTTGGTCACCAGCAGCTCCGCCAGCTCGGAGGCAGTGGGCATCGGGTGTTCCGAGATTCCGGGCTCGCCATGAATTCCGAGGCCCAGCGACATCTGCCCGGCAGGAACGTGGAACAGCGGATCCTTGGCGCCGGGGAGCGTGCAACCGTCAAAGGCCACGCCCAGCGACCGCGTCCGGTGGTTGGTCTTGATGGCCAACCGCTCGACGTCGTCAAGGTTCAGTCCCGCTTCTGCGGCGGCGCCGGCAATCTTGAAAACTGTCAGGTCGCCGGCGATTCCGCGGCGCTTCTCCAGTTGTTCGATCGGCGCGCTGGCAATGTCATCGGTAACGGTGACGGTTCGGGTTTCGATGCCCTCGGCGTTGAGCCGGAGCTGTGCCTGGCCGAAGTGCAGGACGTCGCCGGCGTAGTTGCCGTAGCTGAGCAGGACGCCGCCACCGGCGTTGGCCGCCTTGGCTACCCGGTACACCTGGCCGGCTGCCGGTGAGGCGAACATGTTGCCGCAGGCTGATCCCGTCGCCAGTCCGGGGCCTACCAGTCCAGCGAAAGCCGGGTAGTGTCCCGAACCGCCGCCGACTACCAAAGCCACCTGGCCGGAGGGAACCTCCGTGGAGCGGACTACACCGCCGTCCACTCGGGAAACATAGCCGCGGTTGGCGGCTACAAAGCCGTCCAGCGCTTCATCGGCAAAGTCTGCCGGGTTGTCGAAAATCTGTGTCATTTCCTAGACTCCCGCGAGCTGGGTTGCCGGTACCTGGCGTCCTTGGGCTACCTGGCTGGTGCCGAGTTCGTAGCCTTCGGCCTTCGGCAGGACGTGGCGGCGGAGGTAGTCCTGGTTGCTGGCCGTGACGCTCAAGCCATCGCCGCCGTAGTGCTCTGTGCAGAGGATGCCTTGGAAGCCGACGGAAAGCGCAAACTTGAAGGCCTCGCGGTAGTTGATGAGCCCGCTTTCCATGGGGGCCGGCATGGTGACGTAGCTGTCGCGGGCCACATCTTCGTCGCGGATGTAGTTCTTCATGTGCCAGTAGTTGGAGTACGGCAGGGTCTTCGCCACCATTTCGCGCCAGTCCTCGATAGGCCGGTGCAGGCGGATCAGGTTGCCGAGGTCCGGGTTCAGGCCAACGTTGTCCAAGCCGATGTCCTGGACCAGCTGCACGGAGGAATCAGCGGTGCCGAGGTAGGTGTCCTCGTACATTTCCAAGGAGATGAGGATGCCGGCTTCTGCTGCGTGCTTTCCGAGCTCACGGATCCGGGAAACTGCGTTGCCCCACGCTTCCTTGTCGCCCACGGGATCCTTGTAACCCTCGACGGTCCAGAACCACAACTGCTTCTGCTGTTCGGGGGTGATGGCCTGGTGGAGTCCGAAGGAGACTACTTCGCAGCCAAGCTCTGCAGCGGCGTCGATGGTGCGGTGGCTGTAGGCGAGGTTGGCGGCCCAATCCGTGGCGTGGATGACGCTGCGGCGTATGGCGGAGATGACGGGGATGCCGATTCCCACGTTGTCGGCCGTCTGCTTGAACTCGACGAGGCGTCCCTTGCTGAGGTCGCCCGGGCGGACCCAGCTGTCCGTGAGGTCTGCGTTCGCGAACCCAGCCTCTTTCACTTCCTGGAGGACGGACGCCCAGACCGAAGCGTCGGCGTCGTTGACGTGCTGTCCTGCGGCATCGGTGCCGGGGAACTGCAGGAGGGCCGCGGTGATGGGCCAATTCTCGGCGGTGTACGCCATGATGATCACTCCTTCGTGGAATCCTGTTTCCTATAGGATTTACGAACCGAGTGAAGCTGTCAACCCTTTTGCGAAACTTCCTAGATCCTATATGTCATACATATGAGTGTGAAGGGGGTCACGAATTGCGCTTTGTGGTTGCAACCGAGGGCGCCGGAATTAGTCCTCCGGAGCGTCCGCCATCGCCCGGCCGCGTACTTTTTCGACGTGATCAACCATCATGGCTGCGGCCTTCTCCGGATCACCGCTGGTCATGGCATCGAGCACTGCCTGGTGCTCGGCAATTGCTTGTTCGGCGTCGGTGATACCCACTCCCCCAAACAATCGGAAGCGCTGAATCTGGCCGCCCAAGGTGTTGTAGGCCGCGAGCAGGAATTGATTGTTGGCCTGCGCGGCGATGAGCTGATGGAAGCGTTCATCTGCCTCGAGGTAACTGCGATACTCAGCGAAGGTACCGCCCCGCGGAGCAGTCTTGAGGTCCTCCACGGCTTGCTTCAATGCGTCGAGGCCATCGGGCGTCATACGCGAACAGGCCAACCGCGCGTTCACCGGCTCAATGGACAAACGCGCTTCCATGAGCTCAGCGAAGTCCTCTCGCGTGAAGACCGGAGCCACCCGATAGCCCTTCAGGGCAACACGCCGCACCATGCCTGTGTGCTCCAAACGGGCCAACGCCTCCCGTACAGGAGTCGGCGAAACGTCGAGTTCCCTCGCCATTCCGTCAATGCTGACTGCTGCTCCTGGCTCCAGCCGACCATCCATGAGCCACTCCAGGAGGGCCTCGTAAACATGGTCGGCCAGCACTTGCCGGCTGACAGGAAAGCCGGCGCGGGCAACGGTCGAGGAAGGATCAGCCATGCACAAATCCTATAGGAACGCACGACGTCGGCACTCAGGCGAGTGCCGACGTCGGAGTTTGTACAGCTTTAGTTCGCGTAGAACGGGTAGTCGGTGTAGCCCTCGGCGCCGTCGGCGTAGAAGGTGGAAGCATCCGGCTCGTTGAGCGGCAGGCTTTCACGCCAGCGGCGGGCGAGATCCGGGTTGGCGATGGCAGGGCGACCAACCACCACGGCGTCGGCGAGGCCGTCTTCGATGATCGCGAATGCTTCATCGCGGGTAGTGATTTCGCTGAAGCCGGTGTTCACCAGGAACGTGCCGTTGAAACGCTCGCGGAGGTCCTGCACCAGGTCGCTCTTGGGATCGTGGTGGAGGATGCTCAGGTAGGCCAGGTTCAGTGGAGCGATGGTTTCCACCAAAACCTCGTAGGTTGCGCGGACGTCGGCGGGATCAATTTCGGCAATGCCCTGGACGTTGTGCTCCGGGGAGATGCGGATCCCTACGCGGTTGGCGCCGAGCGCCTCCACCACTGCGTTGACGGTCTCGATGACGAAGCGCGCACGGTTTTCCGGCGAGCCGCCGTAGCTGTCAGTACGGACGTTGGAATTCGGGGCCAGGAATTCGTGCAGGAGGTAACCGTTGGCGGAGTGGAGCTCTACGCCGTCGAAACCTGCCTCAATCGCGTTCTTGGAGGCGGTGACGATCTCCTGGATGACTCCCGGGAGTTCGTCGGTGCGGAGTTCACGCGGTACCGGGTAGGGCTGCTTACCGTTGGGGGTGCGGACCTCGCCGTCAATCGCGACAGCGCTGGGGCCAACGATCTCGTGTCCGCCGGTGATGTCTGCGTGCGAGACCCGGCCACCGTGCATGATCTGCGCGAAGATGCGGCCGCCCTCAGCGTGAACAGCGTCGGTGGCCTTCTTCCAGCCAGCGATTTGCTCCTCTGTTACGAGGCCCGGCTGTCCCGGGTACGACTGGCCTGCAGGCGTCGGGTACGTTCCTTCGCTGACGATCAGGCCGAGGGAGGCCCGCTGGCGGTAATGTTCGGCGATCAATGAACCTGGCACGCCGTTCTGACCCGCGCGGAGCCGGGTCAAAGGGGCCATCACCAGTCGGTTGGAAAGTTCAAGTTCGCCGAGGGCCAGTGGGGAAAACAGCATGCGCGGTTCCTTTCAGAATGAAACAGGTTCATCCTGCGCAACTGCATGGCGTCTGCAACTATTCCTGATGAGCCGGACATCACACTGGATGCTACTCGCGGGCCTCCTCCAGCGTCCCGTATCACTCCGGCTTGATGTGCTTGAGGGCGTCCTCGAAGCACTCGCAAAGCGCCAGCACCGCCACGAGGTGTGCTTCCTCGGCATGTGGCGGATCGGTGTCGATGCAAATGGCTTCATTCACCGACTGGGCCAGGTCCTTGGACTCCTTGCCAGTCAGCGCCCACACACGCGCACCCCGCGACTTAGCGGCGGCGGCAGCTTCCCGGAGTTCGTCGGTGATACCTTTCGCGGCGAGCAAGACCACGATGTCACCCCGGCGAACCTGTTTGGAAACCTGGTCGCCCATGCTTCCGGAAGAGCCGTTGGAACCGGCCGCGCCCTTGGTGATGGAGATGGCTTTGAACCCAGACCCGCTCACAGGATCGTGGGCGTTCAATTCTGACGTGAACCTCTGCGCTTCGTGTGAGGATCCGTCGCTTCCTGCCGCGAAAACACTCCCACCACGCAACCTGACACGGGCCAGTTCTTCGCCCCACTCTGCAAGCCTCGAGGATTCGCGGCGCAGGGCTGCCACAGCCGGCCCGATTTCGCCCAAGTGCCCCAATACCACGTCAACTGCATGCCTGTGGGCATTCGTCTCAGTGGCCCGCATCGCCTGACCTGTTCGCCTCACCACGATACTCACTTCCTGCCTCCGCTTCTCCGTTGAAACTATAGGTTCCTGTCACCATCGCGTGTTGAGCCCTCGCGCCCGCTGCGGTCCCGGGTGAGACGCTCTCCTTCGGCGACATGGGAGCGATCGCGGTCCGCGTCCTGCGAGCGGTCTACTTCGCGTGAGCGATCTGCGTCCGCCGGACGATCGCGGTCCATGTCCCCATCTCTGCTCCTGTCGGCAGCATTTGACCGGTCCGGATTCGCATTCGGGTCAAGTTTGTCGGCATGGCGAAGGTGTTCCTCGACGCGCCCGTGGGCTTCGTTGGCTTTCTCGGCGTGGCGTTCCGCGTCCTTACGGAGTCGATTCGCCTCCACTTCGGCCTGCAGCGCGGCGGCCTCGGCCTGTGCTGACTCGGCTTTCGCCTGGTGTGCACCGATGGCTTCTTCAGCCGCCTTCTCACGCAGCTCCTCGGCACGGTGGCGGTTGACCTCGGCCTTTTTGCGGCGCCCAACAACAACAGCCACAATCACAGCGGCTATGACGATGACGGCCAGCACGATAATAAGTACCAGTTGTCCTGTATCCATGTGGATTACCTCCCTGGTGAGCGGCTTCTGTGGGCGCCGCTCGTGGCCCACGCTGTGGTTGGTACCTCAGGTGTACCCCAATAGGGCCACCTCGAAACGATTCCGGACTCTCAGGCCGGCAGCTCCATCCTGAAGCCACACCGGCATTGAATAACGCGGGTCTTCAGGTAGACATCCAGCAGGCCATCATCCACGTCCTCGGTTGTCATGGGGGCGTATACGCTCCGCGCCGACGATTGGGCGAAGGCCATGGGCTCGCCGCAGTGAAAGTACATCCCGCCGAATTGGAGCAACCCGGACACGCTTCCGTTGCGATTGAGAACCGTGGCAACGTCACGGAACGCCGCCCTGTGGGCATGTGAAGCCTCGCAGGCCAGGCAAGTGTACGAAACCCAGACCATCAATTCACCCGCGTGCGGCTCGATTGATTCGATGGTTTCCAGGTTCAGGCGATCGCTGGACCGGCACTTGGTGCAACTGAGCGCTTCCGCCTGGGGAGGCGACGCGTCTCCGGGAACCAGCGGATTCTTCATGATGGACAATGCGATCACTCCTCGGTCAGCTCTGCCCGAAAACTCTCCCTCCAACAATCTTAACACTCATAGTCAGGCTACTTACTAGTTTCAGCTTCCGGTGGCTTCCGGATGCTCCCTGGCGCGCTTCTCTTCCGGCGTCTCAGCACTTTCGTCCGGGATGAAGGTTGGGTCCAGCCCGGTGGTGAAGTCACCCGTGCCCGCGGCATCGTTGTCATTCTCGACGGCGGCAGGCACCTCGGGTTCCGAGGCTCTGGAGGGCGTCTGTTCAGCTTCGCTCGGTTCTTCGCTCATAGCCTCAATCTAAGCCTGCCCCTTGGCGGTGTCGAGGCTGGCAGCCTTGTGCACCTCTACCATCTCTGCTTCGCTGGGAGGGTCTCCAGCAGCGAGGGACCCACCCAGCCGAAACGCAGGGAGAATCAATCGTGAAAGCAGTGACATGGCAAGGCCGGCGCTCCGTCAGGGTCGAAGACGTACCCGATCCCGCCATCCAGGAACCCACGGACGCGATCGTCCGGATCACGTCCACGGCCATTTGCGGCTCGGACCTTCACCTTTACGAAGTGCTGGGCCCGTACATGCACAAGGGCGATGTCATCGGGCACGAGCCCATGGGAATCGTGGAAGAAGTAGGCTCCGGAGTCCACCGGCTCAAAAAGGGCGACCGCGTGGTGGTGCCGTTCAACATCTCCTGCGGTCATTGCTACATGTGCAACCAAGGCCTTCAATCGCAATGCGAAACCACACAAGTGACAGCAAAGGGATCAGGGGCGGCACTTTTCGGCTATTCGGAACTGTATGGCTCCGTCCCCGGTGGGCAAGCACAATACCTGCGCGTTCCCTTCGCTGATTACGGACCCGTCAAAGTCGACTCGGACGCACCGGACGAGCGCTACTTGTTTCTCTCAGACATCCTGCCCACAGCATGGCAGGCAGTGGAGTACGCGAATGTGCCGGCCGGTGGCACGCTTGCCGTGCTCGGGCTGGGCCCGGTGGGCCAGTTCGTCGCAAGGATCGGGGCCCACAAGGGCTTCCGGGTGATCGGCGTGGATCCCGTTCCCGAACGTCGAGCAATGGCGGAGACTCATGGCATAGAGACCATGGACTACAGCTCCCACGTGGCCGACGAGATCCGCGAGCAGACACTCGGCCGCGGCCCCGACTCCGTGGTGGACGCTGTGGGCATGGAAGCTCACGGATCCCCCGTGGCATCCTTCCTTCACCGGGCCGTCTCGTTGTTGCCGGACAAACCTGCACAGGTGGCCATGGAAACCATGAGCGTTGACCGGCTTGCGGCGCTCCACACAGCCGTGGACCTGGTGCGACGCGGTGGGACGGTTTCCTTAAGCGGCGTCTACGGCGGCCAAGCCGATCCCATGCCGCTCATGACCATGTTCGACAAGCAAATCCAGCTCCGCATGGGCCAATGCAATGTGCGCAGCTGGACCGACGATCTGCTCCCCTTGGTAGAGGACGACGCCGATCCGCTGGGGGTCATGCATCTGGTCACCCACACGGGAGGACTGGATGACGCCCCCGCCCTGTACGAGAAGTTCCAGAAGAAGCAGGACGGCTGCATCAAAGTAGTGCTCAAGCCCTGATCATGGCCTGCCTCTCAACCCGCAGCCTAGGCCAGGTGCTTTCCGCCGGTCACACCGATGACTGATCCGGAAATGTAGCTGGATTCTTCCGTTGCCAAAAGAACGTAGGTGGCGGCCAGTTCGGCAGGCTGCCCCGCCCTACCCAGCGGGGTGTCCTGGCCGAACCTTTGGATCGTTTCCGCCGGCTGGGTGGGTGGCTGCAAGGGTGTCCACACGGGACCCGGAGCCACAGCGTTGACCCGGATCCCCTTGGGTCCGAGCGACTCTGCCAGAGAGAAGGTCATGCTGTTGATCGCTGCCTTGGTGGCAGCGTAGTCAATCAGCGACGGACTTGGGTGGTAGCCCTGAATCGAGGAAGTGTTGATGATTGCGGCGCCAGGCTTCATGTGCGGCAAGGCGGCTTTGGTGAGCCAAAAAAGTGCATAGACGTTGGTCTTGAAGGTCCGATCAAACTGTTCGCTGTTGAGGTCCTCGATGCCCTCACTCGTGGTCATCTGGAAGCCAGCGTTGTTCACCAAGACGTTGAGCCCATCGAACTCAGCCACGGTCTGGGCAATGACTTCCTGGCAAAATTCTTCGTCTTGCAGGTCGCCGGGCAAGGCCAAGGCCCTGCTGCCCGCATCCTCTATGAGCTGGACGGTTTGCTCTGCGTCCCGTTCTTCTTCAGGCAGGTACGTGAAGGCGACATCCGCACCTTCGCGGGCGTAGGCAATGGCCACCGCCCTGCCGATTCCGCTGTCACCACCGGTGATCAACGTCCGCATGCCCATCATGCGGTGATGCCCTACGTAGCTTTGCTCGCCGTGATCCGGCCGCGGGTCCATGGCTTCGGTCCACCCCGGATAGTCCTGGGTCTGCGGCTCGAATTCTTCCGACGGATACTTCGTCCTTGGATCCGTTTCCCCGGAGTCGTCCGGGGTGCTGATGACGTGGTTCACCAATGCCATGGCGATGTCCTCGTCAAGGTCGGTCTGCTCCGTGTTTTCGTCGCGGGTCTCCTCAGCCATGCTCCAGTGTAAGCATGCTTATCATCCTGGGGACGCGTTCAGGAAGTACCCAGAATCGCTCGTTAGCGTAGCAATCGTCAGTGTTGGATTACATCGAAGGAGGGCCCATGGGACTCGGAGACAAGATCAGCAACAAGGCACAGGAAGTCACCGGCAAGGCGAAGGAAGCCTTGGGTGACGCCACCAATAACGAGAAACTGCAGGCCGAAGGTGTCGCTGACCAGGCGGCTGCCAAGACCAAGCAGGCGGGCGAGAACGTGAAGGACACCGCGAAGGACGCTTTCGACAAGTAAGCCCTCAGCAAGAAACACACATAGAACGAAACACGCAGCAGAACGCCCCGGCCACCCAAAGGAAGCCGGGGCGTTCTGCGTGCACCCAACTAGGTAACAGCACATGTCGGTTTGAGCGCTCAATGGGACGTTTGCTGTTACTTAGTTGGGTCAGGCGGGGCTACTTTTGCGCCGGCAGCACCAGCTCGCCCGACTTATCCGTGGACAAGGCGAGGGACGAGATGTACTGGGGTTCGCCGTCGGGCCCGTCCTGGGCTGAGCGGAGCATGTCCGGGCGTTCGAACTCAAGGCCGGTGACGTGGCAAAGCAGCTTGGCGTCGCTGGGGTTTCCGTCGGCATCGAACATCGGGAGGTCGATTCCGTCGTCGGTCCTGCGAAGGTAGTAACGGCCCTTGGTCAGCAAAGCCAGCACCGGCGGCAGCACCAAGGCCAGGCCAACAGCGAAGATGGGCGAGAACGGCTGGACAGCTGCACCGAACGCCCCAAAGAACACTGCGATGGACACCGCCGCGGAGACAAGCATGGACACAAAACCCACGGGATTCACAGCGTAGAGCATCCCGCGGCGGAACTCCGGAACCTTGGGCGAGATCTTCAGCAGGTACTTGTTGATGGCGATATCGGAGGCCACCGTGACAACCCATGCCATGGCGCAGTTGGCGTAGAAACCCAGGATCGTGTTGAGGAACTCGAACATATTCGACTCCATCAGGATCAGTGCGATGACCAGGTTGACCACTACGAACACCATGCGGCCCGGGTAGGTCTTGGTGATGCGCGTGAAGGAGTTAGTCCACGCCAGTGAGCCCGAGTAGGCGTTGGTGACGTTGATCTTGATCTGCGAAATGACCACCAGCACCACGGCCAGGGTCATGGCGAGCCACGCCGGCATCATTTCTTCGTAAACACCAAGGAACTGGTGGACAGGCTCATTCGCGGAAGCGGCTGCCGCGGGGTCAAGCTTGGCGATGAGGTAGATCGCGATGAACAATCCAATGATCTGCTTGATGGCGCCGAAGATGACCCAACCCGGTCCGGCAAGGATCACCGCGCGCCACCAAGCGCCCTTGTTTGCGGCCGTCTTGGGCGGCATGAAGCGAAGGTAGTCGATTTGCTCAGCGATTTGCGCCATCAGGGACAGGCAGACACCAGCGGCCAGCATCACCGAAGCCAGGTTGGGGCCGCTCTCGCCGGAAGCACCGGTGAACGCGAAGAAGGCATCAATGCTTTCGGGGTGGGACAGGAGCAGGTAGCCCACCGGAACCACCATGAGCAGCAGCCACAGGGGCGTAGTCCACACTTGCAAGGTAGCCAAGGTCTTCATGCCGTAAATCACGAGCGGAATGATGATGATGGTGGACACCGCATAACCGATCCACTGCGGGATGCCCAGACCCAGCTGCAGGCCTTGGGCCATGATGGAGCCTTCAAGGGCGAAGAAGATGAACGTGAAGGTGGCGAAGATGATGTTGGTGACCACCGAGCCGTAATAGCCAAATCCTGAGCCGCGGGTGATCAGGTCCAGATCGATGTTGTACCGCGCGGCATAGTAGGCCAGTGGGAAACCCGTAGCGAAGATGATGACCGCGGCCACGATGATGCCGAAGATCGCGTTCACGGTTCCGTAGGCAATGCCGATATTCGCGCCGATCGAGAAGTCGGCCAAGTACGCAATGCCACCCAGCGCACTCGTTGCCACAACCCCGGCACTCCATTTCCGGTAGGAACGCGGGGCGAACCGGAGCGTATAGTCCTCCAGGCTCTCCTTCGCGGCACTCATCGCGTCGGCGTTGCCTGCCGTCGGGACACCTGAAGTACCGGTTCCGACGGCGGTTCCGGCCGCCGTCGTCGGCTCCAGTGTTGCGGTACTCGTCTTATCGTCGCTCATGCGTGGTCGCTTTCGTCGGGGACTTTGCCTCGCCCCCGACGCTAGTCACGCAGCGCGTCAATTCAGTCACGTCCATGTTTCACAGCTGTAACTTCTGCATCAGCCGCCCCGCGCACCCACCACCAAAATCAAGCACCAGGGTTTGTACGCACTCCACAAAATCGCCATCAACCAGCGCGGATACCGTCAAGGACATGACCACCCAAGCAACAGAAGAAGCCCATGAAGCCGGCACCTACGCCATCCTGGACACCGCCCGCGAGCAGGTCCTCGAACGCGGCGAAGGCCTGAACGAGTCTCAACTCAAAGAAATCCTCGAGCTGCCGGACGAGGCCATCCCCGCGGCCCTGCAACTCGCCCATGAGGTTCGCCTCAAGCACTGCGGCGAGGACGTGGAAGTGGAAGGGATCATCTCCATCAAAACCGGCGGCTGCCCCGAGGACTGCCATTTCTGTAGCCAATCCGGCTTGTTCGACTCCCCCGTCCGCGGTGTGTGGCTGGATATCCCGGAGTTGGTCAAGGCCGCGAAGGAAACCGCGGCAACGGGTGCCACCGAGTTCTGCATCGTCGCCGCAGTCCGCGGCCCCGACATCAAGCTCATGAACCAGATCAAGTTCGCGATCGACCGCATCAGGGAGGAAGTGGACATCAACATCGCCTGCTCCCTGGGCATGCTCACGCAACGCCAAGTGGACCAGTTGGCCGAGTGGGGTGTCCACCGCTACAACCACAACCTTGAAACGGCCCGCAGCTTCTTCCCTGAAGTCGTGACCACTCACAGCTACGAGGAACGCCTGGAAACCTGCGCCATGGTGAAGGCTGCCGGGATGGAACTGTGCTGCGGTGCGCTGATCGGAATGGGCGAATCTGTGGCGCAGCGGGCTGAACTTGCAGCCCAACTCGCTGCCCTCGAACCCCACGAAGTCCCCCTTAACTTCCTCAACCCCCGCCCCGGCACACCGCTGGAGAACCAAGGCATCATGGACGGCAAAGACGCCCTCCGTGCCATCGCCGCATTCCGGCTCGCCTTGCCGCGCACGGTACTGCGTTATGCCGGCGGGCGTGAACTCACCCTCGGCGACCTCGGCACCCGCGAGGGCCTGCTCGGTGGCATAAACGCCGTCATTGTGGGCAACTACCTCACTACTCTGGGCCGGCCGGCAAACGCCGACCTCAACCTCCTGGTGGAGCTCAACATGCCCATCAAGGAATTCCAGAAGTCGCTGTGACCACCGCAGTCTCACAGCAGTTTTGCGGGCACTGCGGCGGTGACGGCAACGGCGGCGGTGACGGCAACGGCGGCGGTGACGGCCCGACGTCGGACGCCCACCGCAGCTGCCGGCAGCGCCTGGCGATGGAGCCGCCGCGCTTTTGCCCGCAGTGCCGCCGCCGCATGAAAGTGCAGGTCACGCCTTTGGGGTGGACCGCTGACTGTTCCCGGCACGGAAGGTTGGCGTCATGAGCTCGCTGATCGGGCGGGACCGGGCTACGTTGTGGCACCCGTACGCGCCGGCCTCGGCCACGTTGCCGCTGTGGGAAGTGGAAGCGGCCGACGGCGTGGCGCTGCGGCTGCGCGACGAGCAGGGGCGGACGCATGAGGTGCTGGATGCGATGTCGTCGTGGTGGTCGGTGATCCACGGCTACCGGAACCCTGTCATGGACGCCGCCATCCGACGTCAACTCAGCAGCTTCAGCCACGTGATGTTCGGCGGGCTGACGCATCAACCTGCTGTTGAGCTCGCGGAAAGCCTGCTGGCCATGGCACCGGCTGAGCCGTGCCGCCGTTTGGAGCGCGTGTTCCTGGCTGATTCCGGTTCCATCTCCGTGGAGGTCGCCCTCAAGATGGCTGTGCAATTCCAAACGGCGGGCGGCCGGCCCAAACGGCAGCGTTTCCTGACCATTCGGGGCGGTTACCACGGGGACACGTTCGCGGCCATGGGCGTCTGCGATCCTGTGGACGGCATGCATTCGTCCTTCCCCGGGCTGCTGGCGCGCAACGTGTTTGCACCGCGCCCGCCTGCCGCTGCAACAGTCACCACAGCAGCCATCGCAGAATGGCGGGCAGAAGTGGAAGAGCTGGCCAGGCAGCATTCCAACGAGCTCGCGGCAATCATCGTGGAGCCAATGTTGCAAGGCGCCGGCGGCATGTTCATCTACCCGGCCGAGTGCGTGCGGATCCTGCGCGATATCGCGGACCACCACGGATTGTTGCTGATCCTGGACGAGATCGCCACGGGCTTCCGGCGAACCGGTGAACTCTTTGCCGCGCAGCACTCCGGCGTTGTCCCCGACATTCTGTGTGTTGGTAAGGCGCTCACCGGCGGCTACCTCACCCTCGCTGCGACGCTATGTACGGGCGAGGTAGCCCGCACGGTTTCCTCCGGCGAGGCCGGGGCACTCCTGCACGGGCCCACCTTCATGGCCAACCCTTTGGCGTGCGCCGCGGCCAACGCAAGCCTCGGCATCCTTGCAACGGGGGCTTGGCGTGCGGACGTAGCACGCGTTGGTGCCGGTCTCACAACGGGGCTGGCTCCTGCGTTGAAGCTCGACGCCGTTGCTGACGTCCGCACCTTCGGTGCAGTGGGAGTCATTGAGTTAACGGACGCCGTGGACGTCGCCGCGGTGACACGTACCGCCGTCGACCACGGCGTATGGGTCCGCCCCTTCAGAAACCTCGTCTACGCAATGCCGCCGTACATCAGTTCCGACACCGACGTGGGCGTGATGGCCTCTGCGATGGTGGCTGCAGTGGAAGAAACCTCCAAGCAAAGGGTGACTGCGTGAGTATCACCATGACCCAGTGGCTGGAGGAGCAGGCCCGGGTCCGCGAGCGCCGGGGCCTGGTGAGGAGTCCGTTGGTGCGCGTGGCGAACGACCGGATGGTTGATCTTGCCAGCAACGACTATCTCGGCTTGGCCACGGATGCCAGGCTCGCCGAGGCTGCACGGGAAGCCATCGCGAAGTGGGGCACGGGCGCCACATCATCCCGGTTGGTGGCGGGTACAACCGAGCTGCACGTGGAGTTGGAGCACGCCCTCGCGCAACTGACGGGAATGGACGCAGCGTTGGTCTTTTCCTCCGGCTACCTGGCGAACCTTGGAGTCACCACGGCCCTCGGCGGTCCGCGAACGTTGATCGTGGCCGACGAGCAATGCCACGCCTCGCTGATCGACGGCTTCAGGTTGAGCCGCTCCGAGGTGCGGAATTTCAAGCACAACAGTGTGCAGGATGCGGCGGACAAGCTGGCCAACCGCACGCAGCCACGTGCGCTCATCGCCGTGGAGTCCATCTATAGCGTGGGCGGAGATGCGGCACCGCTGTCGGAACTCCTGGCGTTGGCGGAAGGACATGACGCCATGCTGCTGGTTGACGAAGCCCATAGCCTGGGTGTCTCGGGCTCGGGATCCAACACAGGGTGGGGGGCCATCGCAGGAACCAGGTTGGCCGGCCATCCCAACGTCATCGTCACCGCCACTCTTTCCAAGGCACTCGGCAGCCAAGGCGGGGCTGTCCTTGGCTCACTGTTGCTCAGGGAGCACCTGGTCAACCGGGCCAGGAGCTTCGTCTTCGACACCGCATTGGCTCCCCCTGCGGCGGCTGCCGCGCTCGCGGCCGTTGGCGTCATCAAGGCCGAGCCGTGGCGTGCCACGGCTGTCCATCGCAATGCAGCCGCACTGGCTACCGGACTGCAAGCTGCGCAGGGAACGCCCGGTACCGCCGTCGACCATTCCCTCGGAGCAGTCCAGTCCATTACCATGGCGTCCGCCGAGGCCGCCCTTGCAGCAGCCCGAGCCGCACATGAGGCCGGTGTCCGTGTGGGTTGCTTCCGTCCACCGTCCGTCCCGGATGGGGTGTCCCGCCTTCGCCTGACGGCGCGCGCCACCCTCACATCGGCGGACATCGAGCAAGCCTGCGCAACGTTGCGCAGCATCCTGGAGAGAACATCATGAGACTGCCTCCTGTCATCCTGGTCACCGGTACCGATACCGGCGTCGGCAAGACCATCACGTCGGCTGCCATCACCGCCGCACTTCATGCCCGCGGCCGGACGGTTGCCGTTTACAAGCCGTGCCAGAGCGGAAATGCGCTGGGTGATTCAGACTGTGCCGAGGTAGCACGGTTGGCCGATCCTGTGACGTCGGAAGCCGGCGTCGTTCTCGAAGAACCTATGGCACCCGTCCCTGCCGCGGCACTGGACGAGGTCACATTGCCGTCGCTCGCCGCCCATGCCAATCGGATTCGTGAGCTGACCGCCCGCCACGACCACGTGCTGGTGGAAGGCGCCGGCGGGTTGCTGGTGGAGTTGGACCACGACGGCGGCACGCTGGCTGATCTCGGCACGCACCTTGGAGGCATGGCTGGATTTGCCGTGGTGGCCAGGCCGGCGTTGGGCACGTTGAACCATACGGCGCTGACCCTGGAGGCGTTGGATTCCCGGACCCTGCCGGTGGTGGGGGTGGTCCTCGGGAGCTGGCCGGCAAGGCCGGGTGCGGTGGAGCTCAGCAACCGGGCGACTCTGCGGAGTTGGCCCGTTCCGTTCCTGGGTGCGGTTCCTGCCGGTGCCTCCGGACTGGATCCGACCGATTTCCGCTCTCATGCAGGCGAATGGCTTGAAGGGTTGCCGGTATGAGCGCGGCGATGCCTGCCGAAGCGGGCCTTCCCGAAACCGGCCGCTGTCCTTACCGGGTATTGCGGAACCCCGACACTGTGAGGGAAGTGCTGCACAGACCCCAGGACTTCAGCCCGGCCAATGCCCTGCTGGCGGTAACTCCCTTGAGCGGACAGGCGCTGCGCATATTGCAGAAGGCCCGGTTTGCGCTGCCGCCGATCCTTGCGAGCAACGATACCCAGACCCATGCCGGGATTCGAAAAGTGGTGGCGGGATTCTTCACCCCGGCAAGAGTGGCGGCAATGGAGCCACGTATTCGGGGCTTGGCCCGGGAATCGGCAGCCCGGGCCGCGCAGCGTCTGGCCTCTGGGGGAAGTGTGGACCTGGTGCAGGCCGTCGCCGCAAATCCCCCGGCTGTCATCATGCTGGAGATGTTGGGGCTGCCCGTGCGTGACCTCCCGGCGTTGAAGGCCTGGAGCCTGGACTCCCTGGAGCTGTTCTGGGGTTGGCCGGATGCTGACCGGCAACTCGAATTGGCACACAGCGCCGCAGATTTCTACCGCTGGTTGAGGGAACTGGTTGTGGAGTTCGTGGCGTCGGCGGAATCAGGCGCGTTACCGCAACCCAACCTCTTCAACGCGCTGGCCGGCCACGGTCTGAGCACACCGGAGATCTGCTCCCTGGGCTACTTCCTCCTGATCGCGGGGCAAGAGACCACTACCCAACTCATCAGCACCACGCTGTTCCGGCTGGCCGAGGGCTCCCGGGGCATCTCGTGGAGTGAGGCAGCAACGGCCTTGAAGGCACGCGACCTGGTCCGGCACGTCCTCGCAACCGAGTCATCCGTTCCCACATGGCGGCGTGTGGCAATCCAGGATACCTATTTGGACGGACGAGCCATCGCGGCCGGTGAGGAGCTGCTGCTGGAATTGACCGGCAACCACGGGTTCCCCTGGGGCGAAACGGCGGCCGCCGAGGCGGCAGACGCTGACCATTCCGGGACCGACCGCCCGGGACCGACACCCTACGGCTTGGCGTTTGGCTCCGGGATCCACCGCTGCCTCGGCGCCAAACTCGCAGAGCTGGAGGCCGCCGTCGTCGTTCATGAAACAGCAGCGGCCATCAAGGGGGTCCGGCTGCAGGATTCAAACCCGGACTGGATCCGGTTGCTGTCTTTCCAAGCCCCTCGAACAGTGGTGGTGGAGCCTGGGTAGGCTTGATGCATGGGCGAGAGCCGGGACCTTTTAACGCGGGAGCAGCGCAGCCGCAACATGTCCAAAATCCGTGGGAAGAACACGAAACCTGAGTTGCTGGTCCGGCGGCTCCTGCACGCGAAAGGCTACCGGTACCGCCTCCACGGAAAGGCCGGAACGGCGAAACTACCGGGCCACCCAGACCTTGTGTTCGCGGGCCGGCGCAAGGTCATTTTCGTCAATGGCTGTTTCTGGCATTTCCATGATTGCAAGGCAGGGCAGCACGCCCCCGCAGCAAACGCGGAGTTCTGGGAAGCCAAGAGAACACGAACCCGCGAAAGGGACGCGCTGCAGCGGGAACAGCTGGAAGCTGCCGGCTGGAGGGTGCTCACGGTCTGGGAGTGCCAGCTGAGGGACAGATCCATGCTCGAGGAGCGGCTCACGGAATTTCTGGAATCAGCGGCGGACTAACGCGCAGTTGTGGTGGGCGCGGTGGTGGTGGTCGGAGCGGACTCCGAGGATCGATCTGTGACAGCCGTTTGGGAGTTCTGCTGCCACAGTGCGAAGGCAGCCGATCCACCAATGCCCAGCAGGACAGTCATGCAGACCACGATGATGAGCATGAGGCCCGGTGACGTGCGAGCACCACTTTCCATGTTGTTCCCGTTCCCCTGATACAGCCTGGAAACACCCAGATCTGCTTTTCACTACTTTGTGGGGCCGGGATCAAGAGTGGCTCTGAGTCCGCTCAAGATTGGATCAATCTTTGGCTAATTGGCGCTTCGCAAGTTCCACGCGTCCTACTGTTGAATCGTGAATCTATTGTTTGGAGGCGGGAGGGGTTTGGTGTCTGAGTATGAAGAATGCACCGACGCCCTGGTGGATCCCATCGTCCTCACCGAACTCCAAGCTGAGCTTGGCGGCGACCAAGCCATCATCAGCACCTTCATCCGTAACTACGCAGAGCTGCTGCCGTGGCGTGTCGAGCGGCTTCATCATGCCTTGGAAAAGCTCGACATCGAAGACGCCATGGATGCCGTCCTTAGCCTGAAGACATCCAGCCACATGGTGGGGGCAATCTGCATGAGTCGGTTGGCCACGGAGCTGGAAATCAGCATCAGGCTCCTGCCCGGCCCAGCCCACCTGGACGAGCTCCGCGCGCTGGTCAACGAAATCGAGCACTTCGTCTCAGCAACGATCCGGGAGCTGGAAACCCCACTCTCGTAAGATCTTCACGTTATCTGGTGAGCCTCTGCGCGTCGGCTAACCCAAGTAGGTCGCAGTAGTGCGCGTTATGAGCGCTCATAACGCGCTTAACTGCGACCCAGTTGGGCTGGTTTAGTTGTTGCTTGAGGGAGCCAGCCGGTAGCCAACCCCGCGGACGGTCTCAAGCCAACGTGGTGCCTGGATGCTGTCTCCAAGTTTCTTGCGCAGGTTTCCCATATGTACCTCAACGGCGCGCTCGTCTGCGTCACTGACGTAACTGCCGACGTCGTATGGCTCATTGCGTAGGCGACGCGCGAGGTCTGCCTTGGTCCGCACTATCCGTCCGGTCTCCAGCAATGCGAGCAGGAGGTCGAACTCCGTGCGGGTCAGCTTGAGCTCTTTGCCGTTCAGGACTGCGGTGCGGGAACCGGCAGAAACTGCCAGCCCGTTGTGGCTCACTTCGGGATCCGTTTCTTCCGGCATGCTCTTGGATTCCGACGACGCGCGGGGGCGTCGCATCATCGCTTCAACACGGGCGCGCAATTCCCGGGGACGGAAAGGCTTGGTGAGGTAGTCGTCGCCGCCAGCTTCCAAACCCATGAGGGTGTCCAGCTCTTCGGCGCGTGCCGTCAACATAATGATGTAGGCGTCCGAGGATTTCCGGATCTGGCGAGCTACCTCAAAACCATCAATATCGGGCAGGCCGAGATCCAACGTAATAACGTCCGGATTCAGCTCGCGGGCCGATGTCACACCTGCGGATCCCGTGGACGCGACATGTACATCAAATCCCGCCTGGGATAGAACTACGCGTACCAACTCGCGGATATCCTGGTCATCTTCAATGACCAGCCCCACACGTGCTTCACTCATCGCTGCCCCTCAGCCCCTTCGATAACCTCAGAAGTATATCCATTATGGTTAGGCTGATCTCATGAACCGACTTTCTTCCGCATCTCTGGTGGATGTGCCATGACCCACCCTTCAACTTGGGATATTGGTGACAAGAAGAAATTGTTGGTTTTCAGGCGCTCTTTCCACGAACATACCCTGCGTATGCGCGTTGTCCTCAGCCAACTGCCATTGTCTGTGTGTGTCTGTATTTCAGCCATCCTGGTTTGGCTGTATTTCCCCGCCACACTTGAGAATCCGCTGTTCCTCATTTTCCTGCTGAGCCAGGCACTCCTGCTGGCGCTGTGCATCATTGTGCCGTGGCACCGGCTCCCTTTCGCCAGCTTCCTCACCATCCCCATCCTGGACATGGTTTCCATCGGTTTCGCCCGGGAAGGCGCGGTGGAATCCATCACCGGCCTCAGTGTCCTGGTGGTACTCCCGGTCATCTGGCTGTGCGCTTCAGGGTTGTACCCGAAGCTCGCCATTGTCATGTCCTTCCTGGGACCGTTGGGGATTGTCTGGGTTCCCCTGTTCGTGCGCGGAACCCTCAGCGAACAGGACTTCACCAAGCCGCTCCTGTTCCCTATCCTCATGCTGGGCATCGGAGTTTCCGTCAGCGTCCTGACGCTGAGCATGGTCCGCCAGCAGCGCGCTTTGGAAGAGAAGGACGAGGCACTCAAGGAAGCGCTGAGCGTCAGTACCAAACAGGAACGGCTCCTCAACACCGTCATGGAAGCGCTGCCTCTTGGCGTAGTAGCTGTGGATGGCGATGGGCACGACATCCTCATGAACCGCCGCCAACGCCAAACACATGCCCTGGCAACTCCCCCAAACAACGACGACCCCAACGAATCCCAGTTGCTGATCTTCGACACGGACAGGACAACGCCGCTGGCTGCGGACCGGCGACCGGTGCGTCGTGCTGTCTTGGGTGAAAGGTTCACGGACCAGTTGGTGTGGTTGGGCTCCGGAAAGGAACAACGGGCCTTCACCGCGAGTGCACGCCCCATGGTGGACGACGCCGGGAAATTCGCCGGTTCCGTGGTGGTGTTCAGCGACGTCACGGACCTGGTGAACGCGTTGGCCGCCAAGGACGACTTCGTTGCTAATGTCTCCCACGAATTCCGTACCCCGTTGACGTCCATCCTTGGCTACGTCGAGCTCATCCTGGACGAGCCGGACGCCCTCGATGCCCGAGCCCGCAAACAACTCGACATTGTCAGGCGCAATGCAGAGCGGCTACTGACGCTCGTCTCGGACCTGCTGGCCGTGCGCTCGGGCCAGATCGTCATACAGCCGCACTCAGTGGACGTGGTGGAGTTGGTGCGTGGCAGCGTCACCTCAGCAGAACCGCGCGCGGCCAAGGCCGGAATCCGACTGTCGATGGACCTCCCGGATGCGCTGGAAGCCCACGTTGACTCATCACGGATTGCGCAGGTGCTTGACAATCTGGTGTCCAACGCAATCAAGTACTCCCCCGACGGCGGGGATGTGGAAGTAGCTGCCTGGGAGGAGCAGGACTTTGTTTTCTGCCGGGTCACTGACACCGGGATGGGCATGAACGAACAGGAGCAGGCTGAGGCTTTCACCAAGTTCTTCCGCGCCGGCACGGTACGCAAGAGTGCCATCCCCGGTGTCGGACTGGGGTTGCCCATCAGCAAAGCCATCGTTGAAGCCCACGGCGGGACCATCACACTGGAGAGTGTCCCCGGCCAGGGCACCACTTTTACGGTGAAGATGCCCTCCTGACCGTCAGTGCTTTACTGCCGCTGCGCCCTTCCCTGCATGCTCTGCATCCCGACGGCGGCCGAAGAGGAAGTAGCTGACAGGCCCGAAGAAGTTGATGAAGGAGACCGCCCGCCAGATGGCCTTCTTGCCGCGGATCTGATCGTCCGGGGTCTTGCCGATGCTTCGCTGCGCAGCACCCAAAAGGGCCATATTCACCGCTCCGCTAACCAACAACATGATCCGTTGGCCTTTGGTCATATCGCGCCACGATTTCTTGCGGGCCATGATGCCTCCATCCCTGAAGAGTTAGTCATCAGGCTAGTCCGACGCCGACCGGCCCGCCACAGCTTGGCGTACTACTTCGCCCCATGATTGTTCGGCCAGGTCGGCTACGGCGGCCAGGATTTCCGACGGCGGCAGGGACAGGTCGAGTGGGTACTCCACGATGTCGATGTCCGTGTTGAGGATACGGCGGAGTTTCATTTCCCCCGCCCCCGCGTAGACGAGCCAAGCGGTGGGGACCCTGAGGGCAGTGCAGTACGCCAGCAACTGGTAGTGGTCTGCGCTCAGGGAGGCACCGGCGTCGGAGGCTGCTTGGTATTTGGAGTCATAGACCACCACGGGGCGGCCACCCAGGAAGTGGACGGCGTCGGGACGTACCGTCAGGCGATCGGTGTCCCTGACGGCTTCATTGAGCAGGGCACCGTACTGGAGGCGCATCTCCCCCGGGTGGGCGCTCATGGCGGACCTCAGGGCAGTACCCACGAATTCTTCGAACACCTGGCCCATGTCCACCACGAAGGACGCGGTTTGTTGCTTGCCCTCGCCCGCCTCGGCGGAAGCGTTCCGAAGAATTACCTCGGACAGACGCAGAACGGCGTGATACCTGAGGTTCATCCTGCTGGCGCGCCACGGCGGGAGCGGCGCTCCGGACTGAAGCCGGGTAACTGCGTCGAGCTTTCCCTTGAGTTGCCGCAAGCGGCTCAAGACATCCGGCCGCACCCCTGGAACCTTTCCCATGCGTTCCAAGGCAGCACGGAGGATGCGGTTCTCCGCGATGTCCTCCGTGAATTCGTCGTAGGAGACCTCCAGAGGAACCGTCATCCCCGGGCGTCGGGAGATCTGGTCCGAGATACGGATGCGGCCCTTAACGGTGCGCAGGGACTCTTCCACGGTCAGATAGCCCTGCAGGACGCCACGGCTCAGGGCTCTATCTGCCAGCTGGGCGAGCGATTCGGCCAGCGCGCTCCACAAATCCGGGTGCTCCACGGCCTCCACGGAATGGTCGCGGAAGCCTTGGTCCCCGGCGTAACTGAGCAGGAAAAGAAGCCGGCTGAGGCCAAGCCGGTCCTTGGGACGGACCTCCAGCTGCACTGAGGCGGTCCGGACTGAACCCACCTTGCCAACGGGCTCAATCCTGTAAAGTCCCATGCCCATGGGCGACGCTTTGGCCAGGCCGCTGGTGTTGATGAACGCAGCCGAATCGGGATCGAGTTTGTCCACCACCCCACGGGAGAGCTCGTCCATGACGATATGCCGCGGCCCGGAGATGACCCGCCCGGCAGAGGCAGGCGCCCTGCCGGCAGAAGCGGGCGCCCGGCCCGGCCTGGGCGGGATGGCTTTAGCGGGCTGCAAGACGTCCCAGCAACTGGTCCAGGCCGAAGCGTTCCTCCAGCTGCGCGCGGTTCAGCTGCCCGTGGTAATGCTCCTCCAGCAACGGCATGAGCTCGTACTTCCAGATACGACGGAGTCCCGTGGGGTTCTGCGCCGCATTCTTCATGAAGTACGACGGCCCGATCATCAGGTCCCGGTCCCAATCGTCGATCGCGTCATTGAGCGCGTCCAGCAGGTCCGCGTTGAGGGTGTCCAGCCCGCGGGCGTCGAGGAAGCGACGCAGGGTGCCGCGGATCGGCTCCTCATTGGGATGCAGCTCGATGAACGCGAAACGACGGCGGATGGCGGCATCCATCATGGCGATGGAGCGGTCCGCAGTGTTCATGGTGCCGATGATGTAGAGGTTGTCCGGCAGGCTGAAGGGCTCGTTGGGGCTGTACTGCAGGTAAATGCGATCGTCCCGATACTCCAGGAGGAAGTAGAGCTCACCGAAGACTTTGGCCAGGTTGGCGCGGTTCATTTCATCGATGATCAGGAAGTACGGTTTGTGCGCATTCTCGGCCTTGGCAGCTTCCTCCGCCAGTCGCCTCAACGGCCCGGCGACCAGTTTGAAGGACACCTGGCCATCGTCGGTTTTGTCCGGCCGGTAGCCCTCGAAGAAGTCCTCGTAGGCATACGAGGGGTGGAACTGCACCAGCTTCACGCGTTCGTCGGTGTGGTCACCGGCCAGCTCGGCGGCGAGGTGCTTGGCCAAGTAGGTCTTACCGGTTCCCGGAGGACCGTAGAGGACCAGTTGGCGGTTCTCTTCGAGCAGTTCCGCGATCTCCTTGAGCGGCTCGAGGTCCATGTGCAGGGACGCCGCGAACTCTTCCGTCAGGGGCCGGAAACCTTGCTGGACAACCTCGACGACGGTGGTGGGCGGAGCTTCGTCCTCACCATCGGTTTCGGCCTCCACAGGGAGTAGTTCCTGCAGGGCTTGGATGACCCTGGTGACGTCCACAATGATGCCCGGCGTGGACAGTTGCCGCTGGGCATGGCGAGGCAGCTCGGGGATGGCGTAACTGTCCTCGAACCAGCGGACCTTGCGGCGGATGCGGCGATTGTCCTCGTGGTGTTCAGGTTCACCAAGAACCACACCAACGCGCACTCGGCCGGCATGCTGGTACAGCGTGAGGTCGCCCGGCTTCATGACCGTCAGGAAGGCGAAAACAGCCGTCTTGGTGTCTTCGCGTTCCACGTAGCCCAGGTGCTTGTAATCCTCGTCCACGGCATGCTGGACCACGCCAGCCGTAACGCCCGCCGTGAGGGTACGCAGGTGCTCCACGTCCAGAGTGGCCTTTTCCTCGGCAACCCAGCTGGCCAAGAGGTCACCGTTGTCGTGATGGGTGCGCAGGAGCCAGGAACGACGGCCCGGATCCCCCACCTTGCGCCACTGACTCACCAGTTGGCGGGAATACCAGTCGATGCGCTGCCCGGCTTGCTCGTCCAAGTGGAGGCGTATGCGGTGAATGTCCGCGGTGATGTCCTCGTCCGTGTCACCTTTGGCACCGCCGACGAGTGAAGCGAAGGCGTCCCGGATCTCCCGGCGTTCAACATCGGCCACCACGGGCTCAAAGTAGCTCGGCCACACCAGGTACTCGATGCTGCGGCGAAGGGCGGGCTGATCTTCGGGCGTCGCTGCGGCTAGTTCGTGGAACTTCAACGGGTCCGCAAGCGCTTGGTTGATGGTGGCCGTACTTTGGCTGTCCACGTGGGCCACGAAACGGCACAGCCACTTCAAGTGATCCCAAATGGTCCAGTTGAACTCGGCAGTACGGTCGCGGATAACACCGTGGTCCGTCATCCCCTCATAGAGTTCTTCCGGCAGCTCGATGGGCGGCTCAACCCATGACGCCGCTTCGGCGACGCGTGCCCTCTTCACCCTGAGAGACTTGACCTCGTGCGCGAGCGGCAGGGATTGCAGGAACAGCAGTTCCACGGCAAGCAGTTTGGCCTCCCGGGACGCGCCTTCCAGGTTCTGCCGCAGGTTGGTCATCATGGGAGCTTTTGAGTCCCCGACCCCGCGTTCGAGCCTTTCGAGAAGCGCGCCCGCACCATCCGCGGTCCACGTCAACGTCCTGCCGTCCAGTGCGGAAGGTCTCCCGTGAAGCGCCGGACCGAGCACATACCAGGCTGCGTCCTCGATCTCCTTGGAGACTCCGGGGGCACGGTCAATGGCAGTTTTTACGGAGGGAATCACCATGCCAACTTACCTTGTTTGGCTTATCCAAGCATCTGGATATCCACAGGCTTGCCGTTCCACCAGCGTGGCCTGCGTTGGCGCGCCGCTAGCTTCCGTCGCGGAGGTCCGCCGGAGGTTCTTCCGTCAATTCGATGGTGTCAAAACGCGCCTCGCAGCTCTCCCCCATTGGGGCTTGCGACATGAACCCGACGTGCACAGGTTTCTCCGTATCCAACCTGAACAGCCGGACAAAGGACCACTCCCGGCCATCCGGTGACGAGTGGAAAGCCCACGCAGGACCCACCCGGCTGACCCGCAGGTAAACCCACGGAGCGGTCACCACAGGCCCGTTGGAATCGTCGGAATAGCTGTTGGTCACCACGCTGACCACCATGGCTTCCCCTTGCGGAGAATACTCGAAGCAGAGCTTGGCCCAGTGCTCGCTGTCCGCCCACAGGGTCAACACACCGGCGTCGAAGGTTGTCCGTGGTGAGGCCACCATAACCCTGGCCGACAACGAGAACGCCGCCGGAGCCCTGAACCCCAGCGCAGTGGCGCCGTGCTGCGGTTCTCCCCCGAGGGAGTCGTTGGTCCAGTCAACCCCGGGCGCGGCTGTGAGAGTCAGCGTCCCCTCGGTCTCGTCATAGCTGGCGTGACCAGCGGACGACGTCCACTCCAAGGGCGGGAGTCCTGCTACTTCGGGGATCAATCGGTGCTCCTCTGTATCCTGAAAAAAATGGTCAAGAACACGCTTTCAGAGATTGCCGGAGATGTGCGGGAGGCCACACCCGGGCGCCACCAGAAAAGACCTTTAGTGCATCCCGAATTGATAGGCCGCAGGGACAGGCTCGCCCGGACATACCTCTTCCCACAATGCGGCTATCGCATCTTCCCCTTCACGGAGGTCCGGAATCTCAACGCCCGCGCGAAGGATGGCAGCCGCCCCACCGGGGTTTCCCGTGCGCGCGAGCGCCAGCGCCCTCAGGAATCTCAAACGTCCGACGGCGGCGGCCTCCTTGGGTGCCATCTCCGCAAGTTCCAGTGCCATGGCCGGGTCACCGTGTCGGTTGCTGAGCGTTACGGCTTCGGTGAGCAAAGCTACGTTTGAAGGGTCAATCTTCACGCCGTTCCGAAGCTCAGCCAGACCCTGCATTTCCTGTCCCTCAGCAAGCAGTGCCAAGCCCAAACCACGGTGCGCGAGCGCCTTGGTACCGAGCGTCACATCGCGGGCCGCCAATACCTCGCGATACAGCGCCTTCGCCCCGCCCAGGTCCTGCCGCGCATGCTTCATGGTGGCCAAATGAAGCTTTGCCTCCGCACTGTCTTGCCCGGCCAGCAAGTCTTCCCAGTCCGCCCCCGCAACGAAACTGGGGGCGCCGTCGAACGCTTTTCCCTGCAGCAACCCAAGCCACGGTTCCTGCTCCGCCGTGGCGCTCTCGTCCACGAAAGGTGTACCACTTTCATCAATCCAGGCCATGCCTGACCTGGCGCGCCGGGCACGCTCCACAACGCCCCAACCGCTTCCGTGCCGCAGCATTTTCGACGGCGGGATGTCGGCATTGCTGATGGCCGCGGGAAGCATTGCCTCAAGTTCCTCAGGGGGCAGGAGTTGTTCCAACCGTTCGCTGGCGTGGGCCACCGCAGCATCCCAATCGGCACCGTGCGAGGTCTGCGGCTCAAGGTGCCCGTTCCCGTACGCTTCAACCCATGCCCACTCGGCGCCGGCCGGCATCACCAGGTGTTCGAACTGCGTCTGCGCGAGGCCGGCCTGGATCTCGGCGTACGGTCCGGCTCCGGGGCTCAGCCACTCCTGCCAACGCTTTCCTCCCTGTCCTTGGCCCCAGACGAAAAGCTTCTTTCCGCGGAGGAGGCCGGTGGACAGCATCGCCAGCCCGTCGCCGTCGTCGTCCGCTGCCACAACCCAGCGCCGCTCGGAAGGATCGATGTCGAAGAAAAAGTCCGCCGCGTGCGGGCTGTTGACCAGCCACGTGCCGTCATACCCTTCATGGTCAGTGGGCCGGACCCGGGTGATGTCGGTGGCGTAGTCACTGCCGAAAGCCTCGTCCGCCGGAGCGATGACCCGAGTGCCGTCCGTTTCCGGGATGGCTGCGTTGCTCCACCAATACATGGGGACATCGTGATCGTTCGGGTTCCGCAGCCTGACCGCGGCGAAGAGGACGTCCGAGTCCGCAGGCAACCAGATGTCCACTTGGAACACCACTTCCCGCAGCCGCTCGTACTCCCACATGCGCAGGATGTGTTTGCCGTCCGGAGTGTGGACAATCGCGGTGTGCAGCGGATCGCAACTGGTGGGCGAATGACCGCGGGTACCGATATTCCATTCCAGCCCACCCGCAAACCACGCCTTGCGCAGCGCAATGTTTGCCAGTTGCGGGGCATCGTGGGTGTGCAGGAGCTGCTTGCCTGTGGCTTTGTCGAACAACTCCCAGATGCGGCCACCCAATGAAGGGACGACGGTCACCTTGAGTTTGCTGTTTTCAAGCACGACGGCGGGCAGTTCCTTGGGTGCCGCTTCGCGGCTGTAGCCGTCCTGCATGAGGTACGGGTAAACGTTGGGCACCACTCCGTAGCGGGCCGAGGCTTGGAGTTCCTCCGGCACGCCCTCGCCCACGGTGTAGGGCTGGTCCAGTTCGGCTGCCACCACCGGCAGGGGGTTCAATGGGCCGAGCTCAGCCATTGTCAGGGAAATAGTGGTGACGGTGAGGTTGGAGCTTGCGGTGATGGCCACGTCAGTATCCGATCGTGAGAAGGAGGCCGCGCTGCGGCTCAAGGGTGATGGCTTGGCCGGGCGCGTAGCTTGCGGCGGATTGGAACCCGGGAATGCCCGGGGCTACGACCCCCTGGGCGGCAGCGTCGTCGTCGAAAATCAACGTCACATCCTCAGTTTCACCGGCCCATGACGCCAGCGCTACTACCATTCCGTGCTCTGTCACCCACGTGGTGGCCAGCACGTCCGGGTGGCTGGTCCGTACGGGTGCCTGAGGGTCCCAGAAGCCCCGCATCTGCCCGCTTTCCAGCCCGGCTGCGGCCCAGAACTCCCAGAGCGGGCGGTTGTCGACGGCGGGTGCCCGGCCTGTCATGCCGAACACCATGCCACGCCAAGGGTTGCCACCGCCTTCCAACATCTCGCCCATGAGTCCGAAGGGAATCCCGGACAGCTCCACCAGCCAATAGTCGGGATCAGTGGTGTGGTAGTCGAAGTACTCCCCCAGCCAGAGCCGGTCCACATAGGGCAGGTGCTCCATGTACAGATTGGCTGAGGACGCGTATCCGTCATGGGCTGTGAACTGGTTGGCGGAATGTAGGTCAATTTCCGGTCCGTCCACACCTCTGGATTGGCAGGCCCTCTCAAGGACCTTGCGGACCCGCAGCATGGCATGCCGGTCATAAGCAATGTCATCAAGGTAGATGCCGTCGATCCCGTCCTCGCCCCTGGCCAGTTCATGGAGGCTGCGAACGTAGAAGTTCTCCCACCGCGACTCACCCGTGGTCACCACGGCAATGTCATCCACATTGGGCGCGAACCACGCTGAGACGTAGCCGCTTCCCACATGTTCCTGCAGCCAGATATGTCCCTCGCCCGGTCCATCACTGAAGATCTCGTGGTCCAGGTGCAGCAACGGCAACAGCTCCGGACTGTGGAATGTGAGCTCGCGGACCGTGTTGTACACCTTGGCCTTCAGACCCTGCCCATGACACTCGGCAACGTAGTTCCGAAGCGAGTCCCGGGTCAGCAGGGGATCATTGATGAACGGAGCCGGTGCCGTTGCGTGGTGGACATTGACCACGGTGGCTCCCGCGGCCTTGATGTCGGCCGGATTTTCAGGAGCGTGAAAGTAGCGTTTCCCAAGGTGCCTAGTTGGTTCGATCGGCTTGAACGGTGTCAGTAACAGGCGGAAATCAAAGTCCAAGGCCTCCCCGGCAGTCAGTGTCCGCGCGCCACTGAAGGCGTTCAGCGTGACCATGCCGCCTGCCGTATGCAGCTTGACCCCGCCTCGGACTATGGCGTCCCCGCTGCTTTGCTGTCGATTGGCCCACGACGCCGGCTCCACCAACGGCTTCTCCCGGTAGAAGTTGGTGTTGAGCGGCCGTTCATAGCTGCCATCGCGAAGGGCAAGCTGGATTCCGGCGTTCACACTTCCCAGCCACAGCGCGTCCTGGTTCTTCGCCGATACGTCCCACGCCCAGTCAAGAGATTCCGGTCGCCGCCCACCCGGGACACCCAAACCCATGGCCAGCGGAACCGCCGGCTCCCAAAACGCAAGCTGCAGCCCAACGTCGTTCACGTCCACAGTTTCCGCGGAACTGAGGCGCAGTGAGTACGAAACTGCTCCATCGGCGTCGAGAACGCCGTTCAGCTCCAGCGTCAGCGCTGACTTGCCCTCTTTTCGGCCCTTCCAGCTGCACCGCCACGACGTCCGCCCCGGGCCCTCCTCAGTGAAGATGAGCTGCCCATGCGTCCAATCGATTCCCTCGACGTCCAGTCGCACGGGGGTGCTAAGAAGTTCGACGGCGGGACCATCAGTTGCGGTGACGGCGGCGGTGAAGGTGGACGTCACCTGCGCCGGCAGTCCCGACTCCGTCAACCGCAGGGACCTGCCCAGAATCCCCAACGTCCTGCTCGATTCGTCCAACGTGATGGGCGTGAAGGGCCTAACGAGCTCAGCGTCCTGGGCCACCCGCGAATCCAGCCAAGCCAGGCGCCGCAGCAACCGCGGATCTCCGAAGCCGCCGTCGGGTTCTGTGTCCGCGTCTGCAGCCACATCAAGCGTGACCTCGACGTCCTGCGCCGCTTGGCCAGGGGCGCTTATACCGGTGGCGGTAATCCTCACCAACGCCTCCACGGTGGTTCCGGCAGCATTGCGCGGGACTGGCAGGATCACGTACAGCGCCTGCACCTGCCCGGCTCTCAAGGCAAGCGTCCTCTGCCAAGGCCTGCCCAGACGGTCCACGCCATCAGTGTTGATGCAGTGTCCCCCGGACGGCGCAGTGACTTCGACCGTCACGGCTGCGAGGTCCTGCTGAGCGTACAACCCAAGCTGGACCACGTAGTCCTCCCCGGGCCGGGCATTGGCTGTGAAGGTCGTCCCCGGCCCGTTGATCACCCAGTGTGCTGGAAGGTCGCCCTGCATGGAGATGGGGTGCAGGCGGTCCTCGGGAAACACCAGGAAGGCCTGGCCCCCGTAAGCCCGGTGGAACTTCTCCAGTTCGTCCATGCGTGCAGTGAAGTTCATCGGCGCGAAGGTGTCCCGCTCGCTGGCCGCCTCGTATCGCAGGACTGTGGCCTTTGGCAGCTCACGCTTCGCCGGAACCCACGCTGAACGCCCGACGGCGGCAGCCCAGGCAGGGTCTGCGGCCGGACGATGCGGGAGGTACTGCGCCTGGGGATAGTGGGGTTTGCCCAGCATGGCGTAGGGCAGGTAATAGACGAAGTAGATCCCCAAGCCATCGATCGCCTCGAAAATAATGCTTCCGGACTCCCGGCTGGCCTCTTCCACGAGCACGTTCCGGACCCTGGTGCCACTCTTTTCCGAGACGATGATGACGTCAACCGACGCCGGGTGGTGGTCCTGCCGTCGCCAGGGGATGACCACCCTGTGAGCACTGGCTGGTACGTGGGTCTCCTGCGCCTCTTCCCCTACTTGGACCACTTCCACCACGAACCGGTGATTTCCGTAGAGCAATTTGTCCCACGCCCCAATGCCACATTCCACCTCCGGGTGGGCTTCGGTCAGCGCACTGTTTCTGCTTATTTTGGGAGGGGAAACGGGGGCCGGTGAAACCGGCGCGGGCAGCGGCATCGCTGGGACTCCTGAAGGTAGCTTCCGGGGCTTTTCACCGAGGTGGTGAATCCTTACATCATCCCGATGTTCCACGGCGGCGTAAAGAGTCATTACGATGCGCGATCACTGCAATTTTCCCGTCCGTAAGCTGGACAGCAGGGGCTACTTGGGCATGGCAAGGTTCAGCGCGTTGACTTTCGCCCTGGCTCCCCTGACAACCTCGCGGTCGGTGACGGTGTAGGCAGTGGGATCGCTGCCGTCCTGGCCGCCCAGGGAGATGGCACCTTCCCCAAGGGTGGAGACGGTCTTCTTCGCGGACAGGTGAACGGCGGACAGGCCAGCCGCGTGCATTGCCGGGATATCCTCCAGCGAAAGGCCGCCCCCGGCCATGATTTCCAGTGCGCTCCCTGCCCGCTCCACCATGGAGGTCAGGGTCTGTAGGCCTGCTCCGGCGGTAGCTTCATGCCCTGACGTCAGGACCCGGGTGAAGCCCAGTTCCATGAGTTGCTCAAGGGCGGCCAAAGGGTCTCTTGAATGGTCGATGGCCCGGTGGAAGGTCAGTTGCGCTTCAGGATTGGCATCCCTGGCCGAGCCCACCAGACGCTGTACTGCTTGCACGTCCACTTCGCCTGAGGGAGTGAGCGCCCCCATCACCACCCCGTGGGCACCCTGGGCGAGCAGGTGGCGGATCTCGTGGACCATGGTGTCCAGGTCGGACGCCGAGTACCGGAAATCGCCGGGCCTGGAGCGAATCAGCGGATGAATTTCCAGACGGCCATCGACGTGTTCCATGCTCGATTCCATGAGTCCTTGGCTTGGAGTGATTCCACCAAGTTCCAGGCCGCTGCACAGCTCAACGCGGTTGGCCCCTTCGGCGGCAGCCGTACCTGCACCCGCCGCGCTCACCACGGCTATTTCAAGTTTCATGCTGAAACTCTACGGGCAGCAGGGCCTACGCGCGGTAGCGTTCGAGCTTTTCCTTTTGCTCCGGAGTGAGCCTGAGGACCCGTCCGGTGGCCTCCGCCACGAAAGCCAGGTGAGTGGTGGCTTTGACGCAGTCTTCCCGCGTGACGGGGTCCTTAATGACGTAGTGGAGATCGAAGCTCGCGCCCTTGACCGCACCGACCCAGATCTCAACGACAGCCGGGATGTTGCGGTAGTCCAACGTCCGGACGTAGCGGACCTTGTGCTCCACCACCAGGGTCATGATGCCCTCCTCAACATCGTTGAAGAGGGCAGCGGGAGGTTCGACGCCGGGGAGGCCAGCGCCGCGGGGCGGCCCGAAGGCTGCGATGCGGGCTTCCTCGAGCATGCGCACTATCTGGACGTTGTTGATGTGTCCGTAGGCGTCCATGTCACCCCAGCGCATGGGTACAAGGACCTCAATGCGCCGGGGTGCCATGGGCTCCTTCAGTGTTTCCGTGCTCAGCTGTGCACCGCCGTCGAGTCGTCTATGGCAGTCTCTTCCTCACCCGCGAACTGGGACATGTACAAGCGGTAGTACGCGCCTTGGAGAGCGAGCAGTTGGGTGTGGTTTCCCTGCTCCACGATCTTGCCGTTTTCCATCACCAGGATGGTGTCGGCGTCCCGAATCGTAGAGAGTCGGTGGGCGATCACGAAACTCGTACGGTCCGTTCGGAGCGCTGCCATGGCCTTCTGCAGCAGCAGCTCGGTACGGGTGTCCACGGAGCTCGTGGCTTCATCCAGGATCAACAACGAAGGATCGGAGACGAAGGCACGGGCGATGGTGATGAGCTGCTTTTCACCTGCGCTGACGTTGTTGCCTTCTTCGTCGATGATCGTCTGGTAACCGTCAGGGAGGGCCCGCACGAAGCGGTCCACGTAGGTGGCCTTGGCCGCCTCCATGATCTGCTCTTCGGTGGCGTCCAGGTTTCCGTACTTGATGTTGTCGTAGATGGTCCCGCCAAAGAGCCAGGCATCCTGCAACACCATGCCAACCTTGGACCGCAGCTCAGCACGGCTGAGGTCCTTGATGTCAACGCCGTCCAGGGTGATCCGGCCGGCATTGAGCTCGTAGAAACGCATCACGAGGTTCACCAGCGTGGTCTTGCCTGCACCGGTGGGCCCCACAATAGCCACCGTGTGACCAGGTTCCGCAGCGAAGGACAGGTCCTCGATCAGCGGCTTTTCCTCCACGTAGCTGAAGGACACGTGTTCGAACTCCACGTGGCCGTCGGTCTTGGAGGGCAGGTGGCGAGTGGCGTTCTCTTCAACTTCTTCATCGGCGTCCAGGAACTCGAAGACGCGCTCTGCGGACGCAACGCCGGACTGCAGCATGTTGGCCATGCCTGCAATCTGGCCCAGCGGCTGGGTGAATTCACGGGAGTACTGGATGAACGCCGTGGCGTCGCCGAGGCTCATGGAGCCTGAGGCAACGCGGAGGCCGCCCACCACGGCGATGCCGACGTAGGACAGGTAGGACACGAAGTTCATGGCCGGGAAGATCACGCCGGACACGAACTGCGCACCGAAGGATGCTTTGTAGAGTTCCTCGTTCTTCTCGTCGAAACGCTCCAGCATGTCGGCATCTCGGCCGAACACCTTCACGAGGTCGTGGCCGGAGAACGATTCCTCGATCTGGCCATTGAGTGCGCCGGTGTTCTTCCACTGCGCAGCAAAGAGCTTCTGGCTGCGGGCACCAATGACGCCGGCAACAATGCCGGACAACGGCAGGGCGATCAAGGCAATCAGCGCCAGCTCCCAGGACACGATGAACATCATGACCGTGATACCCAGGACCGTGAGGACGGAGCTGACCAGTTGGGAGAACGCCTGCTGAAGACCCTGCTGGACGTTGTCGACGTCGTTGGTTACGCGGGACAAGATGTCGCCACGCTGGCGGGTGTCGAAGTAGTTCAAGGGGAGCCTGTTGAGCTTGGCCTGGACGTCGTTGCGTAGCTTCTTGATGACCCGCATGACGATCCTGTTGAGCAACCAACCTTGGGCCCACAGGAAGATGTTTGCCACAAAGTACATGAGCAGCACGATGGAAATCAGGAACGTCAGCTTGGGGAAGTCGATCCCGTTGGTGAGCTCCATCTTTGAAACCATGTCCGCAAAGTTGCCTTGCCCCTGCTGACGCATGAGCTCCACGAACTGCTCTTGGGAGACTCCCTCGGGGACCTGCCTGCCAATGACGCCGCCGAAAATGACGTCCATGGCAGTACCCAGGACCTTGGGCGCGATCACGTTGAGCACCACCGAGACGATGACGAGGCCGATCACGATGTACACACCAACGCTCTCGGGCTTCAGCAGGCCCATCAGCCGCTTGGCGGACGGCCAGAACTCCTTTGCCTTCTTTGCCGGAACGTCGCCGAACATGCCGCCATCGGCTTCGGAAGGGACGTACTCCTCTTCGACGAAGTCCTCGTCATCAAGCAGCTCGGTTGCTACCTCAGCCTCGGCCGTTGCCTTGGCATCTTTGGCGGCCTCTGCCTTGGCAGCCCAGCCACGCTTCTTCTGCTGGTTCTGCTCGCTCATGCCACTTCCTCCACGCTCAGCTGGGATTCAACGATTTCCTGGTACGTGGGTGACGTCTCCAGCAGTTCGTCGTGCGTTCCACGGTCGACGATCCGGCCGTTATCCAGCACCAGGATCTCGTCCGCGTCAGCAATGGTTGACACACGCTGGGCCACGATGATGACCGTGGCGTCCCTGGTCTTGGCTTTCAAGGCCTTCCGCAGCCTGGCATCGGTAGCGACATCCAAAGCGGAGAACGAATCATCAAACAGGTACACATTCGGTTTGGTAACCAACGCCCTGGCAATGGACAGCCTCTGGCGCTGGCCACCGGAAACATTGGTACCACCTTGGGCAATGCGCCTGTTCAAACCGGATGACTTTTCCTCGACGAAGCCCTTGGCCTGCGCAGTCTCCAACGCCTCCCACAGTTCTTCGTCGGTGGCATCGGGCTTGCCGAAGCGCAGGTTGTGCTCGATAGTCCCGGAGAACAGGTATGGCTTCTGCGGAACCGCGGATACCCGGCTGGTTATTTCAGATGCGTCCATCTTGGTGACGGGCACGCCGTCGAGCAGTACGTCGCCCGAGGCGACATCGTAAAGCCGCGGCAGGAGCGAAACCAGGGTGGTCTTGCCTGCGCCCGTGGATCCGATGATGGCCAGGGTCTTACCCGGCTCGGCGGTGAAGGAGATGTTGCTCAGCACCGGCGCCTCCGCACCCGGGTACTTGAACGTGACGTCGCGGAATTCCACGCGACCCTTCTTCTCAGCCGGCACCACCGGTGAGGTGGGGTTGTGAATGGAAGGTTCGACGTCGAGCACCTCGCCGATGCGATCTGCACAGACGGAAGCGCGGGGAATCATCATGGCCATGAACGTGCCCATCATGACGGCCATCAGGATCTGCAACAGGTACTGGAGGAAGGCCGTGAGCGCGCCCACCTGCATGTCACCAGAGTCCACGCGCTGGCCACCGAACCACAGCACGGCAGCCGTAGACAGGTGCAGGATCATGCCGATGGCCGGGAACATGAGGACAAACAGGTTGCCGATCTTCACGGACACTGCGGTGAGGTCATCATTGGCATCGCCGAAGCGCTTTGCCTCGTGGGGTTCACGCACAAAGGCACGGACCACGCGGATGCCGATGATTTGCTCGCGCAGCACACCGTTGATCGCGTCGATCTTGGTCTGCATGGAACGGAACAGCGGCATCAACCGGACTACGAGGTAGCCCACTACGGCCACCAGGACCGGAACGGAAACCCATACGAGCCACGAGAGGTTGAGGTCCTCACGGAGGGCCATGATGATGCCGCCAACACACATGATGGGCGTGGAAACCATGAAGTTCAGGCCCATGAGCACCAGCATCTGTACCTGCTGGACATCGTTGGTGCCGCGGGTGATCAGCGTGGGAGCACCGAATCGATTGACGTCCTGGGCGGAGAAGCTGCTGACCTGCCGGTAGACGCTTCGGCGCAGGTCGCGGCCGATTGCCATGGCAACGCGGGCGCCGAAGTAAACGGCGATGATAGCGGTAAGCACCTGTCCAAGGGCGACACCGAGCATGAGCACACCGGTCTGCCAGATGAAGTCGGTGTCTCCGCGGGAAACTCCCTCATCAATGATTTTGGCGTTGAGGCTGGGGAGGTAGAGCGTGGCGATGGTGGACGCCAACTGAAAAATCAGCACAGCCACAATCTGCGGCAAATACGGCTTGGAGTAGCGCCGTATAAGGGTGACAAGCATGCCCACGGGTCCTTAGAAAGAGTGCGTGAATGAGATAAGAGAAGTTTGGCAGCAGGGGCTGACAGTATTAGCCTCCCCACTCTACGAAATCCGTTGCCCGGGCGAAACAACTTACGGAAAAGATCATCCCAGCGGAGTATTTCCCGTGTCGGTCGTGCCCGCTCTGGGGTAGGCCCCTTGGGTAGACACCGTGCCGCAACAAAAACGCCGGCTGGTTTCCCAGCCGGCGTTTTCAGTCCCGCCCTCGTTGGCCAAGCTCCACGTAGTACGCGAGGAGTGTCAAACAAGGGCGGGATCCGTAGAGGAGTCAGCCCGCGTGCTTGCCGTGGTCCGCGCGCGCTTCTACGCCTTGGAGGAGCAACAACGCCATCCGTTCCTGCTGCCTGCGTTCGCGCTTGAGCTCCTTACGAATCGCGGCGAGCTCCTCCGCGGTATGAGCCTGCTGCTCCGCGATGGTTTGCTGCTCCCGCAACCGGGCCTGGAGTTCCACGTTGGCTCGGCTGAGCTGCAGCTGCTGTTCGGCGAGGACGTACTGGGTACGGGACAGTTGTTCCTGAACTTCCTTCACATCAGCCGTGCCGTGGGGTCGTTCCTGCGTGAGGATCCGGGCGAACTCGAGGTCAAGGTCGGATCCGGACTCCACGTTCGAAGCCGGTCGCTCCCCCACTGGAACCTGACGGGCGCCCCCTGAAACCTGGCGGGAACCCCTTGGAACCGCAGCGTCGGCACCAAAACCGCGCGCGCCGTCGTCGGACGCTTTCACTGCGTCCATGGACGCGGTGTCCAGCGACATTCCAGCGTCTCCTGAAGCCGTGGCAATGAGTTCCTTTTCCGGAGCAGCATCAACCGTGCGGCGCAGTGGGCGTTCCTTGATGAACAGCACAGCCAGGAGGGCCACAACGCTGATGATCGCCGAGATCAGGAAGATCTGCGCGGTGGCGTCACCGTAGGCTGCCCGCATGATCTCGGCGATGGGAGCGGGCATATCGGCCAGGTCCATGCTGGCTCCGGAGGCACCACCCTGGGCCGGAATGCCCGCGGCAGTCATGCCTTCAACGGCAAGTTCCTTCACATGGTTGGACATGATGGCGCCCAGGACGGATACGCCGATCGCACCACCCACTGAGCGGAAGAACGCCACCGAAGCACTGGCGGTTCCAATGTCCTTGGCCTGGACCGTGTTCTGAACAGCAAGCACCAGGTTTTGCATCAGCATGCCAAGGCCGAGGCCGAACACGCCGGTATAGATCGCCACAATCCACAGTTCAGTGGTGTGGTCCATGGTTCCGGCGAACGCGAGGCCGCCGATGAGGAGGACGGACCCTGCAACCAGGAACCTCTTCCACTTGCCGAAGCGGCTGATCAGAATGCCGGATGCGACGGAACCGATCAGGTTGCCGGCGATCATCGGCAGCGTTAGCAGGCCAGCCTCGGTGGGTGTGGCGCCGCGGGCAACCTGGAAGTACTGCCCCAGGAAGGTGGACGAACCGAACATGGCGATACCGACCGCAACGGAAGCAACGATGGCCAAGGCCGTGGTGCGCTCGGAGATGATCTTGAGCGGAATGATGGGCTCAGGGACTTTGGTTTCCACCAACACCAGAAGTGCCAGCAGGGCTACGCCGCCGCCCACCATGAGTGCGGACTGCCAGGAGAACCAGTCGTAGTAGTCAGGGTTGCCGGCGAAGGAAACCCAGATGAGGAGCAGGCTCACGCCGGACGTCAGCAGGACGGAACCGAGCCAGTCGATCTTCGCCGGGCGCTTGATGTGCTGGATCTTCAACGTCACCTGGAGCAGGATGAGTGCGACGACGGCCAGCGGCACGCAGACGAAGAACGTCCAGCGCCAGCCGAGCGGGCTGTCAACGATAAAGCCGCCCAGCAGCGGGCCGCCGGCAGTACCCACCGCCATGACAGCGCCCATGTAACCGGAGTACTTGCCGCGGTCGCGCGGCGGAATCATGGAGCCGATGATCGCCTGTGCCAAGGCGGTGAGGCCGCCCATGGCCACGCCCTGGATGACACGGGCGGTCAGCAGCAGCGGAATGGTTTCAGAAAGGCCTGCCATGACCGAGCCTGCGACGAAGATGATGATGCTCAGCTGGACCAGGAGCTTCTTGTCGAAGAGGTCCGCGAGCTTGCCCCAGATGGGCGTGGTGGCAGCGTTTGCCAACAGCGCGGCCGTGATGACCCAGGCGAAGTCGGTTTGCGTGCCCTTGAGCTCGGACATGATGGTGGGCAACGCGTTGGCGACGATCGTGCTGCTGAGGATCGCCGTAAAGAAGGCCGCGAGGAGCCCCGTGAGGGCTTCCATGATCTGCCGATGGGTCATGGGCGCGGAGGCCCTGTTAACTGAGGCGTCCACCGCCTGGGAGTTGTGTACTGCTGGTGTAGCCATGCGTGGGCTCCTAAGCTGTCTGGTTTGGTGTGATGGAGCCGGCCGCCGTTGCCCGGATTGAGTCCTTGAGGGACACAGTGAGTTTGTTGATGACCTGGGAGGCCTCGAGGGCGTCCGCCTCGCTCCAATCCGCCAGGTAATCGCGCAGTCTCACGCTGCGTTGTTCTTCGAATTCGCGCAGTTTCGCCGCGCCGCTTTCCGTCAGGGCGAGAAGCTGGGCCCTGCCGTCAGCGGGATCAGGCCGCCTGACTACAAAGCCCAGCTCCTCGAGTTCGGTGATGTGCCGGCTGAGGACCGGGGCGCTGACTCCGAGTCGAGTGGCCAGTTGCGTTGCGCGGGTCTCCCCCTCGCCGATGAAGCGCATCACCCCCTGCACAGCCATTCCGACGTCGGGCACGCGGGCCATGTGGGCAGTCACCACACAGCGCAGCGTGCGCTGGAGATCGAAAATCTGATGCACAAGATCGGTTGCTGTGGCAGAACCGACGGACATGCGAAACACCCCTCTTTTTGTTTGCCTAAAGCAACTATAACGCAGATTGATTGCTTTGGGAAACTAAAGATGCGAGGAGTGTCTAAGTTGTGGGGCCCGCTCTGCACCCTATTTTTGGGAAATTGGGCGCAAAGCAGGCCTCACAACGCAGCCAGCCCCCACACGTGTTCCGTGCGGGGGCTAGCTGTTTTGGTGGCGTTAGTCGGTTTAGTCGTCCAGGTGCGTAGGGCCGAACATCTTCAGCAATGTTTCAACCACGACGACGTTGGGTCCGTCCGCTTCGAAGGACGCTTTAAGCGCGTCCCCCACTTCCTCAGGGGCAACCCGACGGGCCGGGACTCCGAAGGACTCGGCGAGCTTCACGAAGTCCGGGCGGGCGAGTTCGGTGGCGGTGGCTTGGCCGAAGGCGCCCACCATGTATTCGCGCAGAATGCCGTAGCCGCCGTCGTCCACGATCAGCCAGGTGACCGGGACGTTGTGCTGCTTGGCGGTCGCGAGCTCGGAGATGGAGTACATGGAAGATCCGTCACCGGATACGGCCAGCACGCGACTCGGCTTGCCCGTGGTCTCAAGACCCACGGCACCGCCGATTGCCGCCGGGAAGCCGTAGCCGAGGCCGCCGGCCCCTTGGGCGGAGTGGAACTGACCCTGCCGGGCGTCCCAGCAGCTCCAGCCCCAGTACGCGGAGATGGTCATGTCCCAGAACGTCTGCATGTCAGCCGGGACGGCCTCGCGAATATCGGCCATGAACTTCAGTTCCTTGGCCAGATCCTGTGATTCCAGGCGCGCTTTGACCTTGGCCAGGGATTCCTTGACGACGTCTTCGGGGCTGGTGCCGTGCCAGGACCGGGTTACTGCGTCCGCAGCGCCGGCTGCTGACAGAGCCTCGTCCAAGGCCGCGAGGGCCTGGCCGGCGTCGGCGCGGATGCCCAAGCCCGGCCGGTTGGATTCGAGGACCCGGGGTTCGGCGTCGATCTGGATGATGCGGCCGCGGGGCTCGAACGTGAAGTAATTGGAAGTCACTTCACCCAAGGACGAGCCAATAACGATCAACACGTCGGCGTCTTCCAGGACATCGGTCATGTACCGGTCCTCGATCCACGACTGCAACGACAACTCGTGGGTCCACGGGAACGCACCATTGCCGCCGGGAGTACAGATCACCGGCGCGCGCAGCTGCTCGGCAATCGAGAGCAGCGACTTCTCGGCCCGGCCACGACGTGTACCGCCGCCGGCGATGATCGCCGGACGTTCCGCCGTCGAAAGCCACTTCACGGCCTCGCGGACCAACTCGACACGCGGCGGGTTATCGAATGCCTCGGCGAGCGCGTCCTCCACAGGGGGCACCATGATCGGATCCAGCAGGACGTTCTGCGGGATTTCGATCCAAACCGGTCCCTGCGGCGAGGAAATCGCCTCGGTCCAGGCGTCCTGGATCGCCGACGGGATACCGGAGGCGTGCTGGATCAGGCGCTGGCTCTTGGTGACGTTCGCGGCCGATGCCTTCTGGTCATCAAGCTGGTGCAACATGCCCTTGCGGCGTGCACCCAGGCCATCGAGCGGGATCTGGCTGGCGACAACCACCATGGGAACACCCGTGGCGTACGCCTCCTGCAAACCTGCCAAGGAAGTCAGCGCACCGGGACCGGTGGACAGGAACAGCACACCCACCTCGCCGGTGGCACGCGAGTAGCCATCAGCTGCGAACGCCGAGTTGTTCTCCACGCGGGAAGACACGAAGTGCAGGTTGCCGCGGCCCATGGCGTCAAACAAACCCAACGCGTGCTGGCCAGGGATACCGAAAACGGTCTTCGCGCCCAGCGCTTCAAGGGTCTCGACGACGAGGTCCCCACCGTTGCGCTGGTTGGTGCCCTTGGTGGGGGCTGCTGTGCCGGGATCGAAATCAATCATCGCTGGTCCCCGGCCGTTGCGGTTGCCTGTGCGAGTTCGGCCATGCGAGCGCCGAGCGCCTGCTGCGCGTAACCGTTCGGGGCACCTTGGCGGTCGCCTTCCACGGCGTTGTCCGCCATGAGGGTCACGAGCTCGTACGCTACGTGGCTGCCTGCAACACCGGTGATCTCGGCGTGGTCGTAGGCAGGAGCAACTTCAACGATGTCCGCTCCAACGAGGTTCATGCCGCGGAAGCCACGGATGATTTCGAGGAGTTCGCGGCTGGTGATGCCGCCGGCTTCGGGGGTGCCGGTGCCGGGCGCGTGGGCCGGGTCCAAAACGTCGATGTCCACGGAGATGTACAGCGGGCGGTTGCCGATGCGGTCACGGATCTTGGCTACGGTTTCCAGAACGCCCTGGTAGTAGACGTCAGCGGAGGTGACGATTCCGAAGCCGAAGCGGTGGTCGTCGTCGAGGTCTTTCTTGCCATACAGGGGGCCGCGGGTACCCACGTGGCTGATGGCTTCGGTGTCCAGGATGCCCTCTTCCACCGCGCGGCGGAACGGGGTGCCGTGAGTGTACTCGGCACCGAAGTACGTGTCCCAGGTGTCCAGGTGGGCGTCGAAGTGGAGCATCGCAATGGGCTCGCCTGCCCGCTCCGCTGCTGCCCTCAAGAGCGGGAGTGCAATGGTGTGGTCGCCACCGAGGGTTACCAGCTTGCTGCCGTTGGCCGTGAGGTCCAGGGCGTTCTGTTGGACAGCCTCGATTGCCTCGTTGATGTTGAACGGGTTCACGGCCATGTCGCCGGCATCGGCAACCTGGATGTTCTCGAAGGGGCTGACGTCCCAGGCAGGGTTGTACGGGCGCAGCAGTCGGCTGGCTTCGCGTACATGGTTGGCGCCGAAGCGCGCCCCGGGGCGGTAGGAGACACCGGAGTCGAAGGGAACGCCCACTACTGTGACGTCAGCCTTGGAGACCTGGTCCAGTCGGGGCAGGCGGGCATAGGTGGCGGCACCGGCGTAACGCGGAATGCGGGATGAATCGATGGGTCCAAGGTTCCCGTTGGCCGTAATGCGAAGCTCTTCCAAAATATGCCTCTCCTTCGAGTTGGATCAGTTGCTGTGACTCCCATCATACACTCGAAGTTGCCTTATATGCATCACATGTTTACAAGAGATTCGGCTGCGTTCAGCATGAGATGCCGGTCACAGCGGGCGTTAAGATTCCATAAAAACCGGGGTCCCGGCGTCGAATACGGCCATACGCTCCTAGCGGACGCAGCATCCGGCTGCACGAAAGGACACCGTGACCACCCTGACGAGGCCCCCGGCCGACCCGGCCGATAAGCCCAAAAATTCCTTCAAGCTCAAATCCTGGCTGCTGGAAGGAATGCCGGACACCTCAGGGAAACGGCAGGGACCTCACGGCCGGCCTGCGGACTCGCATAAGCCGCAAGCCTGGTGGAAGGTCATGTGCCTCACCGGACTCGACTACTTCTCCACCCTCGGCTACCAGCCGGCCATCGCCGCCCTTGCCGCCGGGTTGCTCTCCCCGCTGGCCACGCTACTTCTGGTCCTGGCAACCCTGGCCGGCGCGCTACCCGTCTACCGGCGCGTGGCCAAGGAAAGCCCGCGCGGCGAAGGGTCCATCGCCATGCTTGAACGCCTGCTTCCACGATGGGGAGGCAAGCTCTTCGTCCTTGCCCTCCTTGGCTTCGCCGCAACCGACTTCATGATCACCATCACGCTCTCCGCCGCCGACGCCACAGCCCACCTCATCGAGAACCCCTTCGCGCCGAACTTCCTCGAAGGCCAACAAGTGGTCATCACGCTGGCTTTGATCGCCGGCCTGGGCGTCGTTTTCCTGCGCGGATTCAAGGAAGCCATCAATGTGGCAGTAGTGCTGGTGGCGGCGTTCCTTGCACTCAACCTCGTGGTGATCGCCGTATCCATGACCCACCTCTTCACGGAATCAGGCGTCATAACCGACTGGTGGACCGCACTCACCACCTCCCACGGCGACCCCATCATGATGATTGCCCTGGCACTGCTGGTGTTCCCGCGCCTGGCACTGGGACTCTCCGGATTCGAAACCGGTGTTGCCGTCATGCCCCAGATCAAGGGCCACGCCACAGACACCGAAGCCAACCCGGCAGGCCGGATCAAGGGCGCCCACAAGCTCCTCACCACCGCCGCCATCATCATGAGCTCGTTCCTCATCACCTCCAGCTTCACCACCGTCATGCTGATCCCCGCCGCAGAATTCCAAGACGGCGGCAAGGCCGAGGGCCGCGCGCTGGCCTACCTCGCTCACAAGTTCCTTGGGGACGGCTTCGGAACTGTCTATGACGTCAGCACCATTGCCATCCTGTGGTTCGCCGGCGCGTCAGCCATGGCCGGGCTCTTGAACCTTGTCCCCCGCTACCTGCCCCGCTACGGCATGGCACCTGCGTGGGCCCGGGCTCTCCGTCCACTGGTTCTGGTGTTCACGGTCATCGCCTTCATCGTCACCATCATTTTCCAGGCGGACGTCAACGCCCAGGGTGGCGCGTACGCCACGGGCGTGCTGGTCCTGATTACCTCGGCTTCAATAGCCGTGACCCTGTCCGCGCGGCGAAAGAAGCAGCGGGCGCAGGTCATTGGATTTGGACTGATCTCGCTCGTTTTCGTCTACACCACCGTGGTCAACTCGATCGAGCGCCCCGACGGCCTGAAGATTGCAGCCCTCTTCATCCTGGGCATCATGGTTGTCAGTTTTACCTCCCGTATGCGGCGCGCCTTCGAGCTCCGGGCCACGCACATCAAGATGGACGAGAAAGCCCTCGAATTCACGGCCAACGCTTCCGAAGGCCCCGTTCGCATCATTGCCCACGAGCCCAAGCACCTCAGTGCAAGCCGTTATAGGGAGAAGCTTCAGCACGCCCAGCAGGCAAGCCACCTGCCCGTTGACTGCGACGCCGTCTTCATCGAAGTCATCGTGGACGACAGCTCGGACTTCGAGCAGGAACTCCAAGTTGTGGGCAAGCTCCGGCACGGGTTCAAAATCCTGGAAGTGCACAGCAACAACGTGCCTAACACCGTGGCCGCAGTACTCCTCCACATCCGGGACGTCACCGGATTCATGCCGCACATCTACTTCCGCTGGACCGAGGGCAACCCGATTTCCAACCTCAGCAAGTTCCTGTTCTTTGGCGAAGGAGAGATTGCGCCGGTAACACGCGAAGTGCTGAGGGAAGCCGAGCCGGACATCACCCGCCGGCCGTGGGTGCACGTGGGCTAACCGCCCGGATCCGCGCGCCGATACTACAGATAATGCCCATGTTTGCTGCAAACATGGGCATTATCTGTCACCTCGCGAGGGGTGGCCTAGCGGCTCGCTGCCGGCACCAGCACCCACAACACCTCCACGGTCTCGTCCGTGGGGTTGATCCAGGTGTGGGGTTCGCGGCCCGGGAAGGAGAGCGTGTCCCCCTCTTCGAGGTCGTACTCCTCATTGGTCAGGATGAGCTTGATCCGGCCCTTGACCACATGCAGGACGTCCACGTCGCAGTCCACGGCATAAAGCTCGTTTTCACCGCGGCCACGCGGCTCGATGGTTGCCTGCAGGATCTGGAGCCGACGTTCGGAGCGGGCGGTCAACAAACGCTCCACGATGCCCTGGCCACCCAAGGAGATGCGGGGGCCGTCGTCGCGCTTGGTCAGGTGTGTCTCCGGAGCTGCGAACAGGTCCCCCACGGATACGGACAGCACTTGGCAAAGAGTGACCAGCGAGGCGACCGACGGCGATGTCAGGTCCCGCTCCACACGGCTGAGGAAGCCTTTGGTCAGGCCGGTAGCATCCGCCACTTGCTCGATGGTGAGCCGCTGCGCTTGCCGGGCTGCGCGGATTCTGGAACCGATGGCAACGGGAACATTGCTCGGTTCAACGGGTAGAGCCTTCATTCACGAACCTTTCAGGCCTGTCATGTGGCCCTGTCATTGGAGCAATAGTAGCCGGGAGACAGGACAAGAGCGCCAGAATACGCGAAAGCATGACCAAAGGATCTTGACTGTTACTCCCATCACAACATATCCTCATAGGCAACAAGTGTTGTCTGTGAGGCACACAACACATCCCCCAATCTCCAATCGTCAGCACAGAGACTTCGACGCTTCGCAGGAGTATCGTCGAAAACCCCAACCTCCGTGCATCAGCTCCAAGGACCGTTCATGGAATCTTCGGCTATAAACATCGCAATCGTGGTGGTGTACCTGCTCGCCATGCTGGCATTCGGCTGGTGGGGCAAGTCCCGCACCAAGAACAACAGCGACTTCCTGGTGGCCGGCCGCCGCCTGGGACCCTTCCTTTACACCGGCACCATGGCCGCAGTGGTCCTCGGTGGCGCATCCACCGTGGGCGGCGTCGGCCTCGGTTACAAGTTCGGTATCTCCGGCATGTGGCTGGTTGTGGCCATCGGTTCAGGCGTGCTACTGCTCAGCCTGCTCTTCGCCGGAACCATCCAAAAGCTCAAGATCTACACGGTCTCGCAGATGCTGACCCTCCGCTATGGCAGCACGGCCACCCAGACCTCGGGCATAGTCATGTTGGCCTATACGCTGATGCTGTGTGCCACGTCCACCGGCGCCTACGCCACCATCTTCGTGGTCCTCTTCGGCTGGGAGCGTTGGCTCGCCATCGCCATCGGCGGCGCAATCGTGCTGGTCTACTCCACCATTGGCGGCATGTGGTCCATCACCTTGGCCGACCAGGTCCAGTTCGTCATCAAGACCGTGGGAATCTTCTTCCTCATGCTCCCCTTCGCCCTGAACGCCGCAGGTGGCCTCGATGGCATCCGAGCCCGCGTCGATGAGAGCTTCTTCGACATCGGCGGCATCGGCCTCCAGACGATCATCACCTACTTCGTCGTGTACACACTGGGCCTCCTGATCGGCCAGGACATCTGGCAGCGCGTGTTCACCGCCAAGAACCCCACAGTTGCCCGCTGGGGCGGCGCTACCGCCGGCGTCTACTGCATCCTCTACGGCTTCGCAGGTGCCCTGATCGGCATGGCCGCCAGCGTTGCCCTCTCCGGCATCGAAATCGCTGCCAAGGACGACGTCTACGCAGAGGTCGCTACCCGGCTCCTGCCCATCGGCATCGGCGGCTTGGTGCTTGCCGCAGCTGTGGCCGCCATGATGTCCACGGCGTCAGGCGCACTGATTGCTGCTGCAACCGTTGCCCGCGCCGACGTAATGCCTTTCGTTGCCAGCTGGTTTGGCAAGAAGGTGGACACCTCCGACTCCGATAACCCTGAGCACGACGTCAAGGCCAACCGTTACTGGGTACTCGGCCTGGGGATCGTCGCAATCATCATCGCCATCTCCACCAAGGATGTGGTGGCCGCACTGACCATTGCCTACGACATCCTGGTTGGCGGCCTCCTCGTGGCCATCATTGGCGGCTTGGTGTGGAAGCGTGGAACGGGCATCGCCGCAGCATGGTCCATGGCGGCCGGTTCAGTGGTAACCCTCGGAACCATGATCATCCTTGAGATCAACGCCGAAGTTCCCCTCGATGGCATCTACGCCAACGAGCCCATCTACTTCGGTTTGATCGCCTCGGCTTTGGTGTACGTAGTGATCTCGCTTGCCAGCAAGCCCACGGATCCGGCAGTCATGAAGGCCTGGACGGATCGCGTTGCCGGTACCCGCGTGGCCGAAGAAGAGCTCACCACCCCCGCTTCCTAGGCGGGCACAAAGAACTAGGCAAGGTTCAGGAAACAAGTAAAGTTCGACGGCGGCGCCTCCCCTTTTTGGGGCGGCGCCGCCGTTGCGCTATGTCCGGGAACCACCCGCTGGAAGGCCCGCTCTACACGCCAAAACCACCCCAAAGAGCGCAAAGCAGGCCCCACAACACACCAAGGCCCACAACACGCGCCCACCCCTTGGAAGGCCCGCTCTGCACGCCAAACCCACCCATAGTGAGCAGAGCAGGCCCATCAACACACCCCACAGCGGGTGGCCGAACACCAATGCGGTAGGGTGGTCCCAGCTTCAAGAGATGTGGTGCCAAGCTCCGACTGGCCACACACCAACCCCATGTTCACGGGTGGTTCGGATGAGGAAGCGGCCCGTCCCGGACCAGAGACAACCGAGCGGGCAAGAGCACTCCCCCAAGGAGCAGTCCCTTGCCGTACCAAGGCGATACCACCCCGGTAAACACCACAGCACCCAGTACCCCGGCCGGAACGGCCACCCCCACGGTCGCGGTGATCCCCGCCGTCGACCTCTTCCTGGGCACGGTGACCATCACTGCCAATGCTGGAACCGAGCAGTTCAGACATGACCAACCGCAACTCATCGCGCAGGCGTTGGCCCAAGCCGTCCGGCCAACGCACTGGTGTGAGTCGTCCAAGACACTAACGGTGACTGTTGCGGCCGTCGGAAAACGGGCGGGCGTCAAACGTCACTTCACACTAGGGCACGGGAAACAGACCTAAGCTTCCTCGTCTTCCTCGCGGAACTCTTCGGTTTCGTCTATGGGGACAACGCGTTCGTCGTCCTCGGGGGCGTCCACTTCCTCTACCCAGGGTTCGTCCACTTCCTGGTCTTCGGCGTAGTCGTAGGCCGGGTCGGACTCAATGGTTGTCCGTTCCGGGTAGTTGGCGTGTGATTCGGTGGTGTTCATGGTGCAACCTCCGTCTCGTGGGCCTGTTCTGGTGGGCGGTTCAGCCCGTTGACCCGAATGCAGGAATCCAGTGGCGGAAGGGCCCCGCCCCTGTCCTTCCATCTGAGCACCGGCACAGTCGAGGGTCAAGGAAATTACGGTGCACCGAACATTCCAGTTAAGGAATACCAGCCAAAAATCCGCGCGGATAAGCGGTAGTGTGGGGCGTGCAATGGGGCCGCAACTACCCCACCAAGCACAGGAGACAAAGTGCAGATGCACCAGGAATCCCACAGTTCGTCGAGCTCCGCTCCGGACCCCACCCCCGAACCGGCAACCGCCGAAAACGCCGGCACGCAACCCGCGCCGCCCTCGCACGCTGACATCCGCCGGTGGCGGCAGTACCTGGCCGATGAGCGTGCCGAGGCCGCCGTCTACCGCGAACTGGCCCAGCGACGTGACGGCGAAGAACGCCAAATCCTGCTCGCCCTGGCCGAAGCCGAAGGCAGGCACGAAGCCCACTGGCTCAAGCTCCTTGGCGAGCATGCCGGTATGCCCAAGGCAGCTTCCACCCGCAGCCAGTTCCTGGGCTTCCTGGCCCGCAACTTCGGTTCAGTGTTCGTCCTCGCTCTGGCACAGCGCGCCGAAGGCCGTTCCCCGTACGGCACCGAACCTGCCGCGACGCCTGCCATGGTGGCCGATGAACAAATCCACGAAGAAGTAGTCCGCGGCTTGGCCACACGCGGACGCAACCGGCTCTCCGGAACCTTCCGCGCGGCCGTTTTCGGCGCCAACGACGGTTTGGTCAGCAACCTTTCCCTGGTCATGGGCATGGCCGCAACCGGCGTGCCCAGCCCCGTGGTGCTCATGAGTGGCGTCGCGGGTCTCCTTGCCGGGGCCCTCTCCATGGGTGCGGGCGAATACGTCTCGGTCCGCTCGCAGCGGGAGCTCCTTAACGCGACCCTTCCCACGCAGGCCACTCTGACCGCGGCACCGTCATTGGACATCGAGCACAACGAGCTGGTCCTGGTGTACTTGGCCCGTGGCATGACGCGTGAAGCCGCGGAGCATCGTGCTGCCGAGCGCATGGGATTGTTCAGCTGCGACTGCGATCCCAGCCTTTCCTTGCAGCCGGAGAAGCCACCCACTGACGATCATGAATCCGTCGGTTCGGCGTGGGGTGCAGCGATGTCCAGCTTCTGCTTCTTCGCTTCGGGCGCCATTGTGCCCATCCTGCCGTTCATTTTCGGCATGACGGGCATCGCCGCCTTGCTGGTGGCCGGCGTTCTGGTGGGTATCGCGCTCCTGGCTACCGGCGCCGTCGTCGGCTTGTTGTCCGGAACCTCGCCGCTGAGCCGCGGGCTCCGCCAGCTTGCCATCGGCCTGGGTGCGGCGGCGGCCACGTATGGTCTGGGCTTGGCGTTCGGAGCAGCGATCGTCTAAGTTTGGACGGCTCGGTCCGGAGACCGTAATGTTGGTTCGTCCTCCGCGCTGCCCCGCGTGACCAGGGCATCAGGAATGGAGAACCGTGGACCCGGAGCGGGAAGCAATGCGCGTGCCGAAGCACCGCCGCACTGGAACAGCCTTGCGTGTTCTCCGCGGCGTCCTCATGGCCGTCATTGCCGCCGTCGTCGCCGTTCTGGTCAGTGGATTCCTGCAGGGCGACCCTCGCATCACCGCGCTGTTCCCGGGCGTGAGCGTGCCGGGAACCACAGAGGACCAGCCGGGTGGAGCCGAACCGGCGCGCCCCCTCGACGCGCCGCCGCCCGGACTTGAGGAGGCGGACGCCCCACTGGCCTCGCCTTCAGCGCCCGGCACCACCAACGATTCGTACAAGTTCCTGGCCACGAACGACGACGGCACCCCGGTAGGTTACTCGCCTTGCCGTCCGCTCCATTACGTTGTCAACGATGCGTCCGCACCCATTGGCTCAGACGCCCTCCTGACCGCCGCCTTGGCGAATATTTCTGCGGCGTCCGGCATCCAGTTCATCGACGACGGCACCACTGACGAGTTGCCAGTGGACCGGCGTGAGCCCTACCAGCCGTCCAAATACGGCGACCGGTGGGCTCCCCTGCTGATTTCGTGGACCACACCGGTGGAAGCCCCTGCGCTGGCAGACAACGTCATCGGCACGGGAGGCAGCACCATGTACTCCCTCAACAAGGGACCCAAAAGCTACATCACCGGGAGCCTGGAGCTGGACACCCCACAGGTAACGGAACTGCTCGCGAGTCCCGGCGGGGCCGACTACGTCCTGGCAGTCATGCAACACGAACTGGGCCATGTCATGGGCCTTGACCATGTGGATGACCCGATCCAACTCATGTACCCGGAAATCGGCGCCCCCGACGGCCTTGCGGCGGGCGACCTGAACGGCCTTCATCTTCTCGCCTCGGCACCCTGCCGCAAGGACATCTGACTCGTTCACGCTTCAAGCATTCCCGGCATGGACTCCCGGTGGAGTGGGACTTATGCTGACGAATACGGCCGACGGCGGCGCCCCACTTCCCGTCGCAGCCGCCACGTCAGGGGGTTCCATGGAACCTTATGGGTCGCCCAAGTGGCCGGACCCCGATCCCCCTCGTCCGAATTACCTTCCGCATGCCCCGCGCCCGCCGGAGCCTCCACCGGTCAGGCCGCCGATCAAGCACAGCAGCATCGCGGCCATCCTGTTCCTTTTCAGCGTGCTCGGCTTGGTGTGCGCGGGAGCCTACTTCAGCGGCGAACTCCACCAGCTCTTGTACGGATCATCCGCCACACAGAGCCAGGCGCCCCGCCCCGGGCTGGCACCTTTCGGCCAGCGCCAGGAGCCGGTTCCGGGACTAGAGGAAGCCGACGCACCGCTTGGAACGCCGGCACCTCTGAACCGCCCCAGTTCGTCGTACAAGTTCCTGGCCGTCAAGGAAGACGGAACTCCGCTGGCGTACTCGCCGTGCCGGCCCATCCACTATGTGATCAACTCGGACCTCGCACCGCCCTCCTGGCAGCCGCTGGTGGAAGAAGCCGTGCGACAGGCCGGCGAAGCCACAGGATTGAAGTTCATCTACGACGGCCCCAGTTCCGAAGTTCCTTCCCCCAACAGATCCGGGTACCAGCCCGAAAGGTACGGAGACCGCTGGGCTCCCGTACTCATTGCGTGGAGCACGCCGGAGCAGGTGCCACGCCTGAGCGGGCAGACCGTGGGCCTTGGCGGAAGCTCTTCCATTGGCCTCAGCAACGGCTATAAGGCCTACGTCACGGGCACGGTGTCCCTGGATGCCCCACAATTCGCGGACATCGTGGACGCTCCCAGCGGAGAAGAGATCGGCGTAGCAGTCATCATGCATGAGCTGGGGCACCTCCTCGGCTTGGACCACGTGGACGATCCCCGGCAGCTCATGTTCGACCAAGCCTCCTGGGTACGCGGGTACGCTGCGGGCGACCGGACTGGTTTGGCCCAGCTGGGCACGGGCCCCTGCAGCAAAGACTTCTGAGGACCTACCCGACGACCACTGCGAGCGCGTCCTCCACCGTATCCACCAGGAAGATCCTGTCCTCCATGGGCTTCCCGGCCGCGAGGCTGCGCAACATGGGCCAGGCAGGAAAGGTCCGTTCCCAGTGTTCGCGGCCCACCAACACCATGGGAGTAATGGTCTCCGGGGCTCCGTAGTAGTTCTCGCACGCGTCCTGGAAGATCTCCTGCACCGTCCCTGCCGCGCCCGGGAGGAACACGATCCCTCCATTGCAGAGCTCCAGCAAGATCGCTTCCCGGACGGCGTTGGCGAAGTATTTGGCGATGTGGGTGGCGAACAAATTCGGCGGCTCATGACCGTAGAACCATGTTGGAATTCCGAGCGTCGGGGTGCCGCCGGGATAACGTTCGACGACGGCGGCTGCTTGCCGCGCCCAAGCCGTCACGGAGGGCCTGAACCCCGGCACAGCGGCGAGCGACTCAAGCGCAGCCGTGGAGTCGGCGTCGGGCAGTCCGCTCAAGTAGGCACCAAGGTTGGCTGCTTCCATGGCGCCGGGGCCCCCGCCTGTGGCTACCGTAAAGCCCGCTTGGGCCAGCAGCCGTCCCAACTGCGCGGCGTCGGCGAATGCATTGGTGCCCCGTTGCGCGGCGTGTCCGCCCATGACGCCAACCATCTTTCTCCCGGAGAGCGCGCCATGGTCCAGCAGCTCGTCCAAGGCGTCGCCAATGGCGTGATCGTGCAGGGCTGCGGCGAGGGTGGCGTCCAGGCTGCCCCGCTGCCCGGGCAGGATACTCCATTCGTAGACGCGGGCATCGAGGGTGGATTCGTACTCCGTGGCGGTGATGTCCTCGTACAGTTCACTGGCCGAGTAGACGCTGCTTCGGTACGGGTTGAAGGGCACCTTGTGAAGCTGGGGGAAGATCAGGGCTCCCCGCCGGCGGAGGCTTTCTTCCACGCCGTCGTCGAAAGTGCATCCCAGGAAGATGGCCCCTTGGGGATTCAGCGCCTTGAGGTCCTGTGAATAGCCCCGAAGGTCCAAAGACTGTGCATGCCAGCCGTTCATGGACCCGGCCCCGGCGCTTACCAGTTGGTGGAAGTGGACCACGCTTTCAATGTCGAGCGTTCGCGGACTCGGGTTCAAGGCTCCGGAGCGATTCATGGTTTCAGCGTAGTGGTCCGCCGGGCACCACGGCCGGGTGTTTGGGTGTGCGGCAGCAGTCCGGTGCATCATGAAGCATGAAGAGTTCAAGAGTTGTGCGTCCGCGCATCGGCGTTCCGGTCCGTCTCAGTAGTTCGGACACCCCCGACGCCCGCGTGGGTGAAGCCAACCAGCTCTTTACGTACATCGTGGACCTGCTGCGCGAGGCAGGCGCAGTTCCGGTGCTGTTGACCCCCGTTTCCGCTGACAGTGCCGGGCGGCTGGCCACCGAGATGCAAACGCTCGACGGCGTGTTGCTGCCGGGAGGCGGCGACATCAGCCCACGCCTCTATGGGCAGGATCCTGACGATTCCCTTTACGATGTGAACCCTGAGCAGGACCACCTGGACATGGACGTTGCCAGAGCAACCATCGACGCCGGGCTGCCGCTGTTAGGCGTCTGCCGTGGACACCAACTGCTGAACGTCCTCTACGGTGGAACACTGATCCAGGACATGGCACCGTCGGCGGTCAACCACAACGGCCTGGATCCTCATGATCCCGAGGCCAGCGAATGGGCCTGGCACGACGTGCTCCTGACAGCCGGTTCCAAGACTGCGGGCCTGTATGGATCTCCTGACGGAAGTACCATCAAGATCGCCTCCGGACACCATCAGGCCGTGTCCCGGGTAGGCGAAGGTCTGCAGGTCACAGCCGTTGCGGACGATGGAACAGTGGAAGCCTTGGAAGACCCTTCGCGGTGGGTCGTTTCGGTCCAATGGCATCCAGAGGCGTCCCAGCTGCCCGACGCTGAGCGGTTGTTGCCCTTCAGGAATTTTGTGGATGTTTGCCGGAACCCTACCCATGGCCCATCTGCCGGAGTACAGTAGCGCTCACTGCATCGCTTTCGTACCAGTGATAGGCGGAGCAGTGTATAACTCCATTCGAAATGACGTCCTGGGGGCGTCGTAAGTTTGCCGGCTGGGGGGCCCAACATCTGCTCAAGGAGCATGGTTGTGGACCGTCCAAAATACGCTCGTCGTCATACCCGCTTATCACTCATCGGCACCCGTTCCTTCGTCCGGCGAATCCTTGGATTTATGCTGGGCCTTTCTGTTGCCCTTTCTTCAATTGTCTTCGGCTTTGCCAAGCCCGCCGCGGCAGCCGTCCCGCCTTGTCCCGGGACCGGCGGTGCCCAACAGATCGTTGCCCATACTGACGATGACCTGATCTTTATCAGCCCCGATTTCATGCGGGATGTCCAAGCAAAGCGTTGCGTCCAGACGATTTACCTCACAGCGGGCGACGCCGGAGAAGGCCAATCGTATTGGGCCGGTCTTGAGGACGGGATCCGGTCAAGCTACGCCTTGATGGCGGGGGTCGCCAATGCATGGACGGCTTCGGACGCCGGTGTACCCGAGCGTCCGGTGACTGTCCACACGCTCAACGCGGCGCCCAATATCTCGGTGGTTTTCCTGAGGCTTCCGGACGGATTCCCCAACGGCAATGGCAGCAGCCGTTTCAATGGCCAGAGCATCCTGAAGTTGTGGGACGGACGCATTTCTTCAATTCGGCCTGTGGACGGATCGGCCACGTATTCGAAATCGCTGCTGCAGACTGTGTTGAACCGGCTGGTGGCCAACTACAAACCCACCACGTTCCGCACCCAGGACTGGACAGGCAATTTCACCACCCCCTATGACCACAGCGACCACTGGGCTGCGGCAAAATTCGGTCAGTTGGCCACTCGCGCCTACACCGGACCGCATACCTCGTCCGCCTACGATGCCTATGTCATCGACGAGTACGCACAAAACGTCACTGGCGCCGAACTCACCAGCAAGGTCAACACCTTCAGGCACTTTGCCGAATTCGACGAGTTCCTGTGCGGGAACATCTGCCCCGACGTGCCGTACAGCGACTGGCTCAAACGGCAGTACATTACAGCCATCGAGTGGACCGGCAACGCGGCGAAATCGGCGGGAACAACCGTCTCAGCGTCCTCTCAGAGAGCCTCGGGACAAAGTCCGGAGAAAGCACGGGACGGATATGCCTGGGGAACCCCCATGGACGCCAACCGGGAGTGGGTCACCAATGGCGGCAGGTCAGGCAGTTGGATCCAGTACAACTTCACCCCTGCACGGACCATCAACGCGGTGACGCTTTTTGATCGTCCGCTAACAAGCGACCAGGTAACCGGTGGCAATCTCACCTTCTCGGATGGCAGCACCGTCCCGGTTTCTGCCCTCCCGAATAACGGATCCGGGCTGACAGTGAATTTTCCTGCCAGGACCGTCAGCTCCGTGCGCTTCAACATCAGCTCAGTCAGCGGGTCCACCACCAACGTTGGCCTGGCAGAGTTCGAGGCGCACATCACCGCAGACGTTGTTGCTCCCGTGGTGACAGCCACACCCGCGGGCGGCACCTACGACATCGGGCAAAAGGTCACACTGGCCGTGAATGAACCTGCCACCATCTACTACACAATCGACGGGTCCACGCCTACTACGGCGACCCCGACTAAGGTCAGCTATCCAAACACGGCAACAATCACTCTCGACGGGCCCAGGACCCTGAAGTACTTCGCCGTAGACACCGCGAACAATCCCTCCGCCGTGGTCACCCAGACTTACTCCACGGGCCCGGATGTGACGAAACCGGTGGTAACAGCCAGCCCCGTGGGCGGCGCCTACGCTCCCGGCACCACCATCACCCTCACGGTCAATGAAGCGAACTCGGTGATCAAATACACCACCGATGGTACCGACCCGTTGACTGCCGGGCAGGTGTACTCCACACCGATAGCGTTCCCCGGCACGGCACCCATGACGCTGAAGTACTTCGCCACGGATCCTGCAGGGAACGTCTCCGCCGTGGTCACCCAGACGTACACGGTTCCGCCGGACACCACAGCTCCTGTGGTCACAGCCAACCCCACCGGCCGCGCCTTGGCCAGCGGGGCCACCATCACCCTCTCGGCGAATGAACCCGGAGCTGCCATTTACTACACCACCGATGGCAGCACGCCCACGGCAACGGAATCAGCCACGAACATCAAGTACGCGGCTCCGATTGTCATGGGAAGTTCCAACCTCGTCCTCAAGTACATAGGGGTGGACACGGCCGGCAACACCTCGTCCGTGGGCACCCAGACGTACACCGTGCCCGCAGCCGGGCCGCCGTCGGCCCATGACTACAACGGTGACGGTAAAGCCGATGTCCTGGCCTCCGACACCGCCGGCAATTTGTATCTTTACCCAGGGGACGGCGCGGGCGGCCTTTTGCCCCGGCAAGTAGCCCTCCCGGCACCTGCCTGGTCCACCGTGACTGACACCATCACCCCGGGCGACTTTAACAAGGATGGCAAACCTGACTTGCTTGCCCGTGCCGGTGACGTCCTGTGGTTCTACCCCGGTAACGGTGCAGGCAGTTTCGGGGCCCGGGTACAGGTCAGTACCGGCTGGAGCACCATGAGCCAACTGTTCTCCCCTGGAGACTTCAGCGGCGACGGCATTCCGGACTTCATTGGCCGGCTCAGCTCAGGGGAGTTGCGGCTCTACGAAGGCAACGGCACCGGTGGTCAGCGGACACCCACCACCATTGGATCCGGCTGGAATGTTATGAATGCAATCTTCAGCACAGGGGACTTTAATGGAGATGGGAAGGGAGACGTGCTGGCGCGGCGCTCGGACACTGGCGCCCTCTGGCTGTACCCCGGAAACGGAACCCGCGGATGGCTGCAATGGAAGCAAATCTCCACGGGTTGGGACAACCGAACATCGATGGCCGGGCCCCGGGACCTGGACGGCGATGGCAGCAACGACGTCATAGGCCGCATCGCAGACACCCTGTGGCTCTATCCAGGCACAGGCAGTGGAACTTTCAGCACCGTTCCGCCCATCAGCCTCGGCACCGGCTGGCAGGCCATGAAGATCATCGCCTAGCCAGCCCCATGGACCTGGCGCGGGTCGGAGTTTTCCCCCAGACTCTTCGGCCCGCGTCAGCTGACTTAAAGAACGACGACGGCCCGTCACCTTCCGTGCGGAAGGCGGCGGGCCGTCGTCGTGAGCTAGCTGTAAAGGCTAGAGCGTTGCGTAAACTTCGCGCAGCAGCTTGGCGGTCTCGGACGGCGTCTTGCCGACCTTTACACCAGCGGCTTCGAGAGCTTCCTTCTTTGCCTGGGCCGTACCGGCGGAACCGGACACGATGGCGCCAGCGTGACCCATGGTCTTACCCTCGGGAGCGGTGAAGCCGGCTACGTAGCCAACAACCGGCTTGGTGACGTTGGCCTTGATGAAGTCGGCTGCGCGCTCTTCAGCGTCGCCACCGATCTCACCGATCATGACGATTGCCTTGGTTTCCGGGTCAGCTTCGAAAGCTGCCAGGGCGTCGATGTGCGTGGTGCCGATGACGGGGTCGCCACCGATACCGATCGCGGTGGAGAAACCGAGGTCGCGGAGTTCGTACATCATCTGGTAGGTCAAGGTACCGGACTTGGACACGAGGCCGATGGGGCCCTTGCCCGTGATGTTCGCCGGGGTGATGCCGACCAAGGCCTCGCCGGGGGTGATGATGCCGGGGCAGTTCGGTCCGATGATGCGGGTGATCTGCTTGCCGTCAGCGTCCACCTTGGACTGGGCGAGTGCCCAGAATTCGGCGGAGTCCTGAACCGGCACACCTTCGGTGATGACAACGACGAGGCCGATGCCGGCTTCGATGGCTTCAACCACGGCGTCCTTGGTGAATGCCGGGGGAACGAAGACGATGGAGACGTCAGCGCCGGTTTCAGCGATGGCTTCCTTGACGGTGCCGAAGACGTTGATTTCCTTGTCGCCGTGCAGGACCGTGGTGCCGGCCTTGCGGGCGTTGACGCCACCAACAATGTTGGTGCCGGCCTTGAGCATCAGGGCGGTGTGCTTGGTGCCCTCGCCGCCGGTGATGCCCTGAACGATGACCTTGGAGTCCTTGTTGAGGTAGATAGACATTGTCGCGTCCCTTTACTTAGCTGCGTTGGCGAGCTCGGCGGCCTTGTCGGCGCCCTCGTCCATGGTGGCGGCCAGGGTAACCAGCGGGTGGTTGGCCTCGGTCAGGATGCGGCGGCCTTCCTCAACGTTGTTACCGTCGAGGCGAACGACCAGCGGCTTGTTCGCGGAGGAACCGAGCTCAGCCAGTGCACCGACGATGCCCTTGGCCACGGCGTCACAAGCAGTGATGCCACCGAAGACGTTCACGAACACGCTCTTGACCTGGGAGTCGCCAAGGATAACGTCCAGACCGTTGGCCATGACCTCGGCGGATGCTCCACCGCCGATGTCCAGGAAGTTGGCGGGCTTGACGTTGCCGTGGTTCTCGCCGGCGTAAGCAACGACGTCGAGGGTGGACATCACAAGACCGGCGCCGTTGCCGATGATGCCTACTTCGCCGTCCAGCTTGACGTAGTTGAGGTCCTGCGCCTTGGCCTTGGCCTCGAGCGGGTCAGCCGCGTCCTTGTCTTCCAGGTGTGCGTGGTGCACGTGGCGGAAGTCAGCGTTCTCGTCCAGGGTGACCTTGCCATCGAGGGCAACGATTTCGCCTGCGCCGGTACGGACCAGCGGGTTGACCTCAACCAGGGTTGCGTCTTCCTTCTTGAAAACGTCCCAGAGCTTCAGAATGACGTCGGCTACCTTGCCGCGCAGTTCCTCCGCGAAACCTGCAGCTGCGACGATCTCGTCAGCCTTGGCCTGGTCGATGCCCACAGCGGGGTCGATGGCGATCTTGGCCAGGGCCTCGGGACGCTCGACTGCAAGCTGCTCGATTTCCATGCCGCCTTCTACCGAGCACATGGCCAGGTAGTTGCGGTTGGCGCGGTCCAGGAGGACCGAGAAGTAGAATTCCTCGGCGATGTCAGCACCCTGGGCAATCATCACCTTGTTGACGGTGTGGCCCTTGATGTCCATGCCCAGGATGTTGGTGGAGTGCTCAAGCGCCTCTTCGGCGGTCTTGGCAACCTTGACGCCGCCAGCCTTGCCGCGGCCACCAACCTTAACCTGTGCCTTGACGACAGTTACGCCGCCGATCTTCTCGGCAGCTGCCTTCGCTTCTTCAGGAGTGTGCGCCACGATGCCGGCGAGCACGGGTACACCGTGCGCCTCGAACATATCGCGCGCCTGATATTCAAACAGGTCCACGGTTTAGTGTCCTTCTACGTCGAAGTAGTTTTCTGTTCAGCCGGGAACCGCGATGACCGCGATAGCCAGCTGCGGAAAGTACGCGGTAACAACCGGGATTGAAGCCGGTCACATTGCGTAAGGTCCTCTCGGAACTTTAGCCCTTTGAGGAGTCCCGCCAGCTACACACTACCTGTTAAGTGAGTAACCTTACACTTCTATCGGATGTAGAAAAACCGCATAATGACGCGGTTTTTGGGCTGTCGAAGGGCGTTCGGGGGCGGTTCAGGACGCTTCGTTCAGGTTCCCGCGGACCGTTTTGCCGCCGTCGGAAATCAACTGGTATCCCTCGCGGTTTACGAAGAATGCCACGCCACCTGAGACGTTTCCGCAGGCAACGCCGCCGTTATAGGCCGAACACCGGAGACCGTTGCGCTCGATGTTCTGCCCGTCCGGAAGCTCCCGGAGTTTGGAAATGGGACCCCCGCCACTGCCCTTTGGCCCGAACTCGGACTCCATTTGTGTTACGCCGGAACGACATGAGCCGTAGACGGCCTTCTCCGGAGTCAACAGCGCCGTCCCTCCGAGGTAGCCAAGGCCTGTTCCCGCGCAGTCCTCCACGATGTCATCCAGGTCCGGTTTGGCATATTTGGCCAGCTCGCAATGCGCCACAGGAACAACTGCGAACTTGTTGTTGGCCGCGTCGGAGTAGGAGTTGGCCTCATACGGAAGGTTGAGGTGCCCGCCCCGGGAAGATGTCAGGGCGCACACAATGTTCTTGTCAGCAGTGATGAACGCTGTGACATCCTCGCCCGCGGACAGGGTGGTCTGCTCAGTGACGGGAACCTGCTGGAGCTGTTCCAGCGGCGGCAACGGAGCCGGCGGCACATAGTTGGGATCTTCGGTGGCGAAAGAGCACCCGGTGGCCAGCACCATGATCAAGGCGGCCAGGATCCCCCAAACAGTCCGTCGCATGCCCCTCATTATGCCGTGCCGTGTCATGCATCGAGTTTGGTCAGGGGTGCGTAGCGCAACAGCAGCCGCTTCTCGCCGACGTCGAACTTCACCTTCGCAACCGTCTTGTCCCCCGCGCCTTCGATGCCCAGCACCACGCCGTTGCCGAAGCTCGTGTGGTTGACTTTGTCCCCCACCACCACGGAAATGACTTCCTTTTGCGGCTGGACCCTGTTGCGTACGACGGCGGCAGGGACGTCGGCGTCGAACCCTGCGGTTGGGCTTGCGGCAGCACCGCGGGACGTGCCCGCACCCCAGAATGAACCACCGTAGCGGTTGGACCCGATGGGGGCGCTCCCCCAGCCGCCTGCGGCCTGACGGCTCATTCCCTCGCGCTTCCACTCCACCAGCTCGGAAGGGATCTCTTCCAGGAACTGGCTGGCGGGGTTGTACTGGCTCTGGCCCCACATGCTGCGGACCTCGGAGCGAGTGACGTAGAGACGCTTGCGTGCCCTGGTGAGGCCCACATAGGCCAGTCGCCGTTCTTCCGCGAGTTCCTTGGGGTCCGTGGCGGAGCGCTGGTGCGGGAAGATGCCGTGCTCCATACCGGTGAGGAACACCACAGGGAACTCCAGGCCCTTGGCGGTGTGCAGCGTCATGAGCGTGACAACGCCCATTCGCTTGGCCTCTGCGACGGCGGCATCGATGTCCGCCCCCGGCGCATCCGGGATCTGGTCGGCATCGGCCACCAGTGAGACCTGCTCCAGGAATTCGCCGAGTGAACCGTCAGGGTTGTCGCGCTCGTATTCCCGGACCACAGCCACCAGTTCGGCGAGGTTCTCCACGCGGGATTCATCTTGGGGATCGTTGCTGGCGCGCAGCCCCGCCAAGTAGCCGGTCTGTTCGAGGACGGCTTCCAAGGCAGCTGCAGCACCAGAGCCGGAGGCTACCTCGGCAAGGTCATCGAGCAGCTTCACGAAGCCCAGGACGGCATTAACGGAGCGGGTGGCCATGCCCGGCGCTTGGTCAGCACGGCGCGCAGCGGCCATGAACGAGGTGCGTTCACGTTCGGCCAAGGCAGCCACGGCGCCCTCAGCACGATCACCGATCCCGCGTTTGGGTTCGTTCAGTACCCGGCGAAGGTTGACGTCGTCGTCCGGGTTCACCAGGACGCGAAGGTAGGCCAGGGCATCCTTGATTTCCTTGCGCTCGTAGAAGCGCGTTCCACCAACAACCTTGTACGGCAGTCCCACCCGGACCAGGACGTCTTCAATGGAGCGGGACTGTGCGTTGGTGCGGTAGAAAATGGCGACGTCGCCCGGACGCAAGTCTTCCTCGTCCTGCAGCCGGTCGATTTCCTTGGCGATGAACTGGGCTTCGTCGTGTTCGTTCTCACCCACGTAGCCGATGATTTTCTCGCCGTCACCTTCTGCGGTCCACAAACGCTTTTCCTGGCGGTTGGGATTGCGGGAGATGACCGAATTGGCAGCGCTGAGGATGTTCTGCGTGGAGCGGTAGTTTTGCTCCAGTTTGATGGTGCGGGCGTTGGGGTAGTCGTGCTCGAACTCCACAATGTTGCGGATGTCCGCGCCACGGAAAGCATAAATGGACTGATCGGAATCGCCCACCACAGTAAGTTCGCTCGGTGCCACGTCCGTGTCTGTTCCCAAGCCGACGATTTCCCTGACCAGCGCGTACTGCGCGTGGTTGGTGTCCTGGTACTCGTCCACCAACACGTGCCGGAAGCGGCGCCGGTAGGATTCCGCGAGCGCAGGGAAGGCCCGGAACATGTACACGGTTTCGGCGATGAGGTCATCGAAGTCCATCGCATTGGCTTGCCGGAGACGCTGCGTGTAGCCCTTGAAAACCTCGGCTACAGCCTGTTCGAAGGGGTCGTTGTGGTTTGCCGAAGAGACGTAGGAGTCGGCGTCAATGAGCTCGTTCTTGAGCGCCGAAATCTTGTGCTGGATGGCCTTCGGCGCGAACTTCTTCGGATCCAGGTCCAGGTTCTTTGCCACGAGTGTGATCAGACGCAGGGAATCAGCGGAGTCGTAGATGGAGAAGTTCGAATTCAGCCCGACGTTCGCAGCTTCCCGGCGCAGGATTCGCACGCAGGACGAGTGGAACGTGGAAATCCACATGCCCTTTGCCCGGGCGCCAACCAGGGCTTCGATGCGTTCCCGCATTTCGGCTGCTGCCTTGTTGGTGAAGGTGATGGCCAGGATTTCGCCATGATGCGCCCGCTTAGTGGCTATGAGGTAGGCGATCCGGTTACTCAGTACGCGCGTCTTCCCCGAGCCTGCACCCGCGACGATCAGCAAGGGGCTTCCGGCGTGCTTCACGGCCTCTTCCTGCTGCGGATTCAGTCCCTGGAGGAGCGCCTCAGCGGTCGGCAACCCGTGGGCGCCCTGGTTGCCCCATCCCCCTTGGGCAGGTGCTTGGGGAGCGTTCCCTGACCCGCCCGTTCCTTCCTGGAGGCGCGGCCCGGAGGCGCCACCGCCGGAATGGGAAAGTTCCGGGGCAGCCTTGACTGCGGCTTTGGTGCCAGCTTTGAAGGGTCCGTCTGCGTAGGGGTCAAACAACATATCCATGGTGCCTACCAGTCTAGGCGGTGCCCCTGACACTATAAGGCGACGCGGTCAGCAGCGGCTGATGCTAGGCAAATTGGGGAACAGAAGTGAGGGCAGCGCTCAACTCGCGCACCGCCGTCGGGCCTCCCGCCACGAACCAATTCAATCCGTTGACCTGCACGACGGCGGTGTCCCCGCCGGCAGCGCGGACGATCGCCTTGCCGGGGAGCCAGTCCCATTCCGGGCAGCTGTGTTGGAACCAGCAGCCGAGCTCCCCGTCAGCCACCCGGCCGAGGTCGCAGGAGCCGGAACCGAACATGCGCAGCGACGCCGCGGAGACCGCGGCTGCGTGCCATGGCATGGCCGCGCGGGGGTCTGCGAGCCAGGTGGGGTGAATGTACGTGGCTGCGGAGATTTGGCCAACGGGGAGGTCGCCCGAACCGGTGATCGCCTCGCCGTTCAGGGTGGCCGGACGTTCCGCCCCTCCCAGCCAGAGCTTATCCAGTTCGGGCTGGTAGATGGCCCCCAGCAACACCTCGGGATCGGCAACCGGGTTGCCGCCACGGTCCGAATCGTCACGCTTGAGGGCGATGGCCGAGCACCAGTATGTGGACCCGTGGAGGAAGTTATAGGTGCCGTCAACGGGGTCGATCACCCAGGTCCGGCCGCTCGTCCCCGCCACCGAGGCACCCTCCTCGCCGAGGATGCCGTCTTCCGGACGGCAGCGCCGCAACTGTTCAAGAACATAAGCCTCAGCTGCGTGATCGGCTGCAGTGACGACGTCGGACACTGACGTCTTGCGTTCGCCCTGCAGTCCCCCCATCCGCATGAGCAGCGCCAGCTGGCCCGCCTCGCGGACCAGGGCGCTGGCCAGTTGGTAGTCATCCAGTGAAGGATCGAGTTCAGTTGCTGTGTGCCTGCCGGTGGTCATGGATCCAGCTTATGTGGCGGAATAATGGATGACATGGCCAAGACACCAGCCCAGCGCGTCAAGAAGCACGGAGCAAAGGCAGTGGTTCCCGACCACTCGCTACCGTCTGTGATCAACACCACCACGCAGCGCACCCCACAAAAGGCGCAGAGCAACTCCAAACTCATTGTGATCGCGGGTGTCGTGGCCAGCCTGTTCCTGTTCTGGTACCTGCACTTGCTCACCCTGAACCAGATGACGCAGCTCTCGGGTGGCCTGGCGATGCCGGATTCCCTGATTGGCGGCTTCTCACAGGATTACATCGTCCAACTTAGAGAGGCCATGGATGACTCGGCGCGCGGCCAGCTCAACTACGTCCACAAGACTGCCGGCACCCTGTTTCCGCTGATCTTCGGCTTCAGTTGGCTCCTGCTGATCGGCACCAATGTGGCGCGAAAGTCGTGGCGTTGGGCCATGTGGGCCGCTCCCCTGCTGTTCGCCGTGGCCCACCTGTGGTCCAATGTCGCCATCGATTCCGTGCTGGCCGCGGAAAGGCCCGACGCCGGTTCGGTGGCCTTGGCCTCAGCTGTCACCGTCGCGTCGTGGGTGCTGTTCCTGATCAGTCTCCTGTGCGGCGTGCTGGCAGTGTTCCTGGGCAGGAAGAGCCCCAAGCAGTGAGCTTCCGAAGGTTCTTCAAACCCGCCGTTTCAGCTTCAACCATGGGCCTGCTCATCTTGGGCGCCTCCGCCTGCGGACTCGGAGGCCCGTCCAAAGCGGAGCGCCTGGGCAAAGACCTGGAGGCAGCCGCATTGTCGGTACCCGGAGTTGAATCCGCCAAGCTCAACGTCAACATGAACACGTCCGGAAATTTCATCACCGTCAAGTTGGTCGGAAGCAGCCACGACGCGGACGTCCTCGCTGACGTGCTCGGGAACGCGCTTCCGCCCATGCTCGAAGAAACTGAAGAGCTTCAGTCAGGTACGTTCGGGATCAGTATCTTCTCACCGGATGATGCCGTGTCCGCCAGCGCGGGAGATCTGGGCTACTCGGGCGGCTCCTCCCTTAACAGCTTCCGCGAATACTTCCTCAGCGGGCCCTGAGTACTTTTCGTTCCGTGTGGACACGCTGGGCGATCACCAAGCCGGCCGCTGCCAGTCCGATGGTCACCGGGTAGCCCATGAACCGCTCCAGCAAACCCGGATGGGGCACCTCCATCCCGGTGATGGCGCCGATGACCAAGGCGCCACTACAGACGAGCCCGCAGGCAGCGAGGAACCAACTGATCGGGGTTTGACGGAACCACAGGATGCCCAACAGGAGCAGTGCAAAACCTCCCCCAATGAAGAACATCAGGGCGCCTGCAAAGTGCCAGGGCGATCCGAGGTCTTCGGGAACCAATCCCACCAGGACCGTTCCCACTCCGGCGACACCGGTGAGGATCCGGATGGCGACAGCCAGGATCCAGGGCACGGTCAGGACCCGCGTCTGAGGCGAGTCGTCCGCAACAACTCGAAACCGTCGTGCCGTTATTCCGGGCCGCGCGGCCACACTCAGCAACCCTGCCGTCAGAAACAACGCACCGAGGACCAGCGCCAGGCCTTGAACCACGAACGAGGCATTCATCAGCCAGTGCAAAGGCGAGCAGACGGCTCTGTCCTCGTAGATCCCGCAGGAAATTGCTCCGAGGTCACTGATGAATCCGGTGGCCCTGCTGTAGGGCCCGGGACCTGCCCAGGCCTCGATCACGGCGGCCTCGGCTACGAAGTATTGGACCACGCTCAGCTGCGCCCACCCTCCTATGTTCGCCCTGATGCCACGGGTATCCGGAAGGAACGATCCAGCTGGCGCCGGTGCAGTCGCGTGCCCTTTCATGAACGCCAGCCTAGCGGTGTTCGGGCAGCGTCCCCGCAGCTTGTATGCTTGTAGTCGTGTCCGGGCCCTCGAGCTCCAGCAGTGGGATTAAGAGCCATGGACACACAGGCCCTCGTAGCTCAGTGGATAGAGCACGGCTCTCCTAAAGCCGGTGTCGTTGGTTCGATTCCAATCGAGGGCACTTGAACCACCAGCAGCCCACCCAGGACTTGCAGGCCTACTTGGCCGGCAGCTGGGTTGTGGAGCGCACTCTCCTGGACCGGACGTCCGGCACCAACGGAACCTTTACCGGCGTCGTGCGCTACAACCGGAACTCCGACGGCGGCCTGGACTACCGTGAAGACGGAACCATGCACTGGCCTACCCATTCGGGTCCGGCATTCCGCGAGTACCTCCTGAAACCGGGTTCCGGGCCGGAGTCGATGGACGTGTTTTTCCCCGACGGCAGGCCCTTCCATGTGATGAGTTTCTCCGAACAGGGCAACCAGGATAAGCACTGGTGCGACCCCGACGACTACCGGGTCAGCTACCTCTGGGAGGGTCCTGACTCGTTCAGCTTCACGTGGGATGTCCAGGGGCCCGCCAAGAACCTGCTGCTTGAATCGCACTTGGTCCGGATCGACGCCGGGAGGCAATCATGAGTACATCCGGCACGGACCTGATCGTCGTAAGCGCCGTCTGCGTCTACAACGACGAAGGCCAGCTCCTGACCGTTCGCAAGCGTGGCACTGAGAAGTTCATGCACCCCGGTGGCAAACCCGAGTCCGGTGAAACCGCCGCGGAGGCCGCTTCCCGTGAACTCCTGGAAGAAGTCGGCATCGACGTGGCACCGAACCGCCTCGAGCCGCTCGGCGTGTGGCTGGCCGTGGCGGCCAACGAAGCAGCAACGAACATCGAAGCCACCGTTTTTACTGCGCCCGGAACGTGGGAGGCGCACCCCTCGGCGGAGATCGCCGAGATCCGCTGGCTGGACCTCGACGCGCCTCTTCCCACGGACTTGGCCCCGCTGCTCACCGACCACGTACTTCCAGCGCTCACCCCGCCCAAGTAGGTCGCAGTTGAGGCCGTTTGGACAGCTCAGAACGGCTTCAACTGCGACCTACATGGGTTACAGCTCCGGGACCGCTTCCTGGGCCACCGCCGTGGCTTCGGCGAACTGGGTTTGATACAGCTCGGCGTATCGTCCATCCGCCGCCAGCAGCTCGGTGTGCGTGCCACGCTCCACGATCCTGCCGTCCTCAACCACCAGAATGGCGTCAGCAGCACGGATGGTGGACAGCCGGTGGGCAATCACGACGGCGGTGCGCCCCTCGAGTGCCTCGCCCAAGGCCGCCTGGACGGCGGCTTCGTTGGTGGAGTCCAACGCAGCAGTGGCTTCGTCGAGGATCACGACGCGAGGCTGCTTGATCAGCAGGCGGGCGATGGTGAGCCGTTGGCGTTCACCACCGGAGAGCCGGTAGCCGCGCTCCCCCACCACGGTTTCCAGGCCATCAGGCAAGGACCGGATCATCGGCTCCAAACGTGCGCGCCGGAGCACATCCCACATGTCATCCTCAGTGGCGTCCGGCCGGGCGAGGCGCAGGTTGGACGCGATGGTTTCGTGGAAGAGATGACCGTCCTGGGTCACCATGCCCATGGTGTCCCGCAACGAATCGAAGCTGAGATCGCGGACGTCCACGCCTGTTCCGGGCTTTTGGCCGCCAAGGCGCACTGTGCCGGAGTCGACGTCGTACAAGCGCGAGAGCAGCTGGGCCACCGTGGACTTGCCGGCACCGGAGGAACCCACCAGGGCAACGGTCTGCCCTGGTTCCACCCGGAAGCTGACTCCGTGCAGAACTTCCTCGCCTCCACGGGTATCCAGGGTGGCGACGTCCTCAAGGGAAGCCAGTGACACCTTCTCGGCGGAAGGGTAGGAGAAGCGTACGTCGTCGAATTCCACAGCCACAGGTCCCGCCGGAACAGTGACGGCGTCCGGCTTCTCGGTGATCAGCGGCTTAAGGTCCAGAATTTCGAAGACCCGCTCAAAGCTGACCAAAGCACTCATGATTTCCACGCGGGCATTGGACAGCGCCGTCAGCGGGGCGTAGAGCCGGGTGAGGAGGAGGGCGAGAACCACCACGTCGCCGGGTGCCAGTTGCCCGCCAATTGCCAGCCAACCGCCCAGGCCATAAACCAAGGCCAAAGCCAGTGCCGACACCAAGGTCAAGGCCGTGACAAACGTGAACTGCAGCATGGCAGTCCGGATCCCAATATCCCGGACCCGGCCGGCCCGCTCAGCGAACTCACGGGATTCCTCGTCCGGGCGGCCGAACAACTTCACCAGCGTGGCGCCCGGCGCGGAGAACCTCTCCGTCATCTGCGTGCCCATGGCAGCATTGTGCGCGGCAGCTTCGCGGCGGAGGTCCGCCAGTTTCGAGCCCATCCGCCGGGCCGGAATCAGGAAGATCGGCAGCAACACCATGGCCAGCACGGTCACCAGCCAAGAAGTATTGAGCATGACCACAAGTGTCAGGACCAGAGCCACCACATTGCTGACCACGCCGGACAGCGTGCCGGCGAAGGCGGACTGAGCTCCGATGACATCGTTGTTCAGTCGGCTGACAAGGGCACCGGTTCGGGTTCGGGTGAAGAACGCAATGGGCATGCGCTGCACATGATCGAACACACGCGTGCGGAGGTCCACAATGACACCCTCGCCAATGATGGAAGACAGCCAGCGGGTCACCAAGCCCACGCCCGCCTCGCCAACGGCGACTATGGCGATCAGGACAGCCAACCAGATCACTGTGCCCACACCGGCGTTGGCGATGATGGCATCCACCACCTGACCGGCCAACACCGGAGTAGCGACGGCCAGGAAAGCACCCGCGATGGAGGCGATCACAAAGGCAACCAGCTTGCCCTTATGCGGCGCGGCAAAAGCCATGACCCGCTTCAGGGTTTCCTTGGAGAACGGCTTCGAGCCGCTCTTGGCGGTAGTGATGTTGTACAGCGAGCTCCAGGCCACGCGGTCCATGCTCATGGGTTACTTCTCCTGGCTTGGGGTGTGGTGGAGTTCTTGCACTTGTCCGTTTTCCAGATGCCAGCGCGAATCGAGCCTGACGTTCTCCAGCAGCCGGCGATCGTGCGTGACCAGCAGGAGCGCGCCTTCATAACTTTCCAGTGCCTCCTCCAGCTGCTCGATGGCCGGCAGATCCAAATGGTTGGTGGGCTCGTCCAGCACCAGCAGGTTCACGCCACGGGCCTGCAGCAACGCAAGCGCAGCGCGGGTCCGCTCCCCCGGAGACAACGAATCCACTGTCCGGGAGGTGTGATCCGCCTTGAGCCCGAACTTTGCCAAGAGAGTACGCACATCCGCACTGTTCCAGTCCAGCAGCACAGCTTCAACAGCGTCGCCAAGCTGCCGCCCGCCGTCGAGCAGTCCGCGCGCCTGGTCAATTTCGCCAATGGCCACGGACGCACCCATGGAGGCGTCGCCGTCGCCCGGTTCCTGCGTCCCCAACAACAGGCGCAAAAGCGTTGACTTCCCGGCCCCGTTCGGTCCGGTGATGCCTATGCGCTCGCCGCCGTTGAGCTGGAGGTTCACTGGACCCAGCGTGAAGTCACCTTGGCGGGCGACGACGTTGCGCAAGGTGGCGACGACGGCACTTGAGCGGGGCGCGTGGCCGATGCTGAACTGCAGTTGCCATTCCTTGCGCGGTTCCTCCACCTCGGTGAGCCTCGCGATACGGGACTCCATTTGGCGGACTTTCTGGGCCTGCTTCTCCGACGATTCGCTGCTCGCGGCGCGACGGATCTTGTCATTATCCGGGTTTTTCTTCATGGCGTTCCGGACGCCTTGGGAGCTCCACTCACGCTGGGTGCGTGCACGGGAGACGAGGTCGGCCTTGGTGTTCGCAAACTCTTCGTAACGTTCCCGGGCATGGCGTTTGGCCACGGCGCGCTCTTCGAGGAACGCTTCGTAGCCACCGTCGTATACAGCCACGGAGTTCTGGGCGAGGTCCAGTTCCACCACGGTAGTGACGCAGCGGGCCAGGAATTCGCGGTCGTGCGACACCAGGACCACACCACCCCGGAGGCCCTGGACGAAGGCCTCAAGCCGGGCGAGTCCGTCAAGGTCGAGGTCGTTGGTGGGTTCGTCCAGGAGGACCACGTCAAAGCGGCTGAGCAGCAAGGCGGCCAAAGCCACGCGCGCAGCCTGACCACCGGAAAGGCCCGTCATGAGGGCGTCGGCGCCGAGCTCCAAGCCGAGGTCGGCGAGGACAGCGGGAACCCTGTCCTCCAGGTCCGCGGCGCCGGAGGCCATCCACCGGTCAAAGGCCAAAGAGTAGGCGTCATCTGCGCCGGGAGCCCCCGAGCCGAGAGCTTCGGCGGTGGATTCCATGTCGCTTGTTGCCTGGGCACAGCCAGTACGTCGCGCAATATATGCCGCGATCGTTTCGTCAGCGGTACGCTCGTGTTCCTGCGGCAACCAGCCTACGAAAGCGTCCGAAGGCGCCAGGTTGACGCTCCCTGCCTGGGGCTGGTCAACGCCGGCGAGAATGCGCAGCAGCGTGGACTTACCGGCACCGTTCGCGCCCACCACACCCACTACATCGCCTGGCGCGACGGTTAGGGACAGGTCCGAAAAAAGTGTGCGATGGCCATGACCACCGGCAAGATCCTTGGCCACCAAAGTTGCAGTCATTGTCTATCCTCCAGCAAGGGAACGCAGAAATTCAGGCCGCGATTCCCGCGGGCATGGAAAAACCCGCTGGTCCGGACTTGGGGGGTGTACGGACCAGCGGGTTCAATCATCAAGCATAATTCAATGTGGCTTCGGCGTAAAATCGTTTCGTACTCCCACTTACGGCTTACGCAGCCTTGCCCTCGCGGCCCGTCCAGGAAAGTCCCACATGCCCTTACCGTCCAAGGCGTTCCAGCGCTGGCTTCATGGCATTGCGCCCGATGCCAGCACTGCTGACGTCTGCAGGATCGCCGGCATCAAGCGAACAACACTGGCCCAGCAGCTGGTACGCGGCAAGGTTGCCGAGTCCACTTTGGTGAGCATCAGCCGCGGCTTCCACATCAATCCTGTGCAAGCCCTGTCCACTTTCGATCTTTACGCCGAACTGCGGGGTGACCCCGTCCCGCCCACGCCCTGCGAACTCGTCAGCCAGGTGGCTACCATCGATCTGCTGCGTGCAGTGGTGGACCGGAACGAGCCCGGTACAGCCCCCGCTCCGCGTCTTTCTGAACCACCGCACCCCACCTCAGTGCGTAACTGGGTGGACGCGATCGACGACGGCGAGTTGCGGCACCGGGTCAGCGACGCCACCGGGATTGCGCCACAGAACTTCTCCGCCCATCTGACCGCCAACAGGCTTCCGCCGGAGTTGGCCATCGCAACATCGCGAGCAGCCGGGGTTGGGCCTGCGGGAGGTTTGGTCGCCGGTGGGCTGATCACTGAGGCTGAAGCAGGGTGGCCGGCCAATGCCCGCCAGGAAGCGCTGGACAAGTTGTCGCAGGGCAGACTGGTGACATTGGCCGGCGAACGGCTTTTGGCGCTCGGCAAGACACTGCGCCGGCAGGAACAAGACCACGAACGAACTGAACGAATTTGGGAGAACCTCGGATGACGGCTGTCCTACCTTGGGTCACGCTGGCAGTGTGCCTGGCGATTACCCTCGCCCGGGTTCCGAGCGCCTTGCGGGGAGAGAACCGTGAGGTTTTCTACATTTTCTCGCTGATCTCGTTGAGCATCCTCATCAGCATCGAGGCACCCTATCTGGTCATTGACGGCTGGCTCGGCGGGATGAACATCGGCAACCTGATCCTGCGGTTCCTGCTGTACGGCACGTTCTTCTTCATGGGCATCAAGATCGCCACCGCTTTCGGCTCAGCCTCAGCCGTGCGCGCCATCCGAGGACCTGTCGGGATCACCGCCGCGGCAATCGTTGGTGCACTGACTATCTACTTCTTCGTCATCACGGACACGCAAGGATCCTCGGCGGGGATGAGCGGACTGAAATGGGGGCCCTCCCTGGATGGATACGCGGCGATGGGCCGCTTGTATCCGGGGTTCGTGGCGGCCTGCCTGGTACCTGCCATCTGGCGCACCGTGGTCAGCACGGCCCCCATACTGTTGCGGGTGGCCTCGGGGTTCCTGCTGTTGGGACTTTCCTTGCTCCTGTCGTCCCAACTCTTTCCCCTCATTCCATTTTCGGAGGCCTGGTTGCGGGTACTCATCAACTATTCGGCTGCCCTGTTCACATGCCTCGGACTCGCTGGAATTTGGTTCTCCAAGTCTTTTGCGCGGCGAAAGCAACGTCTCTCGACGTAAGACTTTCACAAAACCATTAGATCGTGGCACAATCATGAATGTGTGAACGCGGCTTGCAGCCTGACACCGGAATCAGATGAACGGGTTTCCGGTGGATGTGGCGCCCACGTGATCACAATTGGGGGGATGAGTGGTGGCGGGCTGTTGGGGACCGCCCCCACTCAGCCTTTTTAACGGCCCTTTCGCAAGCCGCCCGCCAAGCCTTGCCCGAGCGGTGACTAAGATGGCTCCATGAACAGCCTTCGCTCCCGCCGCTCTGTCCTCGCAGCCACCCTGGCCTCGGCCGCCCTTGCACTTTCTGCATGCGGTGGAGGATCGGCACCCGCCCAATCCGGTGGCGACACGTCACTTTCAGATGTGAAATCCAAGGGCGAGCTCGTCATCGCCACCGAAGGTACCTACCGTCCCTTCAGCTTCCATGCTGACGGAGCCGGGGAGCTCACTGGGTTCGACGTCGAAATCGCCCAGGCCGTGGCAGGGAAAATTGGCGTGAAGGCTACCTTCCAGGAAACGCAGTTCGATGGCATCTTTGCCGGGCTCGAATCCAAGCGGTTCGACACCATCGCCAACCAGATCTCCATCAATGACGAGCGCAAGGCCAAATACGAGTTCTCCACGCCGTACACCATCTCCACCGGCGTAGTGGTCACCAAAGCGGACAACGGCAGCATCAACAGCTTCGCAGACCTCAAGGGCAAAACCACCGCCCAGTCACTGACCAGCAACTTCTACAAGATGGCAGTTGAAGCCGGCGCCAACGTCCAGGCAGTAGAAGGCTGGGCGCAGTCCGCCACGCTGGTGCAACAAGGACGCGTGGATGCCACGGTTAACGACAAACTCACGTACTTGGACTACGCCAAGAACACTCCCGACTCCGGTCTGAAGGTCGCCGCCGAAGCACCGGAGAAGACGGAGAGCGCCATGGTCTTCCGCAAGGGGTCTACGGAACTCACGGCCGCAGTGGACAAGGCCCTCGCTGATCTCCAAGCCGATGGCACCTTGGCCAAGATTTCGGAAAAGTACTTCGGCGCGGACGTCACCAAATAGATGAACTGGGACCTCATCTGGAGTTCCTTCGGTCCACTCATCACCGGCGCCGTCACGGGGACCATTCCGCTGACCCTCGCGTCCTTCGCCTTCGGCTTGGTGCTCGCGCTGGTGGTTGCCCTGATGCGCCTGAGCCCAAACTGGCTGCTCTCGGGCATCGGCCGCTTCTACGTCTCGGTGATCCGCGGTACTCCGCTGCTGGTGCAGCTCTTTGTCATCTTCTTCGGCTTGCCCAGCATCGGCATCCGGCTTGATCCCTGGCCAAGCGCCATCATCGCCTTCTCCCTGAACGTGGGCGGGTACGCAGCCGAGATCATCCGTGCTGCCATCCTCTCCGTGCCGAAGGGCCAATGGGAAGCCGGCCACACTATCGGAATGTCCCGTCCGCAGGCCCTGGTGCGGATCATCCTTCCGCAGGCAGCACGGGTGTCCGTTCCTCCTTTGTCCAACACCTTCATTTCCCTGGTGAAAGACACGTCCCTCGCCTCGCTCATCCTGGTTACTGAACTGTTCCGCAACGCACAGCAGATCGCCGCGTTCAGCCAGGAGTTCATGGCCCTTTACCTGCAGGCAGCCCTGGTTTATTGGGTGATTTGCCTGGTCCTTTCCACTGCGCAATCCGCCGTGGAAAAGAGATTGGACCGCTATGTCGCTCACTAACGAACCCGCCCGGCAGCCGCGCGTCACGTCGGTCCTGAAGGCACGGAGCCTTGCCAAAGCCTTCGGAAGCAACGTGGTCCTGCGCGATATCGACATCGATATCCGCCGCGGCCAAGTGGTGGCCCTGATCGGGCCTTCGGGCTCCGGCAAGACTACGGTCCTGCGTTCGCTCAACGGGCTGGAAATTCCCGACGCTGGCACGGTCACCTTTGGAAGCGGCGACTCCTCAGCTGAGCTCGCCATCGACTTCGGCGCCAAAGTAGGGAAGAAAGAAGTGGCTGCGCTCCGCGACCGCAGCGCAATGGTCTTCCAGCACTACAACCTTTTCCCCCACATGACCGTGCTGAAGAACATCATCGAAGGCCCCGTCCAGGTCCAAAAACGGCCTCGCTCCGAGGCAATTGCCGAAGCCGAACGCCTGCTGGAACGTGTTGGTCTTGCAGACAAGCGCGATGCCTACCCTTTTGAGCTCTCAGGCGGTCAGCAGCAGCGCGTGGGAATCGTCCGGGCGTTGGCACTCAAGCCTCAACTGCTACTGTTTGACGAGCCCACGTCCGCCCTGGACCCCGAACTTGTGGGGGAAGTCCTCGGCGTCATCAAAGAACTCGCCGAAGAGGGCTGGACCATGGTGATCGTGACCCATGAGCTCGCCTTTGCCCAGCATGTGGCGGACGAGGTTATCTTCATGGACGGCGGGGTTGTAGTGGAACGCGGGCCGGCAGCCGAGGTTTTGCGGGCACCGCGCCAGGAACGGACGAAGCTGTTCGTGAAGCGGCTCCAACACGACGTCTAAGTGGCTCACAAGTAAGTGGTTCACAAATATGGGGGATAAGAAGTTGGAAGAAACAATCATCGAACCCGGACGCGGTGGTTCCAAACGAGCGGCACTCATAGTGGTTGCCGTAGTGGTGGCGTTGGTGGCCGCGGGGCTTGGCATCTGGTTTGCGGTCTCCCGGCCAACAGAGCCAGGACGTGCCGACGTTGCCCGTTTGGACAAGCAACGCGTCATTGTGGACAACTCGATGAACCTCTACGATCCTTTGGTCCAACAGTTTTCGGGCCGGTACTCGAATGCCATTTCCGAAAAAGCGCGACAGGCGGAGGTGGACAAAGTCCTCAGCCAGGACCGTGAGCGCATCGTGCGTGAGTCACAGGCAAATCGTGACCGCTTGGAACACATGGCGGAATCGCCTGCACTGCAGGGTCAGGGAGTCGCCGAATCCTTCAACCGCTTCAAGGATCAGTACGGTGCGGTGATCGCCTACAACGACCAACTGGTAATCAACACCACCAACATCTACCGCTCCGTGGGCGGGCCGTGTGCGGCCCTGCATTCATCGCTGAACGTTGCAAGTGAGTCCTACGCCCAGGACTACGTCAAGAGCGCTGACGAGTGTCTGGCCGCGCTGGGCACCGCCAAGGACGGTGCCGATGCAGAGACCACCACCCTGCTCACGGAGGTAGAGGCCGTCATCCGCGGGCAGCGGGACAAGCAACAGGAAGTGCTTGACAGCAAGGACACCTTTGAGCGCCTCAGCAAGAGCACCATTGCCGGCCTGGCACTGTTGGATATTAATGATGCGTTCGCCAAGGCACAAACAACATATGAAACTGCCACCAAGGACAAATACTCAAAGATCATCGAAAGCGCCAACAGCTCAAACTCCGAATTCGAGGGCGTTCTCAAGAAGAGCCTGGAACAGTTTGATGCAGCATCCGGTGAAGGGAAATAGTGATGACCATTGAGCCCGTTCGCAGTAAGCGCCGTCCGGTCCTTATCGCTATTAGTATTGCCGTTGTGGTGGCGGTGGTTGCCTCGGTAGTGGTGATCGCCTTGACCAACTTCGCCGGTCAGCAGCGCAGGGAAAGCCTGGCCCTCATCAAGGACGAGCGCCTGACGGCACTCGTTGAGGCAAGGGGCAAGATCCAGCCCGCGGTCAACGCCTACCTGGCCGCGTATAAAAAGGCGCGCAATGCCCCCGCTTCCCGTGAAGAGGCGGAGAAGAACTCCGTCAAAGAGCGGGATGAGTTCCAACAGGCCGTCAATTCCGCTCGGACTGCCTTAAACGATGTGCAGACTGGCTACGGCGCTGGTGAAGAAGCGGATGGGATCGGTGTGGCTGTAGCCCAGCTGGGTGATTCCTACCAGGCCTACCTCGACTCCATGGAGGGCCTGGTGGAGTCATACCCCCTGTTCGAAGGCCTGTTCAGGGAAGATGCCGGGTGCAGCGGACTCTTTGTGGGCTCCAAAGCAGCCAACCTCCGGGAACGCCAAACGCTCTTGACTCAAGCAGCTGTTCCTTGCCGGGAAGCCGTCAACCAGCTCAAGCAGTCCAAGAACGTCTCCTACGTTGAGTTTGCCCGCACCTTGGACAACGAGATTGCACAGCTCGAATCGCACGCAGAAACAACCGCGAAGTCCGAGGAGAACTACAACGAGTTTGTTCGGCTTAAGGATGAATACGTCAAGAAGGTCGATGACGCCACCGCCCGGAACGCCCCGGAAGCGGAATACCTCAAGATCGCCGACGAACTCAAAGCTCTCAACACCCGGATAAAGAACAACAGGTCAGAATTCGACTTTGCCGCCAAGCGCTACCTTAACGGCGTGAAGGACATGCCCACCTTGGTTGAGGATGTCTTCTCGAAGAACGTCTCAGCCCAAATCAAACACCATGACACTGTGATTCCCGTTCGGGTTCAAGTGTTGAAAGACGCTATCGACGCGGAACTGGCGGAGTAACGCAGGCGGCCCAGCGAATCAGCGAATCAGCCGCAGCGTTACCAGCTGGAAAGGCCGGAGCACCAGCTTGACCACGGGCCCCTCCTCCACAGCCACTCCGGGGGCTTCCGAGGGGCGCTCCAGCAAGTCCGTGGCAGATGCATCGGAGCACTCAAAGTTGGCCGTTAGGAAGCCCGTTGAGCGCTCCCCCAACGATTCGTAAAGCCGGACAATAACATCGCCCGAACCGTCTTCGGCCAGCTTGACAGCCTCCACCACGATTGCCGGATTGGATACGGAAAGCAGCGGTTCCACGGGCCTTTCGCCGGAGATGAACCTCGGCTTCAGGTTGGTGCGGTAGCCCTCTTCCACGGCATCGGCGATCGCAGCGCCCGGCCTGATGGACACCTCAAGTGTGTGGCTTCCGCGGTCTGCTTCCGGGTCCGGGAACCGGGCGGAGCGAAGCAGCGAGGTGCGGACCGTCGTCGTGGTTCCGCCATCGGCACGGACGGCCCTGGTGACGTCGTGCCCGTAGCTTGAGGAGTTGCTTACTGCAACGCCGTAGCCGGGCTCGGCGACGTGGATCCAGCGGTGGGCGCAGATCTCAAACTTGGCCGCTTCCCAGGATGTGTTGGTGTGCGTCGGCCGGAATACGTGACCGAACTGGGTTTCCGCCGCTGAACGATCCGCCCTGACATCCAGCGGGAAGGCGATCTTGAGCATCTTTTCGCGTTCCTGCCAGTCCACCGAGGTGGCGATCCCCAACGACGCCGCACCGGCGTCGAGAGTCAGGCGTTGGGTGATGGTCGAGGCACCCACCTTGCGTTTGACCACGACGACGACGCCGGCCGGCGAACGCTCAACATCGACGCCATCCGCTTGGGTCAGTGGCGTAACGTTTCGGCGATAGAACTCTTCGATGTCCCAGGCGTCCCACTCGTTCGGAGTGTCCCTGAAAAGCTCGAGCAGGTTCCCGGCCTGTCCTGGAGCGATGGCGTCGCGGCCGCTGGCGTGGTCAATCAGGGACGTCAGCAGGCCATCCTGGTTCAAGACCGCGCGGATGATGCCGTTGTCCAAGACGTAGCCGTCCTCCAGCTCGTCCAACTGAACACTGGAATCCGGCGTCGTCGCCTGGGCCGCACCCAATGCGGGCACGCCATTGCGCTGATGCGGCGCGGCGTTCAAGAGGAACTGCTGATCCCCCTCGCCTACCAAGGCCTGAGCGGCCTGGTTGATGATGTCCTCGAGATTCCTGGCTATGGCCTCGTAGTTGCGCTCTGCGTCCTCGTGGACCCATGCGATGGAGCTGCCCGGAAGGATGTCGTGGAACTGCTGGAGCAGGACCAGCCGCCAGAGTCGTTTGAGTTCGTCCGCGGGGTAGGAATATGCCGGACCGAGCCGGACAGCGGCAGTGGCACACCACAGCTCGGCCTCACGCAGGAGGTGTTCGCTCCGACGGTTGCCACGCTTGGTCTTGGCCTGGCTCGTGTACGTTCCACGGTGCATTTCCAGGTACATCTCGCCCACCCAGACCGGCAGATTGCTATACTCGGCCTCGGCTTTCGTGAAGAAATCCCTGGCAGTGCCCATGCGGACCTTCGGGGAGCCTTCCAAGTCCGCCGTACGATGGGCAGCGGCAACCATTTCGCGCGTCGGTCCGCCACCGCCGTCGCCGTAGCCGAACGGCACCAAGGACATGGTCCCGCGGCCGTGATCGCGGTAATTACGCTGTGCATGGGCCAATTCACGTCCGTGCAGTTCAGCGTTGTAAGTGTCCACGGGCGGGAAGTGCGTAAACAGCCGCGTGCCGTCGATGCCCTCCCACGCAAAGGTGTGGTGAGGCATCCGGTTGACCTTGTTCCAGGAGATTTTCTGCGTGAGGAACCAACGCGAACCGGCTTCCTTGACGATCTGGGGGATGGCTCCGGAATAGCCGAAGGAATCCGGCAGCCAAGCTTCCTGGCACTCGATATCGAACTCGTTCAGGAAGAAACTCTTGCCTTCCACGAACTGGCGGGCCATGGCCTCGCCGCCTGGCATATTGGTGTCTGATTCCACCCACATGCCACCCACCGGAACGAACTGGCCTGCCTTCACTTTTTCCCTGATGCGCACAAAGAGCTCAGGGAAGAACTCCTTCATCCACGCCATCTGCTGGGCCGATGAGCAAGAAAACACGAAGTCCGGGTCTTCATCCATCAAGGCCACCACGTTGGAGAAAGTACGGGCACATTTGCGGATGGTTTCTCGGACGGGCCACAGCCAGGCGGAGTCGATGTGTGCGTGGCCGGTAGCCAGGAGTTCATGGGCGGACGCGTAGGCGGGACGGCTGAGGACCTGCATCAGCTCTGCACGGCCTGCGGCAGCGGTTCCGGCAATGTCGTCCGGATCCATAATGTCCAGCATGCGTTCAAGCGCGCGCAGGATCTCATGGCGCCGGGGCATGTCCATGGGAAGTTCGTGCATCAAGCCGCTGAGGGTCCAGATGTCCTGGTTGAGTTCCCACACGGTTTCGTTCAGTTCAGCGATTGCTATGCGGCCCAGGCGGTACCGGGGCTCTTCGCCGGAGGTGGCCTTATCCCCCAACAGTGTGGGGGCGAAGGACCATCCTTGCGCTACATCCGGGTTGGCGGCAGCCTCCACATAGAAGTCAACGGAGTGCCCTCCGCCCAGAAGCTTGAGCGGAACGTGGAAGTTCCTGGGCGAGATCGCCTTGATGATGCTTCCATCGGAGCGCCATGCGGTACCTTCACACTGAAACCCCGGGACATCGCTGTTGAAGCCAAGATCGACGATGATCTCCACAGTGGTGGAATCCGTCATTCCCCAGTCCTGCGGCACCTCTCCCTGGAGGCGCAGCCACTTGGTGCTCCAGGCCTTGCCCCACGCGGCGCCGGGCTCCTGCGGAGTGAAGACCTGGCGCAGCGCTTCCGCGGCAGGCACGGGTTCGCCTGGCGCGTCCCAGCTGCTGAGCTGAAGCGGAATCGCCCTGCCGTAAATGGCCGGAAGAATGCGTTCCCGAACAAATCGATCGAGACGCTGTTCAGTGATCCGGCGGTCGTCGTGCAATTAATTCCCCTTTGGGCGTTCGCTGGGTGACAGGGATTGTTACCGCGCCCCAAAACTGCAGGGAACGGACGGCGAAACTTGGGTCGCCGCGCTTCCAATCGATGGATAAAATCTACGTTGTTCCCGCTCAATAGCCAAGTGATTGCCGGCTCTCCCCCACGGCCTGCGGGTCCGTTTGAGCAGCTTCTGCAACGATTCTGTCCCGCCCGGCATAAACATTGAGGCTGAGCCCGCGGCTGAAACCGGCCAAGGTAATCCCCGTTTCCTCCGCCAGTTCCGCCGCAAGGCTGGAGGGTGCGCTCACAGCCGCCAATACGGGTATTCCTGCCATGGCAGCCTTCTGGACAAGCTCAAACGAAGCCCGGCCCGAAACCTGAAGGACAGTCCCCCTAAGGGGCAACATGCCCGCCCGCAAGGCCCAGCCCACCACTTTATCCACGGCGTTGTGCCTGCCCACGTCCTCCCGGAGGCAGAGCAGCTCCGTAGTGCCGTCGTCGTGGATCCTGAAAAGGCCGGCAGCGTGCACGCCACCGGTCTTGTCAAAGACCGCCTGCGCCTCACGGAGGCGGTCCGGCAATGCAGCGAGCGCCCGTACCGGAACAGTGATGCGGTCTTCCTTGGGGCTGTGGTGCGAGGACTTGCGAACGGCATCGATGGAGTCCGTGCCGCAAATTCCGCACGAGCTGGAGGTGTAGACGTTGCGGCCGGTGTCGGGTCGTTCAACGTCAGGCCGAAGCTGTGCATCCACCACGTTAAAGGTCTGCACCCCGTTCTCGTCCTCACCAGCGCAGAAACGCTCCGAGACCAGCTGACCCGGCTCCCACACGATCCCTTCCGAGACCAGGAATCCCGCAACGAGGTCGAAGTCGTCTCCGGGGGTCCGCATGGTCACGGAGAAAGACATGTCACCCAAGCGGATCTCCAGCGGTTCCTCCACGGCCAGGACGTCTTCCTTGAAGCGGATGGGATGCTCCAAAGCCTGCGGTGAGCCATCCAGGACAAACTTGTGAACCTTGCGGCGCTGGGTTACTCGTCCCATATCAGGATCCGTTCTCCTCATGCGTCACGAAGCGCACGGTCATTGCTTTGTAGCCGGGGGTGTTCGATTCCCGGGCCACCAGTTCCCGGTGCACCAGGGCGTTGGCCTCCGGGAAGTACGCTGCGGCGCATCCTTTGGCCGTGGGGTACCCGATGAGGCGGAACTTGTTGGCACGGCGCTCCGTCCCCGCGAAAGTAGAGATGACATCCACCAGGTCGCGGTCCTCGAAGCCCAATTCCTGCAGGTCACCAGGATGGACCAGGATCACCCGGCGGCCGTCCGAGACACCGCGGTACCGGTCATCCAGGCCGTAGAACGTGGTGTTGTATTGGTCGTGGCTGCGGACAGTCTGGAGGATCAGATGGCCTGCCGGTGCCTCAAGGTACTCAAGCGGCCGAACGGAGAAACGCCCCTTGCCGATGTCCGTGGCAAAGGTACGGGTATCCCTGGGAGGGTTGGGGAGGACGAAGCCGTTCTTGGTGCGGACCCGGGCGTTGAAATCCTCAAAGCCCGGAATGACGCGGGAGATATGGTCGCGTATCACGTCGTAGTCCTCGGCCATGGCACGCCAGTCCACACTGTGGCTGTCCCCCAGCGTCGCTTGGGCCATTCGTGCCACAATCACCGATTCGCTCAGGAGGTGTTCTGAAACAGGCTCCAGCCGTCCCTGCGTTTTGTGGATGACGGACATGGAGTCCTCCACCGAGAGGAATTGCTTGCCTTTGGGGTGCTTGTCATCAGTGTCCGTCCGGCCAAGCGTGGGCAGAATCAGGGACGTCTTGCCGTGGACGATGTGTGCCCGGTTGGGCTTGGTGGAGATGTGGACGGTGAGTCCCGCCTTCTTCAGGCCATCTTCCAATGCTGCGGTGTCCGATCCCGCCGCCGCGAAGTTTCCACCCATCGAGACGAAGACATCCACTTCACCCTTCTCCAGGGCGTGCTGGGTTTCCACTGAGTCATAGCCGTGATCCCGGGGCATGTGGAAGCCGAACTCCTTGTCCAGCGCGGCCAGGAAGGATTCCTTGGGTTTCTCCCAGATGCCCATGGTCCGGTCGCCCTGCACGTTCGAGTGGCCCCGGACAGGACAGGCGCCGGCTCCCCGCTTGCCGAAGTTGCCCTGGAGCAGGAGGAGGTTGATGATCTCGCGGAGCGTATCCACAGAGTGCGGTTGCTGGGTCAATCCGAGCGCCCAGCAGATGATGGTTCCCTTCGACTCCGCCATCATCCCGGCAGCGTTGGTGATCTCTTCCCGGCTCAGCCCTGTTGCGCGTTCCGTCTCAGCCCAGTCCAGCACCGAACGGGCTTCCTTGTAGGCTTCGAAGCCTTCGGTCTGCTTCCCGATGAAGGAATGATCGATGACGGTCCCTGGTTTGCGTTTCTCTTCCTCCAGGAGCAGGTGGCCCAGCGCCTGGAACAACGCGAGATCGCCGCCCACTTTGATCTGCAGGAACTCATCAGCGATGGTGGTGCCTCCGCCGATAACACCGTTGAGGGACTGGGGGTCCTTGAAGTTCAGGAGACCGGCTTCGGGAAGCGGGTTGACGGCGATGATTTTTCCGCCATTGTTCTTGCAGTCGCGGAGGGCGGACAGCATGCGGGGGTGATTGGTTCCAGGGTTTTGGCCCACAACCAGGACCAGCTCCGCATGGTGGATGTCCTCCAAGGAAACAGTGCCTTTGCCGATTCCGATGGTCGGGTTGAGGGCGCTGCCGGAGGACTCGTGGCACATGTTGGAGCAATCTGGAAGGTTGTTGGTGCCGAGGCTCCGCGCAAACAACTGGTACATGAAGGCCGTCTCGTTGGCCGTCCGGCCGGAGGTGTAGAACACACACTTATCAGGTGTGGTGGCATTGATGTGTTCGCCGATCAAAGCGAAGGCGTCAGTCCAACTGATCGGAGAATAGTGGGTGTCGCCTGGTTTGATGACAACCGGCTCGGAAAGTCTTCCTTGGCTTCCCAGCCAGTACTCCGTCTTGTCCTCGAGGTCCGCAAGGGAATGCTTCGCCCAGAATTCGGCACCGACTGTCCGGGTGGTGCTCTCCTCGGCGATGGCCTTGGCGCCGTTCTCGCAAAACTCTGCGGGGCTGCGCCTGCCGGTGATCGATTCCGGCCATGCACACCCAGGGCAGTCAAAGCCATCATGCTGGTTGACCCTGAGCATGGAACGGACCGTGCGGGTCACTCCGGCTTGGGCATAACCTCGTTCGAGGGCAACCGTGACAGCTTTAAGGCCTGCCGCGGCTTGTTTGGGCGGGTGGATTTGCAGGTCATCTTCGTTGATGTCCTGTTCTGGAGCATGCCTGTTCATGAGTCCATCATTGCACTTTGTCCTCAGTCCAGAATCCGCTCAAGGCGCCCCTCAAGCGTCCAACGCGCTCCAGTCAACCGGTCCGGAAGGAGCCTTCCTCTGTTGCCGGGGCGCGGCTTTTCGGGCCTTGTCCTCCGGCGCCTTCGGCACGGGCAGCGGTTTCCCCCAAGGCAATGCGAACGCTGGCACCATCTCGCCCAACTGGACACCGTGGGGCGGCACCACCATCACACCGTGTGCGCCCGCCAAGCCACGCATCATTCCAGGACCTGCATGCTGCGCCGGCGACGCCAGCCCGTACACGAGCTTGAACGGCATCAAGCGGGTCCGGCCGGGGTCGGCGTCGATAGTCGTGCCACAGGGAACCTCACCCACTTCTTCCAAGCGACCGTGGCCCAAAGCAGCCAGAAGCGGGCCGCCCACGGTAAACAAGGCCATCATCGCGGCGAGCGGATTCCCCGGCAGCCCCAACACGAACCGGCCATCGGGCAGCTCCGCCAACACGGCAGGATGGCCCGGCCGCATCGCGATGCCATCGATCAGCAAACTGCCACCCAGCTCAGCCACGGCTTTGCGGAGGTGGTCCGTTCCCGAGCGTCCCGTTCCGCCCGTAGTAACAACGACGTCGGCAGGGGCCTCCGCTTCAACGTACGGTTCGTCCGGTGTCAGTTCATCTGCTGAGGGCTCTGTGTCCCGAAGTGCGGCAATCCACTCCTCGTAGCTGTCGCCCACCTTGAGCTGCTCCCCTGCTATACCGCCCAAGAGCCCGACGACGGCACCCAGCTGCGGGCCGAAGGTGTCCCTGACCTGCCCGGGCATCGGAACACCCCGGGCCACGACTTCCGAACCCGTCAGGAGAAACCGGACCAACGGTTTTCCGAGGACTTCCAAGTGGTCCAAACCCGCCAGCGCTGCCAAGGCAATATGCGCCGGATTCAATACTGTGCCGGCTTTCAACAGGACGTCACCCTCAGCGGCCTCTTCTGCAGCTTTACGGATGTGTTGGCCGTTGCGGGGCTCGCCCGGTTTGGCGGTGCCGCCCAGCGCAAGAACCGGCAGGCCGTCGTCGTCCGTGGTAATAACGCCGCTCTCACTGCGCAGAACAGCCTTGGCACCGGGCGGTATCAGACCGCCGGTGACAATGGGACTCGCTTGGTGCGGTGCCAGCCGCTGCCCGGGCTCGGTCAGGATCCATGGACCGCTGCCGTTGACGGCCCACCCGTCCATGGCCGACGAAGCATAGTGGGGCATGTCCTGCAGGGCCAGGGCATCGGACGCCAGGGTGCGGCCGAGTGCGGAGCTCAGCGGCACCGGCCCCGGCGGGATAGGGGCAGCAACATCGAACGCGCTCTGCCGGGCCTCCTGCCACGTGTGTGCCGCGTGATGGCCCTCGTTGGGGGCCGCCGTCATTCCGGGTCAGTCCCGGACTCCGAGTACTCCTTGGCTACTTTGCGGGCCAGTTCCAGGGCAGCGTTCATGGACGCATCATCGCTGGCCTGACCGATCCCGCGGGCCATGCCTGCCGCGTATCCGGCAATGAACGTAGTAAGGGGCGCGGCGGGGCGCACCACTGAATGTGCTGCCACCCCAGCGACCGCGAGCACCTCGTTAACGTCCACTTCCACGCCCTCAAGCTCGAAAGCCTGCAGCAGTGTGCGGCACCATTCCTCGAGCGTCTCTTCCTGGCTCTTCACGTCCGCCTCCAACTCGTAGTTAATGCCCAAAGCCGCGGCGTCCTCCCACGTATCCACGTCATCCGTGGACCCCGCGGGGACGTCAACGTCCAGCACGTTCAGCCTAGCAAGCAGGCGGAACACTGAAGAGTTCGTTAACCCCGAGCCTTCCGAAGCTACGGCCACTTCCCTTTCCAACGCAGCTGTACTGTAGGCGCCCAGAAGCGGCTGCTTCCGTCCATCAGGAGAGACAGCCATGGCTCCTTCCACGTTTGGACTGGATGCGAGTGCAGCCCAAAGAAGGCCTACACCACGGGAAGCGTGCGGCATATCGCATGCCAGCACCAGGGTCCACGGGGTGCTCGGACTGTTCTTCAACGCAGCCAGTCCGGCCGCGATTGCCGCAGCGGGACCGGCGAACACCGGTTCTTCCCGTGCCCGCAGAACGCCGACCGGTAGTTGCGTGCTTTCCGACCCGCCCGGAACGTCCGGTCCCACCACCACCACAGCCGAAGCACCCCGGGCCGCCTGCAGGGCATGGGTAAGGAGGGTGCCGCCGTCGTACTTCAACGATGGCTTGGGCACGCCCCCGAGACGGGTGGCCCGGCCACCCGCCAAAATCACGGCATTGAACTCCATCCGCCCAGATTACCCGGGACGGCTGGAGACCAGCAGAAATCGATCAGGCAGCGGATTCCGGCAACAGGAACGGGTCCCAGTCCGGCGCAGGTTTCTCGAGTTCTTTGATCTGCCACATGGTTCCCTGGGGCACGCCGGGCTTGAAACGGAGATTCCAACCCATCTCTGCCAGCGTGTGGTCGCTCTTGGCGTTGTTGCATTTCAAGCACGCCGCAACCAGGTTTTCCCAGGAATCCGCGCCGCCCCTGGATTTGGGGTGGACGTGGTCTATGGTGTGGGCTGTTTTCCCGCAGTAGGCGCAGCGATGGCCGTCGCGGCGAAGTACCCCGCGGCGACTCACGGCGGTAATCCTGTTGTACCGGGGACGGATGTAGCGGTTGAGGAGGATCACGGAAGGTCTTCCGAGTATCTCCTGTGGCCCGACGACAGGCTCGTCGCCTTCGGCCACCACGCTAGCTTTCCCAGTCAGCACAAGGACCAGCGCCCGGCGGAATGTTATTACCGCCAGCGGTTCATATCCAGCATTCAGAACGAGTGTGCGCATGCACGTACCTCTTCACGGCCGCACCCGTCAGGGGCACGAGGGCCGGCTGCCCTCTGCATGTACGGGCTGTGGATCGACAACATAAGGGTAAGCACTTATATGCCGTATCAACGAATTTTTCCGTCGTTTCGCGTGCAGTGTCGGTAAGAGTTCATGCGCGGTTAAGGGATGTGGCGGAAATCAAAGGGCCCCTTTGTGAGCCGCCACCACCTACTTTGAGGGGCAGAACCGCCCCGACACACGTGATTTGCGGCGGGTCGGGTGGCTTTCAGAACCAAAGTGGGTGGTGGCCGCACGCCCACTACTACGGGCATCCCACGAGCCGGCAAGGGTTAAAGCAGAACACCCCGCCCGGCCAAAGCCAGCGGGGTGCTCTTACGCGATGTGGATCAGCCGTTGACGCGGATGAAGACCGGGCCGGAGCCCACGTTGGCGCTGAACAGTGCCGTGGTGGATCCGTTCCATCCACCGTGAACTGCTTGGCCGTTGCCGACGTATACAGCGATGTGGGCCTGTCCGGCCAAACCGCCGTTGGCGTAGTAGGCGAGGTCGCCGGGCTGGGCTTCAGCTGCACTCACGGTGCGGCCCAGGGAGAGGTAGCCAGCGGGCCAGTCGTGGAAGTTGATACCCACGGCGGCCAGGGAGTTGGTCACAAGCATGGTGCAGTCCTGGGTGACACCGAGCTGGGCGTAAGCTGCAGCAGCGATAGCGGCACCGAGGCCGCTGGATGCGGCGGGAGCTGCGGGAGCGGGGGTCGCGTTGCTGACAGCAACGGTTGCATTGGCTGCCGGAGCTGCGTTGGCGGTAACCGCGGTTGCCTCGTTGTTTTCGACCTTGGCTTCAACCTTGGCCGGAGCTTCCTCGACCACCACGGGAGCCGGGGCTTCCACCGTTGTGACCACGGGGCGCTCGTAGGAGATGGCCACAGTGGAGTCCGCGGCGATGGTGGCCTGGACTACCGACTGCACGTCAAGAGTGGACGTGGACGTCGATTCGCGATCCACGTTGGTATCGGCAGCGTTGGCTGCGATGCCACTGGTCAGGACCAGGCCTGAAGCTGCGGCAATAACTGCTGCCTGGCGGCCAACGCCACCGGCGTTGTTGCTGACGGCCTTGGCGATGACGGCAAGCGAGCTGGTCTTGGGGGCCTCAGCGCGGTGCCGTGCAACCTTGTTTGCACTGGTCATGATTTTCTCTTTTCGTATCCGCATGCAGTTGGGGTGCACGCGGGTAGTGGGTTGGCCAGCATGTGGGGAACGCCGGCCGACCCCGAACCGGATTTTTCTAGCGGAGGGTGTAGAACGAGGAGGTGCCGGTGGACGCTACAGAGTGCAGCAGCGTTCCCTGGCCGGGGTTCAAAGCGCTGATCATCATGCCGTTGCCGACGTAGATGCCTACGTGGGCTCCGCCGTTCTGCATGACGAGGTCGCCGGGAGCAGGAGTGCTGGTGGGCGTCATGGCCGTCCAGGCGTTGACGCGGGGGATGCTGATTCCGGCCTGTGCGTAGACCCACTGGGTGAAGCCGGAGCAATCCCAACCGTTGGGTGTGGTTCCGCCCCAAACGTAAGGAGAGCCGATGCCGGTGTAGGCAATGGCGGCGAGACCGGAGGCAGCTGCACTGGAGGCCGAATCCTTGGCCTCGGAAGACTTTGCTGTAACTGCTTCCGCTGTTTCTTCGCTGGTGGCCGCTGCGCGCTCGGTAACCTGCGCTGCGCGCTGTACTACCTTGGGGGCTTCCAGGGTGGCCACGGTGGGGCTCTCGAAGGAAACGGTGGCTGTCGGTTCTGCGGTAATCACCGCGGTAGCAACCAGCTGTTGGGTGCTGGAGGCCTCCGACTTGGAAACGTCGGTGTCTGTTGCTTGTGCCGGCAAGCCGACGGTGAGGACGAGGCCTGAGGCTGCTGCCAGGACGGCGGCCTGACGGCCCACGGTACCTGCGTTGGAGGAAACAGCCTTGGAAAGAGTGTTCAACGGGTTCGTGCGAACCGTTTGGGCGCGATGGCGCGCAGGGGTAGTGCGTGATGACACGTAGGTAGCCTCTCCCAATGCCTGCGAGGTGAGCTGTCGGATTCGGATGGGAGTCATCCGGCCGCGCTGCTTCCAAGGAAGCTTTTGCGACTTAACCCCAAGGCCTTCTTTCGAAGGCCAGAAGTGGTTCCCCCGCCCCTGCCAGACGATTTATGCGAACGGACCTTGAGCGGTGGCAGAGCTAGGCAATCCACTCAAGTGCACCGGCCCCCTAAAAAGCCGATGCGCTCTGTACGCTACAACACTTGAAAGCGAATGTCACATTCAGGTCACGGGGCGTCCCGCGAATGCGAGAGGCAACCATCAACTGGCTTAGAGCCAGCCCATGGGGTCTACAACTTCACCGTTGACCTGGACCTCGAAGTGGAGGTGGCAGCCGGTGGAAGCGCCCGTGGTGCCGCTCAGGGCGACGGTGTCGCCGCGGTTTACGGTCTGGCCTACCTGGACGGTGAAGGACGACAGGTGGTTGTACGTGGTCTCGAGGCCATTGCCGTGGTCAACGACAACGCGGTTGCCTCCGCCGTACTCGTGCCATCCGGCGAACGTAACCTTGCCGGTGGCCGCTGCATGCACAGCCGTGCCGCACTGGGCAACGAAGTCCTGGCCACGGTGGAAGTCACCTGCGCCACCCGTGAGGGGGCTGATGCGGTAACCAAAAGGGGATGCCGTGGTGAGCGTGTCCAGGGGGCTGGCCATGCTGCCAACGGACGAGGCCCGCTGGATGCTCTCAGTCGACTGCGCGCTGAGCAGCTGCTTCAGCTTCCCATCGGGGTCGGCAGAAGTGGCGACGGCGGCGCGGCTGAAGTCGATCTTGGCTGACGCGGCGGCGGAAACCTCGGGCTGGCTGCCAGCGGGGGCGGCGACGGCGAGGGCAGACTCAGTCTGGCCTGATTCCGAAGTGGCCATGACGGGACTCGTGGCCGGCAGACCGACAGTCAGGGCAAGTCCGGTGGCGGCAAGCGCAACACCGGCCTTCTGCCCGACGCCGCTGGCAGCGGCGAAGTCGGCAACCTGGCGCAGCGGGCTCTTACGGCGGCGCACCTGACGCTCGGTGTCGCGAGGCCGGATCTCCGTTACGACGGTGGCTGGCCGCAGCTCAGCAGCGGGGCCGGACGCGCGGCGGCGACCCCTGACGTTCTGCGATGTCAAACTCTGTTCCTCTCTCAAAAGCCTGCGAAGTTAGCTGTCGGATTCGGGTCAGAGAGTACAAAGACCCGGTCCGCACGAGGCGCTCACGGCACACAGGTATCCCAAGAGGGACTTGCATACGTGGGCACTTCTGCTGCGGACTTCACCCCAAGGCTGCTTCTTTAGACAGCCGCTTGTGGTTCCCCCGCCTCTGCCAGTGGTGGGTGGCACACCTGATCCGCTGGCAGAGCTCGGCTCCGGATCAGGTAACGCTTTGGTATCAGCGCTAGTAGATAACTATAGGGGATTAAGGCTCTTGGTAATAAATTCGTTATCAACAGGAGCGGGGCAAGCGAAGGAGGCCCTTATCATCAATTCCGAAAAACCGCAGGTCACACGCGCGCCGAAGGCGCAAAAGTGAGGTTTGACACTGTGCTGGCCCGGTGCCGGTCAGCTGAGGGAGACGAAGACGTGCGCAGCAACTTCAGGAGGTAGCTCCAAGGCGCCCTCGATACCCGGGACGCGGACAGAGATGTACTCACCGACGCGCTCCAGCGACACTGTTGCGCCTGGACGGATTCCGCCCTCATCCAACTGGGTGAGAAGTTCCGGCTCGACTTGGATGGGCTCCGCAAGGCGGCTGACCACAACGCGGGAATCAGTGGCGTAGCCGTCCATGGCCTGCAGCAGATTGACATCCAGCCGGGGGAAGGGCTGGCTGGCGAGGCCACCAAGCGCCTCAAGCCCCGGGATGGGGTTGCCATAGGGAGACTCTGTGGGATGCTCCAGGAGCTCGTAAAGCCGGCGCTCCACGCGCTCACTCATGACATGCTCCCAGCGACACGCTTCATCATGTACGTAGGCCCAGTCCAAGCCAATAACGTCGGCCAACAGGCGCTCCGCAAGGCGGTGCTTGCGCATGACCTCTGTGGCGCGTTTCCGGCCCACTTCAGTGAGCTCCAGGTGGCGGTCGTTGGACACAATCACCAGGCCGTCGCGCTCCATGCGTCCGATGGTCTGGGAAACAGTGGGTCCGGAGTGGCGCAATCGCTCGGCAATGCGGGCCCGGAGAGCCACTATGTTTTCTTCTTCAAGCTCCAAAATGGTCCGAAGATACATCTCAGTGGTATCGATCAGATCCGTCATCCAGCTCAGCTCTCCTCGAACGCAGTTCCTTGCGTAATCTCCACCGTACCGCGTCCCCAGCAAGGGCGGACGGTGTGCACCGCCGCCCCATGAACGCCAACCACCAGCCTAGCTTATTTGGAATTACTCTGGATAATTCCGGTCGCATCCTGTTCGTTTGCATTCCACGTGGCGGACTATGACGGCTGCAGGTTCCTGCGCCCGGGCCGTGTCAGGCAGAATTAGGGTGTCGAAGGGGCAGTTGATGCCCCATGCCACCTCCCATCTCTAGCCGACACCCATTGGAGCCCTACGTGAGCGACAACAGCATCACCATTCCCGCCGATCTGCTGCCCAAGGATGGACGCTTCGGCGCTGGACCGTCCAAGGTTCGCCCGGAACAGATCGAAGCGTTGTCTGCCGCGTCGACCACCATCCTCGGCACCTCCCACCGTCAGGCTCCGGTCAAGAACCTTGTGGGCTCGGTCCGCGAAGGACTCAGCCAGTTCTTCCGCGCGCCTGTTGGCTACGAGGTTGTCCTCGGCGTTGGCGGCTCCACGGCGTTCTGGGACGTGGCTGCGTTTGGCCTGGTTGAGAAGAAGGCCCAGCACCTCTCATTCGGCGAGTTCGGCTCAAAGTTCGCTGCAGCTACCAACAAGGCACCGTTCCTTGATGCGTCGTCCATCATCAAGGCTGAACCCGGCACCCGCCCCGTGGCAGCGGCCGAAGCCGGCGTGGACGTCTACGCTTGGCCCCAGAATGAAACGTCAACCGGCGTGGCCGCTCCCGTAAAGCGCGTGCAGGGTGCCGACGAAGGCTCGCTGGTCCTCGTGGACGCCACCTCAGCGGCCGGCGGACTGGACGTTGACGTCGCCGAGTCGGACGTCTACTACTTCGCCCCGCAAAAGAACTTCGCCTCCGACGGTGGCCTCTGGCTGGGCCTGTTCTCCCCCGCCGCCCTGGAACGTGCGGCACGGGTCAAGGCGAGCGGCCGCTGGATCCCGGACTTCCTGGACCTGCAGACCGCCATTGACAACTCCAAGCTGAACCAGACCTACAACACGCCTTCGCTCTCCACCTTGGTGACCTTGGACGCGCAGGTGCAGTGGCTCAACAGCAACGGTGGCTTGGACTTTGCCAGCAAGCGCACGGCAGACTCCGCCAACCGTATTTATTCCTGGGCGGAGGCCTCGGAGTACGCAACGCCCTTCGTCACCAACGCCGAAGACCGCTCCAATGTCATCGCCACCATTGACTTCGATGACTCCATTGACGCCGCAGCCATTGCCAAGGTCCTGCGCGCAAACGGCGTCGTGGACACCGAGCCGTACCGTAAGCTCGGCCGCAACCAGCTGCGCATTGCCACGTTTGTGGCCATTGAGCCGGACGACATTTCCGCGCTGCTCGCGAGCATCGATTACGTCGTGGGCGAGCTGAAGAAGTAGCACCACGGGCCTCGGTCGGCGTCGTGCGGGTAGCTCCCGGACGGCGCCGCCGCCGTTTAAGGCGCGTTACGCGCCCTGCCGGCCTGCGCCGTCGTCGTCCGCCTCCGGACGGGAAAGCAGCGACTCCACCCGAAAGTGCTTCAGTCCGCGGGCCCGGCGGTCGAAGCGGAGCCGCAGCTGTTTCGCGCGGATAATCCACAGCAAACCCACGACGGCGGTGCTGACGCCGGCAACCGCTGCAACGCCGACCGCCCATCGAGGGCCACCGACGTTGGCCACCAAACCCACCAACGGTGCACCGATGGGAGTGCCGCCCATGAAAATGGCCATGTAGAGGGACATGACCCGCCCTCGCATGACAGCCTCGGTGGTGGATTGCACGTAGCCGTTGGCGCTGGTGATCAAGGTCAGGGCGAACAGGCCACAGGGAACCAAAGCGAGCCCGAAGAGCACAGCGTTGGGTGCCAGGGCGGCCAAGGCGCTGGCCACGCCGAAGCCGCCGGCCGCCCCGAAGATCAACCTGAGACGCGGCCTTCCGCGTCGGGCAGCCAACAGTGCACCGGTCACCGACCCGATGGCCATGACCGAGTTCAACGCTCCGAACGCGCCCGCGTCCATGCCGAACTGGGTCCCCACCATCGCGGCGATGAACAGGGGGAAGTTGAGTCCGAAAGTGCCCACAATAAAGATCGCCACCAGGACCACCTGAATATCCGGCCTGTTCCTGACGTAGCGCAACCCCTCCCGGATGCGCCCTTTACCCGCCGCCGCCCTAGGCTGGATGCGGAGCGACGATGCGGGAATGAGTCTGAGCGCCCAGAGCATGGCCACGAAGGACACGGTATTGATGAGGAACACCCAGCCGGGGCCCACCACCACCGTCAGCACACCGGAGACCGCGGGCCCGATCATCCGGGCCACATTGAAGGAGGCACTGTTGAGGGCCACTGCGTTGGGAAGGTAATCGTCGGTGACGAGCTCGGAGACGAAAGTTTGTCGGACGGGAGCGTCCAGTGCGGTCACGATTCCCAGGAGCAAGGCAAAGAGGTAGACATGCCAAAGTTCGGCGATGCCCAGCAGTACCAGCACGCCCAACCCCGTGCTGAGGAGGGCCATGGCCACCAGGGTGAGGAGAAGCAGTTTCCGTCGGCTATAGCGGTCGGCCAACAGTCCCGCCCACGGAGCAAGGAAAAGCTGGGGCCCGAGTTGGAGGGCCAAAGTAATGCCCATGGCACCGGCGTCATGCGCTGTCAGGTGGTCAAAGACCAACCAGTCCTGCGCCGTGCGCTGCATCCACGTGCCGATGTTGGAGATCAGCGCACCGAAGAACCAGATGCGGTAGTTGAGGATTCCGAGTGACCTAAAGGTGGACATCAGCGTCCGCCTTCACTGTGGTCACCCCGGGTTTCCGCAACGCCTATTCAGCCCCGGCTTCGTCGTCGTCATCATCCTCATCGGAGTCAGCGTCATCGGAGTCGGCGTCAGCCGGTTCGGTGGCTTCATCTTCGGCCGCCTGCACGGACTCTTCCGAAACTTCCTCAACTGTCTCTTCGACCAGCGGCGTCTCATCCTCGGGGCGGACGCGCTTGGCCCACGGCACCCATTCGGGAGCCAGGATGGAGTCCTCGGAGGGCAGCAAACCGAGCTCGCTCACGGTCACGATCTTGGAGCGCGAGTTACGGGTCACCACGGCATACCACTGCCAGCCGCCGTAACCGGCGAGCCGGGATTCGAACAGGTGGGTCACCACGCGGTCGCCCTCCGACTTCGCCCCAAGGTGCGCCCCGACTTCGCCCGGGTTGGCTATGCCTTCAACTGCCTCACGTGCAGTATCGACGGCGGCAGCCAGGAACGCGTCCGGCTTACCGGTGCGCCACACGGGCAAACCGGCGCGGGACTTGGCCGCGACGGGCTTCCGCGCGGGGGCGTCCCCGTTTCCAGGAGCCTGGGCAGCGCCGGGGCCTACCTTGGTGTCCTGTGCGGATTCCGATGTCATGGCCGGTCCTAGGCTTCCAGCTCGTCGGCAACCTTGCGCAGCGCCATGCTGATTGCCTTGGCCTTGTTGCCGTCGGGGTACTTGCCTGAAGACAAGGAGCCGGAGAGGTTGTCCAGTACGGTGACCAGGTCCTGCACCATAGGTGCAAGGTCCCTGGCGTTCATGCGCTTGGCCTTGGCAATGGACGGTGTCTTCTCCAGGACACGGAGTCCCAGGGCTTGTGCTCCGCGGCGCCCGTCAGCCACACCGAACTCCACGCGGGTTCCGGCTTTGAGCTCCGTTACGCCCGCGGGCAGGGACGTCTTGGGCAGGAATACTTCCTGGCCGTCTTCAGCCGCGAGGAATCCGAACCCTTTTTCCTTGTCATACCACTTGACCTTGCCGGTAGGCACGTAATCAACCTTCTTCGTTCTTGCTTTTGGGAGACACGTCGGGCACTCACCGCATCCACAGGGATCTGCGGGATCGAGGGTGACAGCCCGGTCCGTGTTGGTCTGTTCCTTCAAGGTTATCCTGCCTGACCCCCTATTCCCGCTTTGCCGCGACCACGCCGTACACGAACAGGACAAGAGCCGCAGCAATGAACCGCCTTCGCGTGCTGCTGCTAGCGTTGTGGGCATGACTTCCCCGGGTTACCGCCGCCCCATCATGATCATCGCTGCCGTCATTGCCGTCATCTCTTTGGCTGCCGTCGGCACGGTCATGGCTGTGGCGTTCAACGGTGGCGTGCCGCCGGTATGGGTGACGTGGACGGCCCTTTACGGACTGCCCGTGGCCTTCATGCTCGCGGTAGTCCTGGTTGTTGACTCCGTACGCCAACGCCGCCGACAGTAACCTCCTGACCCGGTGACGGGCACGAGCGGCCCGGGGGCGGTAACGTTGGATTGATGTCCCTTATACGCGCGCTCAGCAAGGAACTCGAAGCGCGCAGCGACAATTCGCTGCGGGCCTTGTTTGCCGCGCGACCGGACCTGATCTCCCCCATGGCTCCCGACTTCCCGGCTTTGGCTGCCAGGGCTAGCGCCCGGGTCAGTGTCCAGAGGGCTTTGGAGCGGTTGAACAAGCCTGAAATGCAGGTCCTGGAAACACTTCACCTGTGCACCAATGCCGATACCGGTCACAGTATTTCCGCGGCCGGGTTGAAGAAGGTCATTGCCGGTTCCACCCTTTCGGCGCTGGACCCCATCCTCGCCAAATTGCAGGAATTGGCGCTGGTACACAGGGCAGACCCACCCGCTGGCTCGCCGGCAACGTCGTCCCGTCAGCGCTTCTACCTTCCCGTGGGCAGCCTCAAGGACGTCATCGGCATCTACCCGGCAGGACTCGGACGCAGCTACACCGAACTTGTACGGCTCCAACCAGCCTTTGCCCAGCGGGTAGTGCAGTTGGTGGCCGAGCTACATCAAAGCGGCGCGGGCATCCACCCCGCCAGCACTCCGATGGACGCAGCCTTGGCATTGCAGCGTTGGACTTCCTCTCCTGAGAACCTTCGTGCCATCCTCGCCACGGCGCCGGAGCGGACGGTGGGCTTGTTGGACAAGTTCGGCAGTTGGGCCATGGGCGCGGTACCCCAGGCACAGCGCCGGGCGTCGGTCACCCATGAAAGCCACGACGTCGGGCCTATCGATTGGCTGTTGGCGCGCGGCTTGCTGGTCCCTCTGGACGCCGCCCACGTAGAGCTGCCCCACAGTGTGGGTCTTGCCTTGCGCGGAGGGGCGATCGTGGATGATTTCACGCTGGCGCCACCTGTTCCGGAGCTCGGCCATACGAGTGCCGCCCTGAGACGCAACGCGGCCATGGGGGCCATTGCCGAAATTCTGCGGCTGACTGCCGAGCTGTTGTTCGCCGTCCGGGAGCAACCCTTGGCTACCCTCCGTAGCGGCGGTGTTGGTGTGCGCGAGCTGCGTCGTTTGGCGGAGTCGATCCGGTTGGGCGTCCATGAGACGGCCGTCCTCTTGGAATTGTGCGCCATGGCCGGGCTGCTCCGCTTGGAGGTGGACAGCTCCACGTGGATTCAGCCGCCGACGCTTGAATGGCTAAACCTGCCGAGGCAAGAACAGTGGCTGTGGCTGGTCAACGCCTGGCTGGCGAGTGAGCGGGCACCCTCCCTGGTGGGACAGCCGCTCACTGGTCCGTCGGCCTCGGCCGCCCACCAAGGCGCAGCCGGTACCACCATCAACGCCTTGTCCGCGGAAGCGCAGCGGCCCGACGCCCCGGTGGTACGCCGCCGGGTCCTGGAAATCCTCAACGAGCTCACCGTGGAGGCAGCAGCACCGGATGGAAAGGCACCCGTTTTGGATGCCCGAGCCGTCCTGCAGCGTGCAGAATGGGCGCAGCCGCGGATGTCCCGACGGTTCAGTTCCCTGGTCCGCGGCATCCTGGAGGAAGCCACGCTCCTGGGGCTGATGGGATCGGGTGCGTTGACCCAGCTGGGTTCGGCCATCGCTGACGGCCAACCGGACAAGGCCATGACCATCCTCGGCGAGCATTTGCCCGCCGCCGTGAACCACATCCTCCTCCAGGCCGATCTCACGGCTGTAGCGCCCGGCTACCTCGCGCCGGAACTCAGTGAAACACTGCTGTTGATGGCCGACGCAGAGGGCCAGGGCCCAGCATCGATCTACCGATTCTCTGCCAGCACCATTCGCAGGGCCCTCGACGCCGGACAGGATGCGGAATCGCTGCTGGCGTTCCTCCGTGAGCATTCCGCCACGGACGTACCCCAACCATTGGAGTACCTTGTCCAGGACACGGCCTCCCGGCATGGCCGCCTTCGTGTCGGCACGAGTGCCAGCTTTATCCAGAGCGACGACGAAACAGCCATCACCGATCTCCTCCGCGAGGCCCGGACGTCAGCCTTGAGCCTGGTGCGCATCGCCCCCACTGTCCTCACTTCCTCTGCCAGTCCACGTGAAACAGCGCGTGTCCTGCGCGAATTGGGCCTCTCGCCTGCCGTGCAGGAGGCTGAACCCGCCGTCGTACGCTTCAAACGGACCACGGCAGTGCCAGGCAGCGCCCGCCCGGTTTATACGGCGCCCAGAACAGCACCGCCGGACGACGACGTCGAGGCACAGCTTTCGGTCCTGCGGCAACACCGCGCGGTCCCGGCCGAAGCGACGGGCGAGACGGCCACCCAGCTCGGCTTGGAGACGCTACAAACGGCAATCCGGCTTAAACAGGCCGTCACCATGAACGTGGTGGACAGTTTGGGGAATGCCAACACCGAAACCGTTGTTCCTGTATCCGTCTCCGGCGGGCGTGTCAGGGTTTTCGATCCCGCCAAGGACACCGAACGGGTGTTGTCCATCCACCGGATCATCGATGTGGAACCCGCAGGAGAACTGCGTTCATGAAGAGGATTAAACAGTGACCGACGGTCCGCTGATCGTACAAAGTGACAAGACCATCCTGCTGGAGGTCGACCATGAGCTGGCTACGGAGGCCCGGCACGCAATCGCCGCCTTCGCCGAGTTGGAGCGCGCTCCGGAACACATGCACAGCTACAGGCTGACGCCGCTGGGTCTCTGGAACGCCCGGGCGGCAGGGCTGGATGCGGAGCAGGTGCTGGATACGCTGCTGAAGTACTCCCGTTTTCCCGTGCCGCATGCGCTGCTGATCGATATCGAAGAGACCATGTCCCGCTACGGCCGGCTCCGGCTTGAAAAGGATGCACAGCACGGACTGGTGATGCGGACGGACGATTACCCCGTCTTGGAGGAAGTCATCCGTGCCAAGAAAATCGCTCCACTGCTGGGGCCTCGGATTGATGGCGAAACCGTGGTGGTGCATTCGTCCCAGCGTGGACAGTTGAAGCAGCTGCTCCTCAAGTTGGGCTGGCCCGCAGAGGATCTTGCCGGCTACGTTGACGGTCAACCGCACCTCATCATGCTGGACGAAAGCAACTGGCAGCTGCGCCCGTACCAAAAGCTGGCCACGGAAAACTTCTGGGCCGGCGGCAGCGGCGTCGTCGTGCTTCCCTGCGGTGCGGGAAAAACACTGGTGGGTGCGGCAGCGATGGCCACGTCCTCCACCACCACGCTGATCCTGGTCACCAACACCGTCTCTGCCCGGCAGTGGAAGGATGAACTGCTCAAGCGGACGTCCTTGACCGAAGACGAGATCGGCGAATACTCCGGCGCGGTCAAGGAAGTCCGGCCGGTCACCATCGCCACCTATCAAGTCCTGACCACAAAGCGCGGTGGCCTGTACCCGCACCTGGAACTCGTTGATGGGCACGACTGGGGCCTCATCATCTATGACGAGGTGCACCTGCTCCCTGCCCCGATCTTCCGGATGACCGCGGACCTCCAAGCCCGCCGTCGGCTCGGCCTCACGGCGACGTTGGTTCGGGAAGACGGCCGGGAAGGTGAGGTGTTCAGCCTCATCGGGCCCAAGCGCTACGACGCACCCTGGAAGGATATCGAGGCTCAGGGTTACATCGCGCCCGCCGACTGTGTTGAAGTCCGTGTGGACCTCCCCCGCGACGAACGGGTGGCCTACGCCATGGCAGATGACGCCGATAAATACCGGCTCTGCGCTACTTCGGAGACCAAGACAAAACTGGTGGAAGAACTTGTGGCAGTCCATAAGGGCGAGCAGTTGCTGGTGATAGGCCAGTACATCGACCAACTCGATGAGATCGCCGAACGGCTTGACGCTCCCCTGATCAAGGGCGAAACCAGCGTCAAGGCACGGCAGAAGCTCTTCGACGCGTTCCGCAAGGGCGAGATCCACACGTTGGTGGTGTCCAAGGTGGCCAACTTCTCCATCGACCTCCCCGAGGCGTCGGTCGCCATCCAGGTCTCAGGTTCCTTCGGCTCGCGGCAGGAAGAGGCCCAGCGGTTGGGACGCCTCCTTCGCCCCAAGCAGGACGGCCGTGCGGCCAGGTTCTACTCCTTGGTAGCGCGGGACACGCTGGACCAGGATTTCGCCGCAAAACGCCAAAGGTTCCTGGCCGAGCAGGGCTACGCGTACAGGATCATGGACGCCAAGGACGTGGGCAAGGATGTTGGACAGGAGCAGTAGGCAGCCCCTGCCGGGATAATATCCGCAGGCTCTTGCTATTCATCTCCAGCAACTTTACGATTCCAAGTGAAGCTCTCCGCCCTTTTATGGTTGCCCCTGGTCCAGGCAACCAGGCGGCCAGCCGTCGGCAGTGGGGGAAGCCCGCAGCCAGGGAGCCGACGGTTTGAAGGCCTAGAAGAATCTGTGAATTGATTACCAGAGGATTCCCCATGCGCAAAGCCCTCCTGGTCCTCTCCGCGATCGTCCTGCTGTCAGCACTCGCACAGCTGTTCTTCGCCGGATACTTCCACTTCCAAAACACCATCGAAGCCCAGCGTGAAGCTGGCGTCTACCATGCCGTCAATGGCCAATATGTGCTGCGATACTCAGCATTGCTGGCAGCGATCGTAGCAGCGATCGCCAAGGTGGGGTCCCGCACCATCTGGTTGGCCGCGGGCATCTTCCTGCTGACCTGGCTTCAACTGTTCATCTTCATCATCGGCGGCATGCTGACCGGTTCCTCACCGGAATTCATCACCCCGGCAGGCTCGTGGGTAGTCTCCATCCACCCGATAGTTGGCGTGATGATGATCTTCATGTCCTATTGGTTGTTCAAGCGTGCCCGCGCGGCAGCCCTCAACCCTCAACCGCTGCCTCCCAAGGCTGCCTCCTCGGATGCTTCCACATCCTCCAGCACAGCGTGAGCACTTGCAGCTGTGAACACCTCGCAGCTGCTGGCGGTGGACCTGCTACTGTCCGTGCTTGCGGCCAGCGCGTGGATTGCCGCTGCTTGGATGACCGCGTCGTTGAGCGACAAGCCGCGCCGGAGTGACCTTGGGCTGTTGTTAGTGGGTATAGCCGTCGCAGTGACAGTGGGACGGTACGCATTGCTTCCCGCTTTGGTGGCGGGCAGTTGGTGGTTTGCCAGCGAACGCATAACCATCAATGTGCCTCTGACCGCCATCCCCGCGGCTTGGGCCGCGGCGGCCGGTGTTCCGTTCTTGCTGAGGAGGCGGAACACCGGCCCCAAACCTGCTGCACAAGATCCGCGACGATCCCGCGAGTGGGCGGTGCTGGCCATGATCGCAGCTGCCGTGTCAGCTGTGGCATCACTCGCCCTGACATTGCTCCTGGGGCCATTCCCGGCTCCTTGGAGCCTTGTGGTCTTGCTGTTCATGGTGGCGGCGTCCGTGCTGATCGCCAGGCTCGCACTGTTTTCGCCACGACCTTCGTCGAGACGTACGCAGTCAAACACGGCCGTTCGGGCAGAACGTCGAGGCGGCGCTTCTCCCGCCGGCATGCGTCCGACGGCGGCTACCGCGGTTGCAGGACTCATGATCTGTACGGCTTTGGGCTCCGGAGTCTTTGCCTGGCTTGGGAGCCGGTCCGCCGACGGCGCAACCATCGCTGCCGCCGTCGCGCATCATGGCGGTGCCGACGTTGTGGTGACGGATCCGACGTCGGTCAACAGCCTGGTCGGCGAAACCCCCGCCAACGCTGTGGTCCGGCACTACGAACTGACTGCCCGTGTGGAACAAGTAGTGCTGCCATCCGGGCAAACCACAGAGGCGTGGACTTACGGCAGCCTTCCGGGTCCAGCCCTGGAGGCCCAACTCGGCGAAGTGATGGAGGTGCTGCTGACCAACCGTGATGTGACTGCCGGCGTAACCCTTCATTGGCACGGTTACGACGTTCCCAACGCCATGGATGGGGTGGCCGGGGCAACACAGGACGCCGTCATGCCCGGGGAATCCATGACCTATCGCTTCCTTGCCGCCCAGGCAGGCACCTACTGGTACCACACGCATCAAGATTCAGCCGAGGGGGTCCGCAAGGGCCTCTACGGCACGTTCGTTGTGCACCACCCTACTTCGCCCCGTGCCGACACGGACGTTGTGGTGGCCGGGCACGACCTCAGCGGTCTGGGGTTGCTGGGCTCCTCAGACCGTGCCACCGCGCATACTGCCACCCCTGACTCAAGCGTGCGGGTCCGGCTCATCAACACCGATTCCGTGCAGCAGCGATACCTCATCCAAGGCACGACCTTCAAAGCCGTTGCGGTTGATGGAACCGAGGTGAACCAGCCGCAGGAAGTGACCAACAAACTGGTCCGACTTGGCGCCGGCGGCCGGGTGGACATCGCCTTCACCATGCCTGATTCCACCGTCACCGTTCGTTCTGACGCTGCGGCAAATGCCGTAGTCGTCATCGCCCCGTCTGGCTCCGCCGTCGCGGATCAATCAGCCAAACCCGAGGAGATGGTTCCGGAAAAGGCGCCAGCAGGCGTTTTCGTCACCATGCCCGTGCTGGACCTTTTGGAGTATGGCAAACCCGTGGGCGGGGAACTGGATGGTGCTGGGGAACTGCATGGTGCTGGGAAGGCGGCAGAGCTCGTCCGGCCGATCACGCGCGAAGAGGTGATGGTGCTTGACCGGCAGTTCCGTTTTGTTGACGGGATTCCCCGGTACGCGTTCACCGTGAACGGGGCGGCATATCCGCTGGTTCCGTCCATCGAGGTTGCCGAGGGCGACACCGTAAAGGTGACGGTAGTGAACCGCACCTCCGAGCCGCATCCCATGCATCCCCACGGACATCACGTGCAAGTACTAAGCAGGAACGGCGTAGCTCCAAGTGGGTCACCACTCATCCTGGACACCGTGGATGTGTTGCCGGGCGAAGTGTGGGAGTTGCTGCTTCACGCCGATAACCCAGGCATCTGGATGGACCACTGCCACAACTTGGACCACGCCGCCGAGGGGATGATGATGCTGCTGAAGTACCAAGGTGTGTCATCGCCGTTCGTGCACGGCGGACACTCCAACAACCGGCCGGAGTGAGCTGGTCGGGCTGAGTGAGCTGGATGGGCCGAGTGAGCTGGATGGGAGGCTTGTGCCTCAGGCGACCATCCGGCTGGTGACCTCAATCTTGACGTGGTCCACCACGGCCCACCCGTCCTGATCGCGGAGTTGGGCACTGGCGAACCGCTCGGCTGCGGCCAGATCCTCAAAATCCTCTCGCCGGATGCGGCCGGAATCGGTGTCCAGGTACGTCACGTGGAACTCGACGTCACTGTCACGGTGCTGGTGGATGCCTGCGGGAGCTGCTGTGTTTGCCATGTTTTAAGTGTGGAGCGGGGCACTGACATTTTTAGAAGCATCCGTGGGCGTGTTCGGATTTCGACCACCCAAGACCTCCACCGCTTCAGGGTTTCCGTAGATACAGCGCTGAAACGTCACGGACGATTTCGCTGAGCACATCAAGCACACGGGACGCCGTTCGCCAGCGTTGCCAGTAGAGCGGCACATCGATGGGATGGTCGGGGGCGATCTCGATCAGCCTGCCGTCGGCGATTTCCGGTCCGCATTGAACTTCCGGGATTAGCCCCCAGCCGAGTCCCAAGCGGATCGCGTCGCCGAAGTCCTGGGAAGCCGGGACGTAATGACGCGGTCCTTTCCGTTCCGGAAGCGGCTCACCCTCAGCCTTGAATGCCGACTGCACAAAGGCCCACTGGTACGTGTCCTTGCGGTCGAAGTCCACGGTGGTGGCGGCATTGAGCGCGGCCCCGGTCAAGCCGCTTCCCGAGTCCAGTCCCTCCCACAATTCCGGGAACCAACGGTCCACAAAATGCGGTGCCGCAACCGCGCGGTACCGCATCACCCCGAGGCTCTCCACCCGGCACCCCTGCACAGGCTCTGGCGTGGCGGTGACGGCAGCCATAACCGTTCCTGAGCGCAGCAACGAAGTGGAGTGTTGTTCGTCGTCCCGGTGAAGGTCGAAGGTGACATTGAGGTCTGCGGGAACCTTGGCCAACGCTTGGAGGAACCACACCGCCAGCGAATCCGCGTTGACCACGATCGGCACGGCCAACTGCGCCCCGTCGGCGCCCAAGCCCAGTTCCCGCCCGGCGTCAGCTTCGAGTTGTGCCACCTGCCGCGCAAGACGCAGCACAACCTCGCCTGCTTCAGTGGCTTTGGCAGGGTTGCTGCGTTGCAACAGCACGCTGCCAGTCGACTGCTCGAGCGCCTTCAGCCGTTGGGAGACGGCCGACGGCGTGATGTGAAGCAAGCGCGCAGCAGCGTCCAGCGTGCCCTCGGAGAGGACGGTAGCGAAGGTCAGCAGCTGCTCGGAGGGAAAGTGAGGCATAAGAGTATCTTATGTTGTGTGAGAATCTTTAGCTGGTCTAAAGAGGGGGATGAACGTAATTTCCAAGGGTGAACCTTACTGATTTCTTCCACTCCGCAGGCCTGGGCATGGCCACCGGACTCGCCCTCATCGTCGCCATCGGAGCCCAGAACGCTTTCGTACTCCGGCAGGGAATCCGCGGCGAGCACATCGTCCCTGTCGTGGCGGTGTGCGCGTTAAGCGACGCCGCCCTTATCGCTGCCGGAGTCCTTGGCACCGGCGCCCTCATTACGGCAGCTCCGGACGCCGTCGTCGTTCTTCGCTACGTGGGGGCAGCCTTCCTGGTGACGTACGGCGTCATGGCCGCCCGCCGGGCGTTGCGCCCGCAATCACTGAAAAGTGCAGGGCCGGCCCACGACGGCGCAAAGCGCAGTCTCGCTGCCGCCGTTACCACCGTGCTGGCACTGACATGGCTCAACCCGCACGTCTACCTGGACATAGCCCTCCTGGGCTCGATAGCCAGCGCTCAAGGAGCTCAACTGCAATGGTGGTTCGGTGCCGGGGCCATGCTGGGCAGCATCGTATGGTTCGCCTCCCTTGGATTCGGCGCACGCTACCTCCGCGGCTTCTTCGCCCGGCCACTGTCTTGGCGATTCCTGGATGGCGGCATCGCAGTGACCATGGTGGCGCTGGGAACCGGGCTAGCACTGGGGGCCTGAACCCGGACAAGTTAACTGGACGCAGCCACGCAGTCCGCTCACATGCAGCATCCAGTGAACTCCCAGATTCTGGGAGCATCATGGATGTCATGAAAAAGAACGGTCCCGAAGCCAAGCTTCTCGTTGTCGACGACGAGCCCAACATCCGCGAGCTGCTGTCCACGTCGCTGCGTTTTGCAGGCTTCGAGGTCGTCGCGGCCGCCAATGGTCGCGAAGCCCTCGCCGCGGCCGATCTCCACTCTCCGGATCTGGCAGTCCTGGACGTCATGTTGCCGGACATGGATGGCTTCACGGTGACCCGGCGCCTCCGCGCTGCCGGCAAGCACTTCCCCGTCCTGTTCCTCACAGCGAAGGACGACACCGAGGATAAAGTCACGGGCCTCACTGTGGGCGGCGACGACTACGTCACCAAGCCCTTCAGCCTGGACGAAGTGGTGGCCCGCATCCGCGCAGTCCTCCGCCGCACGCAGCCGTTGGAGGACGACGACGCCGTTATCCGGGTTGACGATCTTGAACTCGACGACGACGCCCATGAGGTCCGCCGGGGTGGCACCGTGATCGAGCTGTCCCCCACCGAGTTCAAGCTCCTGCGCTACCTCATGCTGAACCCCAACCGTGTACTTTCCAAGGCCCAGATACTGGACCACGTCTGGGAGTACGACTTCAACGGCGACGCCTCGATCGTGGAGTCCTACATCTCCTACCTGCGACGCAAAGTGGACATCGATCCGGATGCCGCGGCCCTCATTCAGACCAAGCGCGGCGTAGGCTACGTGCTGCGAACGGCAGAGAAGCGCTGACCCTTGCTGCTTCGCTGGAAATCGGCGTCCCTGAGGTCGCAGCTCGTCGCCATCATCATGGGCCTGCTCTTGCTTGCCCTGGCGGCCACGGGCGCGGGAACGCTGACGCTCGTCAAGAGTTACCTGCAGGGCCAGGTGGATGACAAACTCAAGGCCGCCGTTGCTTTGGCCCTGGACCAGCAGTCCTTCGACAAGCTGGCCCCACCCAACCCGGCGACTGACGAGCCAGCCCAGCCGAACCCGGAGGCTCCCACCGAATCCGCCGTGCCCACAGACTACTCGCTGACGTTGTACGTGCCAGGCTTCGCACCTTATCCCTACGCGGGCAGCCAAAGTGATCGTCCCGCAATCGCCAACATCACCCCCGCTGAAGCGAAGCTCCGCGGCAACTCCCCCTTCCAAGTCAAGGGCACGGCCGGTACAAACTGGCGGGTGGTGGCCATTGGCGTCAGATCCGATGGTGGCCAGAACGGCGTCATGATCATTGGGCTGCCGCTCACTCCCGTGGACAAAGTGATGGAGCACGCTGTCCTGGTAGTTGTAGGCGTCGGCCTCTTGACGCTCGTGTTGGCGTTCTTCATCGCCACCTGGACTGTTGCCCGCTCCTTCCGTCCACTCGCCAAGGTTGAAAAGACAGCTGCGGCCATCGCGGCCGGTGACCTGTCCCGCCGCGTGGAAGTGGACAATCCCCACACCGAGGTTGGCCGCCTGGGCGGTTCCCTTAATGCCATGCTTGCCCACATCGAGGCTTCCTTTGCTGCCCGCGCCGCTTCCGAAGGGCGCATGCGCCGCTTCGCAGCGGACGCCTCCCACGAGCTGCGAACGCCCTTGGTAACCATCCGGGGCTTCTCTGAGCTATACCGTCACGGGGCCTTGGCAACCAAAGAGGATGTGGCGATGGCGATGGGCCGGATCGAAAGCGAAGCCAAGCGCATGGGCTCCATGGTGGAAGACCTGTTGATGCTGGCCCGCCTTGATGAACAGCGTCCGCTTCAGCTCAAGCCTGTGGACCTGCAGCTCCTTGCACACGATGCCGTGGTTGACACCAAGGCCTCATCCGGAGACCGGAGTATCACGCTCACAGGGCTCGACGGCGCCGCCCCCACTGCCGCGCCGGTCCAAGGTGACGAAGCCAAACTTCGGCAGGTCATCGGGAACCTCGTGGGAAATGCGCTGCGGTACACGCCAGAGGGAAGCCCCATAGAACTGGCCGTCGGTGTTCGTGACACCCCCAGCGGTTCAGTTTCCGTCATCGAAATCCGCGATCACGGGCAGGGCATTCCGGAATCTGAAACCAACAAGATCTTCGAGCGCTTCTACCGTGCTGACACCTCGCGGACCCGCGAGACAGGCGGCAGCGGCCTCGGTCTGGCGATTGTTGCCGCGATCGTCGGTTCCCATGGCGGTACGGTCCAAGTGGCGGACACCGACGGCGGCGGTGCCACGTTGGTGGTCAGCCTTCCGTTCCATGAGGAATCGGCCGAGCTCCTGTCCACCTAACGCCTTTGTCCACATAGCGCCTTTATCCACATAGCGACGAACACCCATTTTGCGGCTGCGGGAGGCTGCCTAGGCTCGATGTTGTAGCCACGCATCCCCGCCGCAAACCGCGGAACCTCTTCGTCGAAAGGCACCACCCATGAGCGTCATCTCCGTCGATACCGAATTGCTCCAGCTCAAATCAGCCAACGTCAAAGGAACTGTTGATCGCATCAGCTCCGATGTGCAGACCATGCGGCGTGGCCTGGAGGAACTTGAGGCGACCTGGCGGGGAACAGCTGCCACGAATTTCCAGGCGCTTGTCCTGGAGTGGTCGCTGACGCAAAGCAAGGTCGAGGCTTCCTTGGCTTCCATCAACATTGCCTTGTCCTCAGCTGCCACGAGCTATTTGGAAGTGGAACAAGGAAACACCCAGCGCTTCACGTACTAGCTGCCCCGCCCCGGTCCTCCCTCACCCATGAACTCCTGCGGGGCTGGCTGCCTTCCCCCTGTGCAGCCGCCTCGCAGGTCATGAGGGATTTGTCTCCGGGTTAGGTTTCCGGGGTTAGTTATCGGGGGCTATTTCTCGACAGTCCCTTGGTGGAACCGCAGCCGCCATTGACCGCGGTCGAGCATCCAGACGGAACTGCGGAGCGCCGAGCCCGTGTGCGCGAAACTACGGTAGTTCAGCAGGATGGTGTTGTCGCTGAGCCTGTCTGCGCTGAGCAGTTCAAGTTCCGTCGGTTCACCGGGGTCCTCTTCCAGCGCCATCATCATGGCGTCCCGTGTCCAAAACCTGCCCGAACTACCGATCTCCGCGAAGTCAGGGTGGAGCAGCACACCGATCCTGCCGATGTCCGCCCTCACGTCCGGCCTCAGCAGTTCCCGTTCCAACGCCAGAACTGTGTCCTCAGCTGACAGTTGCTGCGCCGACGCGTCATCTTCCAATTCGCTGAAGAGATCGGCTTGGCCAAAGATGCCGGACTCACCAAAGAGCGTGGGCTCAAAGTGCGGACGGGAGCTGCGGTCAACCTTGGCGGGTGCGGAACCAGCGCTTGCCGACGAGACGCCGGCGGCAGCGCTTGCAGGGACCGGCTCGGAGGAACGGGTTTGTGCTGCGCGGGCTTCCGTTTGCGGCTGAGATCCAAGCTGTTCCTGCGCACCCGGGAACCCGGGGCCAGCACGGTGCGCTACGCCCTGCTGGTAGGCCGTGGCAACGGCGCGTGCGCGCTCATCGGCGGCTTCGTTGAGGTCGTGACCAGCGTGGCCCTTAACCCATTCGAAGGTGTATTTTCGGCCGACGATCGCTTGGTCGATGTCCTTGAGAAGGTCCACGTTCAGCACGGGCTTGCCGTCGGCCTTCCGCCAGCCCTTCCGCTTCCAGCCCGGCATCCACTTGGTGATGCAGTTGATGACGTACTGACTGTCGCAAAGGATCAGCAATTCTTCTTGTGGCACGTGGGCCGTCGACCGAAACAGGTCGAGGACGGCCATCAATTCGCCCTGGTTGTTGGTACCGTGCGGCCAACCTCCTGCTCGCCAACAGGAGTCGTCAACATACCAGGCCCAACCGGCCGGCCCAGGATTACCGAGGGCGGACCCATCGGCGGCAGCAATAATCGTCATGGGGTTAATCCTGCCAGACCCCACCGACACTAAAACCGTGATAGCACCCAACTGAGTCGCAGTACAGGCCGTTATGAGGGCTCAAAAGGGCATCATCTGCTACCTACTTGGGTCTGCAGCCCTGACGTACAGCTTTGACGAGGGAACAAAACGGCGGCCCCCACCAAAATGGTGAGGGCCGCCGTCGTGATGCTGTTCAGCGTGATGCCGGGCGCTGTATTGCTACAGCCGGGTGGCTTAGAAGCCGCCCATGCCGCCCATGTCGTCGCCACCGGCAGCCGGAGCGTTCTTCTCAGGCTTGTCGGCAACTACGGCCTCGGTGGTCAGGAAGAGACCAGCGATGGAAGCAGCGTTCTGGAGAGCCGAGCGCGTGACCTTTACGGGGTCGTTGACGCCGGCAGCCAGAAGGTCTTCGTAGACACCCGTGGCAGCGTTCAGGCCGTGGCCGGAAGGCAGGCCGCGAACCTTGTCCACCACAACGCCCGGCTCGAGGCCAGCGTTGAAAGCGATCTGCTTCAGCGGTGCGTCGATGGCAACCTTGACGATGTTGGCACCGGTTGCCTCGTCACCCTGCAGGGTGAGGTTGGCGAATGCCTTGGCGCCTGCCTGGATGAGGGCAACGCCACCACCGGCAACGATGCCTTCTTCAACGGCAGCCTTTGCGTTGCGGACTGCGTCCTCAATGCGGTGCTTGCGTTCCTTGAGCTCAACTTCGGTTGCGGCACCGGCCTTGATGACTGCAACGCCGCCGGCCAGCTTGGCCAGGCGTTCCTGCAGCTTCTCACGGTCGTAGTCCGAGTCGGAGTTCTCGATCTCGGCGCGGATCTGGGCCACGCGGCCTGCGATCTGCTCGGCGTCGCCGGCACCTTCAACGATGGTGGTCTCGTCCTTGGTGACAACAACCTTGCGGGCGGTGCCGAGGAGTTCCAAGCCAGCGTTCTCGAGCTTGAGGCCAACTTCTTCGGAGATGACCTGGCCACCGGTGAGGATGGCGATGTCGGCCAGCTGGGCCTTGCGACGGTCACCGAAGCCCGGAGCCTTGACGGCAACGGACTTGAAGGTGCCACGGATCTTGTTGACGATCAGGGTGGCCAGAGCCTCGCCCTCGATGTCTTCGGCGATGATCAGCAGCGGCTTGTTGGACTGCATGACCTTCTCCAGAACCGTGACGAGTTCCTTCACGTTGGAGATCTTGGAGTTGACGATCAGGATGTACGGGTCTTCGAGGACCGTTTCCTGGCGCTCTGCGTCAGTGACGAAGTAAGCGGAGATGTAACCCTTGTCGAAGCGCATGCCTTCGGTGAGTTCGAGCTCCAGGCCGAAGGTGTTGGATTCCTCGACCGTGATGACGCCTTCCTTGCCCACCTTGTCCAGGGCTTCGGCGATGAGGCTGCCGATTTCCGGGTCGCCGGCGGAGATGGAAGCCGTAGCTGCGATCTCTTCCTTGGTTTCGATTTCCTTGGCGGAGGCCAGCAGTTCGCTGATGACTGCCTCAACGGCCTTCTCGATACCGCGCTTGAGGGACAGCGGGTCGGCGCCGGCGGCAACGTTGCGCAGGCCTTCCTTCACCAGTGCCTGGGCGAGAACGGTTGCAGTGGTGGTACCGTCGCCAGCGACGTCATCCGTCTTCTTGGCAACTTCCTTGACCAGTTCTGCACCGATCTTCTCGTAAGGATCGTCCAGCTCGATCTCCTTGGCGATGGAAACACCATCGTTGGTGATCGTGGGGGCGCCCCACTTCTTTTCGAGGACGACGTTGCGTCCACGCGGGCCGAGGGTGACCTTGACGGCGTCTGCGAGGATGTTCAGGCCCCGCTCGAGGCCGCGGCGTGCCTCTTCATCAAATGCAATGATCTTGGCCATAACGGCGGTAGTCCTTTCGGGACAGTCGTTAAGAAGGTACCTATCAGATGGGGTGCCCGCGACGGACGGTCTTTCGCTTGGGGCCTCTGTATGCCCCGCGCTCCGGACCTCACCCCACCAAGGTGTTTCTTGATCCTCCGCCGGCCCGATGCCTGTCCGCCGCCGGGGTCAACCGGGCCGGACTTAGCAGTCGAACCATAGGAGTGCTAAATCAATAATTAGCACTCGACCGGGGAGAGTGCAAGCAGAGATGCCACTTTGCTCTATAAACAAAGGGCTTTCAGCCATGGGCTGACAGGAATTGGCGTAGACGCCGCGATCGAACTACGCGACGCGGACGCCTTCGGCTTGCGGACCCTTCTGGCCCTCCCCCAGTTCGAACTCAACCCGCTGGCCTTCTTCGAGGGCGCGGAAGCCATCCATCTGGATGGCGGACCAGTGCACAAAGACGTCGTCGCCGGATTCATCCACAGTGATGAATCCGTAGCCTTTTTCGGCGTTGAACCATTTGACGGTTCCCAAAGCCATGATGCCCACACTTTCGCAGTAGCCAAGACCGGTAGCCGGGATCTCCGTACCGGAATTAGTCCACTGTAACCACTGTCACTAGCGCCGCGCTGCCGTGGAGGGGCAGGGCACCACTTTTGTTATTGAGGCTTAACCGAGTTGCGGCATTTCAGCTCAGGAACGGGCTCAATGCCTACTGGTAACCGGGCCCGGCCACAACCACCAGCGGCTGTTGAACCTCGGGCGTTTCCACGATCGTCTGGATGCCCAGCAAGGTACCCAGCGCTTCCGCGTTGGCCTTCTGCTCCGGAGCGTTGTAGAAGATCACGGACGTCTGCTGCGGCAGTCCGCCCCAGTTTCCTACAGTGCTCAGCGCCCAACCGTCGCCCTGGACGAGGCCTGCCACCCGTCCGGCCAACCCTGCCGTCCCGGCGCCGTTGTAGACGGCCACAGGAGTGGCCTTGTCCACGGGAGACGAAGACGGAGTGGCGGAAGGAGATTCCGAGGGCGTCGGTTCACTGCTGGGTTCGCTGGAAGCGGGCGGGGCACTGCTGGATTCGGTGGGCGCAGCGGACGGTGCCGCAGAGGTCTGCAGCGGCGCCGGCGTCGTGGTGTTGGACGAAGCGCTGGGTGCTACCAGCCCAAGGTTGGGGAGGATCAGGAAGGCCACCAGCCCGAGCACCAGGGCCACCGCCCCAACGGTCAGGACCGGCCACAGGGTGGGGCGTGCAGTCTCTTGGGCGTCGCGGTGAACGCCTTGGCGGGACGTGTTCTGCGGAACCTGGTCGAATTCGTCCTTGGCATATTTGGTCATGGTGAAGCGGTGTCCTTGCTGGTTGCTGCTGACAGATCAGCCTGGCGATTTACGCGTCGGACCCCAAGCGACGTGCAGTCCTCGCACGCTGGCGGGACGTACGTAGTCTACGCAGTCTCTTGACGAGCATGGGATCGTGGGCCAACGCATCCTCGGTGTCTATGAGCGCGTTCAGGATCTGGTAGTAGTGTGTGGCAGAGAGATCAAACAGCTCGCGGATAGCCTGTTCCTTGGCTCCGGCGTACTTCCACCATTGCCGCTCCAGCGCCAGCATCTGCTGGTCACGCTCACTCAGCGGCGAGTCACTGCGGGTCTCGGCCGCCAGGTCCTCAAGGGCGAAGCCTGTTGCCTGCGACGCCATAGGTTCCGGTGCTGGTTCTGCCACGGCACACTCCTTCGACGCTCGTTGGGGGAAAATGTCCTACCCCCATGTTACGGGCGAATAACAACGGTGTCATTCGCAGGTCGTGCGGCGCGCGGGAGACAATGGCCTGGTGACTGGCGAGGATGCACTCTTTGATCTTGAACCTGCTGATACTACTGAACCGGGTTTCGCCGCCCTGCTCAAACAGCCGCTGGATGAGCTGGTGGCTCCCGATTGGGCCGATGCATTGCGCCCGGTTGAAGGCCAGCTCCGTGAAGCCTTGGACTACGTAGCACGCCAATCGGCCAACGGCGCCCAAGTTCTGCCGTCTGCAAAGAACCTGCTGCGCGCCTTCAAACAGCCGCTGGCCGACGTCAAAGTCTTGATCCTCGGCCAGGACCCTTACCCAACCCCGGGCCACGCCATCGGGTTGTCGTTCGCCGTTTCCCGCCCTACCCGACCCATTCCTCGGAGCCTCGCCAACATCTACCGCGAACTCCACGATGACCTCGGCCTCCCGCCCCGCGTCCACGGCGACCTCAGCGCTTGGGCGGAGCAGGGCGTCCTGCTCCTTAACCGCGTCCTCAGCGTCGAAGCGGGAAACGCCGGCTCCCACCGCGGCAAAGGTTGGGAAGCAGTCACGACGGCGGCGGTCACCGCCGTCGCCAACCGCACTGACGGCGCCGGGCGGCAGAGTCCGCTGGTGGCGATCCTGTGGGGCAAAGATGCCCAAGGTGTGGTGCCCCTGCTGGGCGGGGCACCGTCCATCGCCTCGGTCCACCCAAGTCCACTCTCTGCATCACGAGGATTCTTCGGCTCCAAGCCCTTCAGCCGGACCAATGAGCTGCTCATTGGCTTGGGGGCTGAGCCCATCAATTGGGAATTACCCGTTCTGTAACCCTGTTCGGCCAGGTCTGTAACCTTCGACTCATACCCAGCCGACGCGCAGGAAATTAGCTTAGGCTTACCTTCATGACCGCTCTCCCCGTCACTTCGTCCGCCTCACGTAAAACCCGTCCGCAGGTGAACCTGACCGTCCTGCGAAATGAACGCCTGTCACCGCACATGGTGCGGATTGTGGCGGGCGGACCTGGTTTCACTGACTACGCGAACAACGAATATGTGGACCGCTATATCAAAATCGTGTTTCCGCAGCCGGGTGTCGAGTACGAACTCCCGCTGGACTTGTGGGCCATCCGCGAGACCATGCCCCGTGAGCAGTGGCCTCACACTCGCACGTACACCATCCGCTGGGTAGACCTGGAAGCACAGGAACTGGCCATCGACTTTGTGGTGCACGGTGATGAAGGACTGGCCGGTCCTTGGGCCGTCGCCGCCAAGCCCGGCGATTCGCTCATCTTCACAGGTCCAGGCGGTGGGTACAGCCCCGCCCCCGGGGCCGATTGGTACTTGTTCGCCGGCGACGACGCCGCGATACCAGCCATTGCGGCCTGCGTGGAGGCCCTTGCTCCCGATGCCCGCGGAACCGTGTTCCTTGAAGTGGATAACGAGGCCGACATTCTTCCGATTTCCGCCCCTGCCGGAGTGGAGTTGCACTGGCTCCTCCGCAAGGGCGTCCAAGCGGGTTCCAGCGAGCTGCTTCTTGACGCCCTTCGCACCACCGAATGGTTGCCTGGACGCGTGGACGTCTTCGCCCACGGCGAGCGGGGCTATATGAAAGGACTCCGCGAGATCTTCTTCGTGCAGCGCGGCTTGGAGCGTTCGCAGGTCTCACTGTCCGGCTATTGGGCGCAGGGTCGCGTAGAGGAAGTTTTCCAAGCAGAGAAGAAGCTCCCAGTGGGACAGATCTAGCCTCAGTCCTTAAAGCCGAACGGCGCCGCCTCCTGGCGGCGCCGTTCGTTTTTTGACGCTAGCGCCTGCGTACCCTGCGCCGCTCGTTGCTGGACAGACCCTTCGTCAGGGGCCTGGCCAGGTTGTCACCGAGCACGATGCCGGCCGCAACGCCCAGCACAATGGCGCCGGCGTTGAGCATGCCACCCGCACCCAGCAGTATGTTGCCGCCTTCAACGGTCAGGGCGTACATGGAACGGAAGATCGTCAGACCGGGAAGCAGGATCAGCGCGGCCGGGACGGCCACTACAAGTTGCGGAGCACCCAGCTTGAGCGCCACGACGCGGCCCAGCAAGCCGATAACCACCGCAGCGACGGCTGGCGACAAACGGTCGCCGAGGCCGGCTTCGCCAACACCCCACAAGACGAAGAAGCCCACTATGCCCACTGCCGCCGTCGGGAGTAACAGCCGCATTTGCGTCTGCTCGGTGACGCCGATGGCGACCACCGCAATAGCAATAAGGACTGCTTGAATCCACAAGGGATACGCGTCGGGGAATGTCTGGGTTACGTCCAGGACTGCGCTGCCCATCAGCGTTCCAACCACTACTGCGACGCCAATCCCCGCAACGATTGCGCCGAAAGTGAGCAACGTGGAGAGGAAGCGACCCGCGGCCGTTACCGGGAAGCCGTTGATGGCGTCTTGTACCGATGAAACAAGACGGCCCGTGGGGAGAAGCAGCAGGATTCCACCCGCCACCACAATGGATGGCGCAATTTCCACACCTGCCCAACGCAGCATCAGCGCGATGAAGGTGACCAGGAACGCGCACGCCATGGTGTTGAAGAAGTCAGCCGTCCGCCATCTGGCAAGTTGCCGGGAGAGCAGGCTGATCAGGATGTTGGAACCAAAAGCCACCGCGGACGCACCGATGCCACCACCCAGGACACCCACGAAGACGGCGGCGAAGATGCCGAAGGCCATGGTGACCATCCACCGTGGGAAGGGTTTGGCACTGCGGATGATTTCATTCAACCTGCGCACGGCTTCGTCACGGCCCACTCCCCCGGCCACGATGTCCGTGACCAACTGGTGAACCTGGGCAAGGCCGGCGTAATTGTTGGTCCACGAGCGCACCACACGGAGCAGCGTGATGGGCGTCTGGTCCTTAGGCGCGTAGTTGATGGCCACCGACTGGTTGGTGATGTCCACTTCCACGTTCTTCAGGCCAAGGGCAGCCGTGACCGCAATCATGCTGGTCTCCACCTCAAGGGCGCCCGCACCGTAACGGAACATCACTTCGGCCAGATGAAGGGCGAAGTCGATGGTCTTGCGGGCCGAAGCGTCCACACCCACCACTTGGATGGTGGGGTTGGCGTAAGGACTCCCGGCCAACCGGTCCACGATGTTCATGGGCGCCGTCGGCGGGCTGTCACCTTGAACCAAGCGCATCAGCATGCGTTTGGCGTTGACGTTCTGCCGGACCTGGGACGGCCGCAACGGCTGGGTCTTGGGCAACCCGTCGGTATGGGGCCTGTTGGCGGACCCGTCGGGGCGTTCAGTCACGCGGTGATCCTCCCTTGGCTTGTGTGATTAGCGGTTCCTCCGAAATTTTCCTACTACCGGCAATTTCTCAAGTGGCAATCGTCCCAGTACTGTCTGGGCGACCCCTGCAAACTTCCTGACCGCACGGTAGCCGTGGAAGACGAGCGGGTTCACCGGCGCGACGAAATCACCCACCAACTGGACCACCTCGCCACCGAAGCCCTTCTTGAATTCGTACCCGCCGTGCCCGGTCTCATCCTGGCCCTGGATGCCGAACGTGCCGTAGAAGTTGTAGCGCGAATAACCATTGTTCAGTGCGTGCAACATCATGCCCCAGTACAAGGACGTGGCGCCGTTGAAATAGATGTAGTCCTGAACCGTGCCACCAATGACGCACACCAGCTCGTCACCGGAGCACGCAAAATGGATGGCAGCAACCGTAGCGACACCGACGGAATCGGGGAAACGTTCAATGTCCTTGAGGCTGCGCTCGTAGCTGTCCACGAGGTCCTGGACAACTTTGATGCGGTTGGCTTTCTTCTTGCTGCCGGTCTCCTCGACCTCACGTTTAAGGTCTGCCAAGGTCTTGGATTCGGCATCCAGACGCTCCGTGATGGAGGCCCGATATTCGGGAATGTTGATCTTGGCCATCATGAGCTTGGTGAACTCGTCCGAAGTATTCCGGAGGAGTTGCTCGTAGTACTCGCGTTCCCGGTAGGTGAAGCCCTTCTCGTCGCCGGCTGTGCTCAGTGCGTTGTAGAACTCATCCAGCGTTTCCAGCGTGGCCTGTTCCAGGTAGACGCCGTTCTTCTCGGCTTTACGGATGGCCTTGCGGGTGCGGTAGTTCATGCCCATGATGAGCTCTTCGGAATCAGCGATTCCGTCGAGTTGCTTGATGAACATCCAGTTGATGTTGGCGAAGTTCATGTCGAAGCCCTGATGCTTGAAGCCCAGGCCTTCAAACTCCTTCAGTAGTGGACGGTTGTCCTCAACTTCAGGGTGTTCGGCGCCCTCTTCATCACGCGCAATGTACCGGATGTTGGGAGAGATACGCAGCTCTGCAGCTTTCTTCGAGGCCGCATGCTTTTTCAACTGCTCGACGACGAAGCGCACCACGGCGGGGTCGCTGTAGTCCATCAGGGGCCCCTTGGCGCAATCTGCGGTTTTGTAGCCCAGGCGGTTGGACGAGTAGACAAGTTTCCCCGCAGCAATGAGGCTGTCGCCGCGCGTCACGCCAAAAAGCTCAACTTCCTGGCCACGGGCACGCTGGAAGCGCGTGAGGTCCATGGACTGGATGAAGCTGCCCTGGGGATGTCCCTTGGCGAATGTCTCGAAATCAGCGTCACTGAGAATCACGAATTCCATGTCGGTTCCAGCCTCGATCGGAGTCAAAGAAATTACCTCACCTATAAAGTAGATTGCACCCGTTGGTGGCCGGGGCGGGCCTGAAGTTGGTTTGCTGGCTGCGGATGGCCGTCAGTAGAACTGGCCACCGGTACGCATGGTTTCGAGTCGACGGAAGATGCGTTCCGCACCCGTGAGCCACAGCTTGTGGCGGACAGGTCCCAGGACAAGGTCATAGCAACCCACAAAGTCCGTTACGGTCTTGGTGAAGCTCGTCTTGAACAATCCCATGCCGTACAGGGGGTGGGTCTTGTCCTTGATCCTCGCTGCGGGGGGCGTGCCACAGAAGTCGTACTCCACGCATCCGAGTTCCTGCATGCGCTGGATCGCCGCCCACTGGGCCAGATGGGAATCACCGTACTGTTTGCGGTTCTGGGTGGAGCCGCCGTCCTTGTACGTAGCTTTGGATCCGTAGTTGATGACGAAAGCACCGACACTTGGTGCACCGTCTTCGTGGATGAAGAAGAAGTGTCCCTGGCCGCGGCTGCAGAACTCTTCCCAGAACTTGGAATAGTACTCGTAGCTCCGCAGCGGCATGGCACCCTTGGCGTTCACGGTGTTCTGCATGAGGGCGTAGAGCTTGCGGTAGCTGTCTTCGCCCGGCTCAGCCTGAACCACCTCGCAACCCTCACGTTCAGCCCTGCGAACTGCGTTGCGGGCACGTGAAGAAATGCTGCGCAAGACTTCATTAGCGGGCGCTGCAATGTCCAGCAACGCCGTGGAGTCATTGGACTGGATGTTGGGAGCTTTCACCAAACCAGCAGCTTGAAGTTCTGCCACGGCCTCAGCCGAGTCACCAATGTCAGGCTCGATCTTGATGGTGAAGACGTTCATCTTCTTCTCACGGGCCAGGGCGGCTACTGCTTTCAGGGCGGGCTGGATGTCGCTGACATCCAGGACGTCCGGTCCCTTGATGAGGTACCAAAGCCGACCCATCACAGGGAACTTCTTCTCCAGGAGCAGGTTGTAGCTGCTGTAGTCCTGGGTCTCGATGACGAGCCGGCGGACCAACCAGCCGTTACCGTCCTTGACTGCCGCGTAGGCGTCCGACTGCAGCATGTTGCCGCCGTTCGGATTCGCCGTGACGTGCTTGTCCCAGTTATCGATTTCCTCGGCGGTGGCAAAGCGGGCGGTAAATTCTCGCAAGGTGGCCGTGTCCAATCTCAGGGTTTTGGTGCGGTGTTCAAAAGCGTAGTGCGCATGCGGACATGCAGCCCCAAGTCTATCGGGGTATGTGGATATCCCCCGATTCTGCTGGTTATCAAGGGCTCAGAGCCTGATCTGGTCTGCCTTCTCCAGCCTGATGGCCCGGAGTTCCACGCCGGATTCCCGCTGCCCACTGACAAGTCGGTCTGCGCCGATGAGCCTGCTGAGGCTGAGCCCGGTAAGGTCCGCGATCTGCCCAATAGGTACTTGGAACGTCCTGAACGGTCCAAGCGGCGGTGGTTCACCTTCAAGGAGCCGTTGGCTGATGGCCTTCTTTAGCTCCACTTTGCCCAGCATCGGCGATTGGTCCAGGACAAAGCCGACGGCGGCCAGCTTGGCATCGTTGGTCCATGCCACGATCTTCCAGAACTTTCGAGGGATCTGAACTCCCCTATATACGGGATCGTCATCGAGGAACACCGGCCCCGTGAACACGCTCAGCTTTGCTTCATGCGCATCGGCGTGGCCCAAAACGTGGTCTTCGAGCCCTACCCAGAGCTCTTTGCCTTGGTTGAAGTCATCAATCTGTGGTGCCGCGTTGGTGTAACTAAACGTGTCCTGGTTGGCTTTTTTGGCTGTTGCGGCGTCGCCCCACACGGGATCCAGGCGCCGGACCAGGTGCCCGCGATCAAAGGCGTTGCTCTTGTACAGATCCGGGCCAGCCTGCTGCTCCCGTGGGATCCTGTCATCCAAATGCCATGAACCCTCGCGGGCCAGGGGTATCAGTTCCTTGCCGTTGATGTTCACACCCACAATCGCCGCGAGCTTCCGGGAAGCCCGGAAGCGTACAGAAAAGTGGGTGTAGTCCAAAAGTGTCGTAGTAGCCGACGGACTGGGCAGTTCAAGCCGTGTCCGCAAAAAGTCCCTGCTGTATCCCCCGCTCATGGATACAGCATGGCATCAGGGACTGACAGAATTAGGGCGTCGGGCCTTTCGCCGCTCAAGGAGTGCCACCAGAATGCCCACCAGCGGCCCAGCGACAGGGGCTGCGAACGCCAGCACCACCAACGCAATCCGAACTCCGGGTGAGAAGGATTTCGTGCTGAGTACCAGAACCAGGGCAGCCATGACCAAGAGAACTGCCACTGCTCCGACTCCCAACACTGCGGCCTCCCACACCGTTGGAATTAAGGGATTTACTTCATCATTCATGCATTCCCCCCAGACATGATCTGAAATCTCAGCCTACAGACTCAGCATTCGACGACGTTGACGGCGAGGCCGCCCATCGCGGTTTCCTTGTACTTGGAGGACATGTCCTTGCCCGTCTCACGCATGGTCACGATCA
>NZ_JBWBQU010000006.1:0-372917 GCF_056279165.1 Paenarthrobacter sp. TE3676
CTCGGAGCAGACGGCTTCGGCTTCTCCGACACCCGCCAAGCCGCACGCCGCTACTTCAAAAACGACACCCACTCCATCGTCGCCAAAACCCTCCAGTTGCTGGCGGCGAGGGGCGAAGTTGAGGAGGGCGCGCCGTCGTACGCCATTGACCGCTACAAGCTGCTGGACGTCAACGCCGGCACCACCGGCGGAGCAGGCGGCGACGCCTAAACAGCCCGCATGACAAATTGGCGGCAGCGTTCGTGAAGAACGCTGCCGCCAATTGTCGTTGAGCGGGTTTCGTTGAACCAGACTTAGGTGCCCAGGTTCCTTCTATCGACCACGAAGCCGGTTGCCGCATTCTCGCGAACCGCGTTGATACCAGCCACTACCGCTTTCAGGTTCGGGAACTGTGGCGACACTGCCACAACCGTTCCATCCTCCGCGGTCAGCCGGAACCGGAATGAGTTGGTTCCTGCCTTGAGAATTTCAAAACTGCCAGCCATTTTCCCCTGTTCTTTCACGCGACACTGCGTATCCGAGCTGACTTCATAACTCCCTCACCGACCATATCGGCCAATTCAGACCACCAAAAGCCCTACTGATCGGTAATTTACAACCGATATTGGTAGATCTCTTGGAAAGAACCCCAAGGAGCTAGAGACCGCATGGAGCCCCGCGCGTATCGTGAGGATATGACTGACACCGGCACGGCCCCCACCACGGGCGTGCTCCTCGCTGCAGGCGCCGGAACACGGCTGGGCCGCGGCCCCAAGGCGCTACTCCCTTTCCGGGGCAGGACCCTGGTGGAAGTACTCGCCGACACGCTGTTCGACGGCGGATGCCGCGAGGTTGTTGTGGTGCTCGGCGCTGAGGCCGACCATGTCCGCCAAAGCACCGATTTGGGCACCCATGTGGTGGTCGAGAACGAGAATTGGGCCAAGGGAATGGCCGGCTCCTTCCGCGCCGGCATTGATGCGGCCATGGCAGGCAACAGCATCATGGTGGCGCTGGTGGACCAGCCCGGGTTAACCCCGACGGCGGTGAGCAGGTTGCTGGGCAGCCACCGTCCCGGCCGGGTCACCGCAGCCGCCTACCCGGACGAGTCCGGCCACCTGAAGCGTCGGCACCCGGTGATTTTCGACGTCGGACTCCGCTCCGAAGCGGCTGCAGCCGCCAATGGCGACACGGGCGCGCGTTCGTTCCTCAAGGCGCATCCGGGGCTCGTGGACTTAGTGGACTGCAGCGACCTCTGCTCCGGCGAGGACCTGGACACGAAGGACCAGCTGCATCTTTTGGACGGGTAGCGGCGGTTCGGACGGGTTGCGGCAGGTAAATTTGGGGACATGATCCGCATCGCAACTGATGATCCCGCACGCCCGGATGTCCACCAGCTCCTCAGCGAGCACCTGGCCGATATGTTCGCCACTTCCCCGGCCGAAAGCGTTCATGCACTGGACCATTCGGCGTTGAAGCATGAGTCAATGACGTTCTGGACAGCCCGGGAGGACGGCGTTCTGCTGGGTTGTGGAGCCTTGAAGGCCTTGTCCTCCGGGCACGCGGAGATCAAATCAATGCGCACTACTTCCATTGCCCGCGGACGTGGAGTGGCCACCCAAATGCTGGAACACATCGTGGCCGAAGCCGCCCGGATGGGTTACGAGCGGGTGAGCCTGGAAACGGGAACCGAGGACTACTTCGCCCCCGCCCGCCGACTGTACGCCAGGCACGGATTCACGGAGTGCCCGCCCTTCGGGGATTACACCCTGGACCCCAACAGTGTGTTCATGGAGCTCGCCGTCTTCCCCAAGTAGGTAACAGCAAACGTCGCAATGAGGGCTCATACCGACGTTTGCTGTCACCTAGTTGGGTTGGCACGGGACAGGGGTTAGTTGGGTCAGACGGGTGCAGTGGTGCGGTCGCGGAGGGCCAGGTAAATCTTGTCCCGCGCGATGGGCAGCTCGCCGAAGCGGATCCCGGTGGCGTTGCGGATCGCGTTGGCCAGGGCGGGAGCGACGGGGTTGAACGGGCTTTCGCTCATGGACTTGGCACCGAGGGGACCGGTGGAATCGTTGGTGGTGGCGAAATAGACCTCACTGCGGGGAACGTCCGCGAACGACGGAATATGGTACTGCCGCAGGATGTCCGTGGTGACGCGTCCGGCGTCGTCCACTTTCACTTCCTCGTAAAGCACCGCACCCAGGGCCTGCGCAATGCCGCCCTCGATCTGCCCACGACACTGCCGCGGATTCACCACCACACCGGCGTCGGCGGCCTGGACACTCTGCAGAATCCGCAGCTCACCGGTTCCTGTATTAACAGCAACCCGGAAGCCGTGAACGTTGAACGCGACCGACCGCGGTGTCCCTCCCCAGTTGCCGTCCGTGGCGAGTCGAACGCCTTGCAGCCGGGCGGCGTCGACGATTTCCGTCAGCGGCAACGTGCGATCGCCGCACTGAACGGCGCCGTCCACCAAGCGGCAATCAGTCAAGGCGGCTCCGGTCAGTGAAGCCGCGACCGTCTGGATCCGGGTGGCGAGTTCCAGCGCCGCACCCAACGTCGCCTTACCTGCCACCACGGTGCCGGCCGAACCGAACGCGCCGGTGTCGTGCTCCAGGAGGTCGGTATCGGACTGCCGCACCGTCACTTTGGACGCCGTCGTAGCCAAGGCCGTGGCAGCCAATTGCGCATGGACGGTTGTGGTGCCGTTCCCGAATTCCGCAGTACCGACGTCGACGGCGAACCTTCCGTTCGCCTCCAGGCTCACCCGGGTGTGGGCAAAGTGGCCGCGGGGCGGAACGGTGTCGATCATGGACAGGGCTGAGCCCTCCCCGACCACCCAATCCGGCCCCAGGTCATCCAAACCGGCTGCCCGGTAGCGTTCCTTGCCGCGGTCCAGGGCGTCCCGCACCAAGGAAACGCACTGGTCCAGGCCGTAGCTTCCGTAGTGAACGTCTTCCTCGGGTTCGGGTGTTGTGGAGAGCATGTGATCGCCGGGCCGGACCATGTTCTTGAGCCGGAACTCAAGCGGATCCATCCCGATGCCGATGGCGAGTTCGTCAATGGCAGACTCGATCGCGAAGATCATCTGGCTCAGACCATACCCACGGAAAGCACCCGCGGGGACCGTGTTGGTGTAGACGGCGTGTGCGTCCACTTTCTTGTTCACGCACTTGTAGACGGCCAAGGACTCTCCACACCCGTGGAACATGACGCCGGGTGCGTGGTTTCCGTAGGCACCGGTGTTGGTGAGGACGTTCAACTGCAGCGCAGTGAGCGAACCATCGCGGCTGGCCCCGGCCTTGAGGTGAATGGTGAAGGGGTGCCGGGTGGTAGTCGCCGTGAACTGCTCGGTCCGGGTGAACTCCAGCTGCACGGGCTTCCGGAGTGCAAGGGCTGCGAGGGCCACCAGGTCCTCGGTGAGGACTTCCTGCTTGCCACCGAAGCCGCCGCCAACCCGGCCTGCCACCACGCGGATATTCTCCGGCGGCAGGTTGAACACCCGGCTCAGCGTCCGCTTCACCAGGAAAGGTACCTGCGTGGAGGAACGGATCATCAAGCGGCCGTCTTCATCCAGCCAGGCAATGGAGGCGTGGGTTTCCATCGCCACGTGCTGCACGCGCTGCGTCTTGTACGTGTGCTCGTGAATGAAGTCTGCGGCCGCAAAGCCGTCGGCTACGCTGCCCAGTTCGGCATGGACCTCGGCCACCACGTTGTGGAGCGGGCGGGAAATGCGGGAGAAGACGCCGTCCTTTTCCCCATGAATGGCCGGGGCACCGGGGAGGATGGCCTCCTGCGGAGTGAACACGGGCTGTAGGAGTTCGTACTGCACGGTCAACGCCCGGGCACCGGCCTCAGCTGCGCCCACGGATTCGGCTACGACGGCGGCAACCCTCTGCCCGATGAACCGCACCACGTTGTCCAGCACGCGCGTATCGTCCGGGTCGTCGGTGTAATTCTCGTGTTGGGCACTGGAAAACAGCAGCTGCGGTGCGTCTTCGTGGGTGAAGACCGCCACGACGCCGGGAACAGCCAAGGCGGGAGCCTTGTCGATGGACACGATCCGGGCATGCGGATGCGGCGAACGCAGGAGCTTCATGTGCAGCAGGCCCGGGAGTTGTTCCGCCGGGACATCGAGGGCGTAGCGGGCGGTTCCTGTCACCACGGCCTGCCCGGCGGGGGCGGGAACGTTGTCCCCGAGCTGGCCGGGTGTGGCTGGGACTGCGGCAACTGACTGTGCCCCTGAAACGTCCGCTCCGGCGTCGTGGTGGTGATCGCCGCTGTGGGCGCCGGCGTGACCGCAGACCGCGTCCGCGATAGAGCGGTAACCGGTGCAGCGGCACAGGTTGCCCTTGAGGTTCCGGGGCAGGTTGGCGCGTTGCTCGTCGTCGAACGTCGCGGCCGTCATCATCATGCCCGCCGTGCAGAAGCCGCATTGGAAGCCCTGGGCCTCCAGGAACTGTTCCTGCACAGGGTGTAGTTCGCCGTCCTTGGACAGGCCTTCGATGGTGGTGACCGCTTTGCCTTCGGCGCGGACTGCCGGATAGATGCAGCTGTGGACGGGCGTGCCGTCGACGTGCACGGTGCAGGCACCGCAGTCGCCGCCGTCGCAGCCCTTCTTGACTCCGAAGTTGCCCTCCTCGCGGAGGAAGGTGCGGAGGCATTGTCCGGGGCGGGGTGTGCCCTGCGAGGCAGAACCGTTGATCTCAATTGCCATTGCGGGCCTCCTTCTGCTGCGTGCTTGGTACGGCTGGCTGGGTGGACGGCTGGGGCGAGGTGTTGTGCGGCGGCCAGAAATCACCGGAAACGGTCATTGATTCGCCCAGCAGCTCGGCCCGGATTTCCTCGGCCAGCTTGAACGTCATGTCGCGCCGCCATGCAGGCAGGCCATGAATATCGTCGTGGTACAGCGGCCACGGAATGGAATCGCCGACGGCGTCAGCCAGGGTCCCGGCGTCGGGAACCTGACCGGCGGGGAACCTCAGTTGTACCGGCCTTTTGGTGGAAGCAGTCACCGTGATGACCAAACCGCCGTCGGGGTCGAGCCGCCCGATCAGCAGCACGCCGGAGCGGCCCAGGTTGCTGAGCGACAAGCGCCGGAAGGCAACCCTGGCGGACAACGCTGACGCGGGCAGATGGATACTGCGGAGTAATTCCCCCGGTGCCAGGACAGTCTGCATATCGCCTATGACGACGTCGGCCACCGGAGCCCTGCGGCTGGTGCCGTCGGGGCTGAGGATGGTGGCTACGCCGTCGAGTCCTGCGCAGAGTGATGTCATGGGCCCTGCCGGCAGGCCGGTGCAAATGTTGCCGCCCACCGTGGACATGTTCCAGATCTTGAACGAGGACACGAACGAATCGCAGCACGGGCGGATCAGCGCCAAGCCAGGCCACTCGCGGCTGGCGGATTCCGCGGTTTGTGGCAGGGCGTAGAGCTCGGCGACGGTACAGGTGGCGGCCAGCTCGATGCCTTGGTCAGTGACGGTGATGGCGGGCCACTCCGCTTGGCCGAGGTCAAGGAGCCGTTTGAGGACCGTGCTGCCGTAGGAGAAAAGGACAGTGCCCCCGGCGAGCCAGGCATCGCCGTCGCGCCATTGTGCCGGGTCCGTGGTGGGGACCACGGCCTCGATGGTGTTCATGTCCATGGGTCCTCCTGAGTGAGGTATTGGGCTGCTGCGTGAGTCGGGGCTGAGTGGATCGGGCCGGTGCTGTCCTTGAGCGACGGGAACCCGGGTGCCTTGGAAGTCTTCTGGCCAGCTCCACGCTCAGCGATGATTTCTGCCGTGATGGAAACTGCTACCTCGGCAGGAGTCACGGCGCCGAGGTTCAGCCCGATGGGCGAATGCAACCGTTCCAAGGACTCCGGCGGAGTGCCTGCCTCGAGCAAGGCCTCGATCCGTTGGCGGTGACTGCGACGGGAACCCATCGCACCGACGTACGCCAGGTTCAACCGGAGGGCGCCCTCAAGCAACGGGATGTCGAATTTGGGGTCGTGAGTCAGGATGCACACCACTGTGCGGGAATCGATGCGCCCGGCGGCCGCCTCGGTTTCCAGGTAACGGTGCGGCCAATCGGTGACCACTTGGTCTGCGCCTGCGAAGCGGCTTTGCGTCGCGAAGGCAGGCCGCGCGTCGCACAGCGTGACGTTGTATCCGAGGAGTTGCCCGGCCGGGAGCAGGGCCGCTCCGAAATCGTTGGCACCGAAGACCAGCATCCGAGCTGCCGGCAACCGGCTTTCCACGAACAAGGTGATGGGCTCGGGCTGCGTTTCCTCTTGTGGGGGCAAGGCCAACCGCTCGGTAGTGACCCACCCGTCGATGCACCCCTCGGGCGGGGCCAGCCGGACCAACCCGGCGCGGCCACCTTGGAGCAGGGGCTCAACCTGGGCGGCGGCGGCAAAAAGTGTGGAGGGGTGGTCGCCAAGCAATTTGGCCAGTTCCTCGGATTCCATGGCCCGGAACCGCACGGGATCGTTGACCACCATGACTCCACCCTGACCATCGAGCCGGCGGATCAGGGCTGCAGGGCGCTGAGTTTCAGCAAAAACAGACAGTTCAGGCGATCCTGCCCGGAGCGGCTGGATGTGGACTTCCAGCTCTCCTCCGCAGGTGAGCCCGACGGCGAACGCGTCCTCGGCACTGTAGCCAAAAGACTCAAGGCGAGGGCCGCCGTCGCGCATTGCTTCCAAGGCCGCCTCCACCACGGCACTTTCCACGCAACCTCCGGACAAGCTGCCCAGGATTTCGCCGTTTTCGGAGACCATCATGGAGGTCCCCATGGGCCGCGGCACGGAGCCTCCGGTCCCCACGATCGTGGCCACAGCACACAGTTGGCCGGAGACCGCAGGCCGCCAGCTGCCCAGTGAAGGCATCAGATCCAGCATGGCAACACATCCTTATTCCAGGTGTCCCGGCCGGGTGGCCCGGCCGGAGCAGTGCGCGATCTTGCCTCATATTCTCATTTCCAGAGGAGGTAGTCGCGGTTATTCAGTAAAAGTGGAGTTCATAGGAACGGGGGCAAGGGCTTCATCTCCCTGCCCCCGTTCCCTGACGGAGCGTCGGTGCCCGTCCCTGAATCACCAGGGCCGCCGCCCGCCGTCGTGCCTGTTATTTAGGGACAACGACGGCGGACGCCTATTCGTGCGGTGGGTACCGGCGGACCGCCGATCGAAGTGCCGGAAATGTATGCCCGCCGGCGCGGGTGCGGCTCCGGGCTAGACGCCCATCAGCGCGTTGATCGGGCCGCGGGCAAAGTAGATGATGAAGCCTGCCGTGACCACCCACATGAGCGGGTGCACCTTCCTGGCCTTGCCCGACGCCGCACTGATCACCGCGAAGGAGATGAAGCCGACGCCGATGCCGTTGGCGATGGAGTACGTCAGCGGCATGGTCACGATGGTCAGGAACGCCGGGAGGGCGATGGAGAACTTGGTGAACTTGATCTCGCGGATCTGCGCCATCATCATCGCACCCACCACCACCAAGGCTGACGCCGCAACTTCCAGCGGGACCACCGAGGTGAGCGGCGTGAAGAACATGGAGCCCAGGAACAGCAAGCCGGTGACCACCGAAGCCAGGCCGGTTCGTGCACCTTCGCCGATGCCCGCCGCCGAGTCGATGTACACGGTGTTGGACGAACCGGACGTTGCGCCGCCCACCACTGCACCCATGCCTTCAACAATGAAGGCTGACTTCAGCTTGGGGAACGTGCCGTCCTTGTGTGCCACGCCTGCGCTCTTGGCCAGGCCCGTCATGGTGCCCATGGCGTCGAAGAAGTTGGTGAACACCAAGGTGAAGACCAACATCGTCGCAGCCAATCCACCGATCCTGGCGAAGGAGCCGAAGAGATCGAACTGGCCCACCAAGCTCAGGTCCGGGACGGACACCAATTGGCTCGACAGGATGGGCACGTTGAGGTGCCAGCCGCCGGGGTTGTCGGCGCTGCCTGGACCGATGCGGAACACGGCCTCGGCAACAGCGGCGAGGACAGTGGTGGCGACGATGCCGATCAGCAGGCCGCCTTGGATCTTGCGTGCCACGAGGATGCCCATGGTCAGCAGTCCGATGATGAAGACAAGGGTGGGGATGGACGTGATGGAGCCGTTGTCGCCGAGCTGGACCGGTGGGCCGCCCGTTGTTGCGCGAACGAATCCGGAATCCACAAAGCCGATGAAGGCGATGAACAAGCCGATGCCAACGGTGATGGCGGCCTTGAGTTCCTTCGGGACTGCCTTGAAGATCGCCGTCCGGGCGCCGGTAGCACCGAAGATGACAATCAGGATGCCGTTGATGACCACTAAGCCCATGGCTTCGGGCCACGTAACTTCCTGGATGACCGCGACGGCGAGGAACGAGTTGATGCCCAAGCCGGCCGCGAGGCCGAAGGGCAGGTTGGCGACGAGACCGAAGATGATGGTCATGACGCCGGCGGTCAGGCCAGTGACGGCTCCAACCTGTGCAGCTGAAAGCCAGCCGCCAGCGACGTCGGTAGGGGCGTTTTCTGCCGAGAAGCCACCCAGGATGAGCGGGTTAAGGATGACGATGTACGCCATGGTGAAGAAGGTGACCAGGCCGCCGCGGAATTCGCGGGCCAACGTTGAGCCACGCTTCGAGATCTGGAAGAACTTATCCAGGAAGGAGTTCGACACCGGGGGCTTCTTGTTTCCATCTGCCAGGCCGGTTGCCGTGTGCTTTGCCGCTGTGGGCTCTGCGCCGTCTCCCTGGGGAAAGAGCGCAGCCTGCTTTTCAGCTGCTGTCTGCTTTTCAGCGGAATTGTCCAGGATTGTCATGTCAGCCACCGGGCCCTAGTAATCAATCCTGGAATCAAGCGTGTTCCATGTGTTGAACGGCTGGAGGGCCGCCGGAGCCTGGGGGTCGCCCAGTTCCAGCTTGGCTACCGGCATCAGCCCGTCCCGGTTGTCGTTCTCGAAGTACTCGTAGAAGACGGCGTCGTCAAAGCCGACGGATGCGGCGTCGTGACGGTCTGCTGCAAAGAACACGCGGTCAACGCGAGCCCAGAGTGCGGAGGCCAGGCACATGGGGCATGGCTCGCAGCTGGTGTAGAGGGTTGCTCCGCTGAGATCGAAGGTTCCCAGTTCGCGGCAGGCGTTACGGATGGCCGTGACTTCTGCGTGTGCGGTGGGATCGTTCGTGGCGGTGACGCGGTTGACGCCTTCGAAGGCTCGTCCGTCCGCGGTGACAATGACGGCGCCGAAGGGGCCCCCACTGTTAAGGACATTGGCTGTTGCCAGCTCAATGGATGTGGCCAGGAATTGCTCGGCCGTGACGGTTGTACTCATGTTGCGACTTCCTTAGTGCTGAGGAAGCCAGGTGACCTGTTTGGGGGCGCTACAGAGAGGAGCTCCAGTTAGCTTGGTTACCAGGCTTCAGCATGTGCGATGAAGGTTAAGTTGCGCCTGGTAGATAGCTTCCCGAGGTCCGGGTGCCCGCCTTTGGCAGTTAGAGCGTAGCACCAGGTTTGTGAGCCGCGCCATAGTTTTTTGAAAACTTAATTTCGTGATGCGAAATTAGCTGTGCTGCGGGCAGGCGCCGGGCTGGTGCCGGGGCTGGTGCCGGCGCTGGTGCCCGAATGTGACCGCAGGCAGCCCGCGAGCGTTGACTGCCGCCGTCGGGCATTTTACGCTTTGGAGACCGGGCCACCCCTCTGGCGGACCGGCCACCTGGATCAGCAGACAGGGCCTAACTGAGCTGGAACGCGTACACGCCGACCAGACAAGGAACCTGTCATGACCCCTCTTTGGATCAAGAACCCGCTGGGTATCTTCACCGCAAACGACCTCGACGCCGGCGGCGGCCTGGTGGTTTCCGACGGAAAAATCCTGGAGCTGGTGCCTACGGGCGGTCGGCCTTCTTCTCCCGCGACCGTCTTTGATGCCTCCGCCCATGTGGTCCTCCCGGGGCTCATCAACACGCACCACCACTTCTACCAAACCCTCACCCGCGCTTGGGGCCCCGTGGCCAACGCGCCGCTGTTCCCCTGGCTGCAAAACTTGTACCCGGTGTGGGCACGATTGACGCCGCGCAGCCTGGAGCTCGCAGTGCAGGTGGCACTGGCCGAGCTGCTGCTCTCCGGCTGCACCAGTGCCGCCGACCACCACTACCTCTTCCCCGACGGCATGGAAGACGCAATCGACATCGAAGTAGCTGCGGTGCGCGCCATGGGAATGCGCGCCACCTTGACCCGCGGGTCCATGACACTGGGAGAGGACGACGGCGGGCTGCCGCCCAGGACCACGGTCCAGTCGCCTGAAGCGATCCTTGCGGACAGCGAACGGCTGATTCGCCAGTACCACGAGACCGGCGATGGGGCTGTTGTACAGATCGCGCTTGCCCCGTGCTCGCCCTTCTCGGTGACCAAGGAGATCATGGCCGAATCTGCCGCGATGGCTGAACGCTTCGATGTCCGGCTGCACACGCACCTTGCCGAGACCATTGACGAGGAAGACTTCTGCCGCTCCATGTTCGGACTGCGGACCGTGGACTACTTGGAATCCGTGGGCTGGTTGGGATCCCGCACCTGGCTTGGGCACGGCATCCATTTCAACGACGACGAGATCGCCAGGCTGGGAGCCGCGGGCACCGCCGTCGCGCATTGCCCCACTTCCAACATGCGCCTCGCCTCCGGGACTGCCCGCGTCCTGGAACTTGAGGCTGCGGGCGTTCCCGTGGGGCTGGGAGTGGATGGATCGGCGTCGAACGATGCCTCCAACATGATCCTCGAGGCTCGTCAGGCCCTGTATTTGCAGCGGCTCCGCTATGGCGCCTCGGTTCCCGTGGAGCGGGCACTGGGATGGGCTACTCGTGGATCTGCCGCCGTTTTGGGGCGCTCCGACATTGGGCAACTGGCACCCGGACTGCAAGCGGACCTGGCCTTGTTCAAGCCCGACGAGCTGCGCTTCTCCGGAAGCCACGACCCCGTCGCCGCATTGCTGCTCTGCGGGGCGGACCGTGCCGATCGGGTGATGGTCGGGGGTTCTTGGCGCGTTGTGGACGGTGCGATTCCAGGGCTGGACGTCGCCGGGCTGATCGCTGAGCACTCGGCGGCGGCGCGCAAGCTGGTTGCTGGGTAGGTTCTGGTTGCCCGGCGGGGCCCGTTTCGGGGGTTCCCTGCGTATTAGACGGTAGGAGTCGTCTAATACGCACGGAGCCGTCTATCCGGCCGCTTTTAGTGCACGAAGAACACGATTCTTGAACTCGTGCTCCTGGAACAGATCCCGCCATTTGATCCGAATGAAGGTCCAGCCGAGCTCGGTCAGGGCCTTTTCGCGTTGCCTCTCCTTAAAAATCACCTCATCCGTTGGCTTGTAATCGAAGTATTTGGTGCGGCCGTCGAACTCCATGGCCACTTTCTTGCTACGCCATGCGAAGTCGAGGCGATGACTGCCTTCAACCGTGCGGACTTCCACTTGAAGTTCGGGTTGTTCAATCCGGAGACGCAGGAGTAGCTCGCGGGTCAGGGTTTCCCCGGGAGACTCAGAACGAGGGTCCGCACTTTGGAGGACTCGGCGCAGCGTCAGCACGCCGCCTCTTCCAGCCAGCGCAACGCACATTTTCTCCAGGCGGGCGAAATCCGCCCCCATGCGGAGTGCATGATCCATCAAGATCAAGGCTTGTTTGGAGTTCAAAGTCAGGCAGCAATCCACGACGGTCAGCTCCAGGGATGTGCACGGCAGCCCGTCCATGAGGACCACGTCCGCCTCGTTGAGCCTTCGGGAATGGGCGACTACATCGCGTCCATGCGAGATAGGCGAAGGCGTATTCTTCTGCGTTATGTGCACGCGGTCGTCAACGTCCCACAGAAACAATCGATGGAGACGTGCCGCGGAAGTGTGGCTATAGACCAAGCCGCCGCCCGACGTCGTAAGCGTCCCATGAGCATGTGCTGCGATCAGTTGTCGGCTTCGCACCCAAGGTTTTTGCCCAGCCCAAATGCGTCCACGGATGTAGCAACCACGGCGAAGCCTTACCAGCTCTCCCCTCCGGACCATCCAAGCGATGGCGCGAGCGTTGAATCCTGCCTCGTTGAGCTCGGAAGTACGCCAGAGGTGGATTCCTGCAGGGAGCTCCAAGGGGGCAGTTTTAGTCATGAACCAAGCTTCGTCAGATCCCGCGAGCTTGGGACAGGTGCGCTCAGTCCTATGTGGAAAAGTTCGTTTAGACGGCTTGCTGCGTGTTAGACGATTCCTACCGTCTATGGCGCAGCTGGACGTCTAAACGGGTGGTGGGCGCGGGGTAGGCGCCGGGCGGGGACCGAGCGGGCGCGACGGTCAGGCAGCAACGGAAAGGCGGGCGATACCTCCCCAGGTATCGCCCGCCTCGTTGGCTCTGTTGCGCAGAGTCCGTCCCCGCAAGGTCCCACGGCGGCAGGGTTCCCTGTCCGAGCTTGCGAGGAAAGGGAACCGCCGGGGATCTAGGGGCGCTGCCGGCCGAATACCGGGAGCGCGCGCAGCCAACGGGAGAACCCGCCGGCTTTGCGGTCACAGTCGGCCGGAATATAGAAGTCGGGATCTGTCGCACCGAAGGGCAGGTACAGCTCCTGACCCGGCGCCGGGAATTCCACGACGTTGTTCGTATCCTTCGAGTCCATCTGTTCCTCCTCTTTCTCATGCCTACAGTTTCCGCTCTTCGGAAAACTTTTATTGTTATGTGGAAAGTGTAGGCAGCGGCGAAAGCAGTCGTCAAGACCCCTTGGGAGGCGAAGTGAGTTGCCCCGGTCACATTTGGATGGTTCATAACGATCCTTCGATACCCGTATACACAAGACGAAATAGTGCGCTACTCTCGAATCAGTTCGTGGCGTAGGTCACGTAACCTGAGAGCAGCAGGCAGGGTCGTAATGAGCTGGCATCCATGGATGCTGGCTCTTTTTTGTTGGGTCGGCTCCACCAGAAACGCAGTGGAAACACGCGCTTAATTTCATTGATGGAACGTAGGTTCCACCTCACAGAAGTTGGGATATGACCATGAGCAACAACATCGTCCTCGGCGAAAACCAGTACGGCAAAGCAGAAGTCCGCGTCGTCAAGGTCACCCGGGATACCGACCGCCACCACATTGAAGACCTGAACGTCACCTCGCAGCTGCGCGGCGACTTCCAGGCGGCCCACCTCGAAGGCGACAACGGCCACGTCGTTGCCACCGACACCCAGAAGAACACGGTCTACGCCTTTGCCCGTGAAGGCGTCGGCTCACCCGAGTCCTTCCTGCTTCGCCTCGCAAACCACTTCACCGGCGGATTCGACTGGGTCACCGGCGGCCGTTGGGAAGCCGAAGCCTACAGCTGGGATCGCATCCAGGCCCACGGTGAGGGACACGACCACAGCTTCGTCCGCAACGGACAAGAGGTGCGCACCGCCGTCGTCGTCCGTGATGGCGCAACCACGCACCTCATCAGCGGACTCAAGGATCTGACCGTCCTGAAGACCACGCAGTCCGGTTTTGTCGGCTACCCGCGCGATAAGTACACCACCCTTCCGGAAACCACCGACCGCATCCTGGCCACCGATGTATCCGCCCGCTGGCGCTACAACACCAACCTGGACTTCGCCGGCACGGACTTCAACAAGAGCTACGAGGACATCAAAGCCCTCCTGCTCGAAGGCTTCACGGAAAACTACTCCCACGCCCTGCAGCAGACGCTGTTCGACATGGGCAAGAAGGTCCTGGAAGCACACAGCGAAGTGGACGAGATCAAGTTCTCCATGCCCAACAAGCACCACTTCCTGGTTGACCTGAGCCCGTTCGGCCTGGACAACCCCAACGAGGTCTTCTTCGCCGCGGATCGCCCGTACGGCCTCATCGAAGCAACTGTCCAGCGCGAGAACATCGAAGCTGCACCCGTTGCCTGGAGCGGCATCGCCGGCTTCTGCTAAGCCCGCACCAAACCAGCACTAAAAAGCGCCACCCACGGGTTTGTGTGCAGGCCCCCCAACGGCGCCCCGTAACGGCCGGGCCTGCACACAACCCCAACCCCAAACAACCCAAGATTTTGTTAGCCAGACACAGTTAGCCAGACGAAGACGTCTGCCATGAACCCAGAAAGTCTGCCATGAACATCAAGAAGAAATCCCGCCCTGCGAATACCACCCGTTCGCAGACGCATCAGTCGGAACGCCCCGAGGATAAGCGACTCTCCATCGGAAGCACCTTCGCTTACGGCTTCCAGCACGTTCTCACCATGTACGGCGGAATCATTGCCCCGCCGTTGATCATCGGCGCGGCCGCCGGCATGTCCTCGCAGGACATCGGCCTCCTCATTGCCGCCTGCTTGTTCGTTGGCGGCCTGGCCACCATCCTGCAGACCGTCGGCATTCCGTTCTTCGGCTCGCAGTTGCCATTGGTACAGGGCGTTTCCTTCGCCGGTGTTTCCACCATGGTGGCGATCGTCCAAGGCGGTGGCGGGATCCAGGCGGTGTTCGGCTCGGTCATTGTGGCCTCGCTGATTGGCCTGGCGATCACTCCCCTGTTCTCCAAGATCATCAAGTTCTTCCCACCGGTGGTTACTGGAACCGTGATCACCACTATCGGCCTCACACTGATGCCGGTGGCAGCAAACTGGGCCATGGGCGGCAACGCCAAGGCGGACAATTACGGCAGCATGGCCAACATCGGCCTCGCAGCAGCAACCATGGGCGTCGTACTGCTCTTGAGCAAGGTGGGCAACGCCGCTATCTCCAGGCTCTCCATCCTGCTGGCCATGGTCATCGGCACCATCATCGCGTTCGTGGCAGGCATGGCCGACTTCTCCAAGGTTGGCCAGGGCGACATCGTCGCATTCCCCACGCCGTTCGCTTTCGGTGCTCCGACCTTCGAAATCGCCGCCATCATCTCCATGCTTATCGTCATCCTGGTGACCCTGACCGAAACCTCGGCAGACATCATCGCAGTGGGCGAGATCGTGGACACCAAGGTGGACTCCCGCCGCATCGGCGACGGCCTCCGCGCCGACATGCTCTCCAGCGCCATCTCCCCGCTGTTCAACTCCTTCACGCAGAGCGCCTTCGCCCAGAACGTCGGCCTCGTCGCCATCACGGGCATCAAGAGCCGCTTCGTAGTCAGCGCCGGCGGCCTCATCCTGGTGATCCTTGGCCTCCTGCCGATCCTGGGCCGCGTTGTCGCAGCGGTTCCGACGCCCGTCCTGGGCGGCGCCGGCGTCGTGCTCTTCGGTACGGTGGCAGCCAGCGGTATCCGTACCCTGGCCAAGGTTGAGTACAAGAACAACATGAACCTGATCATCGTGGCGGCGTCGATTGGCTTCGGCATGATCCCCATCGCCGCGCCGTCCTTCTACGACGCGTTCCCGTCCTGGTTCTCCACGATCTTCCACTCCGGCATCAGCTCGGCAGCCGTCATGGCCATCCTGCTGAACATCCTCTTCAACCACCTCAAAGCCGGCAACTCGGACAACCAGTCGGTATTCGTCGCGGGCACAGACCGGATCGTCAGCGAAGAGGACATCAAGTGCCTCAGCGAAGGCGACCGCTTCGAGAACGGCAAGCTCATCGACGCCGACGGCAAGGAAGTTCCGCTCAAGACGTCCAGCGCGTCGGAGCACTAACTCCTGATCCGCCGAAATAACACTTGACGCCCATGTTTGCGGAAAACATAGGCGTCAAGTGTCATCTCACGCAGAACGTACGACGGCGGCACTCACCCGCGTGGGAAGCTCACCTCCACGCCTCGCACCGTAGGATCAGCCCATGACCGAACAGTCACCCTGCTTCCGCTCATTGGCCTTCCGCGAGATCCCGACCCCGGACTACGCGGACGTTTGCCTGGCCGTCCTTCCAGACGGAGCCAGCACGGAACCTGCGGAGTGGGCGGAGCGGGTGTTCTCCCTGGAGTCCATGCCCCGCTGGGTTGCTGCGGCGATGGGTTTGCGACAGGCCCTGGTCCCTTTGATCGGCATCCCCAAGGCCCCGCGGGACACGTTCAGAGTGACGGATCAGTCCGGCGAAGAAGCCCTGGTCTTTGTCCGGGATAAGCACTTGGACTTCGCGGCTGCCGTCGGGGTCGACCCGGTGGGCCGACTCATCAGGGTGACCACCGCCGTCGTACTTAAGGGGTGGAGGGGGAAGCTGTACTTCAGCGTCGTGCGCCCGGTTCACCCGATCGTGGTGAACTCCATGCTGAAGAAGGCCACCCGCTCAAAACCCGCGCCGAGATGACAGATAATGCCCATGTTTTTGGAAAACATGGGCATTATGTGCCAACTCGGCGAAAGAAAATCAGTTCTGGTTCAGCTCCGCGGAGATCGCCATCGCAGCTTCACGCAGCATGGGCACGGCGCGGTCGGCAAAGCTCTGGTCCACGCGGGTGATCGGACCGGACACGGAGATCGCGGTGGGAGTGGGAGCGTTGGGGACGGCCATGGCGAAGCAGCGCACGCCGAGCTCCTGCTCTTCCTCGTCAATGGAGTAGCCACGTTCGCGGATCAGCTTGAGGTCCGCGAGCAAGGAGTCGATGTCGCCGATGCTCTTGGCCGTGGGAGTGGGCATGCCTGTGCGGGCCACGATGCCGCGGACCACCTCGTCGTCCAACTGGGCGAGGATGGCTTTGCCCACGCCGGTGTCGTGCGTGTGGGCGCGGCGGCCGACCTCGGTAAACATGCGCATGGAGTGCATGGAGGGGACCTGGGCAACGTAAATGACCATGTCGGAATCCAGCACGGCCATGTTGGAGGTCTCGCCCAGGCGTTCCACAAGGGTCTTCAGCTGCGGACGGGCCACGGCACCGAGCTGCTTGCTGGCACCTTCGCCGAGCCTGATGAGCCGGGGGCCCAGGGCGTAGCGGCGGTTGGGCAGCTGGCGGATGTAGCCGAGTGACACCAGCGTGCGCAGCAAGCGGTGGATGGTGGGCAGGGGGAGGTCAGTGGACGACGAAAGCTCGCTCAAGGTGACGTCGCCGCCCGCGTCCGTGATCAGTTCCAGCAGTTCAAAGACGCGCTCAACGGACTGCACGCCTCCGGAGGCTTTTTCAGCCATTCCCTTGTCTCCAATGACTCAGATTCCGACAACTCTTATCCGCATCGTGAAAAGAATTGCTTAGAACACCCAACATACAGCACAGCGCCCACCTGCGCGATGACACCGAACATGACCAAGCAAGGGGTTGTGTTTCCACTTTGTAGATAATAATATCCATAATACGAAAACATTCAGTTTGGAACGGCGGCCCGGGAACGGGCCTTACAGGAGGAATTTCAATGGCGAATCCGAGCCCCGGAAACTCGATCACCCTGCGCGTCGCCGCACCGTCGAGCTTCACCGCTACCAGCGAATTGGCAGCAGCCGTCGGCGCAGCCGGTGCAGCAATCACCGCGCTGGACGTCACGGAATCCCACCACGAGACGATCGTTGTTGACGTCACCTGCAACACCACCGACGACGACCACGCATCCCGCGTGAAGGACGCCCTGAACGCCCTCGACGGCGTCACCGTCCAGCACGTCTCGGACCGCACCTTCCTCATGCACCTCGGTGGCAAGCTCGAAGTTGTACCCAAAGTAGCCCTGCGCAACCGTGACGATCTGTCCCGTGCCTACACTCCCGGCGTCGCCCGCGTTTGCATGGCCATAGCAGAGGACCCGGCCGCAGCCCGCAACCTGACGGTCAAGCGCAACACCATCGCAGTCCTCACTGACGGTTCGGCCGTTCTGGGCCTGGGCAACATCGGTCCCGCCGCGGCCCTGCCCGTCATGGAAGGCAAGGCTGCGCTCTTCAAGCAGTTCGCCAACGTTGACGCCTGGCCGGTCTGCCTGGACACCCAGGACACCGAAGAAATCATCATGATCGCCAAGGCCATGGCGCCCGTCTACGGCGGCATCAACCTCGAAGACATCGCCGCGCCGCGCTGCTTCGAGATCGAGAACCGCCTCCGCGAAGAACTGGACATCCCGGTGTTCCACGACGACCAGCACGGTACGGCGATCGTCACGCTCGCTGCCCTGGTCAACGCCCTCCGCGTTGTGGACAAGAAGCTCTCCGAGGTCAAGATCGTGGTTTCGGGCGTCGGCGCTGCCGGCTCGGCCATCATCCAGCTCCTCAAGGCCCAGGGCGCGCAGCACATCGTCGCCGCCGGCCGTTCCGGCGCCATCCACTCGGGTGAAAAGTACGACGACGAGCACCGGAGCTGGATCGCCGCGAACACCAACGAAGAAGGTTTCTCCGGAACCCTGCACGACGCCCTCAAGGGAGCTGACGTCTTCATCGGCGTCTCCGCCCCGCACGTGATCGGCGAAGAGCAGGTGGCGTCGATGGCCGAGGACGCTATCGTGTTTGCCATGGCGAACCCGACGCCGGAAATCGATCCCGTTGTCGCGTCCAAGCACGCAGCCGTGGTTGCCACCGGCCGCAGCGACTTCCCGAACCAAATCAACAACGTGCTGGCCTTCCCCGGCTTCTTCCGGGGCCTGCTGGACGCCGGAGCCTCGGACATTACGCCGAACATGCTGGTGGCCGCCGCTGAGGCAATTGCCAACCGGGTAGCTGACGATGAGCTGAACGCGAGTTACATTATCCCCAGCGTCTTCGATCCCCATGTTGCCGCCGATGTAGCGACCGCCGTGGCCAATGCGGCGCACGCCAACGCCGCCAGCGCACTCTAGAAAAGGACACCGCCACATGGCTATCACAGTCACTGATCCCCGGCCGATCGATCGCGCCGAGGAAATCCTCACCCCCAAGGCACTGGCCTTCATCGAGGAACTGCACAAGCGCTTCGCCGGCACCCGGAACGAATTGCTGGAAGCACGCGGCGTCAAGCGCCAGAAAGTTGCTGACACCAGCCGCCTCGACTTCCTCCCGGAGACGCAGGAAATCCGCGACGGCGACTGGACGGTCGCCGAGGCACCGGCAGCTTTGCAGGACCGCCGCGTCGAGATGACCGGCCCGGCAACCCCCGCCAAGATGGCCATCAACGCCCTCAACTCCGGCGCCAAGGTATGGCTCGCGGATCTCGAGGACGCCAGCACTCCCACATGGCCCAATGTCATCGACGCGATCCTCAACCTCCGCGACGCAGCCCAGGGCACCCTGAGCTACACCTCGCCCGAGGGCAAGGAATACCGCCTCCGCACCGATGCTCCCTTGGCTGTTGTTGTTGCCCGTCCCCGCGGCTGGCACATGGAAGAGAACCACCTGCTGATCGACGGCGAACCCGCCGTGGGTGCGCTGGTGGACTTCGGCCTGCACTTCTTCCACATCGCCAAGCAGCTGCTCCTCAACGGCCATGGCCCGTACTACTACCTGCCCAAGATGGAGAGCCACCTTGAGGCCCGCCTCTGGAACGATGTCTTCGTGTTCGCCCAGGACTTCCTCGGCATCCCGCAGGGCAGCGTCCGCGCCACGGTCCTCATCGAGACCATCCCGGCCGCGTTCGAGATGGACGAAATCCTCTACGAACTCCGCGACCACGCCTCCGGCCTGAACGCCGGCCGCTGGGATTACCTCTTCAGCATCATCAAGTACTTCCGTGATGCCGGCGAAGAGTTCGTCCTCCCGGACCGCGCCACCGTTGCCATGACCGCTCCCTTCATGCGCGCCTACACCGAGCTTCTGGTCAAGACCTGCCACAAGCGCGGCGCCTTCGCCATGGGTGGCATGGCCGCCGTCATCCCCAACCGGAAGCAGCCGGACGTCACCGCAGCAGCCTTCGACAAGGTCCGTGCCGACAAGACCCGCGAGGCAAACGATGGCTTCGACGGCTCCTGGGTTGCACACCCGGACCTGGTCCCCACCTGCCGCGAAGTCTTCGACTCCGTGCTCGGCGACCGCCCCAACCAGCTCGACAAGCAGCGCCCCGAGGTGAGCGTCACGGCCGAGCAGCTCATCGACGTCGCCTCTGCCGGCGGCACGGTCACCGAAGCCGGCCTGCGGCTGAACCTGTACGTCGCCGTCGCTTATACGGGCGTCTGGATCTCCGGCAGCGGTGCCGTTGCCATCCACAACCTCATGGAAGATGCCGCAACCGCGGAGATTTCCCGCTCGCAGGTATGGCAGCAGATCCGCAACAAGTCCGTCCTCGCGGACACGGGCAACACCGTGACCCGCGAACTCGTCAGCCGCATCCTCGGGGAAGAAACCGAGCGCCTGCGCATCGAGTTCGGCGACGAGAACTTCAAGGCCTACTACGAGCCCGCGTCCAAGCTGATCGAGGAAATCTGTCTGTCCGACGATTACACGGACTTCCTCACCACGCCCGCGTATGAGCTGGTGGGCTGAGATGGGCTCATTCTCTTCCTCTGATCTGGCCCACATCGAGTCACAGCTCGCCGCGACGGACCAGTTGCTGGACCGCAACTACCCCGGCGACGACGGCTCACGCCAGCCCATCCACACTGTCTACATCCCGGCCGACCGCTTCACGCCTTCCCTTGCGGCAGAGTGGGGCGCGCAGGCACTCGCGACAGCGGAAGCTCACGGCGGCCTGGAAAAGCTGGGGCAGCTGTTGGGTCAGGAGCCCCACCTCGCGGCGGCTGTTGCTTCCCGTGTGACGGCGAAGCTTTCGGCTGAGCCGATCGAGGACCTCCGTTTGGACTTCGAAGACGGCTACGGCGACCGCGGCGATGCGGCAGAAGACGCCGACGCCGTTGCTGCCGCCAAGGCTGTTGCCGCTGCAGTTTCGGCCGGAACAGCTCCGCCGTTCATCGGCATCCGCTTCAAGTGCTTCGAAGCCCCCACGAGGGCCCGCGGCCTGAAGACGCTGGACCTGTTCGTCTCCACGTTGGCCGCGGCTGGCGAACTCCCGGCCGGCCTGATCCTCACCCTGCCCAAGGTCACCACGGTGGCCCAGGTGCAGGCGATGGACTTCGCGGTGTCCCGCCTTGAAGAAGTCCACGGGCTTCCCGCCGGCCGGCTCCGCTTTGAGGTGCAGGTGGAAACACCGCAGCTCATCATCGGCGCTGACGGAACCTCACCGGTAGCCCAGCTCCCCCACGTTGTTCCGGGACGCATCAGCGCCCTGCACTACGGGACCTACGACTACAGCGCTTCGTTGGGTATCTCCGCGGAATACCAGTCCATGGAGCACCCTGTGGCCGACTTCGCCAAGGAAGTCATGCAGCTCGCTGTTGCCGGCACGGGCATCCGGCTCTCCGACGGTTCCACCAACATCATCCCCGTGGGCGATGGCGTGGAGGATGCCTGGAAGCTGCACGGCCGCTTGGTTCGTCGCTCCCTGGAAAACGGCTACTACCAGGGTTGGGACCTGCATGCAGCCCAACTGCCCAGCCGCTTCTCGGCGTCGTACGCTTTCTACCGCGAAGGCCTCCCGGCCGCAGCCCTGCGCCTCCGGAACTACGTGGAGCGCACCGAAGGCGGCGTCATGGACGAGCCAGCAACGGCCCGCGCGCTTGCGGGCTTCGTCCTCCGCGGCGTCCAGTGCGGCGCCGTGGGGACCGACGAGGTCAAGGCGCTTGCCGGCGTCGAACTTTCGCAGCTGACCGCACTGGCGCACCCGCGGCTCGCACAACCAACTTCGCACTGATAGGAGCATTTCGCATGGGCAAGTACTACTACCCTCAGGGCGGCCTGCCGCCGCAGACCCAGCTGACCACCGAACGGGCCATCGTCACCGAGGCCTACACGGTGATCCCCAAGGGCGTCATGACGGACATCGTCACCAGCAACCTGCCGGGTTTCTCCAACACGCGTTCGTGGATCATCGCGCGGCCGATCTCAGGGTTTGCCACCACGTTCTCCCAGCTGATCGTGGAGATCGCACCGGGCGGCGGGGCTCCCAAGGCCGAATTTGAGGCAGGCGTTGAAGGCGTCATCTTCGTCACCAAGGGCCAGGTCAACCTGACCCTCGACGGCGAGCTGCACCACCTCGAAGAGGGCGGCTACGCCTACCTTGCTGCCGGCGCGGAATGGGGCCTGGAGAACGTGTCCGACGACATCGTCTCCTTCCACTGGATCCGCAAGGCCTACGAGCGCCTTGAAGGCTTCGAGGCCAAGTCCTTCGTCACCAATGAGAAGGACGTGGAGCCCACCTCCATGCCGGACACCGACGACGTCTGGAAGACCACCCGCTTCACGGACTCCAGCGACCTCGCCCACGACATGCAGGTGAACATCGTCACCTTCCAGCCCGGCGGCGTGATCCCCTTCCCGGAGACTCACGTCATGGAGCACGGCCTGTACGTGCTTGAGGGCAAGGCCATGTACTTGCTCAACAACGACTGGGTTGAAGTGGAAGCCGGCGACTTCATGTGGCTGCGCGCGTTCTGCCCGCAGGCTTGCTACGCGGGCGGTCCGGGCGAGTTCCGTTACCTGCTGTACAAGGACATGAACCGTCAGGTGAAGCTCACCTGATCCTCGCTTTCGCCGGGATCGCCGGAAAGCTGCCAGTTCGCTGGCAGCTTTCCGGCGATTTCGCGTTTCGCGGGCGGTTTCGGCGCGGGTTCGGCGAATTCAGCGGGTCCGGCGATCTCAGCGGCTTCGGCGGCCTATGGCGAGCCCAGCGCGGAACGCGAGCACCAGCAGGCCAACGACCGTCACGACCAGCCCGAGCTGTGTGCCTTGGCTGACCATGGCCCCACCGTTCCCGACGAAGACAGTGTCACTCAACGGTGCGTAGGCGAACCAGCCGAAGTTCGTGCTCTGGTTGGTCCACGCCACGATCAGCCCCACGATCACAGCGAGCAGCCCCAGCAAAGGCACGACGACGGCAGAGACGCTGCGGGCAGGCTGCGGTGTGCTCTGTTCCCCAAGTTTGTTGTTTTCCCCCATGCCGCCGAGTCTAGCCTGCGGACGTGCACCCAACTGAGTAACAGCAACCGTCCTACTGAGCCCTCAGTGCAACGTTTGCTGTCACCTAGTTGGGTTTGCCCGGGCCGCCGGCGATCCGGTACGACTCCTGGAGCAGTTCGTCGAGCTCTTCCGTGTCGATTCGTTCCAGCCGGATCAGCATCAGCTTCGGGGACTGTTCGTGATGCGGAGTCCAGAAGAAGGTGTCGGGTTCCATGGCTGCGAGTGCTTCGCGTTCTTCGGTTTTCACCGTGCCCACGCCTTCTTCCCACATGCGGGCCATGAGGGACTTGGCGAACCACGCGGGCTGCCCCCAGCTCTGGCGCTCGGTCACTCCGGGCATGCTCAGGCAGATGCGTCTTACGTCGTCCTCAGTGGCCATGGTTCACTGTCGCATCCGCCCCGGGGCAGCGACAAGCGAAATCGCGGGAATGCTGCGACAACGCTGGAGCTCATCGGGCTGGTTGGCACGTTTCCCGCGAAGTCGCGGTCCCGGAACTGTCGGACCCCTTCGATAGAGTCCTGATCATGGATGAAAAAGCGACGCTGCTGACATACTTGCGCCTCCGCCGGGCTGACCTGCTCGGGAAACTGGACGGGCTGAGCGAGTACGATGCCCGCAGGCCCATGACACCCACGGGAACCAACCTACTGGGTTTGGTCAAGCATGTGGCCAGTGTGGAGCTGGGGTATTTCGGCGAGACCTTTGGCCGGTCCAGCGGCAGGGAGCTGCCGTGGTTTGCCGACGATGCGGCACCGGAACCGGACATGTGGGTTCCGGCAAGTGAGAGCCGCGAGGACATCATGGAGCTTCACCACTTTTCCGCCAAGCATAGCGATGAGACCATCGAATCCCTCCCGCTGGATGCGCCGGGCGTCGTGCCGTGGTGGTCGGAGGAGAAAAAGAACGTCACTCTCCACCAGATCCTGGTCCATATGTGCGTGGAAACGTCGAGGCATGCGGGGCACGCGGACATTATTCGCGAACTCATTGACGGCAACATTGGGCAGAGACCAAGCGACCCGAACATCCCGGGCCGGTCCACGGAAGAGTGGGCAGCCCACTGTGCCCGCATAGAGCAGGCGGCGCTGCAGGCAGGCAAAACCACCGCCTAAACCTTCATAGGCGACTCGGGGAGACGCTGGCATACTAACGGGCTCAAGGGCCACTATTGCTCGGCTTCTTCCAAGGGACGTTCGGTGGCTGTGGGCTGCGGCTTCCTGACCATCTTTGACCCCAACGATGCCGAAAATCAACTTATTTCGGGTGCATTCGGGCATCTATCCTTCTAAAGCGGGTCACGCCGCACCGGCTCCCCCTCTCAATGAGCTCCCGGTCACATTCTGTTTACACGCCAACCATGGCCTTTTGGTATCCCAAAGTGTAATCTCCATCACATTCCCTCATGTGATATTCGCATTCCGCATGACGGAACCATTCGCGTGGCAATGAATGAAACCTTCAGAGCTCAGATAGGAGCGCACTGTGGAAAAAGACCTTGCCCAGGAGGCTGCAACACCGCGGACCGGATCCCTGGCCAAACAAATCGAAGGCGCGTATCAACGGATTGGGGTGACTGGCGCACATCGCCAGATTGTCTTCATGATCCTGTTGGGCGTCTTCTTCGACGCCCTCGAACAAAATGCCGTAGGAATCACCGGCCCCATCCTCCGCCAATCGTGGGGATTGGGAGCCACCGAAATCGGTTTGCTGAACACAATGACGTTTACGGCAACTGCACTTGGACGGCTCGCGACGGGTCTCATCGTCGATAAATACGGCCGGCGGCACATGCTGGTCATTAACCTCATCATTTTCGCCGGTGGCTCATTGCTCTGCGCCGTTGCCCCGAACTATCCCATTTTGGCCGCGGGCCGCTTCATTGTCGGTTTCGGGCTCGGTGGTGAAATAGCCGTTGCCGTGATCATGATGGCGGAGTTCTTCGCCGCCAAACACCGCGGCACCGCTGTGGGACTGATCAACGTCACCGCAGCCGGTCTGGGCAACATGCTGGCACCGGCCTTCGGCATCCTCGTCTTCACGCTCTTCGACGGCCCGGACAAGTGGCGCTGGGTGTTCGGCCTGCTCTTCATCCCCGCCCTGCTGGTGATGTTCTTCAGGAGGTACGTCCCGGAGACGCCGCGCTTCCTGGCTTCCCAAGGCAAAATCGACGAGGCCAACCTCGTCATCACCCGGCTGGCCCGCAACAAGCTCTCTGGCCCCATCAGCGATCCCGAAACGTACATCACGGCAGTACCCGATCCTGTGGTGATGAAATCGTCCGGCCATTGGAAGGACGCCCTCCGCGGCAAGCTCCTCAAGCGTACGGTGTTGCTGTGCATTGCCGTTTGCATGTCCTACGCCGCCCAGATTTCCATGCTGACGCTGATGCCCACCATCCTGGTGTCCCGCGGTTATGCCGTGAACACGAGCCTCTGGTTCACGCTGATCATGCAGTCGGGTTCATTGCTGGGTGCCTGCACAGCTGCCTACCTCGCCAGCCGATTGCCCCGGAAGAAAGTGCTGACAGCGGCCGCAATTCTTGGCTGCCTGTCCGGGCTGTCCATGGCCTTCCTTGCCACCGACATCGTGCTCGTTGTGATCTTCGGAGTCCTCTTCAACTTCTCGGTGATCATCCTTAACACCACCATTTGGCTGTTTGCGCCGGAGCTCTACCCCACGCGCACCCGTGGTTTCGGTACGTCCATCATCCTGGCAGCAGGTTCTTTGTCCGGGGGCCTGTTCCCGCTCATCTCCGGGGCCGTGTTCGACTCCGCCGGTTTGCCGGGCATGTTCACCACTCTGGCAGTGCTGTTCGTCGTCCTGGCGATCGTGGTCCAATTCCCTCCCGAGACCTTCAACAAGCCCCTGGAAGAGGACGCTGAACCGGGCGATGACGAGGAAGCTGCGATCTATGGACACTGACCTTCCAACCCCGGACACTGTCCTCCTGGTAAATCCGAACACCAACGGCGACACCACAACCATGATGGTGGACCTGGCTGAGGAGACCTTGGCGCCGCATGGTCTCCGGGTTGTGGGCATTACCGCAGCCGCCGGGCCTTCCATGATCGTGGATCCGGTCTCCTTGTCCGAATCTGAGGTGCACGTCCGCAATGCTGTGCACGGCTACCTTTCCGGGCCCGACGGCGGCAGGGTGGCCGCTGTGATCGTTGCAGCGATAGGTGATCCGGGGCGGGCACAGTTGGACGACGAACTGGATATCCCGGTGATCGGCATAGGACAAGGCTCCGTTTACGCCGCCGCACAGGACTCTCACGGCGGGCTCCGTCACTTCGGTATGGCAACAAGCACACCATTGTTGGTGGAAGCCCTGGGCAAGCTGGTGGCAGACCACGGGTTCCAGGAGCACTTCACCGGTGTCCGGCTGACGCTGTCCGAACCCTTGGTCTTGGCGGCAGACGCTGAACGTCAGTATCAGGAGCTGGCGCAGGCCGTCAGGACAGCCACGGAGTCTGACCAGGCTGAGGCAGTCATCATCGCCGGGGGGCCACTCAGCGCCACCGCACGACGGCTGGCGGAGACTACCGCCGTCGACATCATCCAACCGATCCCAAGCGCCTGCCAGCTGGTGCTCAAGGCCCTGTCCTAAACGGAGAAAGCAGCGCCCGACGACGGCACTCAAGTGCCGTCGTCGGGCGCGCTTAAGAACCCGCAGGAGGTCCTCAAGCCTCCCCCACAAACTTGATGCGAACTTGAGCCAATCGCAAAGCTTCCTTGATATAGCAGCGCCACGCTGGAAGCAGACGAAGCACCAATACATAGGGGTTTCGGCAACGAATTTCCAGTATGAAACACGACGATGTGGGGGAAGCAATGGAACAGGCATCAGCATTAACCGAGGTGGTCTCCGTCAAGGGCATCATCCAGGACCAGCACCCCGTGGATTTCTACGCCCTGGGTGTCGCAGGATGCATCGACCGGCTGGCAGCCCCGCTCCGACGTGCAGGCGTCACAGTGCACTGGCACACTCCCCATCACGGCATCGAGATCTCGTCCTCCGCCGCCGCCCTCCTGTATCACGTGGCGCAGGAGACCTTCAGCAACACCCTCAACTACGCAAACGCCAGCCAGCTCACCGTCCGGCTCAACGCCGTTTACCACGGCATCCAGATCACCATCACGGATGATGGCACCGGTTTCGAGATTCACGCGGCTCCCAGCGGCCGGCGGCACGGTTTCGGATTGTTGCTGATGTCCATTGCGGTGCACGACGCCGGCGGGACAGTAGACATCGATTCTGCGGTTGGGCGGGGCACCACTGTGAGGGTTACGCTGCCGCTGGATTGAGTCCGATTTGGGACCATAATAGGGCGTCAAACCCATAGCACCACAGCGTTGGCGGACGTATTCTGTAGCTACTTTTCAGCCTGACATCCCTAGGGAGTGGCACGAAAATGAAGCGGAACAAGGATCCAAAGATAAGTCTGGGCAAGGTCCTCTTGAGGGTCTTCGGGTTCTTCTTCGTGAGCATTCTCTGCGGGGTGCTGATCACAGGATTCCTGGCCCCCGTAGTTGCCTTCACCAGCACCACCGTGGGCGGGTCCGTAGGGTTTTATCAAAGCCTGCCGGCCGAGCTCGACGTCGATTCCCCCTCGCTTTCCAGCACGGTAGTCTCTGCAGACGGGCAACTAATAGCCACCTTCTTCGCCGAGAACCGGATGAAAGTCCCCCTGGAGGAGATGTCGCCGTTCATCCGTGAGGCGATCATCGCTATCGAGGACAGCCGCTTCTACGAGCATGCGGGTGTGGACGCCCAAGGCATCATGCGGGCCCTGAGCTCCAACTTGACCCAAGGCACCCGGCAAGGCGCCTCCACGCTGACCCAGCAATACGTCACCAACGTCCTCAACGAGTCACGCCTGTCCGAAGGACGTCCGGAGGACGTTGTGCTCAGCGGACAGAAGACCGTGGGCGACAAATTACGCGAAATCAAGCTTGCCCTTGAACTGGAAAAACGCTTCAGCAAGGACCAGATCCTCGAGGGCTACCTGAACATCGTGTTCTTCAACCGGAACGCCTACGGCATCGAGGCCGCATCCCGCTACTTCTTTAGCACCTCCGCCATGGATCTGACCCTGCCCCAAGCAGCCCTCCTGGCCGGTTTGGTCAATGGCCCCAGCATTTATGACCCCATTGCCGATCCCCAGGCTGCACTCGACCGCCGCAATCTGGTGTTGGACCGGATGCTGGAACAGGGCAAGATCACGGCTGTGGACCACGGCGTAGCGGTGGCCACACCTATCGAACTGGACATCACTCCTTCCCTGCAAGGGTGTGCGGGCACATCGTTCGCCACCTACTTCTGCGACTACGTTTCCCACCTCATCCTGAACAACGAGGCCTTCGGTTCAACGTTGGAGGAACGTGAGCGGCTCCTCTACCGCGGTGGCCTGACCATCACCACCACGTTGGATAGTCGCCTCCAGAATCTCGCCCAGCAACAAGTGGACGCGTCCGCCGGAGCCAACCCGGACAAGTGGGGCGCAGCGATGACCACTGTTCAGCCGGGCACGGGGAAGATCCTGGCGATGGCCCAAAACACGGTGTTCGTGCCCCAGGAAGGGAAGTACGACACCCAGCTGAACTTCAATGTGGATGCCAAAGACGAGAACGGCTACGACCTCAATGGTGCGGGCGGTTTCCAGCCCGGTTCAACCATGAAACCGTTCATCTACGCCGAGTGGCTCAATGAGGGCAAGCACCCCACCGCGGTGGTGGATGCTTCCCGAAGGGTGTACCCGGTTGGTTTCCCATGGCGATCGAGCTGCGGCAAGGTCCTTGGTGGTTACAGCACCGCCCAGAAAGCCCAGAACCTTGGGGCCGACGACGATCTGCAGAACAACGAAGACGGCTACTACCGGCCGATGCCCATCAACTACGGTCTCTACAACTCCATTAACACCGCTACCTTCGCCACCGCCGCCCAGCTGGACTTCTGCGGGATCCAGAAGATGGTGGACGCCGTTGGCCTCCACAGCGGTTTGGACAACGCGCCGGTGAACATGCACCAGATCGGCAATCTCCTTGGTTCCATCGGCGTGGCCCCCATGGTTCTGGCCAGCGCCTACGCCACCTTTGCCAATGACGGCACCTACTGCAAGCCCATTGCCATCACCGGGATCAGCGATTCCCAAGGCAGGGAGTACGAAGCCCAAACACCGGAGTGCCGGGAAGCCGTGAAACCGGCCGTGGCTCGAGGTGTGAACGCCGTCCTGCAGGATGTGATGAAGGTGGGTTCCGGCGTCTGGATTGAACCCAAGGTCCACACCAAGGTCCCCGTGGCCGCAAAGACGGGGACGTCCAACAACAACGGAGCTACGTGGGTGGCTGGTTACACCACGACCCTCGCCACGGCGTCGTTCTTTGGCGATACGACGGCGGGACAACAGCGGGCCGGGCAGAACGTCACCATCAACGGCAAGTTCTACAAATCCTTGGACGGGTACATGATCGCCGGGCCGCAATGGGCCAACTACATGGTGGAAGCTGTGGCACTGTACCCGAGCGGGCCGTTCGTGGCACCGGCTCCACCACCGTCCCCGGCGCCCACCGTTCCGGCGACTCCTACGCTGACGCGGCGGTGACCCCCCACCCCACGTTGCGAGGCCTATTCTGCGCACAATTCCTTCGCCAAAGGCTGCACAGCAGGCCCCACAACAAACCACCCCACGTTGCGAGGCCTATTCTGCGCACAATTCCTTCGCCAAAGGCTGCACAGCAGGCCCCACAACTCAAGGGTCTAGCGGGCGTAGCGCTTCGTGAAGTTCCGGAGCACCCGCATGGGTTCGGTCACGGATGACTGGCGGGCCGTCTCGATGAGTTCATCGGCTGTGTGGGGCGGGAAGTAACCGGCATTCTTGTAGATGTTGATGCGGGTGATCAGGCCGTCGGCGTCGAGTTCAGGGTGGAACTGCGTGGCGTAGAGGTTGTTCTTGATTCGGAACATGTGCACCGGGCACGCCTCTGAACTGGCCAACAGCACAGCGTGCTCGGGAAGCTGGCTGCACGCTTCTTTGTGCCCAACGAACGCCTCGAAGGTGTGGGGGACGCCGCTAAGCATGGGATCCTGCTCCCCCTCTGCAGTCAGCGTGATCTCCGTTGGCCCCACTGCTTCGCCGAATCGGCGATCTATCACGGCGCCTTGGTGCACGCCCAGGGTGCCGACGCCGTAGCAAGCCCCCAGAAAAGGGAAGTCATCGGCCACGATTCGGTCCAGGAGTGATGAGAGTTCCGTCTCAACCCGGATCTGGTCCGCGCTCTTTTCCTCCACAGGATCGCTGGACGTGTAGGGGCTGCCACCGACGATCACGCCGGAATAGTCGGACAGTTCAAGGGGAGGCAAAGGCCCGGATTCCAGCCGAATACGAACCAATTCCTCCGGTTTCAGGCCGCAGTACCGGAGGTAGGCCTGGTACTCGTCATCGGCTGCGGCATCTTCGGCGCGGGTGGCCAGCAAGAGGAAGGGCTTCACAGGCCCAGTCTGCGCGAGGAATGGCTGACGGACAAAGTGTGTTGCAAACCTGAGGGGGTTTCTGACAGAGACTCCCTCGCATCACCGTGGCTGCATAACGTTGTAGGGATCCCTACAAAACCCCCAGAATCATTCCAGAGGAGCAATCTTTGAAGCAGCACCCCGTGGTCGTCGGAACGCCATCATCCAAGGCGTCGCGTGCTGAAACGCAACAACCGAAGAAGATCCCGTGGGGCGGCCTCTTGGTACTGGCGGCTGCCGGTTTCACCGCAGTGACCACCGAACTCCTGCCCTCGGGTCTGCTCCCCCAAATCAGCCGTGATCTCGACGTGGACGAATCGGCTGTGGGTTCCTTGACTGCGGTCTACGCGGCAATCATCGTCTTCACGGCCTTGCCGCTCTCCCGGTTCCTTGCCGGACGGGTTCCACGCAAGACCCTGCTAATCGCCACTGTTCTGGCGTTTGCCCTCAGCAACGTGCTCCTCGCACTCAGCCCCACGTTGGGTTGGGCGATCGGGGCGCGGCTCCTTGGCGGCATCGCGCACGGAATGTTGTGGTCCAGCATGGCGCCGTATGTGGCGCGCATCGTTCCAGCACATTCCGTGGGCAAGGCCATGGCTGTTGTGTTCAGCGGCAACAGCATCGCGTTGGCCGTCGGCGCTCCCATTGGGACGCTGATGGGTTCACTCATGACGTGGCGGGCCTCGTTCTTGGTCCTTGCCGGAGTGGGCGCGCTCCTGGCAGTTCTGGCGTTCTGGCTTCTCCCGGGCGCGCATGACCAAGCCAGCCAGAAGACTCCGTCCCTCCGTGCGGCAATGAAACTGCCCGGCGTGATTGCTGTGGCCGTCGCGTGGCCACTTCTGTTGCTTGCCCACTTCACGCTGTTCACCTACGTGGCTCCGTTCTTGCTCGCCTCGGGTCTGCCGGAATCTGCAACGAGCATCTCCCTGTCCGTGGTGGGAATCGCCAGCCTTGTAGGTATTTGGATTGCCGGCATGACGGCTGACTCCCGCCCACGCACCTCGGTGATTGCCGCCGTCGGACTTTTGACCCTTGCGTTCGCCCTGCTGCCTGCGCTGGGCGGCACCTGGGTGGGGGCGTTCGGGCTGATGACGCTGTGGGGCATTGCGTTCGGTGCGGTGGGCATTTACAACCAGGCCGCGATTCTCCGTGCAGGTGGCGAGCACAAGGATGCTGCCAACGGGCTCACCGTGGTGACCATCCAGCTGGGTATCGCCGTCGGCGCCGTGTACGGAGCTTTCGCCCTCACCACAGTCGGTGCCCAACTTGTGCCTCTGGCCGCGGCCCTGCCCACAGCGATCGCCTTGGTGATCATCATCGCCAGCCGACGCGGAGGCTATCCAGCCGGGCCGCAAGAGAAGCGCCGTTAACATCCCCGAAACATGGCAGTGACGTGATCTTCACGAACGGGGGATTTCTGTAACTTACCTGCAACTTAGCTCTTCTGAGTCGGAAACATAGCTCACCGAATATTGATCGGGGGGTTGGCGTGGGCCGGAACAACGGCCCCGTTTCGGACAGGCTCAATGAGAAGGGAACGCAGGTGGAGATCTCTGCGCAACACGTCTGGATGATGTTGTCGGCGGCAATGGTGCTGTTCATGACCCCCGGCCTCGGCCTTTTTTACGGTGGCATGACCCGAGCAAAGGCTGCGCTCAACATGATCATGATGAGCTTCATCTCGGCGGGCATCGTGGGCGTGGTGTGGGTCCTGTGGGGCTACTCGATGACCACCGGCGACGGCTTCCTCGGCCTGTTCGGCAACCCCTTCGCGCACTTCGGCCTCCAGGACCTGATCGGCTCGCCTGATCTCATCAAGGCCGGCTTCGCCGCCACTTTCGCCATCATCACCGTGGCACTCATCAGCGGTGCGATCGCCGACCGCGCCAAGTTCGGCGCTTGGGCACTGTTCGTTCCGATCTGGATCACCGTGGTTTACTGCCCGCTGGCCTACATGATCTGGGGCGGTGGCCTCATGAGCGCCGGGGGTGCCGTGACCCAAATCTTCGGCCAGGTCATCGACTTCGCCGGCGGAGCAGTGGTTGAGGTCAGTTCCGGAACCGCCGCTTTCGTCCTCGCATTGATCGTGGGTAAGCGTCACGGATTCGCCAAGGACCCCAACCACCGCCCGCACAACGTGCCGTTCATCATGATTGGCGCGGCCATCCTCTGGTTCGGCTGGTTCGGCTTCAACGGCGGCGCAGCAACCACGGCCGAGCAGGCCGGCCTCATCTGGATCAACACCTTGGTCACACCGGCAGCGGCAATGCTCAGCTGGCTCGTTGTCGAGAAGATCCGTCACGGACACCCGACGTCGCTGGGTGCGGCGTCCGGCGTCGTGGCTGGCTTGGTGGCCATCACGCCTTCCTGCGCCAACATCAGCCCTCTTGCCGCCCTCGGGCTGGGCCTTGTTGCCGGCGCCGCCTGCGCATGGTTCGTTGACCTGAAGTACAGGTTCGGTTTCGACGACTCCCTGGACGTGGTGGGCGTGCACTTCGGCGCCGGCGTCATCGGCACACTGTCCTTGGGTTTCATCGCCTTCCCCACCGAGGGCACGGCTGGCGGCCTCCTTTACGGTGGCGGCCCGCAGCAGCTTATTGCCCAGACAGTCGCCGTGTTGATCACCATCGCCCTGTCCGGTTTGGGCACGCTGGTGATCGGCCGGGCTATCCACAAGACCATCGGATTCCGGGTTCCCTTGGAGCACGAAGTCACCGGCGTCGACCTCACCCAGCACGCCGAGTCCGCCTACGAGTTCGGCCTCACCGCCCACGGCCACTTCCGCCAACAGCAGGCGCACCTCTCGGCCCTGGTTGCGCGGAAGCCGCCTGCGGCCGTTCCGGAGGCCAAGGAGGACAGCTTCGCCTAAGGGCCCCTTCGCAGAACAGCAGCCGACGGCGGAACCTGGGTTCCGCCGTCGTCTGCTGTTTGTGCCGTCCCCGCCCAAGTAGGTAGCAGTTAATGTCGTTCTGACGTCTCAAAACGACATCAACTGCGACTCAGTTGGGCTAGCCGGAGCCGTTCCACAGGCGCTGCCACCACGTTCGTTTGCCGGGCGGCTCAGACTCCGGCTCGGGCGGTGCAGCTGCGGCCCTGCGCTTCCGCCACTTTTCCACCTCGGCCTCCACATCACGGAGCCTGGTGATCACTGGAGGCCCGCCTTGTAGTTGCCTGCGCGCCTCGATCACGCGTTTGTTGAAGTCCTCGAGGATGTCCCGGACCTGCTTGTCCGTGTACTGCTGGTCCAGCTTGGCGTCGAGCTCAGAGTCCTCGATCCGTAGCAAAATGGCGGGCGGGCCGATCCCGCTCAGCCGTTCCCGCTGGATGAGTCCCTTGACCCACCAGTCGGGGTCGTAGTGCTCCCCCAAGCCGGGGATTGGCTTGCCGGCATACTTCAGGTTGTCGAACTTGCCTTGGTTCATGGCGTCCCGGATGAGGTACTCAACCCGGGCAGCGTCGTCTACCTTGCGGCGTTTCTCGCGTTCTTCGGCATCCGCGGCCTCAAGCTCTGCATCTTCCTCGGCATTTCCGCCCCAGGAGCGCACCGCCCGCAGTTCCGCGCCCCTCTCGAGCTTGCGCCTGAAGGCGTTGTTCTCGGCGTTCACGTTCCCGCCACCTCCTCACACGGCAGCCTTCGCCTGCCGGAAATCGTGGTTCCGAATCCAGTATTCCGCACGTTGCTGAGGTTAACCCCCGTACCCCGGCGCTCGTTGGTTGAAACCCGCTGCGGCGCATGTACCGCCACCACCCACTTTGAAATTGCAGCAGCCCCAACACGCCGCCGCTAGGGGCGTGTCGGGGCTGAATGCAGCTCAATGTGGGTGGTGGCGGCCCGGGTCCGGCGGCCCGAATGAGGAGCTACGCGCGGACCGCCATGCTCGGATCCAGTTGCTCGATGCCTTCCGGCGTCACCAAGACAACGCGCGCCGTGCAAATGTCGTAGAACAAACCAGTGGCCTGCACCCGACCGGAAGCCAGGGCCGGGCCGGTGACCGGGTGTTGTTCCAGCTTCCGGAGTTGGAGGGCAACGTTCACCATGCTCAGCTGATCGAGGCGGCTGTAGCCCTCAGTGGAAGCAGCCAGAGCCACCGGGTGACCGGCCAGCAGGGCAGAGTAGCTCGGCCGTGCATGCTCCAGCCACTCATCGAAACCGTCGCCCATGTCAGGCGAAGCACCCTCAGCATCGGCAATGACAGCCTTCATCGCGCCGCAGTTGGAGTGGCCGCAGACCACGATCGAGTCCACGGCCAAGCCCTTCACGGCGAAGGACAGTGCCGAGTCGATCGAAGCATCGCTGCCGTCGTTGCACACTACGTTGCCGATGTTCCGAAGCGTGAGGAGGTCGCCCGGTCCGCTGCTGGTGATCAGGTTGGGGTTCACCCGGGAGTCCACACATGCAACGAACAGGGTGTCGGGGTTCTGACCGTCGGTGAGGTCCTGAACCAACGGGCGGACCTTCTCTGCGTGCCGCCGGTGATACTTATCGATGCCAAGGCAGATGGACCGCAGCGGCGGCTGCCCGCCGTCGTCGTCATCATCTACCTGGTTGGCCCGCGCAGAAAGCGGCTGCCAGGAAGTACGGGGCGGCAGCGGGAATTCGCGCGGGTCCTGGCGCTGTGGCGTGTTGTCCTCGGCGTCGCTGAAGGCAGTGGTGCCGTGCTCCTCAAGGATCACGGAGGCGCCGGAATTCCGTTGCTGCTTCTGCCACGCGACCAAGGCTTCGCGGAAGGCGTGATCGAGGTAGTCGGCGTTGAGTTCCACCACGACGTCCTGGCCTTCGGGCACAGAGTGGAGGACGCGGTTGAGCCGGGGCAGCGCGAAGAAGCTGCACGAGCCGGCGATGGTGACGCGCCACGGCAGCGCCTCAGCAGCGGGAGCATGCGCGTGGATCTGCGCCCGGAGCACACGCCAGAGCACGCAGAGAGCAGCAAGCGCGAGGCCGATAATGACGCCTTCGAGCAGGTTGAGGACCACGACGCACACCAGCGTGACGCTGTAGACCAGGAGATCGCCGGTGCGGAGACTGGTCCGGATGTCGGCGACTTTGATGAGTTTCGCACCAATGACCAACAGCAGGCCGGCCAGCACCGACAACGGGATCAGTTGGATAAGGCCGGCAAAGAGTGCAGAAAACACCAGAACCCAGACGCCGTGCAGGATGGCCGATGTGCGGCTTGCGGCACCTGCTTCAACGTTGGTGGCACTGCGGACGATCACGCCCGTCACGGGAAGGCCGCCAAGCATGCCGGAAACGACGTTCGCGGAGCCTTGGCCGACGAGTTCGCGGTTGAGGTTGGTGCGCGAGCCGCCCATTTTGTCCACGGCAACGGCTGACAGGAGCGACTCGATGCTCGCGATCAGGGCCACCGTAATGACGGCCATGGCTGCGGCACGCCAGTTCCCGTCGGGCAAGGTGGGAAGTGCGGCTGCGTCGAAGATGGAACCGCTGAAGCTGATACGCTCCACGCTTGGCGCAACCGCGACGGACAGTGCTGTCACCGCGACGACGGCGGCAAGCGGTCCGGGGATTTTCCGCACCGCAGCGGGGAGGAACTTCCACGTCAGCAGCATTGCGACGACGGCCAGACCCAGCAGCGCAGAGTGGAGCTCAACATTGGTGATGGCCGATGGAAGCCCGGTGAGGTTTTCGATAGCTGAGCCCGCGGCCTGACGGCCGAGAAGCACATGAAGTTGCTGGAGGATGATGGTAATCCCAATGCCTGCGAGCATCGCCTTGACCACCACCGGCGACACCGCCAGCGCCGCCCGGCCAATGCGGCTGACACCCATGAGCAGCTGCACGACGCCGGCAGCAGCGGTGATTGCGCACGTCACCTGCCAGCCGAACTCATCAACCAGACCAGCAACGACGACGGTCAGGCCGGCGGCAGGGCCGCTCACCTGTAGTGGGGAGCCCCCGAGGCTGCCCGCGACGATGCCCCCGACGGCTGCGGCGATGAGGCCTGCCATGACGGGAGCGCCGGAGGCGGCGGCGATGCCCAGGGAAAGAGGAAGGGCGACCAGGAAGACGACGAGGGACGCCGGGAGGTCCGCGCCGAGGTTGTTCAGGAAGGTGGGCTTACGGGCCTTGGTTCCTGGCGGGCTGTGTGAGTCGGCGGGAACGGTGGCGGATTCGTTGGATTGCGGCATGGTTGCTCCTGACTTGGGACTGCTGACCCTTCCAAGCTACGGAACCTGTCACTGTTAATGACAAACAGATGTGACAAGCATGACAAAAGCTGTGAAGATGCGGCTTCATGTTGGGACCAATAGGAACTTTCGTGGGGGTGGAGTGCGTTGGGAGTCCTAAGCTTTGACCGCTTGGATGAAACATTGGGACCCGGATCACATTCGGCGCGCTGCGGGCTGTAAGCTTCGCTGGTTGAAGCGATAGTCGCGAATCGAATTATTGGGGGTTGAGCCTCGGCCGCTCGGGGTATATCCATGTCTTTTGTCGGTGCCGCGGGGAGGCGTCTTGCTGCCGGGCTTCTCGTCTTGCTGACGACGGCGAGCGTCCTCGTAGGAGTGGGAGCCGGGCCGGCGCAGGCGGACATTCTCACGGACAGGATCCCGGCCCCTAACAGCGGTGAGCTGGTATTCAATAGTACAACTGACGATGTTTACGTCGCTCAAGGGATGGGCACGTTTGTAACTAAAGTCAACGTGCGCACCAAGACGGCGAAAACTATTCCAGTCGCCGGCTACCCCCAGTACATGGCAGTAAATGAAAGAACCAACAGGGTCTACGTCGCCCATTCGGGCGTTGGGCTGATCAGTGTCATTAACGGCGCAACCAATGCAACAACAGAAATTGAAACTCCTAAGTCTATAAAATCCATCGTGGTCAACGCGGAGACAAACAAGATTTACGCCTCTCATGCTAACGGCGTGACGATCATTGATGGCGCTACTAATTCGGTCACCACCGCGCCGTTCGCAATCCCCCGTTTCGCCATATCAATGGCCCTGAATACGATTACCAACAAGGTGTACATCACTGGTGGACAGGGGGAACTCGCAGTCCTGGACGGTGCCACCAGCGGATTGACTCACATCGACCTCGGTGACTACGTGGACTCAGTTGTGGTCAACGACTCAACGAACAAGGTCTATATCAGCAGCAAGGCAGCGGACACGATCACCGTCTTGGATGCGACGGACAACACGATCCAAACTGTTCCAGTCGAGACCGGCACCAATCCAAGCATCATGGCAGTAAACCGCCAGACAAACCGCATCTATGCAGTCAGCCATTCCGGAACACACCTCACGATGCTCGATGGTGCAAAAAATACGATCGAATATTTCCCCGTCGGCAAATATAGCTACTTCGCAGATATTGCGGTCAATGAGGCAACCAATAAGGTCTATGCCACCAGCGGAACGAGCAACTATGTCTCCGTCTTCAATGGCTTGACCGGCAGTGAAGGGAAAATTCAGGGCGTTGGCTACCCTAGGGGAATTGCGATTAGCGAAACCAACAATACAGTCTACGTTGCTGACGCCCAGCAAGGGAACGTGACCATCATTGATGGCAATAACGTCAGCCCAATACTAACTTCCGGCACACCCCCGACCAACGGCAGGGTGGGCGATCAATACAAGTTCAGGTTCACGGCGACCGGATCACTTACACCGCAATTCAAAGTCGCAGAGGGCGCGCTTCCTCCAGGCCTGACTTTGGAATCATGGAACCCGGACGGGCATCTCTCTGGTACCCCCACCACGGCAGGAGTCTTTACCTTCCGCATCGCAGCCACAAACACCTACGGGCCTGATGCGGTAAGTTCAGCTTTCACGATCACCGTCAGGCCTAAAGACATCACACACGACTTCAACGGCGATAAGAAGCCGGATGTTCTTTCCCGCGATGGCAGCGGGAATCTGTGGCTGTATCCGGGCCAGGGCACCGGTGGCTGGCTTCCTCGAGTTCATGTGGGCCAGGGCTGGAATGTTATGACGTCCATCGTGGCCCCCGGAGACTTTAATGGTGACGGCAAAGCGGATTTGTTGGCACGGGATGCCAACGGCGCGCTCTGGCTTTACCCCGGTAACGGCGGAGGCGGCTGGTTCGCTCGAGTCCAGGTGGGACAGGGATGGAATTCGATGAGCGCTGTCACGGCAGTCGGGGACCTCGACCTGGACGGAAATGCCGATCTGGTAGCACGGGACGCAACGGGCTATCTCTGGCTCTACCGAGGCAACGGCAAAGGTGGCTGGCTTTCGCCGTCCAGGACCACCAATGGGTGGCAAGTACTGACCACAATAGTGGGGCCCGGAGACTTCTCAAAAGATGGTGTTCCTGATCTTCTGGCCGTAGATGGGCCCGGAACTCTTCATGAGTACGCTGGTTCCCCAATGCCCTACAACGATTTCAATGGCCCTACCCATGTCGGCTTTGGCTGGAACGCCATGACCGCAATCGTGGGTCCGGGCGACTTCAACGGTGACGGCAACGTGGACCTCCTGGCCCGCGACGCCGGAGGCGCACTGTGGCTCTACCCCAGCAACGGCCAAGGCGGCTGGCTCCCCCGCGGGCTGGTCGGGTCCGGCTGGAACGCCATGAACCTGATCATCTAGGACCAAAAACAAAACCAAGCGGACGACGGCGGGAACCTCCGCCGTCGTTCGCTGTACGCCCAACATGGCAAGACCCTAAGGCTCCTTAGAATAGGCTGGGTCTCATGAGCGACTCCAAAGCCCAGCCCGTCCGCATTAGTTCTGAGCCCGCGCAGCTGCAAGCACTGGAACCCGTGCTCAAAAAAGTGCGGGGAGCAGTAGGCGACGTGCCGGCGTTGCTGGCCATCGCGGAGGATATTGGACGGACAGCGCCAAAACCAGGCGAGGGAAGCACCATCAAGCTGTGGGAGCTCCTTGCCTCCGTGACTGCCGTGGATGTCGCTGCGGGACGAGTGCTCGAACCGCACCTCGATGCTCTGGCGATCCTCGCCCAAGCCGGAGCCCATGCCGGAGTCCAGGCTGGAGCCGAAACCCAAGCCGGAGCCGACGGCGAACACGAAGGAACATGGGGAGTCTTCGCAGCGGAAGGCCCCGGAATGAAGCTTGAAGCCAAGAGCAACGCTGAGGGCAACTACGTACTCAACGGATCAAAGCCGTGGTGTTCGCTGGCCGCGCAGCTGGACCATGCCGTGATCACCGCGCACGCTGGAGATAACAGCCGGCGTGCCTTCGCCGTGAATCTGAAGGCCCCGGGAGTTACCTGCGAAACGCCTCAGTGGACCAGCCGCGGCCTGCAGGAAATCCCCAGCGGGACAGTCCATTTTGACCAGGTCGCAGCCCAGCCAGTGGGCCAAGAAGACTGGTATTTCAAGCGTCCCGGCTTCGCATGGGGTGGCATGGGCGTGGCTGCATGCTGGCTGGGTGGCGCCGTCGCGGTGGCGCGTGATTTTGCAACTGCCCTGGCCAAAGCTGCAGACAACGGGCGCGAACCTGATCAGATTGCACTGGCTTCCCTAGGCGAAATTGATCGGATCATCACGTCCGCTACCGGCTATCTTGCAGTCGCTGCAGAACGCATCGACGCCGGCGAGTTGGAGGGCTCGGATCCTGACGGCCCGAGCGCCTGGAGCGAAGCCCTTCGTGTGCGCGGGACTGTTGCCGCCGCCGTCGAGCGTGTTCAAATGCTGGTGTCGCAAAACCTCGGTCCCGGGCCGCTGGCTTTCAACGAGACGTATGGAAAGCGCATGGCGGACCTGTCGCTGTACATCCGGCAGCATCACGCCATGAGGGACGATGCCCAACTGGGCGCACTGGCTCTGAAAGGGGACCGCTGGTGGTAGCTTTCTCGCACACGGACACCGGGACAGTCGAGTCGGAATGGGCAGTCAGCGGAGTTGCAGCCCTGCCGGAACTGCCGCTTGACCAGACCGAACTTGCGGCCACAGCCTTCGTGGTGCTGGCCGCGCACCCGGACGACGAATCTCTTGGCGCCGGAGGCTTCCTGGCCAAACTTCATGCAGCCGGAGCTGCAGTGCAGTTCTTGCTGTGCACTGCAGGCGAAGCGTCGCACCCGGACTCACAAACCACGACGCCGGAACAGCTTGCCGCTGTCAGGCTCACGGAGTTCGACACGGGAGTGTCCGGGCTGGCTCCCAGCGCCACATGGCGGTTTCTGGAACTTCCCGATGGGCAACTTGCGGCCCACACCGAGGTTATCGCCAAAGCCGTCAGGGAAGCCGTCGCGTCCTTCGGCCACGCCGCGGAGAACGTTGTGCTTGTGGCCCCGTACCGTGCTGATGGGCACACGGACCATGACGTTTTGGGCACTGTCGCCGCGGAAGTCGCAACCAAGGACGGTCACGGGCTCCTGGAATATCCCATCTGGTACTGGCTATGGTCAGGACCGGATGACGCAACGTGGGAGTCGTGGGTTCGGGTCCCATTGAACAACCACGAACAGCAAGCCAAGGCCAACGCCATGAGCGCCCACGCCTCGCAAACGCAGCCGCTGTCCAGTAAGCCGGGCGATGAGACGCTACTGTCCCACGGCTTCCTTGAGCATTTCAAGAGGCCGTGGGAAACCTTCGCCTGGCATCCTTCCAAGGCGGGCAGCAACAGTGCTGCAGACGCTGAGCGGATCTTCGACGAGGTCCATGCGAAGGCAGACGATCCGTGGAGTTACACCACCAGCTGGTATGAACGGCGCAAAAGGGCACTGACCTTGGCTGCTCTGCCTGAGGAATCTTATGAATCCGGCCTGGAAATAGGTTGCTCCATTGGCACCCTCAGCGAGGAGCTCGCAAAACGTTGCGGTCAGTTCCTGGCTGTGGACGCCAGCAGTGCTGCACTTGCCCAGGCAACTGAGCGGCTTTCCCAGTTCCCCTCCGCGGAGGCAAGACACCTCACAATGCCCGGCGAGTGGCCCGAGGGTACCTTCGATCTGGTGGTGTTGTCCGAGACGGGCTATTACCTTTCGCCGGATGAGCTCACCGAACTACTGGCAAATATCGAAGCATCCACCCGTCCCGGCGGCACACTGCTCCTGTGCCATTGGCGGCACCCCATCTCCGGATGGGAATTGGATGCGGAGGCGGTCCATGCGATGGCCCGCAACCAACCCGGCTGGTCAACGCACGGACTCTACCGCGAGAAGGATTTCATGCTGGAGGTCCTTCTCGCTCCGGGCAGGACAGGATAACCGTGCCCGGCGGACGCGATATCAAGAGCGTGGGAGTGGTGATGCCTGCGCACAACGAGGAGCAACACATCGGCAAAGCCCTGCTCGCGCTGAAGACGGCCGCTGATTCGTTGGAACAGCAACACCGCGCCATGGAAGCCAAGATCGTTGTGGTGTTGGATAACTGCAGTGACCGTTCGGCTGAGATCACCGCCGCACATGTCTCCAACGATCCTCGCTTCCGCGTGGTCAACGTCAAGCTCCGAAGCACGGGGGCGAGCCGGGATTTTGGTTTCCGCACGGCATTGGAATGCCTGCCAGCGAACGGGCCGGAGGGTATTTGGCTGGCCACCACAGACGCCGATTCCACCGTTCCGCAGCATTGGTTGACACGGCAAGTGGAACTGGCCAGCGCGGGAGCGGACGCCATTCTTGGATCGGTGGAACCCGATCCGGCAGACATGGATCCCGCCATCCATCGTCGTTGGCTGGAACTCCATCCGTTTCGGGAGGATCACCAGCACATTTATGGTGCCAATCTGGGCATCCGTGCCTCGGCCTATCTCACTGCAGGCGGCTTCCCGGCGCTGCGCGCCCACGAGGACCGCGTCCTGGTTGAGCGGCTCCGCCGGCATGGTTTTGCGGTCACCGCCACGGACACCATCCGCGTTTTGACCTCGGGGCGGACGCACGCCCGTGCTCCGGAAGGATTCGCCGCGTATCTGCGCTCCCTTGCAGCTGAGCTGCCCCCTGCCGAGCTTCCGACTGCCGCCAGCGGCTAACCCGCCAGCGGCTATCCCCTCAGCGCTCCCTCCAACGCGGCAATCGCTGCCTTCGTGATCGTTTCCCGTTGCCCGGATCCATCAATACGGAGCAGAATCCCGCGGTGCGCGTAAGCTGTCAGCACCGGTTGCGTCTCGTCCCGGTACAGTTCCAGACGGCGTTGGATCACGGGTTCCGTGTCATCGGCGCGCCCCTCTTCCTGCGCTCGGAGCAACATCCGGGCAATGAGTTCATCATCGGAACCCGTTAGTTCGAGGACCACTTCAAGGGCTTGCTGCCGATCAGCGAGGATCTCGTCCAGCGCACCAATCTGGATGACGGTCCTGGGATAGCCGTCCAGGAGGAAACCGGCCGCGGCATCGGCTTCTTCAAGCCGCACCCTCAGCATGGCCGTGGTGACGTGGTCCGGCACAAACTCGCCGCGATCCATATATCCGCTGGCTTCAGCACCCAACTCTGTCTTCTCGAGGACGTGGGCGCGGAACAGCTCACCAGTAGAAATGGCAGGGATCCCAAAATGCCGCGCGATATGCTCCGCCTGCGTGCCTTTGCCGGAACCCGGAGGGCCCATGATGATCAATCGCGCCATGACACTGGTCCGTTTCGAGAGGCAGCCGGGACTTAACCATACGCCGACGACGACGGGAGGCGCCCGCCGTCGTCGGCATCTTTTTGCTGGTGGTCCAGTCGTCAGGCGTTGGCTGATTCCTTAAGGACGGCGTCGATCTGCTCGGCTGCCTCCCGCATTCCTTCTTCCATGCCCATCTCGACCATCTTCTGCATCTGCTCCTCGGAGTCGAAGGTGGAGGTGATGGTCATGCGTGTGCGGTTGTCCAGGGGCTCGAGCTTCACTGTGGCGTGCGTGATGCCGAGGTCATCCACGGGCGCACCTTGCTCGTCCGCGAAGCCGTCATCGAACTCAAGGTGGTCCGGGGCGTTGATGGCGGTGAATTTCCACCAACCCCGCGCCTTGGTGCCGTCCGGCCCGGTCATGTAGTAGGCGGCCTTCCCGCCAACGGTGAATTCATGCGTCTCAAAAGTCGCCGGCCAGGTGGGCGGTCCCCACCAACGCTCAAGCTGCCGGGGGTCTTCCCAGATCCTCCAGACGCGCTTCACGTCGGCATCGAATTCAGAAACAATGCTGAAGCTCAGGGCCTCAACATCCTTGTTCACGCTGACAACAGTCATGGCAGATCCCTTTCATCATCTTCGGCGAGTATGTCCGCAATCCGGCCGGCGCGTTGCCGCCAGATCATTTCAAGTTGATCCAGCAGATGGCGGGCTTTCTGTAATCCTTCATGGTTCCCCCGCACGATCTGCTCCCTCCCACGCTTTTCCTTGGTGACCAGGGAGGCCCGTTCCAGGACCGCGACATGTTTTTGCACGGCTGCGAAACTCATGGTGTAGAGCGCGGCGAGCCCGGAGACCGAGTACTCCCCCGCCGTCACCCGGGCGACAATGTCCCTGCGCGTCGCATCTGCCAACGCGTGGAACAGGCGGTCGGTTTCGGCGTCCGAGGGGCTTTTCTTGAGCTGATCTACAACCATTTGGTTGTACGATATCGCCGGACGGCGGGCTAAGTCAATGGCCCCGCGTTAGGAACTTGAGCGGGGATGCATGATACGCATCTGATCCCAGGTCCGCTCCGAGGCGGCGATGTTCTGGTTGGAGCGTTCGCGGTCCAAGGAGGCAAGCTCGACGGCGATCGCCTGGACCGCGGCCACCGCACCTGTCAGGGAGGGGAAGAAGCCGGCGCCCTCCGTGGGCACCACAATCCGATGGTCAGCGTGCACCGCCACAGGCGATCCCGCACTGTCGGTGATGGAAACGATGGGCGTGCCCAGATTGTGGGCGATGTCCACAGCCCGCATGGTGCTGTCGTAAACCCGCCAGAGACTGATGGCGATCACCAGGTCCTCTGCACCGAGCCGTGCAATGGCATTGGTGAGAGCAGCGACATCTGCATCGAGGAGCCGGACGTTGTATCCGGCGATGATCGCGTTGTGCTCCAGCGCCTTGCCGGGGATGGCGTAACTTCCTGCCGCGACGATGAAAGTTTGCCGCGCACCCGCTATCGCCTTCGCAATATTATGGAGAGTGCGGGCGTCCAAGGTGCGCTCGAAATGCGCCAGATTCGCCCGGTCAGTAGATACCGCTGCCTGCGCAGGACTGCTGATGTGGCCGTTGTGTTCGGCCGCAACCTCCACTGCGCTCAGCGACGCCAGGAACCGCGAGCGCAGCTCAAATTGAAAGTCCGCCCACCCTTTAAATCCCAGTGTTTGCGCGGTTCTGGTCACGGTTGAGGCGTTCGAGGCGGCCACTGCGGCAATGTCGCTGACGGAGCCGTAGGACGCAAGCCGGGGCTGGGATCGGAGGATGCCGATCACTTGCATTTGCCGCGCCGCGAGCTTTCGCCCCTGGACGCGACTATCCAGCCACTCGGTCAACGTTGACGAGTCGAAATCTTCTTCCACCTATTGACCTACCTCACACTTTGGCCGTAACTTCGATACATCGCTTCTGCACAGACCCGTGCATATTCCTCAAAATGTACAACTTGGCCCACTTTGGCAGGAATCACCATGTCTCTCACAGCACGCTTGGATCGTCTGGCTCTCAGTCGACCACACTACAAGCTTCTCCTCATCGGAGGCCTCGGCTACTCGTTCGACGGTATGGACGGGGCAGTGGTCGCCTTCCTGCTCCCGCGCATCCAGGAACTGTGGGGCCTCAACACCGCCAGCCTCGGCTTGGTGGGCTCGGCGGCCCCGTTCGGTTTCTTCTTCGGCGCAATCCTGGCCGGCTGGATGGGCGACCGCTTTGGCCGTAAAAAGGTCATGCTCTGGGCACTCGCCTTCTACTGCGTCATGTCAGTGGTGGCGGCCATGGCCCCGAACTTTGAAGTCTTCCTCATTGCACGGATCTTTGCAGGTTTGGGAGCAGGTGCTGAAAGTGTGATCATTGCGCCCTTCCTCTCCGAGTTCATTCCTCCGAGGCGTCGCGGCTGGTTCATCGGAACCTTGGCCGGCTTCTTCTCCTTCGGCTTCGTGGGCGCTGCACTCATCGGCCGGTTCGTTGTCCCGCTGGGCGAGGACGGCTGGCGGTGGGCGCAGGTGATCACTGCAATTCCCATCCTGCTCCTTCTCTGGTGGCGCCGCAGCCTGCCGGAATCACCTCGATACCTCATCAGTCGTGGCCGCATAGCTGAGGCCACGGAAGTGGTGGATCGTTTTGAGCAGAGCGTAGTGAAGGCCACCGGCAAACCACTCGCGCCCCTGCCGCCTGCCGAGGAAGAGATCACTAAACACGAGCAGAAGATCAGCATCTGGAACGCCCTCAAGTTCATGTGGTCCAAGGCCATGCGTCGCCGGACCGCCGTGATCTGGTTGATCTGGTTCGTCATCACGTTCTCCTACTACGGCTTCTTCTCCTGGATTCCCACCCTCCTTGTAGGCCGCGGCATCACCATCACCAAGAGCTTCGAGTTCTCCATCCTCATTTATTTGGCGCAGATCCCGGGCTACTTCTCCGCCGCTTGGTTGTGTGACCGGATTGACCGTAAGAACACCATTGCCCTGTACTTGGCGGGATCGGCCATCAGCGCCTTCTGGTTGAGCCAATCCAACGACTCCGGCATGATCCTCGTAGCAGCCGCAACGTTGTCCTTCTTCCTTAACGGAACCTACGCCGGCGTCTACGCATACACTCCGGAGCTCTTCCCCACCTGGATGCGTGCCACAGGTGTCGGCCTGGCCAGCGCGGTAGGCCGTATCGGCAGCATCCTGGCTCCGTCCATCATCGGCATCTTCGCCGCTTCCCTTGGCTTCGGTGGAGTGTTCACCATGACCACGGTGGTACTGACCATCGGCGTGCTGGGCGTCGTGATCTTCGGCGCCTCCACAGCGGGCAAGTCGTTGGAGGACATCAACGCCCGCGCCGAACATGATCCGGCCGCGGCAGGAAGCAAGTGAAAGCGATGAATGCAGACGCAGTTTTCCAGCAAACCTTCGAGGCAGTCCAGCAGGGACCAGGAGTCATTCTGTTCACCGCCCTGCAGTGGATTCCGGAACGGTCCAGCCTCAAACGCCTTTTCACCAGCCACCCGGCCGAATACCCGGTAGGCGGCGAGAAGACCGTAGAGATCTCCCCCGGCTGGTTGGGAACGGTCATTGAGGACAAGGAGCCGTTCCTCGCCCCCGATCTGGAAGCGCTACGGGAAGTCTTTTCAGACTCCGGACTCATCCAGCAACTGGGCTGCGGCGCCGTCATCAACGTGCCCGTCCTCGACCAGCAGCACAATGTTGTGGGCGTCCTGGCCCTGTTGGACGCAGAAGGCAAGTACACGCAGGAAAGTGTGGAAACCGCCGTCGACGTCATCAACGCGAACCGGGCTGAACTGGTTCAGGCCTTTGAAGCGCATCCCACCGAAGCCCCCGAAACCCCTGCGAAGGACACCGTTTAACGTGAGTACCACCCCAGAAACCACCCCGTTGGTCATCCGCAACGCGAGCGTCCTGGACGTCGAGGCGGGCACTTACTCCACTGCCGACGTCGTAAGCGTTGACGGAAAGATCAGCAGCGTCGGGCCGAACGCCGAAATGCCCTCCGGCGCGCGGGTCATCGACGGCACCGGCAAATTTGTTATCCCCGGCCTGATCGATGCCCACGTCCACGTGGTGGCTTCCAGCGCCGACTTCCGTTCACTCACCTACACCCCGGCGTCCTACGTCTACGCGCAGACGGCCCGGATCATGGGACAGATGCTGCGTCGCGGCTTCACGACTGTCCGAGACCTGTCCGGCGCCGATTTTGGGCTGGCGATGGCTCAGGAGGAAGGCCTGCTCGAGGGGCCGAAGATCCACTTCTGCGGTCACGCGCTCAGCCAGACCGGCGGTCACGGCGATATGCGCCTGCCAGGCGAAGACCATGACCCTAACGGACGCGGCTGTTGCGGCATCGGCCGCGTGGCCGACGGCGTGGATGCGGTCCGCGCCGCCGCTCGCGACGAGATCCGCAAAGGCGCCCACCACATCAAGATCATGGCATCCGGTGGCGTCTCTTCTCCCACGGACCGCATCGACTCCACCCAGTACTCCATGGAAGAGATGCGCGCCGCCGTGGAAGAGGCCCAAGCCGCCAACCGCTACGTCGCCGCCCACGCCTACACCGCCCGCGCTATCAACCGCGCCCTGGAAGCAGGTGTCCGCTCGATCGAACACGGCAACCTGTTGGACGACGAGAGCCTCAAGCTATTCCTGGAAAAGGACGCTTTCCTGGTCCCCACCCTTGTCACCTACTGGGCGCTGAAGGAAGAGGGCAAGGAATTCGGGCTCACGGAGGAAATGTGGGCCAAAGTGGATTCCGTACTCACCAGCGGACTGGAAGCGATCGCCCGCGCCCACGAAGCGGGCGTCAAAATGGCCTTCGGTTCCGACCTTCTGGGCGGGATGCACCGACACCAGAACGAGCAGTTCAGGCTGCTCGGCAAGGTCCAGCCGGCAATTGACGCCATCCGCTCCGCAACCACGACGGCGGCCTTGCTGCTTGAGCGCGAAGGTGAACTTGGCGTGATCTCGCCTGGTGCGGACGCCGACATGCTGGTCCTGGGCGCCGACCCTGTTGCGGATATTTCCGTGCTGGCCGACATCTCCGAGCATCTTGAGTACCTCATCCAGAATGGCCGGGTGATCTCCTAGGGCCCGGCCGGGCGCAGTCCCTCCCGACGCTCTCTCACATAACGCGCCATTTCCGCCGACGCTCTCTCACCAGGTGATAGAGCGTTGGGCGGAAGGGGCCGTTATGTGAGAGAGCGTTGGGGCTGACCGGGCCTGTTATTACCCTCCCAAAAGCTCGATAATGTAAGTATGCTGATCAATATCGAGTAGGAGGACATGATGACCACGAAAGTGAACAAGACCATCATGGTCAACGTTCCGGTCAGTACGGCCTACAGGCAGTGGACCAAGTTCGAGGACTTTCCGCACTTCATGGGCGGGGTCGAGCGCGTGACACGGCTCAGCGACGACCGGCTGGAATGGGTGGCCGAAATAGCGGGCGTCCATCGCCGCTGGGAGGCCAAGATCGTTCAGCAGGACGTGGACCGCGCTGTGGCCTGGGCCGCCGTCGAGGGTGCCAAGAATGCCGGCTGGGTTGATTTCAAGGAAGCGGGCCCCAGCCAGACGTCCCTGCATCTGTCCCTGGAATACGAACCGCATGGCGTCCTCGAATTCCTGGGAGACAAGTTGCACATTGTTGAAAGGCAGGCTGAGTCAGACTTGAAGAAGTTCAAGGAGTACATCGAGAAGCAGGCACCGGAGACCGGCGTCGAGACCACGGGGTCAACCACCACGGCCAGCGCCACCGGCACGGCAACGGCGGCAACGGCAGCTACCGGTGCTTCCGGCACGGGGACTTCCGGCACTCCCACCTCGGATTCGCCGCCGATCGTCGATCCCGTCACCCACGTCTTTGACCAAACCAACGGGTTGGTGGACCTTGAGGGCGACTCCGATGAAACCGCTGACAGCGACACCCGCAGTGCCGCCGAACGGCACGACGACGAGGACCGCGGCCCAGGCTTCATCCCGCCGCTAGGTGGGCTGCCGGGACAGCGGTAAGCCCCAAAGAGTAAATGCCGCCCGGGTTTAACGCGACCCGGGCGGCATTCACTTGTTAAGCACCCTGTTGTAAAGGGTCTTCGCCGGCAGGGAACCGGCTACTTCCTGGTCCCCGTGTAGACGACGGCGGGAATCGCCGGAGCCTGCATGCCCTCACCAATGAAGAAGCTCGGGTGCGGCGGCTGGTTGTAGGCGACGTTTTCCCGGGCCACAGCTGTGCGGTAGACCGTGTCATGCATGAGGGTCCTCAGGCGAACCTCGGTGGGGGCCGTAGTGGTGTAGATCCGCAACTCGCTGCTGTCGGTGGACGGCCAGGCGATCTCTTCGCGCCAGTCACCCAGGATGTCCGCTTGGATTGACGGGTTGCCCTTGGTGGTGTTGTTACTGCGTGCATCTTCGGCAGTCAGGAGCCGATCGCTGGACTCGGTTTCCCAGTTCCATTTGGAGATGGTGGGAACGCCGCGGGACAACGTTGCGTCATAGTCGTGGTCCACAATTTCGCGGAGCAGGTCACCATCCCACCATGCCAGGAAGTTCGCGGCGGGGATCTTCCCGGCGATCAGCTCGCCCTTGGCCGATACCAACTGACCAACGGGTGAATCCCACACGGCCGTACCTCCGACGGCCCACCCTTCCGCCCCGGCATAGCGGGGATCGATGTCACCTGCCGCACCGCGACCGGTGTCCCTGGCCGCGGGGATGCTCCAGAGGACTTCACCGGTAGCGGCGTCGCGGAATGTTGCTCCACGGTTGCCGCTCTGGCTCATGCTCTCGTGGACGGCGAACGTCTCCAGCCCAGGCCTGGACGGGTCGAGGTCGCTGGTGTGTATGGCATCGCCGTGGCCAAGCTTGGTGTTGTAAAGAGGCTGGCCATTGTCGTCGATGGTCATGGAACCGAAGACGAACTCGTCCTTGCCGTCCTGGTCCACGTCAGCAACAGACAAGTTGTGGTTACCCTGCCCCTTGTATTCATCCCCGGCAAGGTTCGAATCGAAGGTCCAGCGCTTGACGAGCTTGCCGTCCACCAGATCGTAGGTGACCAGGACGGTGCGCGTGTAGTAGCCGCGGCTGACCATCATTGATGGATGCACCCCGTCGAGGTAGGCCACTCCGGCCAGGAAGCGGTCTACGCGATTTCCGTAGTTGTCGCCCCAGCCGCCGACAGTGCCACGCGGGGGCTCGTAGGCCACGGTGTCCATGATGGTGCCGGTCCCGCCCTTGAAGACGGTCAGGAATTCAGGACCGGAAAGTATGTAACCGGCACTGTTGCGGAAGTCGGCATCGGCGTTCCCGATGACCGTTCCGGCAGCATCGCGGGTGCCGTCCGCTGTCTTCAGGGAAACCTCAGCCTTGCCATCGCCGTCGAAGTCGTAGGCCAAAACCTGGGTGTAATGCGCGCCGGCGCGGATGTTGCGGCCCAGGTCAATACGCCACAGCTTGGTGCCATCGAGCTTGTAGGCGTCCACGTAGACGTTGCCCGTGTATCCGGACTGGGAGTTGTCCTTGGCGTTGGAAGGTGCCCAAGTTTGAATGACCTCATATTTGCCATCACCGTCGAGGTCCGCGACAGTCGCATCGTTGGCGGAGTAGGTGTAGGGCTTCCCGTCAGGCGTCACTCCATCGGCCGGCTTGTCCAGCTTGATGGCCACATGGTTCTGCGCCAGCGGCGTCACCGCTTCGCTCAGCTTGTCCTCGCCTTGCCCATTCCCGACGGTCTTGATCACGTAGTTGGACTCCGCCGTTCCATCCGGGTCCACGAACATTGTGGCATTTCGGAGTGGTTCCGGGGTGATGTTCACCCCGTCGCGCAGGACCTGGAAACCGACGCTGTCCTTATCCAGGCCGAGCATGCGCCAGCTCACCGTGACGCCCTGATCCGTCAGGACAGCAACCGGCGCCCGGTCCAGGTTCTCCACTTGCCGCTTGAGGGTGGATGGATCCTTCGCAGCAGGCACGACGCCGGGGAGGCCGGCTTGCGCTGCTTGCGGGAGTTGGGCGGGGGCTGCTTGAGCGAGCGGGACGCCCGTCAGCGCGATGGCGGCAGCGGCAAGTGAAGCAGAAGCCGCCATGGGAACGGCCTTCCATGCACGGCCACGGGTACTGCGGTAGGAACATTTCGAGGGGTAAGCCAAAGAACATCTCCTTTGATGCTGGGCGGCAGGGGGATCTGTCGCACCTTGATTGGAACGTTTCACACACCGCGAACTGAACCGCCTCCAATCGTGGGGCGATGGTTCCGCGGCATGAGAAAACGCTTTCCGCACCCAAGGTTTACCAGTGCCTCATTCCCCCGGTCAAGAGTTTGACAAGAAATACCTGTGCGAATTCGTTGGGGAATGTTCGGATTTGTACCGGGGTCTTAGCAAATGATGCAGGGATCGCAGACTCGTAGCCGAAGGTCCTTATGACGGTCCGTTTCGCCGGATTTCGCTGGATTTAGCCCCGTTGAGCGGGGTGACGGATCCGCTTTGGCTGAGGCACTGCGCTCCGTAGTGTCGTGCCATGCCGAAGCCTTCAGTCACTCCCCTGTCCGTCCTTGACCTAAGTCCGGTGTCAGCCGGGCAGACCCCCGGCGAGGCTTTGCGCAGCACCCTTGACCTTGCCGCCGCCGCAGAGGCTTCCGGCTATTCGCGGTACTGGTTGGCCGAGCACCACCTCAATACCGGCGTTGCTGGTTCTGCTCCGCACATCCTTGCCGGTCTGGTGGCGTCGGCCACCAAGACCATCCGCGTGGGAACCGCGGCCACCCTGCTGGGAAACTACAAGCCGCTTCAGATTGCGGAGAGCATCGGAACGCTCGCCGCGGTCTTTCCTGACCGTTTGGACCTCGGCTTTGGTCGCTCCGGGCCGCCCAAGTCTCCCAGCGAACCGGCACCTGGGGTGGTGCCTGCAGCTGATGTGGCCGCTGCCGGCGACCGTGTGATTGACGGTCTGCTGATCCCCTCCCCACGCCCTATCTTCGGTGCCGTCCTTCCCCGGAAGTTCCGGCTGCAGGGGGAACTGCTTGGCAGAGTCCCTGGCGATACCGACAATTTCGAGACCGACGTGCAGGACATCATCGGGTTTTTCACCGGCGACTATCGGACGAAGCACGGCGAGGAAGTCACGGCAACACCGGCCCTTGGCCAGGCGCCGCAGTTCTGGATCCACGGCTCAACAGCCGGACCAAGTGCCCGGCTCGCTGGCAAGCTGGGTCTTCCCTTCGGCGCGAACTACCACGTAGCACCGGCAGGGGTGCTGGATTCCATCGCTGAATACCGGTCCCACTTCGAACCGTCCGCCGCCTTGCAGGAACCGCAGGTGATCGTCTCGGCGGACGTGTTGGTGGCCCCGAACGAACACCGGGCTCAGCGCTTGGCCCGCGGCTACGCCCAGTGGGTTTACGGTATCCGCAGCGGCCAGGGCGCCATCCCCTACCCTTCGCCGGACGATGCCCTTGATCTTTCCTTGGACGCGGAAGCCGAGGAGCTGACCAAAGACCGTGTGGATACCCGCTTTGTGGGCGACCCCCACCAAGTCAGCCACAAGCTACGCGCGCTGCAACACGCAACCGGAGCCCAGGAACTCCTGATCACCACCATTGCCCACCACCACGCCGACCGGCAGAGCTCGTACCAATTGCTCGCCGAGGCGTGGGGTCTCTAGTTTTCCGGATTACCAACCACCAAATACAAAGGGAGCAATATGTCCATCGAAACCGAAGTGCAGGATACCCAGCTGATCACCGCTGATGAAGCAGCAAAGCTCATCGAAGAGGGCGCCCTACTGATCGATGTCCGCAGCGAAGGCGGCCGCGCCAGCACAGGCGCGGTTCCTGGTGCCGTAGTGGTCAACCGCGAGCATGTTGAGGAGGACTTCAACCTCGAATCCGCCCATCGTTTGGCGCAGGTCAGCGGGAAAGACCAAAAGATCGTGGTGTTCTGCGGCTCCGTGAACGGCTCACGTCCCGTCGCGCAGAAGCTCAAGGTCCTCGGCTATGCCAACGCAGTCCACGTGGATGGAGGGTTCCCGGCCCTGCGCGACGCCGGCGTCCCCACCACGGGTCCAACGGTTGCGCCCCTTGAAACAGCCCCGACAACAGCTCAGGCGTCAACCGCTTCAGTGGCTTCAGAGCGCTGAGTACCTGCCGCCGTCGTCGGGGCTTCCTTTCCGGAAGTCACGACGGCGGCATTTCTGTTTCTGCGGTCCCGCGCCTCACGCAGCCAGTCGAGTCCGCCCGCAAGCAAGGCGACACCAAGCAGAATGCAGCACATGACGATGCCTTGGTGGAAGGCATCCTTTGACGCTTCGCCGGTGGCCGCTCGGTGCGCGTCCAGGAAGGTGCCCGCCGCCGCAGCCGAGCATAGTGCTGCAGCAAAACGCTGGCTGAGCTGGTAGAAACCTGCTGCCACTCCGGCGGCGCCTACGGGTGCATGAGCGAGAGTCAGTGTCTGGTTCGGTGCGACTACCAGGCCGGTCGCCACTCCTTGGAAGAGCCCGACGGCGGCCACGGCAAGGGCCGCTGTCCCGCCGTCGAGCCCTTGCACGAAAAGGTCCTTGGCTACCAAGCAGGCCAGACTGCCCACGAGCGCGAAGACGACCCCACCACGTCCGTATCGGGCTACGAAGCGCCAACTGAAGCTGGAGGCCAACAGCATCCCGGCTGCTTGCGGCGCGAGGATGGCTGCAGCTGCCAAAGGAGCCATCCCGCTCCCGGCAAGGAAGTAGAACGCCGTCACAGCGGCCATTCCGGCACCGACACCGAACTGGCAGAGCGCCACAACAGTGCCCAAGGCATAGCCCCTGGATTTCATCAGCGCGGCACTGATCAATGGAGTTCGGCCGTGCCGGTGGTAGAGAATTTCCCAACCGGCGAAGGCGAGGAGCGCACCCCCGCCGCCAGCGACGTCACGGCAATAGTGCCTGCACCGTAGATTGTCGGGATGAGCGAGGCGATCACCACACCGCCGAGCAACAATGCGCCCAGGATGTCGATCGAGGGCTTCGCCGTGCCGTTTCGCGGATCCTGGCTGGCCGGCCGCGGGAGGAGCCGGAAGGCCAGTGGAACCAGGACCAGCACCAAGGGAACATTCGCCAGGAACAGGATCCGCCAGCCGATCGACGGGTCGCCCAGTGAGAGGACGAGTCCGCCGATCAGCGGGCCGCAGACCGCAGCGGAACCCCCGGCGGCAGCGTACGCACCGAGGGCTTTGGCGCGGTCGGGACCGGAATAGACGTCCTGCAGGAGGCCAAGCACCTGCGGATTCAGGGTTCCCGCGCCGAGCCCTTGGAGGAGCCTGGCGATGATGACCAGTGATGGGTCCGTGGCCAGGCCGCCCAGCAGGCTCGATGCGCCGAAAACAGCAATGCCTGCGATGAAGAGGGTTCTCCGGCCGACAATGTCCCCAAGCCTGCCCGCGGGAACCAACGCAACACCAAACGCCAGTGAGTAGCTCGCCAGGATCCATTGCACAGAGCCTGAATCGGCGTGGAGCGAGGCGGACATCGCGGGAACCGCCAACACGAACATTGACTGGTCAAGGAGCGTGATGAATCCTGCGCCCAGGCAAAGCCAGAGGGCAGAACGTTTGGCGTGGTTTCCTGGGCCGTTCATCTCGTTCCTTCCTGACCTGCTTTGCCTCGGTGGATGATCGAAAACAACCACATAGGGTTGGTTTGGGCCCGGAGGCCACTCAAAGAGGGTCAGGAGGCGCCAGCCAACACGCGTGCCCGCGCCGCTGCCTGGCCTGCCCGGAGTTCCTCGGCGGTCCGGCCATGCTCCCGGTGCGCCACTTCCTGCTTCAGCTGCGGGATCACGTGCTGGCCAAACTCAAGGGCATCAGGGACGAAGTCGTAGCCGCGAAGGCCGAAAATCTCGAAGCCGAGCTCGTGGTAGTCCAGAATCGCCTGCGTGACGGTGTCGTAGGAGCCCACCAACGCCGTCGCGCTTCCACCTCCACCACCCGCCGCTTTGGCGAGGGCAGTCCAGAGGGCGCGGTCGTGAAGGTCGCCGCGTTCCGCAGCTGCGAGAAGCCGCTGGGTACCGGCGGCTTCGGGCTTCTGGTTGTAGTGGCGGACAGGGTCGATGACCTCGCCGTTGTCCCGGCGGGACTCGAGCCTCGCAAGGACGGCTTGGGCCTTCTCCCAGGCCAGCTCGTCCGTAGCGGCAACGATGGGCCGGAAGGCTATCTGCCAGCGCAACGGCTCACGGCGCCCGAGCGACGCAGCCCGTGCAAGGATCTGTTCCTGCTGGCCGGCGGCATCGGCTAGCGGTTCGCCGAAGAGCGCATAGATATCTGCCTCAGCGGCGCCCACAGCCCAGGCCGCTTCGGAAGAACCACCAAACGAGATGCCGGGCCGCTTGCCGTTGAAAGGCCCCAAGCCGCTGGCGAAATTCTCGAATCTGTAGTGCTCGCCGGACCAATCAAACGATTCTCCGGACCACGCCCGCCGCACGATCTGCATGTACTCCCGCGTCCGGCCGTAGCGTGCGTCTTTGGCAAGGAAGTCCCCTTCGCGGGCCTGATCTGTCTGGCTTCCGCCCGTGATGAAGTGCACGGTCAACCGGCCTTGGGCGATGTGGTCCAGCGTCAGGAAGGACCGGGCCGCAAATGTGGGGTGTGAAACGTTGGGCCGGTGCGCCAACCGCAGTTGGATCCGTTCCGTAGCGGCCGCAACCCACGCAGCATGGATCGAGGGATCCTGCGTAGTGGAGTTGTAGGCGAACAGGACGTGGTCCCAGTTGTTGTCCTCGTGGATCCTGGAAATGCGGGCAGCGTAGTCAGGGTCGAAAAAGGACGTGGTGGCCGGCGAAGTTTCCGTGGAATCATTGCCGGCACCCATACCGAGGAATTCGATGGGCATTGTGGTTCTCCTGACAGAGAGTTAGCGGCGAAGGATGCGCTGGGCCAGGAAGTTACCCAGCAACTGAGCGGCCTGCACCATGACGATGATGATCAGGACGGTCACCAGCGTGACTTCCCAATTGAACTGTTGGTAGCCGTACATGATGGCGAAGTTGCCCAAGCCGCCGCCGCCGATGTACCCGGCCATGGCTGACATGTCCACGATGGCGATGATCATGAACGTGTAACCCAGAATCAGCGGTGCCAAGGATTCGGGGATGACCACTGACCAGAGGATGTGCAGCCGGCTATCGCCCATGGCCCGCGCGGCTTCCACCACGCCCGGGTCGGAGGCCACCAGGTTTTGCTCCACTACCCGGCCAATCACGACGCCGGCCATGAGCGCCATGGGCAGGATCGCCGCCGTCGTGCCAATAGTGGTGCCCATGACGATCAAGGTCAGCGGCGCAATGGCCGTGATGAAGATGATGAACGGAATGGGCCGGATGATGTTCACCAGGAAGTTCAGGAACGAGAACACGGTTTTATTGGCAAACAGGTTTCCGGGCCTGGTGGCGTAGAGGGTGACGCCCAACGCGAGGCCGGCGGCGCCACTGAGCAGGACGGTGATGACCACCATGTAGATGGTCTGCTGGAAGGATTCGCCCAGCACGGGCAGGAGCGTTGTCCAGTGGGTCATGGCTATTCTCCGGCGTTCGCGGGGACGGGGGCTGGAAGGTGCGGTGAGGCACTGGCGGCAGCTGCCGCCGTCGGAATTTGGCGTTCGACGGCGGTGACGTTGCCTAAGTCGGCGAGTGCAGCGTCAATGGACGCGTCGCTGCCTGTGAGCTCGTAGGTGAGTGTGCCGAGGATTTTGTTCTGGATCTCGGTGACACCGCCGAACACCACGCTGGATCCCACGCCGTGTCGTTCGAAGGTGGCGGCCACGAGCGGGGTGGGCGCAGCCTCTGAGATGCCAATGGATACGAGCCGGCCTGGATGCGCTGCGGCAAGGCGGCTAACCGTGTCCGCTTCCGGAGTGCCATGCACGGCCGTGGAGACGAAGCGTTGGGTGGAAGCACTTTGGGGGTCCGCGAACACCGAGTAGGTTGGTCCGGCTTCCACCACGCGGCCGGATTCCATCATCACCACGGTGTCGCATATCTCGCGGACCACGTGCATTTCATGGGTGATGACCACGACTGTGGTGCCGAGTTCTTTGTTGATGCGTCGGAGGAGACGGAGGACATCCCGGGTGGTCTCCGGGTCCAGGGCGCTGGTGGCTTCGTCGGCGAGCAGGATGTCCGGAGCGTTAGCCAGCGCGCGCGCAATTCCCACGCGTTGCTGCTGGCCTCCGGAGAGACGCCGGGGGTAAGAACCGGCTTTGTCCGCGATGCCCACGAATTCCAGCAGCTCGTCTACGCGGGGCTTGATCTTCTGCTTGGACCAGCCCGCTACCTTCAACGGATAGGCGACGTTCCCGAACACGGTCCGGGACTTCAGGAGATTGAACTGCTGGAAGATCATGCCGATGCCGGAACGGACTTTGCGCAACTGGCCTTCGGGTAGGGCGGAGATGTCCTGCCCCTTGACGAGGACCTGCCCCTCAGTGGGACGTTCCAAGCCGTTAAGCAGCCTCACCAGCGTGGATTTTCCGGCGCCCGAATACCCGACGATTCCGACGACGGTCCCCTCTTCAATATCCAGGGTGACGTCATCGACGGCGCGTACCGGCTCCGAGTGTTTGCCGCGGTTGCTGCGTTGCCCCCGGTTGCCGCTTTGAACCGGGAACACTTTGCTGACGCCGCGCAGCGAAACGATCGCGCTCACCGGAGCCTCCTTTTTTGGGTTGGTTGGACGCCCATTCCAACAGCGCCCCAGCCCCCGTATCGAACCCAATGACCCCCTGTGACCTGCGGTTTCTTTCCTTGACGATGCGCGTCGGAGTGTTGCGAAGACGTTCGATTCTCACCACGGCAACTGCCTAGCGTGAGGCAGGGGGAACACCCCGTACCTTCCATTCGCATCAATACCCTTTGTACGGAGAAGCATCATGAAGAACCGCCTGTTAGTTGCCGCCGTCGGCCTGATTGCCGCCCTATCGCTCTCGGCTTGCGGGGGTGCCTCAAGTGGTTCGTCAACCGCTGCGAACACCAAGGTGGTTATCGGTGTGGACGACGGCGCCGAGGAACACTGGACTCTCCTGAAGAACAAGCTGAAGGACCAGGGCATCGATCTCGAGGTCAAGAACTTCACTGACGGTGCGCAGATCAACACCGCAACACAGCAGGGCCAGGTGGACATCAACCTGTTCCAGCACTTGAAGTACTTGTCCCAGTTCAACGTCAACAGCAACGGCACGCTGGCTCCGGTTGGAGCTACTGCGGTGTACCCGCTGGCGCTCTACTCGGAGAAGTTCAAGTCTGTTGAGGAGCTCCCGGCCGATGCCGAGGTTGCCATTCCCAACAACCCCACCAACCAGGCCCGCGCCCTGCTGAATCTGCAGACCGCAGGGTTGCTGCAGCTCAAGGACGGCGGTAACTCCCTGTCTACTCCGGCTGAGATCACCTCGAGCAAGATCAAGGTTGTCCCGGTGGACAGCAACCAGACGGTAAACGCGCTGAAGGGAACCACGGATGCCGCCGTCGTCAATAACACGCAGGCCCAGAAGGGCGGCTTGGGGGACGAGAAGATCATCTTCAAGGAAGACCTGAATTCGGAATCCCTGGCTCCCTACATCAACGGCTTCGTGGTGAAGGCTGACCGCAAGGACGATCCCACGTGGAAGAAGATCGTGGATGCCTACCACTCCCCCGAGGTGGAAGCCTCGGTGACCAAGCTCAATGACGGCAACCTTCAGTTCAAGGCTGATTGGACTGCGGCCAAACTGCAGGAAGTCCTCACCGCCGAAGAAGAAGCCATCAAGAAGACCAAGTAGCTGTTTGCAGGGTGCCCGCCTTGTTGCGGGCACCCTTCGAATATTCAGGAACAGGCCCATGAACCAGACTCTCATCAGCGAACGCCAGCAGATCCATTTCTTCGCCTACCTCGTGGGCACGGGCATCCATCTGGCTTCATGGCGCCACGAAACGGCCTTCCCCCAGGCCAGCATCGATTTCAGGCACCAGGTGGCGCTGGCCGGAATCGCCGAAAAGGCCAAGTTTGATGCCATCTTCCTGGGCGACTCCCTCGCGATCGACGAGACGTCCAACCCCGGCATCCTCAACCGGTTCGATCCCATCGGCCTGGTCACAGCCCTCGGCGCCGTCACCAGCAACATCGGCCTCATCGCAACATCGTCCACCTCTTACGATGAGCCGTTCAATTTCGCCCGTGCGGCCCTTACGGCGGACCACATCAGCGGTGGACGCGTCGGCTGGAACATCGTCACCACCCGCGACCTCACCAATAGCACGGCCGGCAACTTCAGCGCCGATGAGCATCCCGACCACAGCCTCCGGTACCGCCGCGCTGAAGAGTTCGTCGAGGTTACCCAAGGCCTGTGGAATTCCTGGGGCCCGGACGCCTTCCTCTACAACAAGGAAGCCGGGCGGTTCTTTGACCGCCAAAAACTCAGCCGTCTGGACTATGAGGGTGAGTTCTTCAAGGTTGCCGGTCCACTCAACATCGGCCCTTCCCCTCAGCACTCCCCGTTGCTGGCCCAGGCGGGAACTTCCGTCCCGGGCCGAAAACTGGGCGCGAAGTTCGCCAATGCCCTGTTCGCAAGCCATCCGGACATCCCGCAAGCACGTAAGTACAGGGATTCAGTCCGGGCCCAAGCCGTAACGTTCGGCCGAAATCCCGACGAAATCTACGTCTACCAAGCCATTTCACCCGTTGTGGCGGACACCCGCGAGGAAGCCCTGGAACGCATCCGGGAGCTGGACGACCTCATTACTGATCAGCAGGTCCTGGACTTTCTCCAGGAGTACTTCACCGGCCCTACCCGCGAAGGCACAGTCGATTTCACCGGGCTCGGAGCGGACGCCACCGTGGCCCAATCGGGCATTCCCACCATCGCGCAGCCCAGGGCCGATTTTCGCTCTGCCGGAGAGCAGATCCAAGGACGCGAAGAGGAGGTAACGCTGAAGGATCTCTACTCGATCCTCACGGGCGACAAACGCAATCATGACTTCATCGGGACCCCACAGCACGTTGCCGGTTCTTTGGCACGCTGGCATGCAGAGGGCGCCGCCGACGGCTTCAACCTCATGTTCTCCCTGCTGCCCCAGGACCTGGAGCGCTTCACCTCCGGGGTCATTCCCCTGCTCCAAGAGCGCGGCCTCGCCCGCCGCGAGTACTCGGGCACAACGCTCAAATCCCACCTCGGACTCGATCCGCAGCCGAAAGGACAACCATGACCACCACAGCAAACGTCGTCACCGGCACGTACGTGATCCGGGAGGCTCGCCAGGAAGAGTACGACGCCGTGGGGCGGCTGACGTACGAGGGCTTTGGTCACCATCTTCCGGGCGCGCACCAGCCGGACGATGAGCGCCTTGGTCTCCTGCTGAATGCCGCCGCCCGGGCACGGGAAGGTGTGCTGCTGGTGGCCGAGGACGAGGAATCCGGACGCTTGGTGGGCACGGCAAGCCTCCTCCCCTACGGCTCCCGGTTGAGCCGCCAGGCTGAGGAAGGCGAAGTTGAACTCAGGCTCCTCGCGGTGTTGCCCGAAGCCCGCCGGAGCGGACTTGGCCGGAGGCTCCTGAACGAATCAGCCCGCATTGCGGCCGACAGGGGCGCAGAGCGCGTGGTGCTGGACACCGCCGTCGACAACGAACCTTCCCAGCGCCTTTACCGCCGCCTGGGCTACGTCCGCCGTCCTGAGCGGGAGAAGGAACGGCCAGCTCCGAAGGTGCAGCTGGTGGTTTACACGCTGGACGTGCCGCCCGCGGCAGGAGGCAGTCCCCACGGTTAACCTGCACGGTTAAACGGAGTCATGAGGAACGTGTAATCGGTCACACTTAGCCGGATTTACTTGTCAACCGTGGTGGGCAGCATGAACCATGAATGAGGGAATTCGTTCCCATACAAGCTGAATCAGCAATCCTCACCGACGAGGATGCGGCCCCTGCGAAGAAGCTTGGGGCTGTTAACGGCCTGAGTGAAAGTACTGACAATGACGACACATACTGACTCCATCACGCTGAAAATCTGGGACAAGTCGGCAATCGACCACACCATCGATGCCGCCATTGAATCCCTCTCACACCGCGCTGCCGCCGAAAATTGCGGAATCGCAGTTACCCTGAGCGGCCCTAAGACCTTCACGGTCAGCCTGAACCGCTAAGCAGCTCAAGAACTACGCAAGAGGACGACGCCGGGACCTCCCGACGTCGTCCTCTTGCGTTTAAGCGCCTCCCGCAGTTGTACGCCTCCCCCGGCGTTGTACGGCTCGTGACGCGAACAAGTCCGGGTTCCACCGGGAAGTTGGCACCAGTGGTCCTTACCCCCTGTTCGTGACGCCATACAGAAAGTCCTGATGGAACCTTGAGACTTCCTTGATGGTTTCCCTCCCCTGATCTTGCGTTCGCGTTGGAAGTCTAAGTGAGTCAACGCTTCAACGCCTGAACGGAGGGATCACAATGCTCACGGAAACCACGGCCAACGCAGCTGCACCGGCCCCGGCTAACGCGCCGGAGACGGCTGTCAGGCCGCGACGATCCCACCGGGCGCCAGGCGGGGTGGTCACCGTCCTGGTTCCGGCACACAACGAGTCTGCCGGCATCACCGAGACGCTGCTCTCCTTGAATAACCAGACTCAGCGCCCGGACCGCGTGATCGTGGTGGCAGACAACTGCACCGATGACACCGAAGAGCTTGCCCTCGCTCAGGGCGCCGAAGTCATGCGCACCGTGGGCAACAAAGACAAGAAGGCCGGTGCCCTGAACTTCGCCCTCAGCGAGCTCCTTCCGGATGCTGACCCGGAGGACCTGTTCCTGGTCCAGGATGCCGACTCGCAGCTGGCCCTCGACTTCATCGAGAACGCCACCAGGAACCTGCTCGCGGACGAACTGCTAGGCGCTGTGGGCGGAGTGTTCAGCGGCGGTCCTGGCGGCGGCTTTGTTGGCCATCTGCAGCGCAACGAATACGCCCGTTACGCGCGCGACGTGAAGCGACTTCACGGCAAGTGCCTGGTAGTCACCGGCACAGCGGCGCTTTTCCGCGTCAAGACACTGCGGGACGTCGTGGCCGCCCGATTGAAGGGCATGCTCCCTCCCGGCAACGGCAACGGCGGCGTCTATGACACCTCGGTGCTGACCGAGGACAACGAACTCTCCTTTGCCCTGTTGACCCTGGGCTACCGCATCGCATCTCCATCCAACTGCACGTTGGTCACCGAGGTCATGCCCACGTGGCGTGAACTGTGGTCACAGCGACTGCGATGGAAGCGCGGCGCGGTGGAGAACTGCGTGCAATACGGATGGACCAAAGTAACCAGGCCATACTGGGGACGCCAGTTTCTTTCCATGATCGGCGTCTTAGTGACGCTGGCCTACTTCGGCTCCCTCCTGTTCGCGTTGATTTCCGGCATGGGCCTGAACCTTCAGCCCTTCTGGATTACCGTCACCGGCATTTTCATCCTGGAACGCATAGTCACTGTGCGTTACCGGGGCTGGAGGTACATGCTCCTGGCCGCAACCATGTACGAAACCGTCATCGATATCTTCCTCCAGGCTGTCCACGCCAAGGCGTACCTGGATGCAGCACTCAACAGAAAGAAAGTTTGGTAAATCGACTCATGTACAACAACGCAGTAACCCCAGTGACAGGGGCAGTAGCAGCCGGAATGGGCTCAGGCACGCTCGCATTGACCGGAGCCGGAGACCTCTTCTGGCTCGCACTGGCAGCCTTTGCCATGCTGGCTCTCGGACTCGCCGTTAAGAGGATCGTTCCAGTCCGGGCACAAAAGTAGGCTAAAAGAACCACATCAAGCAACGAACCCGCAGTTGTGTCGCTACCTCCAGCGCGACACAACGGCGGGTTTGTTGTATTCGCCGTACTGGCCTACAGCCTTATTGGCCTACTGCACCGGGGGCGTGCTGGCTGAGTACTTGACCACCGTGGTGTAGCCGGCTTTAGTGCCGGTAACCCGCACGCTCATCGCGTCAGCCTGGTCAGCACTCACCAGCTTGTAGGAACGGGCCGTTGCCCCGGGGATTGCCACACCCGAGCGATACCACTGATACGTCAAGGTGGTCCCGGACGTCCACGTACCAGGATTGGCAATAAGCGTTGAACCCACTGTCAGCGTTCCCGTGACAATCGGGGTAGGCGCTACCAAAGTCCCGGCTACAACTATCGCCGTGGGAGCAGACTCCCTGACGGCAGTTGCGTAGCCGGCCTTGGTTCCCGTGACGCGGACCGTCAGGCTGGTGCCCTGATCCGCGGCGGCGAGGACCCTGGTGGCGTTGGTTGCGCCGGCAATAGCCGTGCCGTTCCGGAACCACTGATAGCTCAGGGCGGTCCCGGTGGTCCAGGTTCCCGGAACTGCGGTCAATGTTGAGCCTACGGCTGCCGCGCCTGTGATGGTGGGTGTTGTCGCAAGGAGCTGACCTTGGTTCGAGGGAACGAAGGAGAAGTCCCGGATGGTGACTGTTTCGGGCACCACGTGTGCTGCATCTCCGCCTCCACCGCCTGTTACCCAGAGGTTGAAGTGAATCTGTTCCTTGGCCGGGAGCGGGACCGTGGATCCCTCCAAAACGGTCCTCTTGAGCAACGTGCCGTCGTAGCCTTCCCCAGCAAATGTCTCGTAGGTCAGCTTGCCCGGTTCCCAGACCATCCTGTGGGTGAGGATCGGGGCATTGGTGACATCAAAAGTGACGGTGTTGTTTCCCTGCCCCGGGGGCAAGCTGGCGTCAAACCAATATCCATGCCCTTGGGTCACGGGCCAGTTTTCACCATAGGCGGCGCCCCCACCCCAGGCCGAGGCTTCACAAAGGTCAATCTCCGTATAGCCAGGCACCGCATTGGGGTCGTAGGTGAACAGGCATCCCCACACCACTTCCTTCTGGAGGGCGCTGACATCCTTTTCCACCGTGGTGCTGTACGTTCCATAGCCGAAGCCTTCACGCGTGGATTGAAATTCCGCTCCCTTCGGAGCCGATCCCGTGGGGTTGCTGATGGACAACTTGACGTACCCGTTCGCGTCCGGGTTGCTCACGTTATTGGCATCCCAACTCGCGTTATACATGGGCGCCCCGCCCCAAAAGCGCTTCTGCCAGTTGAACCCTTTCCACGCAAAGCTGCCCACCGGGCCAGGATCCTCAGCCATGGGCGTGGTGTCCGCTGCATGTGAGGGGCCTATTCCTGTGAACATCGATAAGCCAACCGCAACGACGACGGCCAACCCCATTGCTTTTCTTCCCCCACGTGGAAGGAGCCTCACTGACAATGCCATAGCTGTTTCCTCCTGCTGATGCGCCCAGAACCGTCAACGGCTGATGCCGCTGACCGCAGCGACGTTCCACCCCCCGACAAACGCCTGTCCTCGATTATCGAGTAGCCAGGGTCCTGCCGGAAGCGAAATGAACAAGCAAATTCGTCCACACAACATCAATCGGATAACGGCGCCAACTCCACGAGTAGCCTTGACGTATCCCAGAATTTTCGCGCATGGTCTGACCCCGGGAGGGCACATCACAATTCGCAGCGCAGGCATCCTCCTTCACCGACGAAACACCGCCGGGCGATTGGAACTGTGGATAGCCCACATGGGTGGGCCCTTTTGGGCCCGCAAAGATGAACACGCCTGGTCAATTCCCAAGGGAGAATTCCCCGAGGACGAAGACCCTTTGGTTGCCGCCCAACGGGAATTCACCGAAGAAATTGGCACACCACCGCCAGCGGCCCACTACCACCTCCTGGGCGTTTTTCGGCAGCCCTCCGGCAAACTCATCACCGCGTTCACTGCCGAAGCCCGCGACTTTCAACCTCAGCAGATTGTCAGCAACACCTTTCCCATGGAATGGCCCAAGGGCTCGGGTGCCATCCAGGAATTCCCGGAGATCGATGACGCCCGATGGTTTGAGGAACCCGTAGCCCGGACAAAGCTCGTCAAGGGGCAACTCCCTATCGTCGATGCCTTGGTCCGGCACCTTGGTGGGCATTCCCTCTAGGGCCGACCACCCAAGCAGGCCTGCCAATCATCCTGACGAACGGCTCTTTCCGGCGATGAATTGCCGGATCCACTCAACCGTTTCGGGATGGTCCAGGTGCAAGCCATGACCAGCACCAGGAACCCTCACCAGCACCGAGCGGGGAATGTGCTCGCGGAGGAGCAGCGCGTTGGGCAAGGGCGTCAACGCGTCCTCGATGCCGTGAAGGATCAGAGTCGGCGACTGGATGGAGCTGAGATCACGCCAGGCATCGTGCTCGCGGCTGGCCTTGAAGTGGCGCACTTTGGCCCATGCTGACGCGTGGGAGTTGAAGAACGTGTGCGTCGCCGCGGGATTGCTCCGGACCCAATCCGCGTCGAAGAAGAGCGGTTCAAGCCGGGACATGTCACCACTAACCAGCGCATCCAAGGCCGCCCTGTCCGGCTGCATTCCGGCGTCCGGCGATCTTCCACCGCTCGTTGCGGCGAGGATCAGAGTGCGGACTTTCTGCGGGTAGTCGATAGCCAGCCACTGCCCAACTCGACCACCCATGGAATGACCGTACACGTGTGCTAAATCCACCCCTGCAGCGTCAAGGACAGCTGCTGCATCCTCCGCGAGGAGCCGCGTAGTGTAGCGCTCGGCTTCGCCCTTCCCACTCCGACCTATCCCCCGGTGATCAAAACGGATGACGCGGTAATAGCGCGACAGAAGCTCCGCCGTCGGACCCCAACCATCCATGGCTGTCGCCTGGCCGGCGATGAGCAGCATCGGCTCACCTTCGCCTTCCGATGTCCAGGCGATTTCAGCGCCGTCGGCGGCCTCAGCAAAGTTCACCGTGCCACAGTATCCGGGAGGGGCTCAAAGCGCTGCGGCGTGGGACACAAGCACGCTAGTCCGCGGTGAAAATGTCCTCAATGGCACAGTCAAACGTCCGCGCAATGAGGAAGGCCAACGGAAGCGAGGGATCAAACTTCTCCCGCTCGATGGAGATGACGGTCTGCCGGGAAACTCCAAGTGCCGCCGCCAGGTCCGCCTGTGTCCAGCGCCGTTCGGTGCGCCGCTCCGCGAGGTTGTTCTTCACTTGAGCGCGCGGTGGCGAATGGCCACGTATCGCAGCCCGGCGTCAACCGCGCTCAGGGCAATCAGGCCAAAAAGGACCGGAAGTGCGTCCACGGCGAAACGGCCGATGGCCAGCACCAGTGAAGCGACCACGATAGCGACCAGGACATCCAGGAAAGCCCCCGCTCCCGCTTGCCGCATCCACTGCAATTCCACGCTCTGCTCGCCGTGCGGATCGCGGGTGATCGTGTGATTGGATACGAACACCTTGCCGCCCAGGGACATCGCCGGGTAGGCGGCGCAAAGGGCGCCAATCGCTGCAGCGAGCCAGAAGTCATCCGGGTTCGATGCTCCCACCACGACGGAAACCACCACCGTCAGGATGACGCCGAGGATGATCGCCAAGACGTAGTGGTGGGCCGGCGCCCGCCTCGATGTAAAGGAAGCTTTACTCATGGGAAAAGTAAAGCATCCTTTACATTTCCGGGCAATAGCTAATGCGTACTGTCCAAGCTGGGTCTAGCGTTGAGGGATGACCGCTGAGTACAGGTACGACGTCGATGTGCTGCACCTTTTGGTGTCGCCGGCCCACGCCTACTTTGGCCGTGCCCGCGAAGGGGCCGCAGACGTCCCCACTACCGATGCCGGGCAGGCCGAGTTGGTGGCGGACAAAGGCATTGTTGGCGACAGGTTCTTCGGCAAGGCCGCACACATGGACGCCGCCGTGACGTTGTTCGCGGTGGAGGCCCTGGAAGCCATCGCGTCGGAACTCGAGGCCGGTCCCTTGGATCCCCTGTTGACCCGGCGGAACGTTGTCCTGCGGGGAGTGGAGTTGGCGCCTTTGCTTGGCCATGAGTTCACGCTTGAGTCCGGTGAGGACACTGTGCGGCTCAAAGCCGGGCGACCGGCCCATCCTTGCGCGTGGATGGATGAAATGCTTGCCCCGGGCGCCCATAAGGCGATGCGGGGGCGCGGCGGCGTCCGATGCCAGGTGATCGCCGGAGGGGTGTTGCATCGGGGTCCCGCCGTGCTGAGTAGTCCTGTGCCGCTCGACCCAAGGAAGGCCGGGGACGCCAACGTGCTGCGGCCAACGCGGTTGCCCTAAGCATCTCCACCCTGCGCCTGCACAAGATGCACCCGCGAAAGTCAGGAGCCTGTCAAACAAGCGTTTCGCCGCATAGGGTGGTCAGGTGGATACCGTGAGCAGCAAAGTGCAAGCCGTCGCCGGATCCGCGTTTGCCGCGGTCTTCCGGGCCATCAAGGTTGTGCGTCCGCAGAGGCCGATCCACCCAAAGGGCATCCGGCTGGTCGGAACTCTGGAAAGGGACTCCAGTGTGCGCACGCCCTCGGGCATCCCTTGGGTGGACACCGCCGGGAGCAACGTGGTGGATGCCAGGCTTTCCCGCTCGATCGGGCTGCCTGACGCCTTCCCGGACATCATCGGACTGGCCGTGCGCTTCACAGAGCAGGACAAACTCTCGGACATGCTTCTTGCTACCACCGGACCGACAGGACTTGGGCGTTTCATCCTCCGGCTCCGTCGGGATGCCGCGGCGGCGGTTTTCTCCAGCATGATGCCCTACAAGTCTGATGACGGCCCCGTTTTGATAGCAGCAAGGACCATCAGGAGCCCGAACAGGTTGCCCGTCGAACCGAGCGCTTTCCGCTCACTCCTTGGCAGCGGTTCGTGGATCCTTGAACTCCATCACGCCAGTCCGCTGGGTCCGTGGACCAGGTTCGGAACGTTGACCCTCAGCCTCGCCGACTCCGCGGGCCAAGATACCGCTGAGCGATATGATCCGGTCCTCAATCCGCTTCCAACAGCAGGAACGTACGGCTGGACGAGGCGACTCCGTGAACCTTCCTACGCTTTGGCCCGCCGACGCGGGTAGGAGCGTCGCTTCCGGCCCTTCTTTGAGTCCACGGCACCCCATTATCAGCCCGTAAAGGTTGCAAACTGGACCACCGGCGTCGAAAGTTGGGCCAGAAGCCATAGGCCCAATAAATCTAGGGCTCAAGCGCAGCAGGTGCCGCGAACTGGGCCTCGTACAGCCGCGAGTACGCCCCACCCGAGGCAAGCAGCTCCGAGTGTGTGCCCTGCTCCACGATCTGCCCGGCTTCCATCACCAGAATGAGATCGGCGTCCCGGATGGTGGAGAGCCGGTGGGCGATGACGAAGCTGGTCCGGTCCGAGCGCAGGGCATTCATGGCCTTCTGCACCAATACCTCTGTGCGGGTATCCACGGAGCTGGTGGCCTCATCAAGGATCAGCACCGATGGGCGGGACAGGAAGGCCCTGGCAATGGTGAGCAGCTGTTTCTCACCTGCCGATACGTTGCCGCCTTCGTCGTCGAGCAAGGTGTCGTACCCTTCGGGCAGCGACTTTACGAACCGGTCCACGTACGTTGCTTGCGCGGCCTCCATGATCTCGGTCTCGGAAGCGGAGGGGCGCCCATAGGCGATGTTGTCGCGGATCGTCCCGCCGAACAGCCAAGTGTCCTGGAGGACCATGCCCATCCACGAGCGAAGTTCCTGCCGCGACAGTGAAGTGATGTCGACGCCATCGAGGGTTATGCGCCCGGAATCAAGCTCGTAGAAGCGCATCATGAGGTTCACCAGGGTGGTCTTGCCAGCTCCCGTCGGCCCAACTATCGCGATACTCTGCCCCGGCTCCGCCACCAGGCTGAGGTCCGTGATCAGTGGCTTGTCCGGCGAGTACCGGAAGGACACATTCTCGAATACGAGACGCCCGCGCGACGGACCCGACGGCGGAACAGGGTCAGGTTCGGCCGACTCTTCCTCCTCATCCAGCAAGTCGAAAACCCGCTCGGCCGAGGCAACACCGGACTGCAGCATATTCGCCATGGATCCGAGCTGAGCCAACGGCATGGTGAACTGCCGGGAGTACTGGATAAATGCCTGCACGTCGCCCAACTGCATCGAGCCCGAGGCCACCTGCAGGCCACCAACCACGGCGATCCCCACGTAGACCAGGTTCCCGATGAACGTCATGGCCGGCATGATCAGACCGCTCACGAACTGCGCCCCGAAGCTCGCCTGATATAGCTCGCCGTTCTTCGCGCGGAACTTCTCCCGGACTTCGTTCTGCCGTCCGAACACCTTCACCAGCGCGTGCCCGGTGTACGTTTCCTCGATCTGGCCATTGAGTTCGCCGGTGTTCTTCCACTGCGCCACGAACAGTTTCTGCGAGCGCTTGGCGATCAGCAGTGTGGTCCCCAGCGTCAACGGAATAGTTACTAAGGCAATCAGCGCCAGCAGCGGCGAGAGCAGGAACATCATCACCAGCACGCCCACTACCGTCAGCAGGGACGAGACCACTTGGCTGATGGATTGCTGCAGGCTTTGGGAGATGTTGTCCACATCATTGGTCACCCGGCTCAGCAGCTCGCCGCGCTGGATGGAGTCGAAATAGCGCAGGGGCAGCCGGTGGATTTTCGCTTCAATTCGCTGGCGGAGGCGGTACACGGTCCGCTGCACGACGCCGTTGAGTACGTACGCTTGAATCCAACCGAACGCCGAGGCCAGGACATATAGCGCCAGTGCCCACAGCAGCACCGAGGCCAGCGCCGTGAAGTCGATTCCGACGCCGGGGGTCAGGGTCATGGCCCCCAGCATGTCGGCTTTGCTGTCCTCGCCGGAGGCGCGCAAGCCTGCGATCACTTCGGCTTTGGACGTGCCTTCGGGCAGCTGTTTGGAGACGACGCCGGCGAAGATCAGGTTGGTGCCCTCGCCCAGCAACCGGGGGCCGATGACGGACAAAGTAACGCTGACCACCGCGAAGACCAGCACCAGTATCAACCAAAAGCGTTCAGGCCGCAGTGTCCCCAGCAAACGCCGTGCCGAGGCACCAAAATTCGAGGCTTTCTCGGCAGGAATGTTCATTCCGGCGAAGGGGCCTCCGCGGCCCGGGCCCATCGCCGGCCGCTGCGGACCACGGGGACCGGCTGGCACAGCACTCATGCAGCCTCCTCCGCCGCGAGCTGGGAGGACACGATTTCCCTGTAGGTTTCGGAGGTCTCCAACAGCTCATCGTGCGTTCCGCGCCCAGCGATCCTGCCGTCGTCGAGCACGAGGATCTGGTCCGCGTCCGCGATGCTGGAGACGCGCTGCGCAACGATCACCAACGTGGCGCCGTTGGTGTGGCGCTTGAGGGCCTGCCGGAGCCTGGCGTCGGTGGCGGTATCCAGGGAGGAGAAGGAGTCGTCAAAGATGTAGAGCTCCGGCTGCTTCACCAAGGCACGGGCGATGGCGAGCCTTTGCCTCTGCCCGCCGGAGACGTTGGTACCGCCCTGCGAGATCGCCGCATCCAGGCCGCCCTCCATGTCCAGCACGAAGTCCTCAGCCTGGGCCACCCGGAGCGCCTGCCACAACTCGTCCTCAGTGGCATCGGGCTTGCCATACTGCAGGTTGCTGCGGACTGTGCCGGAGAACAGGTAGGGCCGCTGCGGCACCAGCCCGATGTGCCCCCACAGGAGGTCCGGGTGCAGCTCCCGGACATCCACGCCATCCATCCGCACGGATCCGCTGGTCGCATCGAACAACCGCGGCATGAGGTTCACCAAAGTGGTCTTGCCAGCGCCGGTGCTGCCGATAATGGCGGTGGTCTCCCCCGCCCGGGCGGTCAACGAAAGCCCGCTCAGCACCGGCTGCTCGGCACCCGGGTAGGCGAATCCGACGTCGCGCATTTCCAGTTCGCCACGGCGTATCCCGCCAGTTACAGGGTTCGACGGCGGCTGGACGCTTGACTCGGTGTCCAGGACCTCGCCGATGCGGTCGGCGGAAACGGACGCGCGCGGAATCATCACGGCCATGAACGTGGCCATCATGACGGACATGAGGATCTGCATCAGATAGCTCAGGAACGCGATCAGGGTGCCCACCTGCATGGAGCCGTCCTCAATCCGGAAAGATCCGAACCAAATGACCGCCACGCTGGAAACGTTCATGACAAGCATGACCACAGGGAACATGAGCGCCATCAAACGGCCGGCCCGGAGCGCAACATCAGTAACGTCGTCGTTCGCTTTGCCGAACCGGGCTGTCTCCATGTCCTCGCGAACGAAAGCCCGCACCACACGAATGCCGGTCAGCTGCTCGCGGAGGACCCTGTTTACGGCGTCGATCCGGACCTGCATCTTCCGGAACAGCGGCACCATCCGCGTCACGATCAGCCCGACCGCCACCAGCAACACCGGCACGCAAACGGCAATCAGCCAGGATAATTGCGCGTCCTGCCGCACAGCCATGATCACGCCGCCAATGCTCAGCATGGGAGCGGCGACCATGAGCGTGCAGGACATGAGGACCAGTTGCTGCACCTGCTGGACGTCGTTGGTGGACCGGGTGATCAAGGATGGCGCCCCGAACCTGGTGACCTCCTGCTCCGAGAACTCCCCCACCCTTGCAAAGACGGCGTCCCGCAGGTCGCGGCCCATTCCCATGGCTGCTTTCGCGCCGAAGTACACGGCCACCACCGCACACGCGATCTGGAGCAAGGTAATGAGCAGCATGAGGCCGCCCATGCGCAGGATGTAGTCGGTATCCCCGGTGGCCACCCCGTTGTCGATGATGTCGGCGTTCAGGGTGGGAAGGTAAAGGGATGCGATGGACTGGGCCAACTGGAAGACGACGACGGCGATCAGCAGCCGCTGATGCGGCCGCAGGAAGCGAACAAGTACCTTCCACAGCATGGAATCTCCGAGCCAGGCGATGTGAACCGAAGGCCAGTTTACGTCTGGTTGCTGTGGGCAACTAGGGGAACTGAGGGGTAATGCCAGGGACTCCCTCGCATCTCAGCATGGCCATACCGTCGAGGTAGCAATCAGCTCGAACACCATAGGAGACCAACCATGGAAAAGCGCACACTCGGCACCGGCGGCCTTGAGGTTTCCGCCATTGGCATGGGATGCATGAGCATGACAGGCGGCTACAGCGAGAGGCCGGACCGCGAGGAAATGATCTCGCTCATCCGCACAGGCGTGGAGCGCGGCGTGACGTTCTTCGACACCGCCGAGATCTACGGACCCTACGCTAATGAGGAACTCGTCGGCGAAGCACTGGCCCCGTTCAAGGACCAGGTGGTCATCGCCACCAAATTCGGTTGGGACATTGACCCCGCCGCGCGGAAAGCCAGCGGCAAGGTCACCAGCCGCCCCGAGGTCATCAAAGAGGTAGTCGAAGGATCACTGCAGCGGCTGGGAGTGGACGCCCTGGATCTCTACTACCAGCACCGGGTTGATCCGGACGTCCCCATCGAGGACGTGGCGGGTGCCGTCAAGGAACTCGTCGACGCCGGAAAAGTGAAGCACTTCGGCATGTCCGAGGCTGCGGCAGGCACCATCCGCCGGGCCCATGCAGTCCTTCCCGTGGCTGCCGTCCAGAGCGAGTACTCGTTATGGTGGCGCCGACCGGAGGAAGAAGTCCTGGACGTTTGCGAAGAACTTGGCATCGGCTTCGTTCCCTTCAGCCCGCTGGGCAAGGGCTTCCTGACCGGCACCATCAACGCTTCCACCAACTTCGAATCCGGCAACGACATCCGCAGCACCATCCCCCGGTTCAGCCCGGAGGCCATGCAAAATAACCAGGCTGTGGTGGACCTGCTCGCCGGCATCGCAGCACGAAAAGGCGCGACGCCGGGCCAGATCGCCTTGGCATGGTTGCTGGCGCAGAAGCCGTGGATCGTGCCTATTCCGGGCACACGGAAACTGCACCGCCTCGAAGAAAACCTGGCGGCGGCCGACGTCGAACTTTCGCCTGCAGAGCTTGACGAGATCGAAGCCGCCGCAGCGAAAATCACTGTGGAGGGTGGGCGCTACAACGAGGCCGGCGAACGGATGACAAACCTCTGACCCGCACTAGACAACAGCCTTCCGGCCAAGCCCCAACAGTGCCGCCTGCGTCCCTGTCCCGCTTTTGGGCAGGTAGGTAAAGAGGCGGAGGGCGGGAAACTGCGGCACGCCCAGAACCATGGGGGCGAAGCTGAGCCGGCCGAGTGTTGGGTGGTCGTAGACAACGTCCACATGGTAAGAGTCGCTCACCACCTGGCGCTGCCACAGTTCGTTGAAGGCCTTCGAGACCTCACAGAGGCTCCGGGCCATGGTGTCGAACCGGGGATCGTCAGGGAACTTGGCTGATTGCGCACGAAACTGGGCAACCATGGATCGGGCCATCATCTCTTTGTGGACGTGGGGCCGGGCAAGCTCCGGATCCGTGAAGAAGCGGTGGAGGCAGCTTTCGCCCACCCGGGTATCAAAGGTGTCAGCCGCGGCCGGGTTCATTGCCACGACGGTCCAGAACGGGTCTGCGATGTAGCTGGGATTTGCCATGGCATCCACCAGTTGCTGCAGAAGCGCCAGCTGGGTGTTGTCGACGTCGAAACGCTGTCCACCCTCCCCGGTCCCCTGAAAGCCGCTGTGAGCGGCTTGTCTGTTGCCGGCGTCAGGGCTGGGCCGACGCCCGGACGCCAGCCTGCGGACATAGTTCCTGTCTTCCGGGCTGAGCTGCAGGGCATTGGCTATCGCGTCCAAAATTTCTGCGGAGGCACCGATGGCCCGCCCCTGCTCCAGCCAGGTGTACCAGGAGACCCCAACGTTCGCCAGGACGGCCACCTCTTCCCGCCTGAGTCCGGGAGTCCGGCGTCGTGGGCTGACCGGTAACCCGACGTCCTCCGGCCGGGTCTGCTCGCGGCGGGTGCGGAAGAACTCGCCTAGTCGCGCGTGGTTGGACCGCGCTTGGTGGGAAGCAGAAGGATGGGTGGGCATGGGTTCTCCACTAATGACGAGCGTCCGGCCGACCGCTTTATGGCAGTCGGCCGGACGAACGGGTGAGTCGAATCCGGAATCCTGGGTCAGGCGGATTACTGCAGGACGCGTTCCTTTTCAGAACGGACATCCAACTGTGCATACTCTTCGGAGGCCAAACGAGCAGCATCCTCCGGGCTCATGCGTGGCTCCAGCTTGAACAGGGAAGCGATCTGCTCAAGTCGCTCCTCCACGGAACCGGACACCACATGGAACGGCATCCCCAGCTCGTCCATGGTTTGCTGCAAGATGGCGTCGGACATGTTCCGGAACTGATCATTGACCGGGCGGTGCCCGTCGGCGGAGAGCGGGAGCTCGTTCTTCAGGTGCACGAACACATCGAAGGAGTTCTGCACGTGCCTCTTGAAGCTGTTGCCAAGGCTGGTCATCACCTCTTCGAAGAAGGCGAGTTCCGGCGTCTTCTCCACGGTCTCGCCCGCCGAAAGATGCGCCGAGGCACTGGGATTCAGGCCAAGCGAAACCCGCACGGACCCATAGATCCATTCCTGCAAGGATGATCCGTCGGAAATGAACCCTGCCGAGAGCTTGTCCTCGTATACGGCCCGCTCAACGTGGCGGGTCACGATCATCTGGATAAGCTCCGCGGCCGTGCACTCCTCAAGGGTCTTGCCCGGCGCGGCCTCGGGGAGGATTTCACGCATGGTCCTTGCCCGCGTCCGGGGCAGCCCCGTGTAGTGGGACAAGGCCATGGACGTGAACGTCTTGCCCGAGGAGTAGGTACCTGAAATGCCGATGCGCACTGCGTCCGCCTTAGTCGTTGACGAGCTGGAGGGTTCCCGCGGCGCTGAGCTTGCCGGCGAACTCGATGGCGGCGTCACTGAGGTCCGCCTCGGCAACCTTACGGGTGCCATCCACGTCTCCGTTGAGCACCGTGGGGGCGAAGCGGACGTGCGTGGCGTCCTCGATGCCCACGAAGTTCAGCCAGTCGGCAAAGAAAGTGCTGCTGAAGTCAGAGCCGAACGCGGCCGGAACGCCCGGTGCGTAAACGCCGCTGGTGTGGATTGCCAGGGCCTGCTTGCCCTCCAGCAGGCCGCGGTAGCCCTGCTCGGGGTCGAAACCAAAGCTCCAGCCGGGCTGGGTGATGATGTCGATCCACTGCTTCAGGACATACGGAACGCCCGAGTTCCACATGGGGATGTTGAAGACGTAGGCGTCGGCGGCAGCGAACTGGTCGAATACTGCACGGGCGGATTCCCACGCAGCAACCTGATCGGGAGTCTGGTCCTGTCCGGTGAAAACAGCCATCTTCGCAGCGGCGGCAACCCGACCGAAAACGGGCAGCGCGCCGTCGTCGAACAGGTTCAGCGTCTCCACTTCGAAACTCTCCGCACCGGCAGTCTGGACGGAATCGATGAAGTGCCGGGCCAACCGCAGGGAGTCGCTGTTGGCGTAGCGCGGAGAGGCGTTGATGTGGAGGATGGTAGGCATTGGCTTCCTTTCGAGGCTGTGCTTTCGGGGACGCTTTGTGCCCCGTCATCGATCCTCACTGACAGCGCGGCGCCGCGTAAGAACGCACTTTTTTGTGCCTAGGGCACCTCAAAGTGCCCTGCCCTGAGGGGCTTCCGAACGGCGGATCGTTCCCTAGGATTCTTCCTGTGGAAGAATCCTCCCGCAGCCACATCCAAGCTGCCTACACAGACATCGACGGCACCGTCACCGCTTACAACACCATTTTCGAATTCCTTCGCTTCGACGCCGCCGAACATGCCCGCGCTGAAGAGGCCGGGGAGTTCCTCGCAGGTCTGCGCACTGCAGCGGAGAACGGGGTCCCGCGGTCGGTGACGAACGCCCGCTACTTCCGCTGGTGGCGCGGCCGAAGCGTCACAGAGGTGGCCGAACTCGGCGAGCGCTGGGCGGATCTGCAGGATGGGCAGGTGGCCGACTGGGCTTTCCTGGAGCCTGTGGTGTCCATCCTGGACGCCCATGCGGACTCCGGGCGGCGACTGGTGGCAGTCACGGCATCGTTCGAGCCGGCCTTGGTACGGGTTCGACGGCGGTGGCCCCACCTTGAGCTGTTATGCACCCGCCCGTTGGTGGCCGATGGCACGTACACGGGTGGGATCGAGGAAGCACTGGTGGGTGATGCCAAAGCCCGGGCCGTCTTGGCCCACGCGTTAGCGAACAACGTTGATCTCGCGGGCAGCTTCGCTTACGGGGACCATCATTCGGATCTCCAATTCATGGCCTTGGCAGGGGAATCCCTGTTGGTTGACGCCAAGCTGAGGGTCTCAGCCACGCCGGTGAGTTAAGGTTTACGACACCGTTCCCCCAGCTGTCAGAGGCCCCAAGTAAACTGTGCCCAGCAGTCCACTTGATGAGGAAAGTATTGGGGATATGACTCTCACGGCTGAAGAGAAACGCCAAAAAGCCCGGAAGCACTACAACGCGTCCTTGGACCTTTGCCCGGCCCGGCAATTGCTGGAGGCCATCAGCAGCAAGTGGGTCACCTTGGTGATGCTTGCCCTTGAGGATGGCCAGCAGCGCCACAGTGACCTGCGGAAGCTCATACCAGGTGCCAGCCAGAAGATGCTGACATCCACCCTCCGCTCCCTGGAACGCGATGGGTTGGTGCTCCGTCATGTCACGGTGTCAGTTCCTATTCGCACCGACTACGAACTCACTCCCCGCGGCCGCTCGCTGCTGCGCATCATCTTTGAAATGAAGGAGTGGGCGGAGGAACACATGGATGATGTTGCAGCGTCCCGTTTGGAGCACGACCGCCACCGGCTCGCCTTCAACTGACGGCCAGGACCCCGGCATGCACCTGTTTTGCCTGCACCATGCCGGTGGGACCACGGCCAGTTTCGCAGGCTGGCGCTTCGACGGCGTGACGGTGACCAAACTCAGCTACCGTGGCTGGGACTTCATGTCCTTGGGGGCGGCTGCTGATGCCCTCGCAGAGCGCGTGACGGCGTCGGCGTCTGCCCGGCTAGCTCTGTACGGCCACAGCATGGGGGCTGTCCTCGCCTTCGAGATCGCACTGCGGCTACAGCACACAGGCCGGGTGGCCCACGTCTTCCTTGCCGCCACGCGCCCGCCGTCGGGAATGCACGACGCCGGTGCTGCCGCAGTTGCCGCTGCGGGCGCACTGTCCCCGCGCGCCCGGGACGTCCTCCTTGAGGACCTCGATCTTTTGGCGGGATATCCGGGAAGACCACCCGGGAAACAGTTGGAAGTTCCAGCCACCGTCCTCTACAGCGCAGACGATCCCGTGGTGCCTGTTGCCGATTCCCTCCGCTGGGCGGCATGGTGCGCGGCCGAGCCACGGTTGATGAAACTGGACACTGGAGGTCATCTGTTCCACCTGGGCAACCCTGCCGTGCGTTTACTCGTGGAAAAGACCCTGTCCCCGGAGCCGAGCGGGGACGCCCAGACGGATCAGCGCCACGGATAAAGCCTGGCGCCACCCGAATATGGGTGTCACCAGGCTTTATCCGTGTCACCAGGCTTTATCCGTGTCACCAGGCTTTATCCGTGTCCGCCCGCTCCTCGGCACGAGGACTGCTAGGCTCCCGTGCTGATGAGTTCCCGGTCTGAGGTGCGGTTCTCCAGGGCGGCCTTTCCGGCAGCGAAGACCGCAGTGATTTCCGCAACGCGTCGGCCCAAGTGGGCGGCCGTAGCGATATCTGCGGGGTGGACGCCCTCGATGCCAACGTCCGAGAAGGTTTGTGCGGCAGCGCCGTTGAAGTAGCCGAAGCGGTTGAGGTCGTTTTCGGTACCCTTGGTGCTCTTCCAGCCCGGGAGCAGGCCGAGGTTGATCCAGTTCATGCCGTGCTGGGCGCCAAAAGTAGCAAAGTAGTCCAGGGTTGAGTTTTTGTCGCCTGCCTTACAAGCGGCGTTGGTGAAACCTGCACCCAGCTTGTTGTGCCACTTCTGCACAGCCCAACGGCCTGCCGTCTTTTCTGCGAAGGCGTGGAACGCTGAAGGTGCAGTACCCATGTACGTGGGTGCGCCGAAGATGATGGCATCGGCTTCATCGATGAAGTCCCAGGACTCCTGGGTAAGTTCATCCACGCGCAGGAGGGCTGCGGTGGCTCCCGTGGAGGCGGCAGCGGATACCACTGCGTCCGCGAGGACCTTGGTGTGACCGGAGCCTGAATAGTAAACAACTGCAATTGCCGGAGTGGCCATGGGTGTCCTCAATGTTCGTATCTGTGTCTATGTGCTGGCTAGGTGATTCGTTAATGGGTTCCGGTTAGACGGCGGGTTGCAGGGCGAGCTTCCCGGTCACCAGTCCGGCCGCAACCCGGGCAGTTCCTGCGTCTGCGAGTTCGAATTCGTCCACGCGCACGCCGAACTTGTTGCTGAGGATGACGGCCGCTTCAACGAGGGACAGTGAATCGATGTCCAGGTCCGCGAAGGAGTCGTCCGGGCCCATGTGGCTGAGCTCGTCCATGGTGGATCGGATAGCCTCAACGACGTCCAAAGCTGTAATTTCCATGTGGTTTCCCCCTTTGTAGTGTGGCCCGGGATGGCCGGGCCACGGTGATCCCGCAAGGCACCCTGCCCGCAGGAATCGGTAGTGGCCCTAATGCGGGTCCACAACCGAGATCGAAGGCCAGGTCATGGCGATGGCACCCCAGGTGGTTCCCCCGCCGAAGGCCGTCAGGACCACTTTGTCCCCGGGAGACCTGTGGCCCTTGGTGCCGGCGTCGGTCATGGCCAGTGGAATCGAGGCAGCTGAAGTATTTCCCACCCTGTCCAAGTGGACCTCGGCTTTGGAACCGGGTATTCCGGTCACCGAGGCCACCGTGTTGAGGATCCGCAGGTTGGCCTGGTGCGCGATCAGGGAATCGACGTCGCCAGCCGTCCAGCCAACACTCGCCAGCACGGTCTGCACGGAGTCCGACATCGCCGTCACCGCCTGCGTGAACACTTCTTTGCCCTGCATCTCAAAGAAGGCACCGGCGCTGCGTGGAACATGAATCAGCGTTTCCCCGTCCCCGTCCGAGTGCAGCGTTGTAGCAAGGATGGCCCCGGGTTCTTCTGCGGTACCGGCCGAGAGATAGGCAGCTCCTGCTCCGTCGCCGAAGATCACGGACGTGGTGCGGTCCGTCGGATCCAGCAGCCGGGTGAAGGTGTCCGCGCCAATCACCAGTGCAGAGCCAACGGAGCCGGAGGTAATGGCCCAGCTGGCAGTAGCGAGCGCGTAGACAAATCCTGAACAAACCGCCGAGATATCGAACGCGGCAATCCCTTGTAGCCCAAGGTTCGCCGCAACCTTCGGTGCAGTGGCAGGGCAGACCTTGTCCGGCGTCGAGGTTGCCACGATCAGCAGCCCCACGGAATCGACGCCGGCGCTTGCCAACGCTCGTCGGCCAGCTGTTGTGGCAAGGACGCTGGTGCTCTCAGATTCGTCCGAGTGGCGCCGCTCGGCGATACCGGTCCGGCGCCGGATCCATTCATCGGAGGTATCCATGACGGAGGAGAGGTGCTCGTTCGTGACCACGCGTTCGGGAAGCGCGCCGCCCAGCCCCCGGACCACCGCGGATTTCGCGCTCATTGAACAGCCCCTGCCGGCAGTTGGTGAGCGACGCTGCAGACTACCTCGCCGCCGTCGAACGTTCCCACTACATCGGCGCAGCGCCAGGACCCGCCGTCCTTTCCGATCAGCCGGCTCTTCTGCAACCCCACACTCAGACCGGTTCCCTGCCCGCCCCCAATCTTCGGGCCGGGACCGGTAAAAGTAACCCGTGTCTTGCGCATCCAGAGCGTGTTGCTGTCGGAACGGTTCATGGCGTCCAAGCTGTAGAGCAGGACCTGCCCTAATTGCAGGGTGGCCACAAAGTACTCGACGGCGGACAGCGCCTGCGGGTACGCAGCTTCCAGGCCGCGCCGGTCACCCAGCTGGTGGCCCAACGTGGGTTGCTGGCGAAACGAGAGCTGCGCGTGGGCTGCACCCTGTACCGCTTCGAGAACCACGTCTGACAACGTGACCTGCCGTTCGGCCCACAGGTCCCCATAGAGTCGTGTGGCGGCGTCGCCCACCAACGCCTCTTCTGAGGGCGACTCGACGGAAGCAAGTCCAAGTTCAGCCGGAGCGTGGGCTACTTCAAGGACCGCGCTCATGGAGGCCACCGAGCACCGCAGGACGGACCCGTCACCGTGGTCCTGCAGCGTAGCCTTGCAGCCAAGATCACCCAAGGTGTCTTCCACCGGTTCACTGCCGCCGGAGATGGTGACGGATGTCAGGTAAGCGGCCGGCAATATATCCGGCGAAAACCTGCTGGCCAGCAGGGCTTCCGCCATTCTGCAGGCAAGGACAAGGACGTCCGTGGTGCCAAGGTGCGGTGTTTGCTCCTGATTGCCTTTGACGGACCAAACTCCCGCGACACCCAAGCTGGCTCGGGCAGTCAGTGTGGACTCAGCGACGGTGTGGGCAACGCGAAGGTTCCGCAGCCGCGGGTTGGTGGTCTTGTAACCGTGGCTGAAGAAGCGGCGGCGTCCGTCGCCCAGGAGGTCGTCGATCGAGGCGTAACTCTCGGTGGCGGGGCGTAGGGCAAGGGGCATGAGTGTTCCTTGGTTTCGTCATCGGCGGTGATCCAAGAATCCACTGCAACAGCGTCGGCAACCAGTGTCCGCGGATGGTGGTGGTGGGAACACCACCCTGAGCCGGAGCCGGAGCCGGTGTCAGCCCCGGACAGTAGGCTGGAAACGTTCGTGTTGAACTGCATCGAAGGGACTTGAGTTTTGGCTTACATCACCGTCGGAAACGAAAACAGCACTGAGATTGAGCTTTACTACGAGGACCATGGGGCCGGCCAGCCAGTGGTCCTGATTCATGGCTACCCGTTGGACGGATCCTCCTGGGAGAAGCAGACGGCCGCACTGCTCGACGCCGGATATCGCGTCATCACGTACGATCGCCGCGGTTTCGGCAAGTCCAGCCAACCGACCGAAGGCTACGACTACGACACCTTCGCAGCAGACTTGAAGACCGTGCTGGACACCCTGGACCTGAACGACGCCGTTTTGGTGGGCTTCTCCATGGGTACAGGCGAAGTTGCGCGCTACATCAGCACTTACGGCTCGGCGCGCGTTGCAAAGGCCGTGTTCCTCGGTTCGCTGGAGCCTTTCCTTCTGAAGACCGACGACAACCCTGACGGCGTCCCCCAGGAGGTCTTCGATGGCCTCGCCGAGTCCGTTAAGGCCGACCGGTACGCCTTCTTCACCGACTTCTTCAAGAACTTCTACAACACGGAAATCTTCCTTGGCACCGCACGGCTCAGCCAGGAATCAGTGGATGCCAGCTGGAACCTTGCCAGCAAATCCGGTGCGTTCGCCTCAGTAGCCGCCCAGCCAACCTGGCTGACGGACTTCCGATCGGACATTCCCAAGATCGATGTCCCGGCCTTGATCGTCCACGGCACGGCGGACAACATCCTGCCCATCGACGTCACGGGTCGGCGATTCAAGGATGCCCTGCCCAGCGCCGAGTACCTTGAAATCGAGGGCGCACCGCACGGCTTGCTCTGGACGCATGGTGCAGAAATCAACGAGGCCCTGCTGGCGTTCCTCAAGAAGTAAAACGTGGAGCTACTTTTTGAGGCGTAGGTTCCGCGCCTTCTTGCCCTTCCGCAGGTACTCCTGCTGAGTGGCGTCAGCGGCGGTGCGCTCCATCGCATGCAGCACTCCATATGTGAAAGCACCGTTGCTGACGCCCGGCGCTGAGCCCAGCTTCAGCAGTTCCGCCCGCGCCATCACACTGTCCTGATGGTCGCCAAGAATTGACTGAATCCTGTGCGCCGCGTCTTCCAACTTCACGGCACGTTTGCCGTGGATGCCTTCCACAGCCGCTGCGGCAAAGCGCAGCTTCTTGGCGGCCTTCCGTACTTCGTGGAATGCCCTATCGCGTTGAGGCCCGACGGCGGCACCCACCGCTTCGTCGTGCCGTTTGCGGAGCCTTTTGCCGGCCTTGTTGACGAGCTTCGCCGTGGTCTCCTTTGCCGCTGCCTCACCCTTTGACGTTGTGGGCGGAGCGTCGATGAAGGCTTCCACAGCGTCCAGCAACTTGAAGTAGCGGGGACTGTTCAACCGGTTCCTTACGGCAGACATCGCAGTTTCGGCCCTCAATGCCATACGCTCTTCCAGCTCATTGTGGAGTTGACCCAGGACGAGCTTTCTTGGCAGTTCCTCGAAGCTGCTCTTCAAGCGTTCGTGCAAGACCTCCACATCCCGGTACCGGCCAAGGGTCTTGGCGAGCGACTTCAGTTCCTTTTCGAGATCCTTCACCGGGTCCGGTTCAAAGAGAGCCCTGTAACCATGCAGGACAGCACGGATTCGGCGTATCTGTGACCGCATTTGGTGCACTGAATCGTCACGCGCAAGGCGGACATGGGAGTCCTGAAGGAGCAGATCGGCCACTTGCTCGTCCAGGTACTTGAGCACGGGAATGACGGCTGGACCGTTGCCGCTGGGCTCTTCGCGGTCTGTTCGCTTCGAGGCAGGCCATGAGTCGCCCAATGCGGTGGCCAGCTTGGACGGGCGCTCGCTCGGCTTTGCTCCGGCGTCGGAGAGTTGCTGTGTCAGGGTGCTCAGCAAGGTGTCGGCACCGTCGTCGGCTTCTTCCGGGGCCAGCTCCACCTCCCACTCCCTCCACTCCAGCTCGCGGGGTTCGCCAAGCGTCGCTCTGGCACGAACGTAGTCATCCACGAATTCAGCCAGTCGGCGGCCATCCTCGCCGTACAAGGCGTAGCTGGTTCGTTCCGTATTCAGGGTTGCGACAGCCGCCACTGCGTGACCCCGGGTGTAGGCAAGCACGCGGTCCATGAGTTCCACCGGGACAGCGTCGGCGTTGCCCAACGGTGCCTGGATCTCTGTTCGCTTGCCCGCACTGTGCGGGAGCTTCAGGTGCCAGCCGGCGTCCGGCCCACCGGTCCGGCGGCGCAGTGTGATTCCTCGGGATGCGAGGGCCAGGTGGCGGGTGTCAAAGTAAATGGCTTCCAGGCTGTGGCTCGCGGGTTCACCCACACGCCCTATCCCGTCAATTGCTTCGAGGGCAGGGAGCGGAGTGGACGCTTCGGCGTCGAATTTCTGTTCAGCTTCCACATTGCTGGAGGTTGCCATGACCGCGGAATTCCTGCCTTTCGGGGATATGCCGCGAGGGCCGGCCCGTTGTGATGGCCGGCCCTCGTTGGAGCTGCTTATTTGGTTCCATGTCCAGTGTGAGTCAGTCCAAAGCCTGGCGCTAGGGTCTGGCCCCGGAGAGGCTGGACTAGATCCCCGGGGTGCGCGGCTGGGGCGGCTCGGCGGGTCCTTCATTGGCAGCCGGCGCTGCGAGATCCGGATCGACGGGCGGGAACTCAGCCGTTGCCACTGCGCCACTACCGAAGGTTTCACCGGTGTCATCAACATCGCCACCGGAAACCGTGCCACGCCAAGCACCCGTTTCATGCCTCTGGGCTTCGATGAACTTCTTGAACTTGTCCAAGTCCGCACCTACGCGCATGCTGTCCACGCCAAGGGCGGAGCCGGCCTTTTCCGCGAGGCCATCCGGCTCCCAGACGATCTCCACGTTGACCCGGGTCCTGCCGGTGTCGAGTGGCTCGAAGCTCACCGTTCCGCCGTTGCGGGGACCGTCCACGCTGGCCCAACTGACCAGGGAATCAGGGACCTGTTCAATGATCTGGGCGTTGTACTCCCGCTTCACACCACCCACATTGGTTGAAAAATGAAGGCCAGTTTCATCGATCTGTTCAACGGCCTCCACTCCATTCATGAACTGAGGGAAGGTCTCAAACTGCGTCCACTGGTTGTAGGCAACAGATACAGGTACATCCACTTCGATTGACTTATTTACCGTAGCCATAGGTTTTGCTCCTTCGATCGTGTCTCGGGTGCTCATTCGGTAATGCTGGTGGCGCGCCAGCCAGCTGGCTGCTTAACCAGTGGCGCGCCTGTCTAAAGCGCGCCAGCCAAAGCTCTTAGCCGGCGTCGAAACTTTCTTCGTCATCGTCGTTGGGTGACTCTTCCTGGGGAAGGTCGTTGCCGCTGCCGTCCGGCAGGTCGCCGTCGTTTCCGTCCGGCTGGGTGGACTGCTCGGCCAAGTACTGCTCGTCGGTTCCGCCAAAGCGGCCCGCGCCTGGCTCTCCGGAACTGTCGGAGTCCTCCGGATCCAAGTGGCTAAGGTTCGGGGCGCCGGTGCCTTCTCCGAGGGCGGCTTCCTCGATGTCTTCTTCCACGCGGGGCTGTGCCTGGCCGCCGCCGGCGGCCTCTTGCTCAGCCGTAGGAGTGCCGTAGCCTCCCACTTCCTCTTCCGGTGTGGCGTTTTGCTTGTCCATGAGACCTGTCCTTTCCAAAGCGGTGAACGTGTTTATGGAACACTTCGAACCTATAAGTGCAGCTGGTGGCCTGTCCATGCTCTGACGAAATTAGTCAGCAATCTTAGCAATTTGAGGGTGAATGCGTTACCGTACGGCCCTAAAACGCTGGCGCATCAAGACGGTTGTGGAATCTCGCAGCCACCCTGGGGATCCAAGCCTGTGTAGTTCAATGGGCCCGCAACAATATTTAGTGCAATGGTGGCAAGCTGCGAGCACTGCGCGGGCGGAGCCGTGAAGTACCCGCGCTGACCTGCTGCCACGGCCCCAATAATGAGCCACACCACCACGAACAGCCCCACAATCGATCCGATCCGCATCACTACCCCAATCGCTGAACTGATAACCCCCAGCTATTAGTAAGCATACTGACAAAGGCGTCGAAGACCAAAGAAACGCGGCCGCGGACCGGGATCCCTCCCATCCGCAGCCGCGCCTGCCCTGCTCAATCCGTAGGGTTGGTTTCGGTTGTCAGACCGCGATGGTCCGCAGTCTTTTCGTCCTTCTCTTCTGCCGGCCCGGGCGGGTTGGCTGATTCGCTGGGACCAGCGTCGACGGAGTCTTCCGGACTTTCCGACGACGAATCACCCACAGGTACCTGATTGCTTGCTTCCGGCGTCCCGGGATCCCTGGGAATGGGATGCCCGGGCGTGGTTGTCCCATCGCGAACCTGCGCGAAACCGGCAACTTCGCTTGGATCAGTCGTCATACGCGCGACCGGCCACGGCCTAGTACCCAGCCAATAAGGGCCAACACCAGCAGGATAATTCCCACCCACAGGAGGAAGCTGAGGGCTTGGTTGAATCCGCCGACGAGGAGCAAGATGATCGCTATAACACCGGCGATTATCAAAAGTGTATTCATTGAGCTACGCATCCCTTCAATAACGGTTGTCTATTCAGGAAGGCGTCCGCTGGTACTCCATTTCTGAAGCGCCACCCATGCCAACGGGCACCGATCGGAGAATTACTCTCCATATCGCTTACGTACCCCCGCGGAATTAGGTTCAAACCAGAACCACATCCCTTGAGGGGCACGTACATAGCATCATGATAGGCGCGCACTCCGCTGGGGCGAAGTATTTGGACAGGAAACTTATTACCCTTTCGAGGCCGCTCCAGTCACGACGCAGCGTAGCGAACAGCGCCAGCGTGTGATCTATACCTCACTCGGCACAACTGAGGCCAACCCCGCGTTGTACATAGAACGAGTCCCACAGAAGACGAAGGGAGGGCTCATGCTCATTGTTCTGACAGGCATTGACGGTTCAGGAAAAACGACGGCGGCCCACGCCTTGGTCGATTCGGCTCGCACAGAAGGGCGAAGCGCCCTGCTGCTCAGTAATCACGCTGCTCGGCGGAGGATGTCGCTTCTTTCGATGCGATATGGCTGGAAGGTGGCGCCAAGGGTTGCGGACTTCATCGAAACAGGTGTTCGCCTATTCAACGTGCTGGTGAACCATGCGCGCGCCCGGCAGTTCGACGGCCTGGTAGTCATGGATCGCCATCTGCACTGCCAACTAGCGCTACGCCAAGCCAGTGGATTGCAGCGTGGGCGTTTGCTCCCATGGCTGCTGAAAAAGCTCCCTGCTGCTGATCTTCACATGCACTTCGACGCTGATCCCACCGTCGCGCACGAGCGGGTCACGGCACGCGGCACCGACCAGGAGACCGTGGCCGACCTGCGGGCATTCCGGGATGCATACCGTTCGCTTCCTGAGTTCGATGACTTTGTGGTGGTGGATGCAAACGGCGAACCTGACGAAGTCATGGCTCAGGTCAATCGCATGATGGCGGCCAAGGTGGCGGTCGGCGCCTAGCCAAACACCTGCAGAGGGGCTGTTCCGGTCGAGTTGAAAGCGCCACTAGAGCGCTCCCTTCCCCCCTGATTCGGCGCGCAACCTAGTCCCTCGGGCGCATCAGCGGCGGGTTGAGTACCGCCCGGGTGGGCTGGCCCGGCGTCGGACGCGCTTCGGGGGCGAGCCTGAACAACGCAGCCGGCCGCCCGGCGTCGCCCGTTGTCATTCGGCCGGTGTCCTCCAGAAAACCTGGCGTCCCCGTGGCTTTTCTGTGGAAGTTCCGCGGGTCCAGGCGCGTGCCCCACACAGCCTCATACACGCTTCGGAGTTGAGCGATGGTGAATTCCTCGCCACAGAAGGCCGCACCCAAGGGCGAGTATTCAAGCTTCGACTTTGCCCGCTCCAGGGCGTCGTCAAGGATCCGTGCGTGGTCGAAAGCTAGTTCAACCTTCCCCTCCAGGACGTCGCGAACCGGGTACCACGCAGCCTGTTCAGCGTCACTTCCAGCCGACAACACCGGAAAGTCCGGCGCCAGCAGCAGGTGCGCCACGGTGAGGACGTCACCGCGGGGGTCGCGCCCCTTCGGGCCGTAACTGCCCAGTTGCTCCAAGTGCCCCGGAAGATGTTCGACGCCGGTCTCCTCCGCGAGCTCCCGGCCGGCCGCCTCCAGCAGGTCCTCACCCGCGAGGACGAAACCACCAGGGAGCGCCAGCTTTCCACGGAAAGGCTCGAGGAGGCGCGTGATGAGGAGGACGTTCAGCTCGCCGTCGCGCACCGTGAGGGCTACGACGTCGACGGTTACCGGAAAGCGCTCAGGCGCCGCGTGGGTTTCAGGCATGAAGTAATCGTAGGTAATTATCGTCATGTTGACAATAAAGCCGGACTGACCCTAATGTTTAGTTATCGTCAACTTGACGACAACTAAACGAAAGAGGCGAACATCATGGCCACCATCAAGCGCTACCCCTGGATCAGCCACTTCCTCGGCAGCCCCACCGGTTACGTCGTGCACCTGCAGAAGGGTGCAGTACGCCACCAAGGAGTGGGCCAAGCCTTCTGGTTCCGGCCAGCAAACTCCGTTCTGAGCGAGGTTCCGGTAGACGATCAGGAACTGCCAACCCTGTTCCACGCCATCACCCGCGACCACCAGGACGTGAGCGTTCAGGCCAACGTTACCTACCGCTTCATCGACCCTGTGGCGGTTTCGATGCGGCTCGACTTCGGCTTGCAAACTGCTGGCAAGGCTCCGGCGACCGGCCGCGAGCAGGTCTCCACCATCATCGGGCAGCTGTGCCAGAGCCACGCGATCGACCAGATCGCCACTACAACCCTCGCCGAGGCACTCGAACGTGGAGTGAGCCAGCTCCGGCTCGTCCTCACCGAAGCACTTCGGGCAGACGCCAGATTGCAGTCCACCGGCATCGAAATTCTCGGAGTACAGGTCCTGGCCGTGCGACCCGAATCTGATGTTGAACGTGCCCTGCAAACTCCAGTTCGTGAGCAGCTCCAAGCCGAAGCGGACCGGGCCGTGTACGAAAGGCGGGCGGTCGCCGTCGAGCGTGAACGCACGATCTCCGAGAACGAGATGGCGAGCCAAATCGAACTGGCTGTCCGCCGGGAGAACCTGGTGGCGCAGGAAGGCGCGAACGCCCGCCGCGCTGCCGAAGAGAAGGCCGCTGCTGGTTTGATTGAGGCCCAAGGCTCTGCTGAACGAAAGGGCATCGGCGCCGCCGCGGAGGCAAACCAGATCCGACTGGTTGGCGAAGCAGCCGCAGCCCGCGAGGCCGCAACCATGGAGGTCTACCGCGGTATGGAACAGGCCACGCTCCTCGCCTTGGCGCTCAAGGATGCAGCCGGCAGCCTGCCTAACATCGGGAACCTCACTATCACCCCGGACCTGCTCAGCGGAGCACTTGCCGGTCTGTTCAAGGAACCCGCCGCTCCTGTAGAAGCAACCAAGTAAGGACCTGTCATGGCCACCCCGCGCATCGTCATCGTCCACCGACGGACCGAACTCCAGGAACTCCTGGACCGGCACGCCACCCGCGGCCAAGCCGAGTTTTTCCTTCGTAGCCGCGGTCGCAGCATCCAGGACGCACAAGACCGGCATGATCGGCTAACCTCCGCCCTCGCAACCATCAGGGCGGCAGTACCGTCCGATTGGCGGCAAGCGGAAGTGGAACGCGCGGACCTGAGCCGTTTCCTGCTCACTGCAGAAGACATCATCGCCGTGGTGGGGCAGGACGGCCTGGTGGCGAACGTTGCCAAGTATCTGAACGGCCAACCGGTGATCGGCATCGACCCCGAGCCCGGCGCGAACCCCGGCATCCTTGTCCGGCACACACCGTCGGCAGCCGCTGCCCTTCTGGGTGCCGGCGACGTTGGACGCCTGCGCTGCCAAAGCCTCACCACCGTGACGGCAACGCTAGACGACGGCCAGCAGCTTTCGGCGCTCAATGAAGTCTTTGTCGGGCACGCTTCGCACCAGTCGGCCAAGTACTCCATCACAGCGCCGAGTTTCACCCAGCCCGGCGGACAAACTGAGCGGCAGTCGTCGTCGGGCCTGATCGTTTCCACCGGCACCGGCGCTACCGGGTGGTGCGCCTCGATCGCCTTGGAACGTGGTGGACGCTCCCTGCCGGCGCCCACCGATCCGCGGCTCGCATGGTTCGTCCGGGAAGCCTGGCCTTCACCCGTCACGGGTGCTTCGTTGACCGAGGGCGTTTTGGAAGCCGGCGAACTGCTTCGGATAACCGTGGCGTCAGACCAATTGGTGGTGTTCGGCGACGGCATGGAGGACGACCGGCTGACGGCTTCTTGGGGACAGGAGATCACGGTGCAGTTGGGGCAGCGGCCGCTGCGGCTGGTTGTTTGATTTCGCATCCGTGCGGCCACCACCTACATTGATTTCCAATCCGGGCCGACACGCCGCTTTCAAGGGGTGTCGCGGCGCCACGGCCCCTCAAAGTTGGTGGTGACGGCCCGCTTTATGCCGATTCTGCTCCAGATTTCAACCGTTGTTCCCCGCCTAACCCCGCGATAGGGTGACCGGACCGTCCACCCACATCATCGTCTGGAACAACTCTGGGAGACACCATGACACATGTGAGACGTCAACTGGCTGCTGTCACGGCAGCCTTGGCACTAACCGCGACGAGCGGCGCAATGGCCAGTCCGGCCTTCGCCGATCCCCGCGAAACCGAGAAAAACCCGACGGCCACGGGCTACGGCGGTGCGGTGAGCACCGTCGATCCCGAAGCTTCCGCAGCCGCCATCGAAGTACTGAGAAAGGGTGGGAATGCTGCCGACGCCGCTGTCGCCGCGGCAGCAACCCTTGGAGTTACCGAGCCCTACAGCGCAGGCATCGGTGGCGGCGGTTATTTCGTTTTCTATGATGCTAAGACCAAGCAAGTTGGAACCATTGACGGCCGAGAAACCGCTCCGGCGGGCATACCGACCGACGCGTTCATCGACCCCGCTACCGGCAAACCCTACAGATTCACCCCGGAACTCGTCACCAGCGGCGTCTCCGTGGGCGTCCCGGGCACACCTGCAACATGGGAGCGGGCCCTGGAACGTTGGGGGACGTTGGATTTGGGTGAGGCACTGAAGCCAGCCATCAAGGTAGCCAACCGCGGCTTCGTGGTGGACGAGACCTTCCGGCAGCAAACCCTGGACAACGAGGTCCGCTTCGACACCTTCACGTCCACGCAGGATCTGTTCCTTCCCGGCGGTGACGCTCCCGCCGTCGGAAGTGTCTTCAAGAACCACCACCTTGCGGCGACGTATCGCCTGATCGCCAACGAAGGCATTGACGCCTTCTACGGCGGTCCGCTCGCGGAGGAAATCGTCAACACGGTAAAGACTCCGCCGAAGTCGGGCGACACTGACCTCCCAGTTCCCGTCGGTTTCATGACCACACAGGACCTGGCCGACTACAAGGTGCTGGATCAGGATCCCACCAAGGTGGAGTACCGCGGCTACGAGGTCTACGGCATGGCTCCTTCCAGTAGCGGCGGCACCACCGTAGGTGAGGCGCTGAACATTCTGGAGAACTACGACCTCAAGGTAATGGAGCCCGTCAACGCCCTGCACCATTACCTTGAAGCGAGCTCCCTGGCATTCGCGGATCGTGGCGCCTACGTTGGCGATCCGGCCTTCGTGAATGTCCCCACCGAGAAGCTGCTGGACGACGTCTTCGCTAAGGAACGCTCCTGCAATATCAATCCGACGGCGGCCGCCCCCGAGCCTTTCGCACCGGGGAACGTGGAAGATTACGACGGCGCCTGCCCGGCTGCCGTTGCACCGCTCGCCAATGAAACGGATACAGAGAATATCTCCACGACGAACCTGACTGTCGCCGACAAGTGGGGCAACGTTGTGGAGTACACGCTCACGATTGAGCAGACCGGTGGTTCGGGAATCGTTGTGCCGGGCCGTGGCTTCCTGCTGAACAACGAGCTGACCGATTTCAGCACCGTCTACAGCGAGACTGATCCGAACCGGATTCAACCTGGTAAGCGTCCCCGGTCGTCGATGTCGCCGACCATCGTTTTGAAGGATGGCGATCCGTTCCTGGCTCTCGGCTCCCCCGGCGGTTCGACCATTATTACTACCGTGCTGCAAACAATTTTGAACCGCATTGACCTGGGAATGGACGTCTCCGAAGCTCTCGCAGCTCCGCGGACGTCACCCCGGAATGGCCTCACAGTCACCTCCGAGCCCGCCTTCATTGAGGCCTACGGTCCAGGTTTGAAATCGTTGGGGCATGATCTGGTTCCGGCTGGCGATGCCTTTACGTCAGCGGCCGAAATCGGCGCGGCCACAGCCATCGAGTTCAACCCGGATGGATCGCTGACAGCTGCTGCCGAACCTGACCGCCGGGGTGGTGGATCAGCGATGGTGGTCAAACCAGCAAAACCGGGCAAGTAACTACGGGCTCGCTTGCCGCGGACCAGCTATTCCGCGGCAAGCGAGTCACTGTTCGTTTTGGCCCGCTCTGCGTCCCTGAAGATATCGCCAGAACATAACGAGTGCTGCGACCACCATGATGACTCCCGAAACGGTTGACCACACTGATTCACCGCGGTTCGAGATGAAGATGGAGACAGCGTAGGCAGCGAGCGTGAGGGCCAGGAGGAGCCAGACCAACGGTTTGGTATTCACTATGTGTTCCTTAATTTTTTTGATTGGAGTGTCAGGCCAGGTCTCGCCTGAGAAACACCCAGCTGGCTGCCGCTGATACCACTACAAGCCAGCAAAGGGCCCCGGCGAAAGATGCGAACGCGGGTATGTTGACAGCCACGTTCTCCGCCCAGTTGGCGGCGAGGGTTGGAAAGATGAGCCGCCCGGTCTCCCCCAGCGACGGGGGCAGGAGTTCCGGGAGTGCCAAGCTGAGAGGCACAACGAAGAGGCTCACCAAGTGGTTGCGGATGAGGGATCCCAGGGCGAAGCCCCATAACGACCCCATGCCGGAAGTCACACAGAAGCCCAGAACGGTAACCGGGTTGAGATGCCATGCACCGTCCGCAAATACTCCGAACAAGCCGAAGGCAGTCCCCACCAGTGCGCCGCTGATGAGGGCTGCCAAGGTGGTTGTTGCAGCCCGGCCGGTAAATGCAGGGCCCCGCTGAAACAGTAAAACCCTCCTGTTGAAGCTACCGGAGCGGTAGTCCGCGGTGAATGAGAATGCACCCACAATGGAGGCCCCGGTGAGCATGAGGGAGAGCCCGGTTTTACGCAGAACGCGGTCCAACCCCGGCGTTGGTGCTTGGGACTCAAGGCTGGCAGCGACAATGAGCAACCCTAGAAGCCCCAATACCAACAAAGCCCCCAAGGCCGAGCCCTTCCACAGCCATGGCCGCTGAAGATCAGAGCAGAAAGCGGGCACCAGGTTGAGCATCTAGAACTCCCGCCCCTTGACCGTCCACACGGCCCCGGCACCCGCCACAGTCAGCCACCCGCAGGACACCAGGAACGCCGGCACGGGCTCGAGTAACCCTTCAAAGGGCAGTGACGCGATTCCGGCCAAGGCGCCTGATGGAAGCCAGCGGGCAACCTCCGAGCTGCTCAGCAACAAGGGCAACTCAACGGCGAGTGGGATCAGTAACGTGAGGATCGTCGTCGCGTAGTAATGCCGGATGATCCAGCCGAGCGAACACCCCCAAATAGATCCCAGCGCCGAGGCCATCACCACGCCGGGCAGTTCCCGCCACGACTCCGCAGACAAAAGGGCTCCCCGCACTTCTGGCGGGAGCGACAACGCCACGCTTCCACCCCACACCACCACTCCTGTGATGGCAGTGGCAAGGCCGATGACCAGCGCGGCCACGTACTTGGCCCGCAGCACTTGCCGCAGTCCGGTCGTTACGATGCTTCGCCGAAGCGTGCCGTAGTAGGACTCCCGGGTCACAAGATAACTCCCGGCAAACGTGGCCACTGGAGCAATGCTTGCGGCCAGGGCCCAGAACACCTGGACATTCTGGGCGGCCGAAAGCTCCCCTGAATTGCCCGGCCATCCAAGGAAGTTGGCAACGAACCAAGGCACCAGGGCACTGAACGCCAGAATACCTACCACGGAATACCCGCTGAAATACCGCAGTAGCTCCGATCGAAGTCCGGTGGGCAGCCAAGCCACACGGTCCTTGGTGGCCACAACATCCCTGGTCATCGGGCTCGATCCAAAATCTTGAAGTAGGCAGATTCCAGGCTTCCGCCACCCAGAGCTTTGGCCTCCTTCAGCGTTCCCCGGAAAAGCGTCCTTTGCTTGAGGATCACCACTTCGTCGGCAACCTGTTCCAGTTCCATCAGCTGATGGCTCGAGACCAACGCACTGCCGCCGGAAGCGGCGAAGTCCCTGAGGAAGCGGCGCAACCACTGGATGCCCTCCGGATCCAAGCCGTTGGCGGGCTCGTCCAGCACCAGCAACTGGGGTCTGCCTATCAGTGCGGACGCGATCCCCAGCCTCTGCCGCATGCCCAGCGAGTAGTCGCGGACCTTCTTCTTGCCCTCTGCAGCAAGGTCAACCTGCTCAAGAATCTGATCCACGTCCTGACGCTCAGCGCCGGCAGCAAGCTGGCAGATCTGAAGGTGCCGGAGTCCTGTCAGCCCGGGTTCTATGTCCATTCCGTCCAAATTCACTCCTACTTTGGTGGCGGGCCGCCGCAGCGATCGGTAGTCGGTTCCAAAGACTGTTGCCCGTCCAGAGGTGGGTTCCACCAGACCGGTCAAGCCTGCGAGTGCTGTGCTCTTGCCTGCGCCATTGGGTCCTAGAAGGCCCACTACCCGGCCGGCCTCCACATCGAAGGTCAATTCTTGGACCGCGAACCGCCCGCCCCTCTTCTTACTGAACTGCTCAAAGCTGGCAGTGACTGTCATGAGTGCCCTTTCATGGAATCCTCAGTCTTGGAGTGGTCACTGGCATCCGCGTTTCGGCCGGGCCACAGCATCGAATGGGTCACGGAATCCCACAGCCACTCCCCTAGGCCCATGTGGCGTGGGCTGATCACTTCGGCCCGTCCGGATCCGGGAAGACGTTCCGCGGCAGCAAGCTTGGACTCCCCGGTGAGGTGGCTTGGGTAGGCAAGCACGGGCAGGCTGTTGCCTGCCAAAGCGATGGGAACGATTGTGTCCAGCGGTGCCAAGGATCCCGACGGCGGTTGGTCACCGATCGTGGCACTACCCAGCTTTTCGTGGAAGATCATTCCCTGCGACTGAAGTACAACTTCATCTCCCGGCCGCAACGTCCTGCCGGCGGCTTCGGGAGGCATCACGATGTGCAGCGCACCGTCCGAATACGTGTAACCGGCCACCGTCACCGCTTTCACCGGGATGAAAGCCGTCAGGAGTGTGATTGCCAGTGTTCCCAGGAGCGCTGCGAGCACTCGCCGCCACAGCGGACTTCCGTTCGCGGCAGCAGTACTGAAGAACCGGACGATAGACCTTCCCGCCATCGTCAGCAGCAGGCACAGGACCGCCGCGACAACTATGTGCCCTGCAATCCCCAGTTGGAGGAAGACAGGGGCAAGCCGCTGGTACCCAATCACCATGAACCCGATGCCGGAGATGAAACTCGCAAGCCCGAAGCAAGCCAGCCAACCGTAGCTTCGGTATTTGGCCAGCGAACCCAGCACGTGTGAACTCACAAAATCCCCCGTGACGCTCAAGGACTTGTTCCGCAGATGCGGAACGTCCACGGCTGACATCAAAGCGACATAGCCATCCAATTTGATGAACGGAAACAAGTTCAGAATGGCCACCGCGTAGCAAATGATCCCGTAGAGGAGAACTGCATCCTGCAGCCATGACACCGGGAGGAAGCCATGGATGGACAGGGCGAAGCTTCCGAGTCCTAAATGAACCAATGGACCTGCCAGCGCCACGAATACACGCAGCTTCCGTGAGCCCAACCTCCATCCATCGGTTACATCGCAAAAGAAGGCAGGCGACAGGTAGAACAGCATGATCCCGATACGTCTGGGAGTGCCGCCGCAACAAGTGAGCGCCAGCCCGTGCCCGAATTCATGGAGCAGCGTGGAAGCGAACATGGCCATCGCTACAAACAGATAGGCCTCCAACGGAAGTGGCGTTGATAAGACGCGGCCGATGCTGGGTCCAGCAATGAAGACACCTGCCACGCCGCCGAGCAGGAGCAGCACAGCAGCCGCCACCGCCTTCGGTCCGGACACGGTCGTCATTAGCGGGCGGATGGACTCCAGCAGGGGTGCTGGGTTGAACAAGGTGAATTGAACAGTCAGGGGTGGCCTGAACTGGATCCTTCCACTCCCGCTCGGCTGCTTACCGGCGTCGAAAATTCCTGTCTTGGCCAGCTGCCGGACAATTCCCATGACGTCGGCGGCAGTCCAGGGAATCCCAAGGTACTGAGCCACCTGCGCAGGGTTCCGGACCCCATCCAGCGCGTTTAGGACAGCGGCCACATCGGCGGAAACACGCGCTTTGGGGACACTGGCCATGGCAACGATCCAAGGCGCACCAGCTTGCAGAGGAGCATCAATGGATGCCGAGGACGCCAGCTTTACGGGCCATTCCACTCCGGGCGCGGCTTCAGAAGAGTCCCTTCTAAAAGCCCTCATATCAACGGATGGGGTGTCGTGGACGAACCACCCGGCATCCGGGCCAGCCCCTTGGTTTCGTCCATGGTCAAGGGAATGGCGCCTGGGCAAACCGCTTTGCCCGTCACCCATCCCAGCTCGCGGATGGCTGGAGGCAGCCTGTGGGTGAGGCTGACCCAATAAGTTTTGATGCCTCTGCTGTCCAGCCATTTCACCAGTGCGTCTACATCGGCTGCCGCTTTTACCCTTGGAAATTCTGAAGCCCCGAAGGACCGAGCCCATTCGGAAAGTTCGGCAATGGACTCTGAGCGAGTCCAGTAATCGGCCCGGGATTCGTCATCAGTAACCTCTAGCGCCGGCGTGACGGAAGGCGTGCGGGCAAGGAAGAGCTCGCGAATTTGCAGGCCCTCTTGAAGCGCTCCCCTCAGTGCTGCCATGGGATCCGAGGCTGCTTTGATACCCACGGCCCCAAACTGCCGCTGGTGGGCACCGCCGTCGTCAGATTTACCGATGATGATGCAAACGGCTGTGTGCAGCAGCCCCTCGTCGGACGGGACAAAGGCCAGGGTGGGCGAGATGCCGCGGGCATGGGCAGCGTAGAGGAGCCCCAAGAGGCGCTGAGTTTCCTGGGTCCCGCGCAATGGATCCGGAATCCCGCCGTCATGGAATAGCTGCAGCGCCGTATGCGTCCGCCAGGCAACAAGAAACGCGTCACGCTCAATCACTTCGGCAACACCGGAGGCCTTGGCGAAAGCCCCGGATGGTCCCGATGCGGCACCGTTTGGTGAGGGATCAAAGAAGGCGTCCCACGGGTTCAGGATGCCGCCGCCGTAATCCACTACAGGTGCCGGTACGCAGGCTTCCTTCCCTGTCAGCAGGTCCGTTGCCGCGTACCAGGGCAGCTCATAGGCGAGCGCCGAGGCCATTCCCAAGCCTGGCGTCACGTAGTCAATCCGTTGACTGGCGGTGTCTGTACCTTGGAGGTGTGCCATCAAAAAGTAATCGGAGTCAATGTCCGCCGGGACCAGCGCAAAACGTTCAACAGCTTCTCCGGCCCCTCGCGTTATGGAGGCCCGTCTGTTGACGTCAAAGGCACCGACGGCGGATGCGAACCCGCTTCCGCCCGTGCCGGCGTTGGCCAGCAGCCCCACCGTCCGCCAGAGGCCCACCTCATTCGGCAGGTATATGGATGCCTCGGATACCAGCCCCAGAGCAGGGTCAAGGGTGCGTGCAGCGTCGATGCTCATTTGCTGCACACCCATAGCTCGATGTCGTTCAGCCCTGGAGTACGGGTGGCAATCCGGACTGGGCGACGTTCCACGATAGTGAGGCCTTCAGCAAGGATTTCTTCCTCGATAAGACTGTTGCTGACAAAGGCGATACGGCTGGAATAGGCGGAGGATCTGTACGTACCGCCTTCATCGAAGCCCACGTGGATCATGGTCACGTGCCGTGCGCCATTGGCGATATCCCGGCTTTCGACCGTGATCAGGAAGGAATCTTCCCCCAACGGCGAAACTGTTGAGCCGCCGTCGTGATGTTCCGACCCCGCCGTACCGTCGGCATTCAGGACTGTCAGCAGGAACCGGCCGTCAGGTGCCAATGAATCCCCCACCCTGCGGAACAGTTCCCGCCGTCCGCGCGGGTCAAGGAGGGTGATGGAACTCGCGCCGAGCACCACGCAACCAAACTCGCCTCCTACCTCGAAGCTGGACATGTCCGCCTCCACCAACTCAACCGGCACACTGCGGGGGTTGAAGGTGCGGTCTTCTGCCTTGTCCTGCAGCATCGCCAACATTGCCACCGAAGAATCGACGGCGGTCAGCGGACGCCCGAGGGCAAGGAGCGCGCGGGTGATCCGGCCGGAACCGGCGGCCAGCTCCAGGATTGGCCCAGCGGTCTTGCGCGCCGCGGCGAGGATCTCGGGGAGTTCAGTGAGGTCATTGGCCGTGATTTGATCGTAAAGACGGGACCCTGACGCACTGTACATATCCTCCGGCGGATCCAGGTGGCCCAAGATGCGAAGGATGGCATCAGCGGTCTTGTCAGGTTCGTTGTTCATCAGCGTGTGCTCTCCGGGAGTTTGGTGGAGGTCCGGGGTACACGCGGGCGGTGAAAATTGATGTGCACCACCCGCGTGCAACGGCTATGTGGCGGCGATTCCGACGACGATGCCGGCGATGATGATGACGTCACCAACGCGGATGTACCACGGCGTATCATCCGGGGTGTCGAGGTTCTCCAGCTCTTCGATGGATAGCTGAAGGTTCGAGTTTGCGATCATTGGCTCCTCCTTTCCTGGCTTGTGCGTACTGGACCCGGTGTTGCCGCCTTACGTGATGCTGACGGCGATGATGCCTATGGCAACGCCTTGGGTAACGCCGATAAACCAGTTGTTGAAGTCCGGCGTATCCAATGACTCGATCTCCTGGATGGAGATGTTGAGCTGGTTCTGCATATGTGTTCACCTCCCTTCCTTGCGAATTCCTTGATGCACGGGAGTTGGATCAGGTAATCGCGACGGCGATCCCTACCAAGGCCAATCCTGCGGAGATTCCCTTGATTCGTTCGTCCCAGTCGTCCGGGACATCCATCGGCTCCAGTTCCTGGACGGTGAGGTCCAGGCTCTTAAATGCGTTGCTGCTGATCATGTGTGTTCACCTCCTTTCCCTTGCCGCTGTTCGTTCGCCCGCTGGGCTTGGCAAGATGTGCTGTCCGCCAGCTGCCGCGTTGAGGACATGCTGGATCTGGAAAGCATCGATTCCCCGCAGCATGGGAAGCGCCCCGCCCCAGTTGCGGATGGTTGCATCAGTGGTTCGCAGCAGCGTTTCCTCGCTGATGTGCTCAAGCCCGGTGATGCCCCAGTTCCACATCAGTTCCTTGATGCCCTGCACGGGGTCCGGATCCACAGAGGGCTCAGCAGCGGCCACCATGGACCAGAGCCGTTGAAGGCGTCCTGCGTCGCCCCAAGCGCTGGCGCCCTTGCCGATTTCTTCCCAGACGGGACCGATCACCGAGGCCGTGGCGGTCATTTTCCTTGCGCCAGTGACGTATGCGAGCTCGCTGGCGAGGTACCAGTGCTTGGCTCCGTAGGGGTCGCGACCTATCAGCGCCCATCCAGTGTGTGTCTCCATGCTGAGGTGCCCTGCGGCCAGGCGCAGCATGGGCGAATCCTCGCGTGTCAGCCTCTGCCCTAACCGGACTATCCGCTGGATGAGAACGTAGCCGTCGTCGTCGAAGATGCTCTCTTTGCTGCCAATCATGGTTCCCGCCACCCTTAGGAAGGCTTCGAGCAGACCCTCAAACACCAGGTGCTTGGGCAGGGTGGCGAGGTGTCCGGCGTCGAGCACTGCCACGTCGCCTGCCAGATGCCGCGAGACAATCAGGCGGCGGCCGACGGCGGTGTCCAGGCAAGCTACAGCGCTGACTTCCGCGGCGGTCCCCACGGTGGACGGCATCAGAATGGTTTTCGGACGGTCCTTGGGGTTTGTGATGGGAGGCAGGACGAGCAAACCGGAACGCTTGGCGTGACGTTCGGCGAAGATGGTCAGGCCGGGGTCTGCGGTGAAGAGTGCGGCGAGTTTCACGGCATCCAAAACTGAGCCTCCGCCGAGCCCTGCGACGGTCTGAAGTCCGTTCTCGCGAATGAAGCTGCCTACCTCCCGCAAAGTTCCCACCGTGACGGGAGCCGCGTTCAGTTCAAGGACCGGCACGCCTTTGAGGTCGCCCGCCATCAGCGCATCCCGGTGCTCTGGCAGCTCTTTGTCCACCACCAAGCCCGTTCTTCCGCGGGTGAGTCCGCCGACGAACTTGGGCGCCTCTCCGGCGTCGACGATGACACAACGGGTCCTCCAGAGGTGATCGGCGATCATTCGAAGACTCCGTCGCTTTGGGCCCCAGCAAGGCCTGCCTTTATTGCCGTTTGGAGTTCAGCGAAGTTCTCCTCGGTGTAAATAAGAGCTGGCAGGAGTTGGATTCGGCCCGGACCGGGCTGGACGATGGCACCCGCTTCGTGGATACTCCTCACCACTGCCAAGACACCTTCGGAGGAGAGCGGCATACCGTTCCTGCTGTGGAGTTTGACTCCCCTCATGCAGCCGCGACCTGTTGAGTCGCCTACGCCGCGGGTGCCTTGAAGTTCTTCTATGAGCTTGTTGAGGCCAGCGGCCACCTGTTTGCTCAGGGTGTTGTGATCAAGCCTTGTCATTTCGGCGATGGTGCCAAGGATGGCGGCGCATGTTGGCGGTGTGCCGGCCTGGGTCTCGCCGTGGACAAACACGGACTCGCTTGTGTCAAAGAGTTGGGTCACGCGCTGGGCTATCAGAAGGGCGGCGCATGCGCTGGTTCCATTGGTCAGTCCTTTGGACGTCACGATGACATCCGGCTGTTGTGGCCACTCGTCCGACGCAAACCAGCCGCCGACGCGTCCGAAACCCGTGGCAACCTCGTCTGCGACCAGGAGGAATCCGTGGTCTTGGCGGTGCTGTTGCAGCGCGGCTATGAAATCATTCGGCACTGCTTCTGCGCCCGAACCCAAAACCGGTTCCACGATCACCGCTGCGATCCTGTGGCCTTCCCGCTGCATCAGCTGAGCCAGCTCGTGGCCTTGATCTTGGAACGCGATATGGCGAATATTGCGTCGGTCCACGCCATACACGGACTGTCCGAGTTCATCTCCACTGAGGGCTTGACTCCCATAAGTGAGCCCGTGATAGCTGCCCTTCAGCCCGATGATGAGCTTCCGTTCGGGTTGACCGTTAAGCACAAAGAACTGACGTGCCAACTTCATGACGGCGTCGTTCGCCGCTCCTCCAGAAGTGGAAAAGACCACGCGCTGGAAGTTGTGTGCGGGTAGTGAGAGAAGAGCTCGTGAAGCCTCGATGGCTTTGCTGTGAGCCGTCCGGAAGAGTGGAAGGTAGGAAGCCGTGCGGAGTTCTCCCGTGATCGCCGCTTCTATGTGTGGGTTTCCGTAGCCCAGGTTGGTGTTCCAGACGCCGCTCTTGGCACAGATCCGTTGCTGCCCGTCTTCAAACGAGACGTGGACGCCGTGGGCGCTGACTGCCGTGTGGCTCCTTTCCGGGAAGTCGTGCTGAGTGGTGAGGGGAACCCAGAGCGGGCGCTGCATCCCCTGAGCTGTACTTACTACTGACGTCATCAGCGCACCCCAATGACGTCGATGCCCAGCTGCTCGAAATGTGTGAAGACAGCTTGCACGGCGTCTCCGGCTACTGCTGGTGACACGTTGATGGCAGCTGCCACCACTTTTACGGCCTTGGCAAGGTCCCCGAAGTTGGAAAGTGCTTCCACAATGACAGCGGCATCGGCTCCGATGGTGAAGAGCCTGCCCGTTGAGGTGTCCAGAAGCGTGTGCTGGTTTCCCTTTACGAGGATGAACGGAGCACCTGCAGATGGTGGACCATCGTTGAGGGCGGAGCCGTACAGGCTGACTCCGAAGCCGACCAAGCGAGTTCCGGCACGTTCTTCACGGGGAATGAACTTCCATGCGTCCAGCGCCGCCAAGTAGCGGGGAATCCACGGTGAGGCGGCAAGTAAGTCGCGAATTTGTATTGAGGGTGAGACCGAGGAGACAGCAGATTCCGGAGGCAGGGCAACGGACCTCACGCGAAGGTCTGCCAGTCCGTCACCCACCTTGCCGATCACGGTTCCGTAAGGTCCGTTCAGGACGGTTCCATCCCAAGCGATGTGGAGCCTTCCAAGGAGGTGATCCTCTTTGTTTTGCCCTGTCAGCAACGCGCGCTCAGCCAACACGGCATTGGCTTCAGTGAGTTGTTGGATGAAGTGCCCCGAGGTCCACGCTTCCCGGGCATCGTCAAAAAATGCCCGCCAGTCCTCGTCGGTGGTGATCCGGACGATGGTCACGCCCACAAGGTTCACGAACGGAATCGCTATGTAATCCTGGATCTCCAGGCTCAGGGATCCGTCAACAAGGAGTTCCTCCCCGGCGGCGTCAAACGATCCTGAAACCCTTACGGTGCCTTCATCATCCTTGTCGCCGTTGAGGACCAGGATGGTGGAGCCTTGGCTCGCCAGCGTCTTCGCGTAGTCGGTATGTTCGGGGTTCTCCACGAAGATCACGTGGCCCGGGATTCGCCCCGGGATGCCGGTGATCCACTGATCCACAGCGGCGGCGGTGCTCTGTTCCTGGCTCAGCTTCAATTCCAAACCCCACAAGTTGTCCGTGTTTCCCAGGAGCGGCCGGCAGTTGGCCGGGGCTCGTTCTGAGAAGGACACTATGGGCGCGCTGGGAGACCACAGGCTGGAAAAGGGGAACTAGGTGGTGGATGAGCCGAAAATAGGTGTGATCTGGATGCCCCTAGGTGGTGGCCAGGGGTTGTCTAGGTGGTGACTTTGCTCGATCAAATATGGAGCACGCAGCGTGCAAGTACCATGCCATATGGAATCCTTTACCTGGGCGAAAGCCTCCACAAACGAACCGGAGACAAACAAAGTGGCCGTTTTGCTTCCCGGTTCCGGATATCCAGTGGAAGGCCCGGTCCTTTTCTGGGTAGGCGAAATGTTGGGTTCGCTTGGATGGCATGTTCAGGCTGTCCGGTGGACTCCTGACGATTCGCCGGGTGCTGCGCCTCACGAATTTGCGGCCAATGCTGCCAAGCAAGCTTTTGCTGCCTCCCCCGAAACCGATCACCGACTGATTGTCGCCAAATCATTCAGCACTTTGTGTATTCCTTGGGCCGAGGAAGCTGACATCCCTGGGATCTGGCTGACGCCCCTGCTCACAGATGAGCGCGTCAGAAGCGCAATTGGGGCATCTGCAAAGGACGACCTCTTTATTGGTGGTTCGAAGGACAAGCTCTGGGACGGCGGACGTAAATCCGAGAGTGCAGGAATGTTCTTTGAGGTGCCGGGAGCCGACCACTCATTGCAGATTCCGAACGATTGGCGGGCCTCCCAACAGGCCCAAGCGGAAGTGTTCGAACGAATCGAGCAGTTTGTCACGGCTTCGGTCTAGCCCACCAAGGCGCACGCTACCCGGCAATTTTGCCGCGGTAGCGTCGTCCTATGAAAGTGACTATTCGAATGCGTTGCACTATCATCATCTTTCTGGCCGGATTCATTTCATCTGCGATATTCTGGCCAATATATGGCGCCTTGGCAGCGCTTGGCATCGGCCTCGCGGTAGCGGCCGCAGCAGTTGCAATCGATGGCGCTGTATCATCGCGTCGCAGAGCTAAACGAGAAGTTTAGGAACACGCGAAGGCCCCGCGGCCACAGCCGAGAGAGTGCTGCGCATTCAGACAGACCTGGGCTCTAGGCAAATCGATGACTAATTAGAGATCCTTGGTTTCTGCTTCTCTTACTATTCAAATAAATGCATATCCTCGGTCAAAAGCGCCTTGCGGCTTAAAGGACAGTGCCTGACGAACGCCTGGCTAAATCCGCAAATATTGTGGAACACATAAGCGAATTGCCATTGCGTGACCGCCATCGCCCGCTCTACACGTGTGGGCACGGGTCTAACCAGCCAGTCGCCCCTGCGGACGTTGACGCAAGGACATCAAGGCCAGGGCGTACAGCAAGCCACGCGCCACACCGAACAACCAAGGAAACGGTAGGTCGAACCCCAACCAGAACACCGCCTCCACAGGCAGGAGAGCCAGCCCGAGAACCAGCCCGGACCGGCGCCTCTTCCAAGCGAGCCAAGCAGCCCACGACGCCACCGAGACCACGACCAGGAATGCCATGAGCAGTGTCACGAAGGCCCAAGCATCCATACCGTCCCACGGACCCGCGTACATCGGGAACAGGTCCATGAACATGGGCAGGTACCCGTTCTGGAGGAGGTAGATGCTGACCGGAATCGTAGGTATCCCGAACGCCGCAGCGTAGATCCAGGTCAGCACGGCCGCGATGCGCGCTTTCCGCATGGCATTCCTCGTTCCGGCCCGCCCCTAAGGGTTTCCGTTCCGCCGCCCAGCGGCGGAACCCGCTAAGACCAGTGTGAATCAGAGAACCTGCGGGCGGAACCCCCAAGAGGCCTACGCCCCCTCGAACCAGCCCCGTGCAGGGTTGGAGACCTCGGGTGCCTCCCGGAAAACACCGGGCTGGGCCACCCAACCAACCCCGTTGGCGATGACCTTCTGGATCTGCGGCTGGTGGTACACCGGGTATTCCTGGTCGCCCGGGCTGAAGTAGAAGATCCTGCCCTTGCCGCGCGAGAACGTCACGCCGGAACGGAACACCTCTCCCCCGGTAAACGAGCTGATGAAGATCAGGTCATCGGGCTCGGGAATGTCGAACAGTTCGCCGTACATTTCCTGCTTCGGAATAACAATGGGGCTTTCAATCCCAGCTGCGATCGGGTGTGAAGGCTTGACCGTCCACACGAGCTCGCGCTCACCTTCGTTGCGCCACTTCAGGGAGCAGGTGGTCCCCAACAATCGGGTGAAGATCTTGGCGAAGTGCCCGGAGTGCAGCACCACCAATCCCATGCCGCCGAGGACATGCCGCTGCACGCGTTCAACTACTTCATCAGCAACGTCCCCATGCGCAATATGGCCCCACCAGAGCAGCACGTCCGTCTGCTCCAGGACTTCCTCGGACAGCCCATGCTCCGGATCCGCCAGAGTGGCTGTCGAGATTTCCGAGTCCGGGTAGAAACCGCGCAGTCCAGCGGCTATGGCGCCGTGGATCCCTTCGGGGTACATCTCGCCGATGGTGGCGGGCTCGTTGCGGGCCTCGTGCACGGCCTCGTTCCAGACAACAATCTTCAATTTCGAATCAGACATTTCAGAGCACCACTTCACGTTGTTCGAGGGCGGATTTGTAGCAGGCATCGAGTACCAGGGCACGGCTGAGGGCAAGGGACCCGTCGTGGCTTCCCCACACGGTCTCGCCGCCGCGCACGGCGGCAATGAAATCGTCGACGACGGCTTGGTGCGCTCGCCCGGGTTCGGCCACCACCTCGAAGTCGGCGTTCTCGCCGTCCTTCTCGGTGAAGACGTGGACGTCCGCGACCGGGTTCTCGGAGGCGCCGACCGAGCGCAAGTCCGCTCCGCCGTCGGTCCCGTAAACGGTGAAGTCCATCAGGTCCTTCTCGTCGCGGTAGGTTGCCCATCCCGCTTCCAGGATCAAGGTACCGCCGCCCTCCAGCCGGATGAACGCTGATGCGAAGTCTTCCACTTCAAATTTATGGCTGGAGTTGGAGGCTGTGTAGCGGGCGTTGCCGCCGAGACCGCGCGGGCCAAGTTCGGAGTGGGTGGACGCAGAGACGGCCAGGACTTTCGGCTCGCCGAGGAGGTGCAGCGAGTAGTCCAGCACGTGGACACCGATATCAGCCAGTGGACCACCGCCGGCGAGTTCGGGGTTGGTGAACCAACTGCCCAGCATCGGAATGCCCTGCCTGCGGAGCCACGATGCTTTGGCGTAATACGGGCGACCCAGCGTGCCGGCGTCGATCACTTCCTTCAGCGCCTGAATGTCACCGCGGCGGCGGTGGTTGAACGCAACGTCCAGCACGCGGCCGGCCTTACGGGCTGTGTCCACCATCTGTTGACCCTCGACGGCATTGCGCGCCAACGGCTTTTCGCTCAGCACGTGCAGTCCCCGCTCAAGCGACGCAATGGCGATGGGCGCGTGCAGGAACGTGGGCACGGCGACGCTGACGGCGTCGAGTCCTGCAAGCTCGATCATGTCTTCCCAGCGGGCGAAGGCATGAGGAATGCTGTATTCCTCCTTCAGCTGGGCAAGGAGCTCGGCTTCCATGCCTGCGACGGCTAGAATTTCGACGCCGGGAATGTTGCTGTATGCCTTGAGGTGCTGCTGGCCGGCCCAACCGATGCCCACAACTCCTACCTTGAGTGTTGCGGACGGGGCCTGCTGCTGAATGCTCACGTTGTTCCTGTTCTTTCGGGGTTTCTAGGTTCGGGTTGAAAAAGGACTAGCCCTTGACGGCGCCGGCGGTCATGCCGGAGACAATGCGCTTCTGGCACACGAGCACCAGGATCACGAGCGGCACGGTGATGATCACCGATGCGGCGCTGATGGTGCCGAGGGGTTGGTCGAACTCGCTGGCGCCGCTGAAGAACGCAATCGCCACGGGGACGGGGCGGGATTCCGGCGAAGTGGTCAGCGTGACGGCCAGGAGGAATTCGTTCCAGACCGAGATGAACACCAGGATCGCCGTCGTCGCGAGGCCCGGGACAGCCAAGGGAAGGATGACTTTCCGGAAGGCGACAAACGGTGTGGCGCCATCCATATACGCGGATTCCTCGAGTTCACGCGGGATCTCCTTGAAGAAGGACGTCAGCGTGTAGATCGCCAGGGGCAACGCGAACGTCAGCTTCGGAATGATGAGGCCGAGCAAGGTGTCGTACAGGCCGATTTCGCGCCAGATGGAGAACATCGGAGCCGCGATGGCGATGGCCGGGAAAGTGGTGACCGAGAGGATGAGCGTCAGGATCATCGCCTTGCGGCGCATCTTCAGCCTGGCCAGCGCATACGCGGCGAAGGATGCGAACACCAGCGCCACCGTTGTAGTTACGACGGCGATAATCACCGAGTTGCGCAAGGCCAGGAGGAACTCGGGGTTCTGGAAGACCACCAGATAGTTCTCGAGGGTCGGCTGGCTCGGGAAGAGCTCGCCCTGGGACAGGCTCGCGCCCTTCTTAAGGGAGGTGTTCACCAGCCAGTAGAACGGAATGAGCGAGAAACCCATCACGGCAATGACGAACACCCAGACCAAGGGATGCAGTTTCGATTCCCCACGCAAGCGACGCTTCGGCGCCTTGGGGCGCGTGGCGAGTTCCGCCGTCGGGCGTTCTGCAGTCAGTGTGCTCATTGTTCCTCCTTCGCGACGTCGCGAATGTTGCCGCCAGCGAAGCGGACGTAGATGACTGAGACCACCATGACGGTGAGGAAGGTCAGGATGGACAGCGCCGAGCCCTCGCCCACCAGCCGGTTTTCGCGCAGTTGGGTGTAGGCGAGCATGGACATCGACTCGGTGCCGTTGGCGCCCCGGGTGAGGACGAACGGGAGGTCGAAGACGCGGAGGGCGTCCATGGTGCGGAAGATCGCAGCGAGGACGATCGCCGGGCGCAACAACGGCAGGGTGATGTTGACGAAGGTCTGCCATTTGCTGGCGCCGTCGAGTTCCGCGGCCTCGTACGTTTCGGCGGAGATGACCTGCAGGCCGGCCAGGATGATGAGCGCCGCGAACGGGGTGGTCTTCCAGACGTCGGCCATGACGATCACGGCCATCGCGTAGCCGTGCTCACCGAGCCAGACGACGTCGCCGCCCGGCAGCCCCAAGGTGGAGAGGACGTTGGTGACCAGGCCCATGTTGGGCTGGAACATCGTTTGCCATGTGATGGCGCTGACCACGGTGATGATCGCGTACGGCAGCAAAACCACGGTGCGCAGGACGGCGCGGCCCTTGAACGCGAGGTTGAGCAGCAACGCCATGGCTGTGCCGAGGACGAGTTCCAGGCTGACCGAGAGGCCTGCGAAGAGGAACGTCTGGCCGAACGCTGCCCACCACTCTTGGCTTGCCAGGGCGTTGATGTAGTTCTCCAGTCCGACAAAGCGGGACAGGCCGGCGGTGCGGACGCTGTACTGGTTCAGCGAGAGCCAGATTGCGTAGCCGATGGGGACGGCCGCCACCAGCGCCATGATCACCAGCGACGGGGCGGTCATGCGGAACGCGAGCTTGCGCTCGGCGCGGTCGCGGCCGCTTGTCTTCGCTTGGCCGCGGCTTGGCGGGATTGTTTTGATGGCCATAGCTAGAAGCTCGCCTTAGCGGTGGTGATTTCCTCGGCCATCTTCTGCACGGCTTCTTCGGTGGAGGCGGTGCCAGAGAGGACTGCGTAGACGTTCTTGTAGATCGCCTGCGAGATCTGCGGGTAGACCGGGGAGATCGGACGCGGCTTGGCGCCCTTCACCGAGGCGAGGAGTTCGGTGGCGAACGGCATCTTCTGGAGAACCGCCGGGTCAGAGTAGGCAGCTTCGTTGACCGGGGCCTGCGAGTAGTCCATGGCCACGTGCTTCTGCCAGTCCGGGGTGGTGGCGAAGTCGATGAACGCGACAGCTCCGGCTTGGTTGGTGGAGTGGGCCGAGATCGCGAGGTTCCAGCCGCCGAGCACGCCGGAGGCCTTGCTGCCTTCCCATGCCGGAAGCGGTGCGACGCCGAAGCTGGACGCGAGCGGTGTCGCGTTGAGCAGCCGGTACACGTGCGGCCAGTTGCGCTGGTATCCGAAGTCGCCGGACTCGTAGGCGAGGCGGGCGGGGTCTTCGTTGTAGGTGAGGACGGCGCGGTCGGCCGAGCCGTTCTTGAGTCCGTCGCTCATGAAGTTGAGGACGTCGCGGGTTTCCTTGGAGTCGATTTTGACGTCGCCCTGGTCGTTGAGGACTTCGCCGCCTGCGCTGTAGAGCATTTCGAGGAAGTTCACCGTGAGGCCCTCGTACTGCTTGCCCTGGTAGACGTAGCCGTTACCGGGAGCCTTGGCCGCTTCCGCGTAAAGCTGCTGCCAGGACTCGGGTTTGGCTACCTTGTCCTTCTGGTAGTAGATCAATCCGGCGTTGGTGAAGAACGGCGAGCCCCAGTACTTGTCCTGGTACTTGGTGGTTTCCACAGTGGAGGAAATGAGCCGGTCCTTGTTGGCTTCCACCAACTTGGTCTGGTCCAGCAGCCAGCCCTGGGAGGCGAACTCGGAGGTCCAGATGACGTCTGTGACGAAGAGGTCGCACTCGGTGGACTTGCCCTCGAGCCGCTGCACAATCTGCGTGCGCGCCTCATCCGTGGTGGCGCCGATCTCCGTGTACTTGGCCGTGACCTTGCCGTTCGCCTTGGTGAACGCCTCCGCTGTGCCCTTGTAGATTCCGCTCGCGTCCTTGACGCCGCAGATGTTCACGGCACCGCTGGCACTAGCGCCCGACGCCGGGTCGGCAGCTGCCGCTTGCTCGGCACCTTGGGGCGCGGCTCCCCCGCCGCACGCGCTGAGGAGGAGGGCTGCTGCTAGTGCGGTTGCGGCTAGGGCTGTGCGGTTTCGTGGGGCTTTGTTCTGGAGCGGGAAGGCAGGTCGGTTCAAGTCCACAAGTGGCTCCTTTGGGGTCTGTGGCGGCGGTGTTCAGTGCGCGTTTTGGCTGTCCCGCGTGCTGAGGGTGGCTTCGTTGCCGGTGGTTCTTGTGTTTCGTGGAATCGATTCCAAGCGTGGTCAAAAGAATCGGCCTCGCGGCCGTGGAATCGATTCCAAAGTAGTGTGACAGGGACCACTAAGGACTGTCAACCCTCTCTACTTGGTGGAGTCCCTGATGACGAGTTCGTGCGGGAGGAAGGTTCTTCCCTTGCGATGCGAGCCCTCGACGGTCATGCGTTCCAGGAGTTCAGCGAAGGCGACTCGGCCCATTTCGTAGGCCGGTTGGCGGACCGTGGTCAGTTCCGGGACGCACATTTCTGCTTGTGCCGAGTCATCGAAGCCGGCCACGGCGATGTCCTCCGGAACCTTTAGGCCTGCGTCGGTAAGTTCCCGGACGCAGCCGGCGGCGACCACGTCGGTTCCGCAGAAGACGGCGTCCGGAAGGTCCTTAGTTTCCAGGAGTTTCTTCGTGAGATCACGGCCGGCGTGGAACCCGAAGTTGCCTTCACCGAGCAGGATCTGGTCCGTGTTCAGGCCTTCCTCAGTGAGTGCCTGGCGGAATCCTTCCTCACGCAGCCGGCCTGAGCGGGCACCCCTGTGGGCGAGCATTGCCAGCTTCTTGGCGCCGGTGTTGATCAGGTGCTTGGTGATGTCGTATGCCGCCTGGCGGTCATCGATGGACACCCCAAATGCCGCCTCAGCATCGACGATTTCACAGACCTGGATGACGCTCAGTTGCTCGGCGACGGTGTTGACGTCGTCGTCCGGCATCGTGGGCGAGAAGATGACCAGCCCATCCACTGAACCGTTGCGCAGCATGTCCACAAGCTGTTGTTCGCGGTCGAGGTCTCCGTCGGTTGCGGCGATGAGGCTGACGTACCCCGAGTCCGCCGCCGCGTCGCCGACACCGCGGAAGACCTCACTGATCACGAGGGAATCGAGGTTCTTGGCGAGGGCAAGAACACGCATCGTTCGGTCTCGGCGAAGGTCCCGTGCTGAGGCAAGGGGACGGTAGCTCAGCTCCTTGATGGCGGCGTTGACCTTCTCCTTGGCCGCCGCGCTAACGGCCGAACTCCCGTTCAAGACGCGCGACACCGTCCCCACGGACACACCAGCAGTCTTGGCAACGTCTTGAACTGTCGGCCGACCCATTCGCTATCCTTCCGCGAGCAGTGACGATGGTCCTTGCCGCCGTGCTCCTGCAGTTCCCCAGCTTAGCTCCAGCAATATCAGAGATCAGGCGAACCGCTCAGCCGGTTAGGGCGGGTTGAGCGTCATGCTGCAATAACTAGCAGGCTAGGCCCCCTTCTGCCTGTCAACTGAACGGGTTCCGAGGAGGCCGGACTACACGCGAATGGAGGGCACTGGAGTAGCTCACGCGCCAGCAAAGCTGAGGGAGAATAGCCGCGGGGTGGACGCAAGTATGCGGGACAGCCTTCTGAAGCCTGATCGTGGATTGCAGGGCTGAATTCATATAAGGCGGTGCGCTCGGTGACATTCCACAACTTTGACGCGGCCACTCAACGAGCCTCATCAGCCCATATCGCACCGCGCATCGGATGGAAGGTCTACCTCAACACAACTCGCGGACTAGTACCTGTGCCCCGACCGGCCACTTCAATCCCAGGTCAGCACTGCCGGTGGACGCCCCGGCAATCATGACTTTTCGAGCGGACCGAGTGGGTACTGAACACGACATGGATCCTCGTGCGTAAACTCCGTGTACAACAGACAGAATCGTATGTGAGATGCTCTTCACCATGACCACCATAGGACCTTACGCGCAGCCGCTGATCTCAGGAATAAGTGTTCGCGAACTGTTTGGCCACTACGACTACGATATCCGGATCCCACAGGAGTACTCGGGCAAAGCGAGTCGTTTAACAATTTTGCACGGCGACAACGGGTCCGGTAAGACCACCCTGCTCAAGCTCGTCTGGAATGCCCTAAGCGCCGCCGACAACCGTGGGCATAGAACACACCTTGCCAGAGTCCCCTTTGGGCGGCTTGACATCGACCTGAACGACGGCCGAAGACTCTCCGTGCAAAAACAGAACGGCCTTGTGGGGTCATTTGACCTGACGTTGAGGCGGCCTGGACACCGGGATCTCACAGTCACTTACGTTGCCGATGAAGACTTAGTCATATCTAATCGACGCAACTGGTCGACTCAGACGCTAGCCAAGATTCGCCAGATTGAGGCGATGTCCCTTGAGGCCCGCGTTTCCCTACGGAAAGATCACGACCTCGTTACGGCGAGTGATTCAGTTCAATCAGAACGTGAATATCTTGATTTCCTAGAGTCGGAAGTGTTGACACCGATTCTGCTCGCAGATGATCGCAGTCTCTACTCGGATGACAAGGACATTGAGCGAATGCGGGCAATGTTTGGCCGCAGTTCTGATGGTGAACGACCAAAACCGGGACGTCTCACTCAGCTAATAGTTCAAGAACTTGAGATCACCCTTGAACGAATGAATGATCTCCTCCGGGGCCTGACGATCATCGGTCAGAATGATGGTTCCGCGAACAGCAATTCCATCTATACAAATGTTCTTAAGCAGCTGGCGACCGCGCCTGACATCGAGATTCAGCCGGATGAAACACCGCAAACAGAAGAGAGCTTTGTTAACGCAATAGAATTGCTGAACAGGGTAACTAAACAGGCCCCCCTCTTTGAGGAGTTCGGCCTAGTTTCAAAGTTCGACGCTCGCGAGTTCTCTAGCCTCCTTGAGTCAATCCAAGATCCGCAGCGCAAGTTGCTCGCAGCCCGCGTAATTTCACCGTTTCTCTCCAGCCTCGAAGCTATCTACGATGGACTTACACCCGCCCAAGAACTTCTACGCAGGCTGATTCCCACCATCAACGGATTTCTGAAAAACAAGACGCTGCAGTTCACTCCACGAACCGGTCTCCAAATTCGGACGAACACTGGCGATATACTAGAGACATCCTCACTTTCATCCGGGGAACGGCATCTACTCACTCTCCTTTGCACGACAGTTTTGGCTCAGAAAGATACTCGATTGTTCATTATTGACGAACCAGAGCTTAGTCTGGGAGTTGAGTGGCAGCGTAAGATTCTAGATGCCCTTCTTCTCCTTACCGAAGAAACCGGATTGCAGTTCATTATTGCAACACACTCAATAGAAATAATCAGCGGTCATGCCAAATCCCTCGTCCAGCTACCCGGTGAATGATAGATATTCGTGAAGACAGAGAACTCAAAAAGACCACTCCACGAGCTGCAGACCCTCTATACGCTCTATCCACACTTTCGGGATCTTATTGTTGAAGGAAGAGATGATGCCGCATTATTGAAATGGTATTTCTCCGCTTACGGTGTATCAAACCTGCAGATCTACGCTGTTGATGACCGTGCCATAATCGCATCAGAGAAAGTCTACGAAGTACACCGCGATAATAATGTCCGAGGGCGAGTTCTAGCTCTGGCTGCAGAATCTGAGCAATGGTCTTTGTCTCAAAATTCATTGACATGCGTTATCGATGCTGATTTTGATCTCCTTACGGGAACCGGCCCTCAGTACGCGAATCTTCTCCGAACCGACTTTGCCGCGATGGAAGTTTACTCATTGCAAGAAAGGCCACTGGCAAAGTTTCTTATTCGTGCGGCAAAGTCAGATCTTGCTGCAACATCGGTCGTCTCTTTCCTGCGGCCCGCTTGGATAGTAATCTACGCGCTTCGATGCGTCTTGCACCATAACATCGAGGGTGAGAGTCTTGTGACTAATTTTGCAAAAAAATGCTCATCGAATGGTGACGCTCTATTTGCCGATGCTCGGGAGTTGCTCCGAGCATCCCTTCCACCCCATAAAATCGGCCATCTCGACGAGGCATTGAGAATCCACGAGGAGTACCTATCGAAGATCCCAGTCCATTCGCTCCAAGGTATACGCGGCCATGACATAGCCCCGTTACTCATCAAGCACTTGGGCCTAAAGAATGAGCTGGCAAAGACCGAGGTGGTAGAACAAATGCTTAGTTTGTCTCTCCAGCACGAGGATCTTGACAACCAGCCACTCTTTACTGACCTCCGGGAACGCCTCGGCGCGGTCCCTCAATAGGCACACATCCAGCACCGAATGAAGCTACGAGCCAGAAAAACTGGCGACCGATTCCAGGCTCCTAGGCGCAGCATCGTCAGTATGCCGTTGTTCGCAACCCACTACCCAAAGAGTCTCAACATCGGACAGCGACGAGGTCAACAATCCATTTCGCCACGAGCCTGCGCTAGAGTTTTCGCACCTAGTCCTCTATTATTTCAGGCCAAAGAGTGGTCAGTGGCGAACCCGTTCAGTTCCGCTGCTCGGTGACAGCATGGTCCGTCACAAGAAGGAAGACGTTCTGCCCGGAGTCGACACACCTGTGCATCTGTTGGAGATGACGCTCCCAGCCACATGGTTTATGGAATGATTCCGACGAGGCGGGAGCTATTCCTCCGCAACCCTTAAAAAAAGTCCACCGCCGCGGACGATACGTATTCGAACTCGGGCGTCGGCGCCTTCGATCGACACCACCGTTGGGGTTCCGGGCTGGACGGACAGTGGCAAAGCCTTGGCATCCGCCTCCTCAGCCACCCCGTGATGACTCATGTCAAGATGCTCGCGAAAATGTTGTGCGTACCTCAGCTATTTCTGCTCGAGTGATTGAGGCCTCCAGGGCTTGTGTTTCGCATGCCAGGGCGATGATCCGAGTTTGGACTCTGGTGATCTTTCGGGTGAGTTAGGCCGGGTTGGTGGTCTCCATTGGGCCGCCGTGTCATACCCGGTAGTGAAAGGCGTGCCGGCGCACGTCCCCGAGTCTTCCGAACCGCCGCCTTCGCAGGGCCCTTCCGCTTGCGCGCTGTGGAAAGGGCCCGCCGGGAGTTGGCTCTGGACCAGCCCGTGACGGCGACCAGTTCGTCCAAAGCCAATCCCTTGGCCTTCTTCGACGACTTCGCGTGGGCGGCCGCATACTTCTTCGTGATTGCCCTACGAGTCGCCCATCGACAGGGCCACCCCTCATCGTCACCGCCGCGCCCGGAGCGGCCCGTGATTTCGCGAGCGTTTCTCAAATGAGGCATGCACCCCGCGTCCCGACCACTATCTATGAGTCAACCCACCCCCTTGACTCACACCCCCACCTTCTCTAAACTTTTCATAAAGCAGAATCTAAATTCCACAAAGCGGAAACTGAGGCCAACCACCAAGGCAGCAGCCAAGCAACGGAAGATAGATCAAAGCCCCTCCTCGGAAGGACCTACGATGACGTACACAGTGAACTGCTCCATCCTCCTGACGGAGCTGCCCTTGCTCGAGCGCCCCGCCGCCGCGAAGGCAGCCGGTTTTGACGCCGTCGAGTTCTGGTGGCCCTTCGAGACCTCCGTCCCCAGCGACGCCCAAGTAACCGAGTTTGAAACTGCCATCAAGGACGCCGGCGTTCAGCTCACGGGCCTGAACTTCAACGCCGGCAACATGCCCGGCGGCGACCGCGGCCTGGTTTCCTGGAAGGGACGTTGCTCCGAGTTCAAGGACAACATCGACGTCGTAGCCGGCATCGGTGAGCGCCTCGGCTGCAAGGCCTTCAACGCCCTCTACGGCAACCGCCAGGACGAGTTCACCCCTGAAGAGCAGGACGAACTCGCGGCCAAAAACCTCGCCGCAGCAGCAGAAGGCGTCGCCCGCATCGGCGGCACCGTCCTCCTCGAACCCGTCAGCGGCGCACCCAAATACCCGCTGCTCACCGCTGAAGACGCCCTCAAGGTCATCGCCCGCGTCAAGGCAGAATCCGGTGCACAGAACATCAAGCTCCTCGCCGACTTCTACCACCTGGCAGTCAACGGCGACGACGTCGAATCCGTCATCCAGAACCACGCCAAGGATTTCGGCCACATCCAGATCGCCGACAACCCCGGCCGCGGAGCTCCCGGAACCGGCACGCTCCCCCTCGGTGAATGGATCGCCCGCAGCCGCGAACTCGGCTACGACGGCTACATCGGCCTCGAGTACAAGGAACCGCAGGAATCGGCTTTCAGCTGGGCTATCCGCCAGCGCGCCAACGCCAACTAAGCACGGCAGCCCCAACTAGGTAACAGCAAACGCTCCACTGAGCACTCAGTACGACACTTACTGTCACCTAGTTGGGTAAGCACACCCGGGTTAAAACACACACAGACTTCCCCAGAAAGAGAACCACAATGAGCAACGTTGCAGTCATCGGACTCGGAATCATGGGCCTCCCCATGGCCATCAACCTCGTCAAGGCTGGCCACACGGTCACCGGTTTCAACCGCAGTCAGGACAAGATTGACAAGCTCGTCTCCGAGGGCGGCCAGGGTGCTACGAGCATCGCGGACGCAGTCAAGGACGCCGACGTCGTCATCACCATGGTCCCGGACTCCCCCGATGTTGAGGGTGTAGTCAGCGGCAAGGACGGCGTCTTCGCCAACGCGAAGAAGGGCACCCTCTGGATCGACGCATCCAGCATCCGCCCGGACGTCGCCAAGCGCCTCTCGGACGACGCAGTCGCAGCAGGCATCCGCCCGCTGGACGCTCCCGTATCCGGTGGTGAGCAGGGCGCTATCGACGCCGTCCTTTCCATCATGGTCGGCGGCGAAGCTGCAGACTTCGAGGCAGCACAGGATGTCCTCAACGCAGTGGGCAAGACCATCGTCCACGTCGGCCCGTCCGGCTCCGGCCAGACCGTCAAGGCGGCCAACCAGCTGATCGTGGCCGTCAACATCCAGGTCCTCGGCGAGGCCATCGCCTTCCTCGAGGCTTACGGCGTAGACACCGACGCAGCATTGAAGGTCCTCGGCGGCGGCTTGGCCGGCTCCAAGGTCCTCGACCAGAAGGGTCAGAAGATGCTGGACCGCAACTTCGACCCCGGCTTCCGCCTGGCCCTCCACCACAAGGACCTCGGCATCGTCACCTCCGCAGCCCGCGAAGCCAACGTCGCTGTCCCGCTCGGCGCAGTCGTCGCCCAGCTCGTCGCCGCAACCGTCAACCAGGGCGACGGCGGCCTCGACCACTCGGGCCTCTTCAAGCAGGTCCTCCAGCTCAGCGGCCGTAAGTAAGCCCAAAGGCACCAAGCAACGCAAAGCAGGGAACCCGCCGTCGTACTTAAACGACGGCGGCTCCCTCACTACACCCAAAAACACCACAGACTTCGCCCGCAAGGGCAAAAAACAAGGAGTACACCATGGCTAAGATGCGCACCGTTGATGCGGCAGTCGCCATCCTGGAAAAGGAAGGCGCCACCGAGGCTTTCGGCCTGCCAGGCGCAGCGATCAACCCCTTCTATTCAGCAATGCGTGCCCACGGCGGTATCCGCCACACGCTGGCCCGCCACGTTGAAGGCGCCAGCCACATGGCTGACGGTTACAGCCGCGCTGCTGATGGCAACATCGGCATCTGCATCGGCACGTCGGGCCCCGCTGGCACGGACATGATCACCGGCCTGTACGCAGCCCAGGCTGATTCCATCCCCATGCTCTGCATCACCGGCCAGGCACCCGTTGCCAAGCTGCACAAGGAAGACTTCCAGGCTGTGGACATCGAGTCCATCGCCAAGCCGTTGACCAAGTTCGCCATGACCATCCTGGAGCCGGGCCAGGTTCCCGGTGCTTTCCAGAAGGCATTCCAGCTGATGCGCTCGGGTCGCCCGGGCCCGGTCCTGCTGGACCTGCCCATCGATGTTCAGATGGCCGAGATCGAGTTCGACATCGACGCCTACGAGCCCCTGCCGGTGGAGAAGCCCAAGGCTTCCCGCAAGCAGCTGGAAAAGGCTTTGGACCTACTGACCGCATCCCAGCACCCGCTGATCGTTGCCGGTGGCGGCATCATCAACGCCGGCGCTTCGGCCCAGTTGGTTGAGCTGGCCGAGATCCTGAACGTTCCCGTTATCCCCACGCTGATGGGCTGGGGTGCCATCCCCGACGACCACCAGCTGATGGCCGGCATGGTTGGCCTGCAGACCTCGCACCGCTACGGCAACGAGACGTTCCTGCAGAGCGACTTCGTGATCGGCATCGGCAACCGTTGGGCCAACCGCCACACCGGCGGCCTGGATACCTACACGGCTGGCCGTAAGTTCGTGCACATCGACATCGAGCCGACGCAGATCGGTCGCGTTTTCTCCCCGGACTTGGGCATCGCGTCCGACGCCGGTGCGGCGCTGGACGGTCTGTTGGAGCTGGCTCGCGAACGCCAGGCTGCCAAGACACTGCCGGACTACTCAGGTTGGGTTGCCGAGTGCCAGGAGCGCAAGGGCTCCCTGCACCGCAAGACCAACTTCGACAACGTGCCCATCAAGCCGCAGCGCGTTTACCAGGAGATGAACAAGGCCTTCGGCCGCGACACCACCTACGTGTCCACCATTGGCCTCTCGCAGATCGCCGGCGCACAGATGCTGCACGTGTTCGGTGCCCGCAAGTGGATCAACGCAGGCCAGGCCGGTCCTCTGGGTTGGACCGGTCCCGCCGCCTTGGGCGTTGTTCGTGGAACCCCGGACGCCACCGTGGTTGCCCTGTCCGGTGACTACGACTTCCAGTTCATGATCGAGGAACTGGCCGTTGGCGCACAGTTCAACCTGCCGTACATCCACGTTGTGGTGAACAACAGCTACCTGGGCCTGATCCGTCAGAGCCAGCGTGGCTTCAACATGGAACAGAACGTTTCCCTGGCCTTCGAGAACATCAACTCCCCGGAGACCAACGGCTACGGCGTGGACCACATCAAGGTTGCCGAGGGCTTGGGCGTCAAGGCCATCCGCGTTGAGGACCCCAACGATCTGCCTGCCGCTTTCGACAAGGCCAAGGCACTGATGGGCGAATTCAAGGTTCCCGTGGTTGTTGAAGTGATCCTGGAAAAGATCACCAACATCTCCATGGGCGTTGAAATCAGCGGCGTGAACGAGTTCGAAGAATTGGCAGAAACCGCGGCGGACGCACCCACCGCGATCCTGACCAAAGCGTAAGTAAGTAAAGGAAGGAGGCACCGGAATGCGTGTTGTCATCGCCCCGGACAAATTCAAGGGCTCGCTGTCCGCGCCCGACGTCGCCAAGCACCTGGCAACAGGACTGCTGGCGGGGTTCGGCCACGGTATACAAGCAACACGCATTCCGGTGGCCGACGGCGGCGAAGGAACCATCGACGCCGCCATCGGCTCCGGCTTCACCCGCCGGACCACCACCGTCACCGGCCCGCTGGGTGAGCCGGTTAAGGCCGACTTTGCAGTGCGGGACCAGGAAGCTGTCATCGAAATGGCGGCAGCTTCCGGTCTCGCCCTCCTCCCGGACGGCCCCACGTCCGAGGCGGCCAAGACAGCCACCAGCATCGGAACGGGCGAACTCATCCGCGCCGCGCTGGACCTCGGCTGCCGCAAGATCATCCTGGGTGTGGGCGGCAGCGCCAACACCGACGCCGGCGCAGGAGTCCTGCAGGGCCTCGGCGCCGTATTCTTGGACAAGAACGGCAACGAGCTCCCCGGCGGCGGCGCGGCCTTGGCCGAGCTGGACACCATCGACTTCTCCAACTTCGACGTCCGCGTCGAGGCCACGGAGTTCGTGTTGGCGTCCGACGTCGACAATCCCCTTTTGGGGGCCAGTGGAGCCCCAGCCATCTTCGGTCCGCAGAAGGGCGCGACGCCGGACGACGTCACCGAACTGGATGCCGCAGCAAGCCACTTCGTGGACGTGCTCGCAGCAGCAACCGGGCAGCACGCCGAGTTTGCGGCCAAAGCCGAAGGCGCTGGAGCAGCAGGCGGCGTGGGCTACATAGCCATAGCGGCACTGAAGGCAGAGCGGCGGCCGGGTATCGACGTCGTGCTTGAATTCACTGAACTCGAGCGCAGGCTCAAGGGCGCCGACCTGGTGATCACCGGAGAAGGCAGCCTGGACGAGCAAAGCCTGCTCGGCAAGACCCCCATGGGAGTTTCGCGGGCGGCACAAAGGAACGGGGTTCCCGTGATCGCAGTGTGCGGTCGGAGTACCCTGAGCCGGGAACAACTCACGGATGCCGGCTTCCACACGGTCCACGCACTGACCGATCTGGAAAAAGATGTCCAAAAATGTATCGCTGAAGCAGGTCCGTTGCTTGAACAATTAGGTAAGCACATAGGCGTGTACCTGGCGGAACGGACCGAAAACAAGGAGTACCTCAATGTCTGAAGCAATCGGCGCCTATGACCTCGTTATCCGGGGCCAGCGCATCCTGACCACCGCCGGCCTCGCAGCCCGCGAAGTTGGTATCCGCGACGGCATCATCGTCGCCATCGAACCCCTGGGCAACGGCCTGACGGGCAACGAGGTCATCGAACTCGCAGACGACGAAACCCTCATCCCCGGCCTGGTGGACACCCACGTCCACGTCAACGAGCCCGGCCGCACCGAGTGGGAAGGCTTCGCCTCCGCCACCCGCGCCGCAGCTGCCGGTGGCGTGACCACCATTATCGACATGCCGCTGAACAGCATCCCGCCCACCACCACCGTGGACGGCCTGGAGCAGAAGCGCGTTGTCGCCAAGGACCAGGCGTTCGTGGACGTCGGATTCTGGGGCGGTGCCATCCCGGGCAACAAGAGCGACCTCCGCCCGCTGCACGACGAAGGCGTTTTCGGCTTCAAGTGCTTCCTCCTCCATTCCGGCGTGGACGAGTTCCCGCACCTGGACGCAGATGAGATGGAAGAGGACATGAAGGAGCTCAAGTCCTTCGACTCCCTCATGATCGTCCATGCCGAGGACTCCCACGCGATCGACCGCGCCCCGCACCCCGGCGGCGACCACTACGAAACCTTCCTCGCATCCCGCCCCCGCGGCGCCGAGAACAAGGCCATCGCCGAGGTCATCGAACGTGCCCGCTGGACCGGCGCCCGTGCCCACATCCTGCACCTCTCCTCCTCGGACGCGCTGCCCATGATCGCCTCTGCAAAGCGCGACGGCGTCAACCTCACCGTTGAGACGTGCCCGCACTACCTGACGCTCATGGCCGAAGAAATTCCCGACGGCGCCACGGCCTACAAGTGCTGCCCGCCCATCCGTGAGGCCTCCAACCGTGAGCTCCTCTGGAAGGGCCTGCAGGACGGCACCATCGACTGCATCGTCTCGGATCACTCCCCCTCCACCCTGGATTTGAAGGACCTGGAAAACGGCGACTTCGCAGTGGCATGGGGCGGCGTTTCCTCGCTGCAGCTGGGCCTGTCCCTGATCTGGACAGAAGCCCGCCACCGCGGCATCCCGCTGGAGCAGGTTGTTTCCTGGATGGCCGAGAAGCCCGCCGCCCTGGCCCGCCTGCACAACAAGGGCCAGCTCGCCTTGGGCTACGACGCCGACTTCTCCATCTTCGCGCCGGACGAAGCCTTCGTTGTGGACGTCACCAAGCTCAAGCACAAGAACCCGATCACGCCGTACGACGGCCGTCCGCTGGCCGGCGTCGTCCGCAAGACCTACCTGCGCGGCACCCCGATCGACGGCCAGAACCCCGGCGGCAAGCTGCTCCGCCGCGGCAACGTTTAGGTCAACCGCCATGGCAGTCAATGCCTACGGGCCACCGCCGTCGCGAGGATCCGCAGCCCGCGGTTCTTCCGCGCGCCGGAACGGCATGACCGCGCACGGCCTGGCGCTCTGGGTCAACCCGGCCGAGGGCGACGAGATCGATCCTGAGGTCTGGGAGCGGGCAGCACGCCTTGTGCTGGCCCGCGCCATGAAACTTGCCCCGGAGGCGGAAGTCCGCATCTGGCCCGCCACCGGGGCACAGCACTCCGGCGTCGGCGACACTTCCTGGGGCGGCACTCCGCAGGAAGCCGCCGACGCCGGTACCAACAGCACACTCTCGCTCGCCGATGCCCTCGCGGAGGCGCGTTTGGTGACTCGTTCGAAAGAGTCAGAGGGCGCAGCAGAGAGCGACAGCACCGCCGTCGAGCCCGTAACGTTGGCGAGCCGCCGCAGCCAACTTGCGGTGGACCTCGCCGCTGAAGTAGTGCTGCTGGACGGCGAGCCGGTTTCCTTTACTGGCATGGAATACAAGCTGCTGCGCTACCTCGTGGTGAACTGCTCACGGGCCATCAGTCGTGAAGAATTGCAACGTTTTCTGGAGTCATTTGACCTCCCCGGCGCGGCATTTCGCTCGATCGACGTTTATGTTGGAAGGGTGCGGCGGAAGCTAGGCTCCGCCCGACACACCGTCGCCACCGTCCGTGGTGGCGGCTACCAGTTCGTGCCAGGGCCCTATGCCACAGTGCGCGGACCTGCGGAATACAGCATCTAAGTTCGCTGTTGTTAAAGATCAACGCCCCCGCAATGTGCATGACCGCTGTTGTTTGAAATGAAGGCCGGCTGTTGCCGGTGAAACGTAAAGGATCGCCATGACCCAGAAACTCCTCGTCGGAACGCAAGCACCTGATTTCGCGCTTCTCGACGCCGACGGCACCAAGGTCTCGCTGTCCGATTACCGCGGACGCAACGTCATTGTGTACTTCTACCCGAAGGCAGCCACCCCCGGCTGCACCACCGAGGCTTGCGACTTCCGCGACAACCTCGCCAGCCTGCAGGGCAAGGGTTACGACGTCATCGGGATCTCCCCGGACGGCCCGGAGGACCTCGCAAAGTTCACCGGCGAATTCGCGCTGACTTTCCCGCTGCTCTCTGACGAAGACCACTCCGTGGCCCTCGCCTACGGCGCTTGGGGCGAGAAGCTGGTCGACGGCGAAATCGTCGAAGGCCTGGTCCGCTCCACCGTTGTCCTCGACGGCGAAGGCACCGTGAAGCTCACGCAGTACCAGGTTTCCGCGCAGGGCCACGTCCAGGCGCTCAAGGAAGAGCTGGGCGTCTAACCCTCTCTCACATCCCGCGTGCTTGAGGGTAAACCCTCTCGCATATAACTGCACAAATCGTGTAACGCCCGCCCACTTTTGTGAGCGGGCGTTTCATGTGTCGTGACTAAACGTGACAAATACCCAGCAGCATTAGTTAATGGAGCCATGGTCTCTTCCCCACCCGTGCGCCACGCTGTCGTCGTCGAAGATGACGCTGATATCCGCGGCCTCCTCGTCCTCGTCCTCGAGCAGCTCGATTTCGTGGTGACGGAAGCACCTGACGGTCTCTCCGGCGTCGAAGCTGTCCGCAGAACCAACGCTGAACTGGTGACGCTGGACATCAATCTTCCGGACATTGACGGCATGGAAGTCTGCCGTCGCCTCCGCGAATTCTCAGACGCCTACATCCTGATGCTCACCGCCCGGGCCGACGAGATTGACCGGCTCAACGGCCTGGACACGGGAGCCGACGACTACATCAACAAACCCTTCAGCCCCAAGGAACTCCAAGCGCGCATCCGTGCCCTGTTCCGCCGCGCCCGCACGCCCGCCGCGCCCGCCGAGGACACCGGCCAGAACGACGAACTCGCCCGGGCAGCAGTGGTGCAGCAGAGCCTCCTGCCGCGCGAAACGGTCCGCCTCAGCGGTTACGACGTCGCTGGCGCCTTCCGCCCTTCGCGCAGCGTGGGTGGGGACTTCTATGACTGGTACCAGACCCGTGACGGCATGCACTTCACGTTCGCGGACGCCATGGGCAAGGGCATGGGTGCCGCACTGATCGCAGCAACGGTCCGCGCCGTGATGCGTTCAGTGGCGGACACCCCGGCCATCGACGCTGCCTTCGGATCTGCCAGCGCTACCATTACCTCCGATCTGGACCAGTCCGGCTCCTTCGTCACCATGTTCCACGCGCGGCTGGACAGCGCCTCGGGAAGACTTAGCTATATCGACGCCGGCCATGGGCTTGCGCTGCACGTTCCCGCTGAGGGGGCGGCGCGGAGGCTGGTCTCCGCCGGACCGCCCGTCGGCATCCTGGATGACCAACTGTGGCCTGCGTCGGAGCTGGACCTGGAGCCGGGCGATTCCCTGGTGATCGTCAGCGACGGCGTTCTCGACGCCCACAATTCCTTGGAGGACTTCCAGCGGAACGTGGAGAAGGTGGCACGGAGCGGAGCTACTGCGGACGATGTGTGCGCCGCCCTACTCGAGTTGGCACCGGCGGCGACCGCCGAAGATGACGTGACCGCCGTCGTCGTACGCCGAAAACCAAACGCAGGACTGTAGACCGCAAAAGGGGGGATTTGTGACACGTTTCTGGACTCGGCTGATCGTTGTGCTGACGGTCATTCTGGGCGTCAACTACGTGGCGTGGCGATGGATGGCGTCGCTGAACTGGGACGCGTGGTGGATCGCCGTTCCGCTGGTGATCGCCGAGACGTACAGCCTGATCGACGTCATGTTGTTCGGCCTGACCGTGTGGAACATCAAATTCCGGAAGCCGCCGCCCCCTGCCCCGGAGACGGCCACTGTGGACGTCTTCATCACCACGTACAACGAACCGTTGGACCTGGTGATGACCACTGCCCTGGCGGCCAAGGAGATTCGCTGGCCGCACAGTACCTGGATCCTCGACGACGGCGACCGGCCCGAAATGCGCGAACTCGCCGAGTCCAACGGGATCGGCTACGTCACCCGCGGCGCCGATTGGACACCGGACATGCCGCGGCACGCCAAGGCCGGCAACCTGAACAACGCGCTCATGGTCACCTCGGGCGAGTACCTGTTGATTCTCGACGCCGACCAGATCCCCGAGCCTGACATCCTGGACAAGACACTGGGCTACTTCAACGACGACAAAGTGGCGCTCGTCCAGACCCCGCAGTACTTCATCAACGTCCCCGCCGACGACCCCCTCGGCAGCCAGGCTCCCCTGTTCTACGGCCCCATCCAACAGGGCAAGGACGGCTGGAATGCCGCGTTCTTCTGCGGTTCCAACGCAATCCTCCGCCGGGAAGCCCTCATGCAGCTGGGCCTGGTGGGCTACGTCAAAGCCACCGAGAAGAGTGTCCGGCGAGCCCTCGCCGCTTCGCGTACCGCCATTAAGAAGGCACGCAAATCACCCGAGGCCGAGAACCCGCTGGTTGAGCAAATGCTGAACGAGGTGGAGGCCGCTACGGAATCCGCGCAGAAGGAACTCGAAGCCGGGGCATCCCTCAGCGAAATCACGTACCGGGTTCGCCACCAAGTGGACGACGCCGTTCGCACCCTCGTGGCCGCCGACTTCTCAGCACTCCAATCGGACCTCGAGGAGATCGCAGCCATGGAACTCGCCCACGTCGGCGAGTCGGGCGTGACCACCGTGGCGACTGACGCCGTCGACCGGATGTCCGGACGCGACTGGTCCCCGCTGGGTGCGCTCGAGTCGGTTCACGCTGTCCTGGACGCCATTTCGGTGGAACGCACCGACGAGGCCCAGCCAATCATGCCGCTGGCCACCATCTCCGTCACCGAGGACATGGCCACCGCGATGCGCCTGCATGGCCTGGGTTGGAAGAGCGTTTACCACCACGAAATCCTCGCCAACGGGCTGGCCCCGGAGGACGTCAAGACCATGCTGACTCAGCGCCTCCGCTGGGCCCAGGGCACCATGCAGGTCCTCCTCCGCGAGAACCCCCTGGTCCAACGCCGGCTCACGTGGGGCCAACGACTCATGTACTTCTCCACCATGTGGACCTACCTGAGCGGCTTCGCTGCCGTGGTCTACTTCGCGGCGCCCATCATCTACCTGACGCTCGGCATCCTCCCGGTCAACAGCATCAGTTTCGACTTCTTCATCCGCTTCATCCCGTTCATGGTGGTGAACCAACTGCTGTTCCTGGTGGCCGGGCATGGGATTCCCACCTGGCGCGGACAGCAGTACAGCCTCGCGCTGTTCCCCACCTGGATCAAGGCCTGCACGACGGCGGCCCGCAACGTTTGGTTCGGGCGTCCCCTCGGGTTTGCGGTCACCCCCAAGGCCCGGCAGAGCGGCGGGCCGAGTTGGAGCCTGATCCGGCCGCAGATCATCGTCGCGGTGCTGCTGGCGGTGGCTCTGGTTGTTGGCCTTATCCGGTTACTCGCCGGAATGTCCGAGCCCTTGGGCACACTGGTGAACGTGGCATGGGTTGCCTTCGACCTGGTGGTCCTGAGCGTGCTGGTCAAAGCAGTTTTGTATAAGGGTTTCGTGCCCGAAGTTGTCGGGCCAGAGCGCCCCGAGGAGAGGAATGCAGATGCAGTTTAGCTATGAGGTCAACGACTCCTACGCGGAGGTGAAGAGCGTGGGCCGGCTGAACATGGTGGCCGCGCCCAAGCTTCGCGAAGTAGTGGCCGAGGTTGTGGCCGGTGGCTCCAGCCGGGTGGTGGTGAACCTGGCAGAGACGGACTTCATGGATTCCTCCGGGCTCGGTGCACTCATCGGCTGCCTCAAAGCTGCACGCCAGGCAGGCGGTGACCTTCGGATCGCCGGGGTGCAGCCGCAGGTCAAAATGGTCCTGGAACTGACCAACATGGACAGGGTACTCACGGCGTACCCCACCGCAGAAGCTGCATTCGGCGATGACTGAGGTCATCGCCCACCGGGGCTTTCACGGGCCGTCCAACGAGGAAGCCATCGAGGCCATCCACAATGAGCTGGACGCCCTGTGGGACGACGCCTCCTTCGTGCCGGACATGGACCGGATGACCTTCGCTACGGCCGTCATCGAGGCTGCGGCGAACATCGTGCAGCATGCGCTTCCTGTGGCAGAGAAGCCCGTGGAGATCGACGTCGACATCAGCGTTCGTCCCACTCGGCTGGTGGCACGGGTGAGTGCTTTCAACGCCCGTGAGCCATTTGCGAATGACATGCAGGCTTCGATGCCGGATTCGGATGCGGAGTCCGGGCGCGGGTTGGCTCTCATCGAGGCGCTGGTGACCACTGTGACTTTCGAGCGCCAAGACGGCACCAACACGTGGATTCTGACCCGCAACACCTGACCCTCTCTCACATCCCGCGCCCTTGAGCACGACCGTCTATCACCACCCGCGCGCTTCAACTCGACGCTCTATCACCACCCACCTGCTTCAGGCGCAACGCTCTATCACCTCCCGCGCGCTTGAGCGCAACGGGTTGTTCTGCCCATCGCCGCGCGACAACTCTGCGTGAAAGCATTCGGTGAGATCCGCCGTCGAGCGCTAAACGAAACCGGGGACGAAATGAATTGCCGCACGCTTCGAACATCAGCACGCCCCTTCGCGCTGGCCGCTGCCCTTGTCGTGGGATCTGTTGGGATTGCCGGATGCAGCGCCCCCGGCGAAACCAAACGGCAACCCAGTAAGGCACCTCCCATTACTTCCGAACCTGCTCCTGTGGCTGAAAGCATCGCCAAGTACGACGCTCTGACCGCGGAACTTGTTGCAGCCCTGGAAGAGAAGATGCCCGGCATCACCTGGGCCGTGGACGATACGGCAGACATGAGTCCAGCCCAAGACGGCAGATGCATGCTCTACCTGCAAAGCATGCAAAGCAGCGCGGACATCGTGGAACCGTCCAGGAACTTTGAGGATCTCTTCGCTGCGGCCGATCCCGTCCTGGAGAAGCACGGATTTCCTGCCTTCAACGGCATTGATCCCGTTCCCGGCGGGTGGGTGGTAACGCGCAGCACAGATGCTGTGGGTGCCACGGTGAGCATCCGGTCAAAGTTCCCGGCCTACCTCGAACTTACGGCCCCGGTTAGGTCCGAGAGCTGCGACCCGAAAGAAATCCCGGCCAGCTGACTAAACACGCGGGACATGAGAGAGCGACCCACCCAAACCCGTGGGACATGAGAGAGCGACCCACCCAAACCCGCGGGACATGAGAGAGCGACCCACCCAAACCCGCGGGATGTGAGAGAGCGACCGGGCTAGGCTTTCGCGATTGCCTCTTTCAGAGCTCCGAGCACCAGCCAGACAGAAGTGCTGTTGGCGTTCGGGCCCATCATGCCGATGCGCCATACAGTGTCCGCGAACTCCCCGACGCCCGAGCCGATTTCCATGCTGAAGTTCTCCAGAAGGTAAGCGCGGACGGCAGCCGAGTTGACGCCGTCGGGGACTTTCACGGTGGTGAGGCTCGGCAACCGGGCGCCCTCGGCAGCGAACAATTCGAGCCCCATCTCCTGAAGCCCAGCCTGCAAAGCCGCCCCGGCGGCACGGTGCCGGGCCTGCACATTCTCAAGGCCCTCAGCAAGGATGCGGTCCAGGGCGGCTTCGAGCCCGGCGATCATGGTGACCGGCGCTGTATGGTGGTACGTCCGGGCGCCACTGGCGGCGCCGACATACCCGCCCAGCAGCCCGATATCGAGGTACCAGGAGCGCGGATCTTTGACGCGGCGCTCAAAGGCGCGATCGGAAACGGTAAAGGGCGAAAGTCCCGGCGGCACACCAAGGCATTTCTGCGTTCCGGCGTATCCGACGTCGATCCCCCAGTCGTCCGCTCGGAGCTCCAGTCCTCCAATGGACGTCACGGCGTCAGTGATCAGCAGCGCGTCTCCCTTACCGGCACCCAGCGCGGCGATGTCCGAGAGCACGCCGACGGAGGTCTCTGCATGGACGGCCGCGATCACCTTGGGATTCGGGTGCGCGGACAGAACGCGCTCGGCATTTACGGGCTGGCCCCACTCGTGATCGACGCGGATCACCGTGGCCCCGCAACGCCGGGCGACTTCACACATGCGCGCCCCGAAGAGTCCGTTGACAGCGATTACTGCCACGTCGCCGTCGGACACGGTATTCACGAAAGCCGCTTCCATCCCGCCGGAACCTGTGGCACTCAACGGGAGTGTGCGCGCATTGGAGGTACCCCAAACAGTCCGGAGGCCTTCGCAGGTGTGGTCGAGCCGTTCGATGAACACAGGATCAAGGTGGCCGAGCACGGGATAGGCCAGGGCAGCCATGGCTTCGGGGTAGCAATTGCTCGGGCCGGGACCGAACAGGAACCTGGACGTCAGAATGTGCGGCATGTGCGAACTCCTTCAGCTGGTTGAGGTCATTCTGCCCCAGCCTGCTGCACGGAGCTAACCAAACGCACCCCAGCACCCCGCAGCCGAGCCCGGTCAACGCCCCAGATCACCAAAGCGCCCAGCGCGAAGACTGCCCCCAGAACGCTGGCACCGGTCCAGCCCCAGGCGTCGAATACCGGCGCAACGGCTGCTGCTCCCACGGCACTTCCCACCGAGTAGAACACCATGTAGCTGCCAATGATGCTGCTGGCCGACTCTTCGGCGCCCGCCACGATCAGTGTTTGGCTGCTGACGTGGACGGCCTGCACCGCGGCGTCCAGCACCACGATGCCGGCGATGAACCAGAGCAGCGACCAGCTCCCCAGGGACAACGCGAGCCACGAGCCCAGGAGCGCCACCAAACTGATGCCCGTGACCCGTTGTCCCCATCCGCGGTCGGCCGCAGCACCGGCCTTGGATGCGGCCAGTATCCCTACAAGACCGGCAAGCCCAAAGAGCCCGATCACCCCTGGCGGAAGGTTCCAGGCGGGGCCGCTGAGCAACAACGACATACCGCTCCACAGTACTCCAAAAGACGCGAACAGCAGCATGGTGATAAGCGCACGGGTACGGAAAACGGGATTGCGCCGCGTCAGGACCACTACTGATGAAACGGCCTGCCAATAGCGCGCCTCGCCCCTTGATGTCTGCTCCCGTGGCATGGCGCGGAGGACTGCCACCGACAGGACAACAGCAGCAACTGCGGCAAAGATGTAAACCGACCTCCAACCCCAGAGGTCCGTCATGCCACCGGCCACGGTCCGCGCAAGGATGAGGCCACTCACGACGCCGGCGGTGACAGTTCCGATGTCTCCGCCCCTTTTGTCCGGGGTACTGGAGGCTGCGGTGTACGCGACGATGGCCTGTACAACGGATGAGGCCAACCCCAGTATCCCGAACGCAAGCAGCAAGGCAGCTTGGGATGAAGCCAGGGTCACGCCACAGGCACCCACAGCACTCGCTGCCACCTGAACGGTGATGAGTATGCGGCGGTCCACCAAGTCTCCCAATGGCACCAGGAGAACCAGCCCCACAAGATACCCGGCTTGTGATGATGCCACGACCCATCCGATGCTCGCCGCGGGGATACTCAGGTCGAAACCGATGCGCTCCAAGAGGGGCTGGCCGTAGTAGATGTTCGAGACCATGAACCCGGCCACGACGGCGAGCAGCAGCAAGAGGCCACGGCTGAGTCCCTGTGTGGTTTTCGTCAGCTGATCACTGCTCATTTTCCGGCCTCCAGCTTTCGGTTTCAATATGCAACCATCCGAGCCTATGGCAGAATGGTTTCATGTTGCAACCAAGTGATATCGAGTGGACTGACCCCGAATGTCCGGTGGCAAGGGCAGCCGACCTCGTGGGCGACAAGTGGACCCTGCTGATCATTCGGGACTCATTGGACGGCAAGCGGCGGTTCTCAGAATTTGAGAGGTCGTTGGGGGTGGCGAAAAACATCCTCTCGGACCGCCTTCGCCTCCTCGTGGACAGGGGCGTCCTGACCCGTATCCCGAATGACCGCGGCACTCGGAGTGAGTATGAGCTAACGAGCGCTGGGCGTGACCTCTTTACGTTGATCCTCAGCCTCCGGCAATGGGGCGAACGCAACGCCTTCAACGCCGGCGAAGCCCACTCCACCCTCGTGGACCCGGCGACGGGTGAGCAGGTCCCGCAGCTCCGCCCATTCCGGGGTAACGGCGCGGAACTTACACCGGAACAAACTCTGCTGGTCAAGGTTGGCGAATCTCTGCCGTAAAGCCGCGCTCTCAGGACCCGCCAAGTCCAAACTGCTAAGGTTACTCACCAATACTGAGGCCGCCACGGATAGGGGACGAGAGTGACGACTGAAGGAAAACAGGCGCCCGAGCAAGGCGTCAGCGGCGAGGTAAGCCAAGACCGATTCGTCGCCGGGCAGGACCTGACGCGCTGGAAATCCCCTGCCGGCCGGGTGCTGGCAGGCGGCGCTGAAAAAGTCACGTCCCTGCTCGGCCCTTATGCAGCGCTGATTATCACGCTTATCGCAGGACTTGGCATCGCCCTGTCACTGGCCCTTGTGTTCGGCGAGGTCTACGAGTCGGTAACGGAAGTCGACGGCGTGGCCGGACTGGATGATCCCGTGCTGGCAGCAGCCAAGACGGTGCGCTCCCCCGCCTTGGACGTAGCCACCACCGCCTACACGAATATTGGCGGCACCGTGGGAATGCCCCTCATCGCCGTGGGAATCATGATTTTCCTGGCTACCAAACGGCGATCATGGACACCCGTCATCCTGATGCTCGCAGCCGGACTGGGATCCCTGATCATCACCCTGCTCGGCAAGCCGATCTTCGGCCGCACCCGCCCGGATATCGCAGATGCAATTCCACCCTATGAGCACTCGGCATCATTCCCCAGCGGCCACTCGCTCAACTCACTAGTGATCGCCGGAATCGTGGCCTACTTGATCATCCTCAGACTCAAGACCGCAAAGGCCAGGGTCATCACGGTACTCGTGGCTATAGTGTTCGCTTTCACCATGGGTCTAAGCCGGGTCTATCTAGGTCACCATTGGCTGACGGACGTCCTGGCGGCATGGGCCATCGGCAGCGCTTGGCTGGCGTTGGTAATTACCGCCCATCGCCTCTACCTCACGGTCCGAACACGCCGTCACAGGGCGATAGTCTCTTGACACCAGCCCGCTCACTCGGCTTAATGGAATTACGTATGCTGAAATAACAGTTCCATGATGCGGAAGCTTGAAGCACGGGCTTCCTCCTGTACCAGCAGGAGTTCCGCATAGCCCACACCATGGATGCCAGCATTTTGCATGAGGATGACACAAGCATGGAGCTTGCAGTATTCAACAGTGTTGACCGTGACGAGGCCATCAGGACTCTCACCCCCTGCCTGGACATCAGCCGCTGGGTGGAAGCAATCGTCGACGCGCGCCCTTACGCCGGCGTCGACGAGCTGCTGGGGCAAGCCCAGCGCGCCGCCGAGCCGTTTACCGCGGCAGAGGTGGAGTCCGCCATGGCACACCACCCACGGATCGGCGAACGTCCCAAGGCCCAGACCACCGAGGCGGCCATGTCGCGTTCGGAGCAGGCAGGTGTGGATCCCGGCGACAACCAGACAACAGCGGCACTCGCCGAGGGAAACCGGGCCTACGAAGAAAAATTCGGCAGGGTCTTCCTGATCCGCGCTGCAGGCCGCAGCGCGCAGGAAATGCTGGGTGCCCTTCAGGAGCGCCTCACCCACACCCCCGAAGAAGAAGACACAATCGTGGCCGGCCAGCTGCGGGAGATCGCACTGCTGCGCCTCTCCGGACTGATCAGCGAAGGAGTCAACGCATGAGCGTTTCACAAGTAACAACCCACATCCTGGACACCGGTTCCGGCCGCCCGGCGGCGGGTGTCGCCGTCGTACTTTACGTCCGGGAAGGTGACGACTGGACCTTGGTGGCGAAGGGCGAAACCGACGCCGATGGCCGCATCAAGACCCTTGGTCCGGACCGGATTCCCGGTGGTGCTTACCGCCTGAACTTCGCCACCGGCGCCTACTATGAGGGCCTCGGCACGGAGACGTTCTTCCCGGAAGTCGACCTGAACTTCACAGTTTCGGACGCCGGCGAGCACTACCATGTGCCGCTACTGCTGAGCCCGTTCGCCTTCTCGACCTACCGCGGCAGCTAGCCACCCCCACCGAGTTCACAGATAAACCCCATGTTCTTCGGAAACATGGGGTTTATCTGTCACTTGGGCGGAGAAAGGTACGCTTGAAGGCATGGCTTCAGAGGACACCACCCCCAACTCCGCCCGCCGCGAGATCACGGTTCGCCGGGCACCCAAGTTCGTACCCTTCATGATTCTGGGAGCCGTGGTTGGTGCAATCGTGGCTGCAGTCATCGCCTACGGCCGCCAGGCCGACCCCGCTTTTGATGCCGGCACGGTGTTCGGATTCTTCCTCATCGTCTGCGCAGGCGGCGGCGTCATCCTGTTCTCCATCCTCGCCCTGATCCTGGACCGCCTCAGCGTCAAGCGCACCCAGCGCGCCGTGGTGGAGCCCGTTCCGGACTCGGTTCCGGATGAGGGACCAGAGAACGACGACGTCCGCTAAGTCAGGCGCCCGGCCCGCCTCTTCACAGGGGTCCCGAATGTGAGACACACCGCATTTTCGCGGGAACACGCCAGTTCAAGGGGTCACATAGGCAGCGGGGGAACGTACCACGGCCACAACATGAGACAATCGACCAGTGGCACGTGGCGACGGAAAACTTTCTCATGATCTTCTCCCCGGCGAAAAAGGCCCCCAGGACGCTTGTGGCGTCTTTGGGGTTTGGGCTCCCGGTGAAGAAGTAGCAAAACTCACCTATTACGGGCTGTATGCGCTGCAGCACCGCGGACAAGAATCGGCTGGTATTGCTACCAGTGACGGCAAGCGCATCAATGTCTATAAGGACATGGGCCTTGTGTCCCAGGTCTTCGATGAGACAACCCTGAACACCCTTACAGGGCACCTGGCCGTTGGCCACTGCCGGTACTCCACCACCGGTGCAAGCCACTGGGCCAATGCGCAGCCAACCCTGGGTGCGACAGCAACCGGCACGGTTGCCTTGGCTCACAACGGCAACCTGACCAACACCGCTGAGCTTCGGGAAATGATCCTTGAGCGCAACGATGGCCAGCTGACCGGTGAAATGAAGCAGGGCAACACCTCGGACACCGCACTGGTGACCGCTCTCCTCGAGGGCGAAGAGGGCAAGACCCTGGAGCAGACCGCCCTGGAGCTGCTGCCCAAGATCAAGGGCGGCTTCTGCTTCGTCTTCATGGATGAGGGAACCCTCTACGCAGCCCGCGATACCTATGGCATCCGTCCGCTGTGCCTGGGCCGTTTGGAACGCGGCTGGGTTGTCGCTTCCGAGCAGGCCGGCCTGGCTACTGTTGGCGCGAGCTTCATCCGCGAGATCGAGCCCGGCGAGTTCATTGCCATTGATGAGGACGGCGTCCGTTCGCAGCGCTTCGCCGAGGCAACCCCGGCCGGCTGTGTCTTCGAATACGTCTACCTCGCCCGCCCGGATGCTGCCATCGCCGGCCGCTCCGTGTACGAGGCCCGCGTGGAAATGGGTCGCCAGCTGGCCCGCGAAAACACGCATGAGGCAGACCTTGTTATCCCGGTGCCCGAGTCCGGCACACCCGCCGCTGTGGGCTACGCAGAGCAGTCCGGCATTCCGTTTGCGCACGGCTTCGTCAAGAACGCCTACGTGGGCCGCACGTTCATCCAGCCGTCGCAGACCCTGCGCCAGCTGGGTATCCGTCTCAAGCTCAACGCCCTGGAATCCGTGATCCGTGGCAAGCGCATTGTTGTGGTGGATGACTCGATCGTCCGCGGCAACACCCAGCGGGCCATCGTTCGGATGCTCCGCGAAGCCGGCGCCGCCGCAGTGCACGTCAAGATTTCCTCTCCCCCGGTTCAGTGGCCCTGCTTCTACGGCATCGACTTCGCGTCCCGCGCGGAACTCATCGCCAACGGCGCCACCATCGAGGAGATCTCCCAGGCAATCGGCGCTGACTCGCTGGCCTACATCTCCGAAGACGGCATGATCGGCGCTACCCAGCAGCCGCGCGAACGCCTTTGCACGGCCTGCTTCACCGGCAAGTACCCCATCGAGCTGCCGCACGCGGACAAGTTGGGCAAGAACCTGCTGGAGCGCACCGACCTGGGCGGCCTGCCTGCTGCAGACGAGGCCGCTTCCGTAGACGATTCCGAGGACCCTGCCGAGAAGCCAGGTGCTACGGGTTGCGATCCCGGACCTGACGCCGAATTCGAAAACCTGCTTACCGACGCTGATCGTTTGACCGACGCCGACAAGAAAGAGTCTGTATGAGCTCCGCAACACCCGCCGCTGAGAATAACTCCGGTATCACCTACGCCTCTGCGGGTGTCGACGTTGAAGCGGGCGACCGCGCAGTCGAACTCATGAAGGGCGCCATCAAGGCGACGCACAACTCTTCGGTGATTGGCGGCGTCGGCGGTTTCGCTGGCCTGTACGACGTCTCCCGTCTGCTGACCTACAAGAAGCCCCTGCTGGCAACGTCCACTGACGGTGTTGGCACCAAGGTTGCCATTGCGCAGGCCATGGACATCCACGACACCATCGGTTTTGACCTGGTGGGCATGGTGGTGGACGACATCGTTGTGGTGGGTGCTGAGCCGCTCTACATGACCGACTACATCGCTTGCGGCAAGGTTGTCCCGGAGCGCATCGCGGACATCGTCCGCGGTATCGCTGCTGCGTGTTCCGTGGCCGGCACCGCCCTGGTGGGTGGCGAAACCGCTGAGCACCCGGGTCTCCTGGGTGAGCACGAGTACGACGTCGCAGGTGCCGCAACAGGCATCGTCGAGGCAGACGCCCTGCTCGGCCCGGACCGCGTCCGCGCTGGCGACGTGGTCATCGGCATGGCTTCCTCCGGCCTGCACTCGAACGGCTACTCCTTGGTCCGCCGCGTCATCAACCACGCCGGCTGGGCCCTGGACCGCCAGGTCTCCGAACTCGGCCGCACGCTGGGCGAAGAACTCCTGGAGCCCACCCGCGTCTACGCAGCTGACTGCCTTGACCTCGCCCGCACCTTCCCGGTCACGGGCAGTGCAGCAGTGCACGGTTTCAGCCACGTCACCGGTGGCGGCCTGGCTGCCAACCTGGCCCGTGTCCTCCCGCAGGGCCTCGTAGCCACGGTGGACCGCAACACCTGGGAATTGCCTGCGATCTTCAAGCTGGTCTCCGAGCTCGGCAACGTTCCGCTGGCGGACCTGGAGCGCACGCTGAACCTCGGTGTGGGCATGGTTGCCATTGTTTCCGCCGAAGCAGCCGATGCTGCAGTGGCCCGCCTCAACGACCGCGGCCTGCCGTCCTGGGTCATGGGTACCGTTTCGGCTGACAGCGATTCGATCGACAAGACCGGCCCGGACTACGTCCAGGGCGCCAAGGGCGTCGACGGCGGCGCTGTCCGTTTGGTGAACGCCTACGCCTAAGCACGTTATCGCTTTATAAAGAGAGCGGCCGGGCAGTCATAGACTGCCCGGCCGCTCTTTTCTGTTGCTGCCCCTCTTAGACCTGTACGAGGCTTAGGACACCACCCTGCGGGTCCTGAATGGTGGCAAGTGACCCCGTTTCGGGTTTAGCCTCCGGTTCAACGAGGAGCTCTCCACCGGCTGCCGCTGCTGCTTCCGCTGCTTTTCGCAGATCCGCTACGCCGAAGTAGATCTGCCAGCCGGCCTCGTCACCTTCATCGGCAGGAACTATGCCAGCCACTTCGTCACCTTTGACCATCAGCGTGCTGTAGCTGCCGCCGTCGTCCTGGGGATATTCGGTGACCTCATGCCCGAAAAGCTGCTGGAAGAACGCGACGGCGGCTTGTGGCTCGGGCGTCAGCAATTCCGCCCAGGCCAACGCCCCGGGCTCGTTGAACAAGTGACTGCCCACATGGGTGCCGGCCTGCCAGATGCCCGTGGTGCCACCGCCCGGAGGCTCGATGAACGCCAAGACCCCGGTGTCGGCCACAGCCTCTGGGCCGAACTGGAGTTTCCCTCCCGCGTGGACCGCGTCCTCCGCGATTTCCTCGGTGTCGGTGGCCGAAATGTAGATGTTCCACTGGCCACGCGTTCCGGCGGCCTCCTGCATGGGGTTCTGCGGGGCGATCACAGCCACCAACTGATCCTTGACGAAGGCCTGCGCATAACTGCGGCCGTCCGGCGTGGGCAGGTCCTTGAAAGTCCAGCCGAAGACCTGTTCATAGAAAGTCTTGGCTGCCGCGACGTCCCGTGTCTGAAGGTCGGCCCAGCACGGCTCTCCACTGGCATAGTGCTTTCGTGATGTCATGCTGCCAAGCCTGTCATGATGCTGAACGCTGCTCCCGCTGGATCCATGAGAACTGCCATTCGCCCAACTCCCGGCACATCAAAAGCCGGTGCAATGATATGGCTGCCCAGCTCAACGGCCTGCTTCACCGTGTCATCAATGTCCACCACGTTGAAGTACGTCATCCAGAACGGTGACAGGCCTTCAATAGGCAACTTAAGGGCACCCGCGATTCGTTTTCCATCCACCAGCAGGCTCGTGTACTCCTGCAGGTCGCCGGCCGGCGCAGTCTCGCTGGTGCAACCTGTCACAGCCTCGTAGAAGGCCACGGCCTTGTGGACGTCATCTGTCTGCAGTTCATTCCAAATCATGGTCCCGGGCTCGTTGACCAAGCCCGAACCGGGATGGTTACCGGCTTGCCAGAAGCCGATCTGAGCACCCGTCGGATCTGTGGCGAAGAACATACGTCCGCTGCCGTTGGGAACCGAGTCTGGAGGGAAAAGCAGGGTTCCGCCAGCGCCTTCCACGCGGCGGGCGGCCTCGTCAGCGGAATCAACGGCAAGATAGTTCGCCCAATAGGAAGGCATTCCCTCCGGGGCATCGGGCAGTTGCTGCATCATTCCGGCGACGTAGCGGCCTTTGAGCTTGGCCATGTAATAGGTCATGCCATTTCCGGCATCCATGGCATCCAGCTCCCACCCGAAGAGGTCGCTGTAAAACTTCTTGGAAACTTCTATGTCGGTGGAGGACAGGTCCACCCAACACGGTGTTCCCTGCTGATAACTCTCGACCTCCGGCATGGATTTCCCTTTCGATGCGCCCGAACTCCAGCCTACGCAAAAAAGAGCCCCCAGGGTACGCCAAAGAATGGCGTGGCCTGGAGGCCCTTTTTCAAAAGATATACGGCATTCGGAAATGCTCGATGACCTTGTACGACGGCGGTCCGCAACTCAGTGCCATAAGCACCTGTTGGTTGCGACAGCTATCCGATCCGACGGGTGTCTACCTCGTCGTCGTCATCTTCCGCGTACTTGTCCTCGTAGGCCGAATAGTCCGGCTCCGGGGGATCGTCGGGGAAGTGGCTCTTGACACGACTGGACGGACCCGTGAGCTCCCGCTCAAGTGCCGAATAGTCAGTGTTCGGGGAATAGTACTTAATATCCCGAGCCTGCTTGGTAGCTTTTGCCTTTTGACGGCCGCGCCCCATGGCGTGACCCCCTTTTGTACTTGGACCGGAGGTGGTCACCTTGGCTATCGGTGAGGCCCCGGAATGTTTGGTCAATTTGTCGTATGTCTAGATTACATGCTTTCGGGGGTGCCTGCGCGCCACCACGGCCCCGCGACCGGGCCGACTACGGTTGAAACCACGCGGTTACACCTCCAAGAGAAGCAAAAATTGGGTAGAGTCTGCCTCAATGCGGCTCCACAGCAGGAAGGCACACCCCGGAATATGAGCCAGGACAACACTTCACCCCGTGACGGTTCACGACGCGAACAAGGCGAGGATGGAGTGCCCCCTGCGCCCCAAACACCACCCTCGCCGGGTCAGCAACCGCCATCCGCTCCCTGGGTGCCACCCTCGGGTCTGCAACCGGGTCCCGCACCCGAGCTCGATCCTGACTTTGTTACCAATCCGGCAGGCCAGCCCGATCCCGCGCTGCCACCCACGGATGCACAGCCAGCTGGGGATTCAGCGTCGCCGGAAAATGCCCATGCACCCGTTTACGCCAATGGGCCTGCTTACGCGGGGCAGCAACCCTTCGCCGGCCAACAGCCATACACGGGTCAGGAATGGAGGCCGGAGCCGCAGGGCGATCAAGCCCTGCACGGACAGCCGGAACCTCATGGTGATCCGGTCAAGCGGCAGCGGTTGGTTATCGGCGGAATCGTTGTTGGCGTGCTCATACTCATTGGCGTTGTGATTTGGGTCCTGCTCAACTTGCTGGGCACCCGGCCGGAAGCCGCCGTGTCCACACCCAGTGCAGCTCCGACCGCCGGCCCACTCCCCCGTGATGCAGAGGCTAAGGACTTCCAAGTGGGTGACTGCTTTGCCGACTTTGATGCCAACGCCTCAAAAGCCAGGGCCGTAGCCTGCGACACCGAGCACTCGGCCCAACTCGGCGCCGTCCACTCATACGGGGCTGACGAATCATTCCCGGGAACCAATGCCCTCAGGGACAAAGGGCGCGAGGTTTGCAAGGACGTGAAGCTCAACGCAGCGGCCGACAATTACGTGCTGCTTCAGCAGAACGTTTACCCGAGCACCACCAGTTGGGATCGGGGCGACCGCCGCGTTGATTGCTTCATCGTGGTGGATTCCGGCAACACCATCACCGAAGATCTCCTCGCGAAGTAGCCTGAAACCCTACTTCCGACGAACCGTGAGGCCCGTACCTGCGGGAGCGCCGCCGTCGGGGCCTGTCAGCGCTTCGAAGCCTTCAACGGTGAGTTCGTCGAGGTCCGCAGCGGTATCCACGAGCACTGTGTCGCCGTCGCTGATTTCGCCTGCAAGAATCTCCTTGGCGAGGCGGTCGCCGATCTCCCGTTGAACCAGCCTGCGCAGCGGCCGTGCACCGTAGGCGGGATCAAAGCCGGACATGGCCAACCATGCGCGTGCCCCATCGGTTACCTCAAGGCTTAGGCGGCGATCGCGGAGCCGGTTGCTCAGCTCGGCGACGTGCAGCTCAACGATCCGGGCAAGTTCCTCGACTGTCAGCGGATCGAAGAGGACGATCTCATCCAGCCGGTTCAGGAACTCGGGCTTGAAGGATGCCTGGACCACGGCCATGACGGCGTCCCGCTTGGCCCTTGCATCCAGCGACTGGTCCACAAGGAACTGGCTTCCGGAGTTGGAGGTCAGCACCAGGATGGTATTGCGGAAGTCCACGGTGCGGCCCTGGCCATCGGTGAGGCGGCCGTCGTCGAGAACCTGCAGGAGGATGTCAAAGACCTCAGGGTGGGCCTTCTCCACCTCGTCGAGCAGCACGACGGAGTAGGGCCTGCGACGGACAGCCTCTGTGAGTTGGCCGCCTTCTTCGTAGCCGACGTATCCCGGAGGGGCACCCACCAGACGGGCGACTGAGTGCTTCTCGCTGTACTCGGACATATCGATCCGGATCATGGCGCGTTCGTCATCGAAGAGGAAGTCTGCCAAGGCCTTGGCCAGCTCCGTCTTACCGACGCCCGTAGGACCGAGGAACAGGAACGAGCCCGTAGGACGGTTGGGGTCGCTGATACCGGCACGGGCACGGCGCACAGCGTCTGAGACGGCCTGGACGGCTTTGGTCTGGCCGATGAGGCGCTTGCCGAGTTCCTCTTCCATGTGGAGGAGCTTCTGGGACTCACCTTGGAGCATTCGTCCGGCAGGGATGCCCGTCCAGGCGGAGATGACCTCAGCAATGTCGTCAGCGGTCACGTCCTCGGCAACCATCAGTTCCGGTTTCGAATCGCTCCGGGCGGACTCCTCCTCAGCAGCGGCGCTCAGCTCCCGTTCGAGGGCAGGCAGTTCTCCGTAAAGGATCCGTGAGGCCGATTCGAGGTCGCCTTCGCGCTGGGCTTTGTCCGCAACGGAACGCAGTTCGTCGATTTTCGCTTTGAGATCGCCCACCCGGTTGAGTCCGGCTTTCTCAGCTTCCCAGCGCGCGTTCAAAGCGCTGAGCTCTTCATTTTTGTCGGCTTTGTCTGCTCGGATCGCAGCCAACCGTTCCACCGAAGCAGGATCCGTTTCCCCTTGCAGAGCCAGTTCCTCCATGGTCAAACGGTCGACGGCGCGGCGGAGCTGGTCAATTTCTTCCGGGGCGGAATCGATCTCCATGCGCAGCCGGGACGCGGCCTCGTCCACGAGGTCGATTGCCTTGTCCGGAAGCTGGCGTCCCGAGATGTACCTGTTGGACAGCGTTGCGGCCGCGACCAAAGCAGAGTCGGCGATAGCCACCTTGTGGTGGGCCTCGTAACGTTCCTTCAGGCCACGAAGGATGCCGATGGTGTCTTCGACGCTGGGCTCGCCAACATAGACCTGCTGGAAGCGGCGTTCCAGTGCAGGGTCTTTCTCAATGTTCTCGCGGTACTCGTCCAAGGTGGTGGCACCAATCAGGCGCAGCTCACCACGGGCCAGCATGGGCTTGAGCATGTTCCCCGCGTCCATGGCGCTTTCACCCGTGGCGCCGGCACCCACAACCGTGTGGATTTCATCGATGAACGTCACGATCTGGCCGTTGGAGTTCTTGATCTCCTCCAGGACTGCCTTCAGGCGTTCCTCGAACTCACCGCGATACTTTGCACCGGCCACCATGGACGCGAGGTCCAGGGCTATGAGCGTTTTGCCGCGCAAACTTTCGGGGACGTCGCCGGCCACCATCCGCTGCGCAAGGCCTTCGACGACGGCGGTCTTGCCAACGCCCGGCTCACCGATCAGCACGGGGTTGTTCTTGGTACGGCGGCTCAGGACCTGGACGACGCGCCGGATCTCGCTGTCGCGTCCGATGACGGGATCCAGTTTGCCCGAGCGGGCGACGGCGGTCAGGTCCGTGCCGAACTTCTCCAGGGCCTGGAAGGTATTTTCAGGATCCGGAGAGTTGACGTTCCTGTCCCCCCGGACACCCGGCAGGGCGGCGAGCAGCGCTTCGTGGGAGGCGCCGGCGTCGCGCATTAACTTACCCACGGCGTCGCTTCCGGCCGAGAGTCCGAGCAGTAGGTGCTCCGTGGACACAAAGGAATCGCCGAGCTTGTCGGCCTCGTTCTGGGCAGCTTGGATGGCCTGCATGGACTGGCGGGACAACTGGGCTTGCTGGACCGAGCTGCCCGATGACGACGGCAGCGATTTAATGGCTGAGCTAGCCTGAACGCTCACGGCATCAGGGTCCGCTCCCGTGGCACGCAACAGCGCAACGGCAACGCCTTCGCGCTGGTCCATGAGGGCTTTCAACAGGTGGGCAGGCTCAAGCTGCGGGTTGCCGGCAGTCGAGGCGTTCATGGCGGCCGCAGAAAGGGCCTCCTGGCTTTTGGTGGTGAATTTGACGTCCAAAGAGTGCTCCCTTTCTGGAGTGATACCTATGATTACAAAGTTGAGTCTACTACGCTCAACTTTGCTTTTTGGCCCATTGAGTTCCATGTTTGCCCACGGCGAAACTGCTGTCCATACAAAACCATGGCTATGTGAATATCGGGGGTCTTCTCATAGCTCTCGCTCCCGTATCCGCCTATCGCACCAGCGAGAACCGGCGCGGATGGCGGCAAGTGGCGCGAGCGGTCCACGGGCCAAAAAACACCCGTAGGCTGGGGCCATGGACACCATTTCCAGCGTGGATGAACTCGAAGAACTGATCGGATTGCCCTTGGACCGTGTGCGCCGGAAAGTGCGCACATCCCTCAGCGATTTCGACCGCCAAAGGCTGGCCGCCAGCCCGTTTTGCGTGATCTCGACTTCGGATGCGCACGGGCGCGTGGACGCCTCACCCAAGGGCGACCCAGCTGGCTTCATTCATGTCCTGGACGAGCACACAATCGCCATACCGGAACGCCCCGGCAACAAGCTCGCCTTCGGCTTCCACAACATCCTGGAGAACCCGAACGTAGGAATCCTGTCCATAGTCCCGGGCAGAACGGATACCCTGCGGATCAATGGCACGGCACAGATTGTCCGTGACGCCGACTTCTTCGATCACCTGGTGGTCAAGGGGCACCGGCCGCGCGCCGCTGTTGTGGTTGCTGTGGAGGAAGTGTTCACGCATTGCGGTAAGGCCTTCATGCGGAGCGGACTGTGGCAACCGGAAACCTGGGACACTGACGGCCTGCCGAGCATCGCCATGCTGTCCCAGACCTACACGCAACCCGAAACACCACTGGAGGATCTGGAGGCCTACTACGGGCCGTCCTATGCGGAGCGGATGTATCGCGAGTAGCGCCAGGGGTATTCGGCCAAGCGTATTTCAGGCCGGGTAGACCGACACCAGCGCGGACTTGACCACAAACCTCACTTCCATGCCCGGCACCAGGCCCAGGTCGGCGGATGCGGAGGGAGTGATGTCGGCTGACAAAGCTTGTGCCGATTGCACCCCACTGGCACGGACGCGGATCTGATCACCGTAGGGTTCCAGGTCAGTGATGGTCACCGGGAAGGAATTACGGGGGCTTCCGTGCACATCGCCCAGGAAGACGGAAACGCTCGACGGCGGGAAGGCGGCCACGCCTGCCTGGCCGGGTACTGGTGACCAGTCCGGATCATGCCGGCCCGCGAAAAGCCGGCCATCCGGCGTCGTAATTCCCTCGGAAGCAATGGTCCCGGCGACGAGGTTGAGGCCAGCGAGGCCGGCGGCAAAGTGGCTTCGTGGTCTTTCAAGGACCTGACGAGTGGGTCCTTCTTCCGTGATGCGCCCCTCCTCCACCACGATGACTCGGTCGGCGAGCATGTAGGCGTCCAGGATGTCGTGCGTGACGATGATGGCTTTGCGGTCCCGCAGGACTCGTTTGAGGACGCGGCGGAGCAATGGTGCTGCGTGAATATCGAGGGCGGCCATCGGCTCGTCAAGGAGCAACAACTCGGGCTGAGCAGCCAGGGCGCGTGCCACGGCGACGCGTTGGGCCTGCCCTCCAGACAACTGGGCGGGCTTCCGGTCAGCCAGTGGCAGGGCATCAACTTCGGCCAGCCAGTGTTGTGCAATTTCCCGTGCGGCCGCCTTCGAAGCACCCCCGCTTCGCGGCCCGAATGCCACGTTGTCCAAGGCATTCAGATGCGGAAACAGGAGAGCCTCCTGGGCCAGAAGCGCAGTCCCCCGCAGATGTGGCGGGCTCCAAGAGTGAGTGCCGCCGTCGAGCTTGAACAGTTCTTTGTCGCCGATTCGCGCCGAGCCGGCATCCGGCCGCAGCAGCCCGGCAATCACGCCCAGCAGAGTGGACTTCCCGGCACCATTCGGACCGAGTATGGCCACAGTCTCACCTTCAGCGAGGCTTAGGGACATGTCGAAGTTCCTGGCGCGGACGCTTGCCTGCAGCTCGAAGCTCATGGCTGGACCTCCACAGGAGTGCTGCTTCGCCGGCGCCCATAGCTGAGCCCAACCACCGCAACTGCAACCGCCACCAGCACCAACGACAGCGCGACGGCGGCGTCCGCATCGGCCTCACGCTGCAAGTAAATTTCGAGCGGCAAGGTGCGGGTGATGCCCTCCAAACTGCCGGCAAAGGTCAACGTGGCACCGAACTCGCCAAGGCTTCGCGCGAACGACAACACAGCACCGGACGCAAGCCCAGGCAGCACTAGTGGAAGCGTGACGCGACGAAGAACGGTAGTAGGCCGCGCCCCGAGGGTCGCCGCCACAGCTTCGTATCTACTTCCGGCCGATCTCAGTGCGCCTTCCAGACTGACAACCAGGAACGGCAGGGCCACGAAAGCCTGGGCCAAAACCACCGCCGAGGTGGAGAACGCGATCTGGGTCCCAGCCAGTTCAAGGGACTTTCCGAGGAGCCCCTGCCGCCCGAACGTGTACAGGAGAGCAAGTCCGCCGACGACGGGCGGCAGCACCAGCGGCAGCAGGACGAAGGAGCGGAGGAGCCTTTGTCCGGGGAACTCGCCGCGGGCAAGCACCAGCGCCAACGGAACCCCCAAGACGACGCAGAGGACGGTACTGGCAGCCGACGTCCTTAGGCTCAGGCCCAGGGCGGCAAGGGACGACTCCGACGTGATGAGTGGAATGAATTGCGGCCAATTCACCCGCAGCAGCATCGCCGCCAAGGGAAGCACCATCAGGAGTCCACCCACAGCTGCGATGACATAAATCCACCGCGGAATGCCGTGGTAGCCGCTGCGCCTGATCACGATGCCCTGGCCTCCGCTACGGCGTTCCGAAGCCGGCGTCCATAAGGACCTTCTTGCCGGTTTCGCTAGTGACGTTTGCAATGAACGCAGCTGCTAGTTCTTTGTTCTTGCTGGTGCCAACCGTGGCAATGGGGTAGGTGTTGACGGCCCTGTCCGACTCGGGGAAGGGGATGCCCTGGACCTTATTGCCGGCCGCTTTGACGTCCGAAACGTAGACCAGGCCGGCGTCGGCTTCGCCCGAGGTAACTTTGCCCAGGACATCGGTCACGGATGATTCCTCGCTGACCGGGCTCAACGAGGTTCCTGTCGCCTTTTCGACTGTCTTCGTTGCAGCGCCGCAGGGAACCTGGCTGGCGCAGGTCACCACTTTCACGCCGGCCTTGGCGAGGTCCGCGAAGGAAGAGATCGACGCCGGATTGCCGGGCGGGACTGCGATCTCAAGGACATTGGTGGCGAAGTTCGTTGCCGTGCCGTCCACGAGATCCGCGTCGGCGAGCTTGGCCATGTTCTTGGTATCTGCTGAAGCGAAAACGTCCGCTGGGGCACCCTGGGTGATCTGCGTGACCAGGTCAGAGGACCCTGCGAAGCTGAGAGTGACTTTGGTTCCCGGGTGCTGGACTTCGAAGTCCTTGGCCAGCTGGGTGAAGGTCGTTTTCAGGGATGCCGCCGCGAAAACGGTAATCTCCCCGGACATCGACGACTCCGGGTTGGCCGATCCTGTGGATGGACGTGTGGTCCCGGGGGCACAGGCTGCCAGGCTCACCGCCAGGGCACCCGCAATCAACACTGCGGCTAAAGGCTTGCGGCTGATCCTCATATGACGCTCTTTCCCTGCGGTGTTTCGATGATGACAGTGGTGGCCTTCACCACGGCTGTGGCTACCGAACCGAGTTCCAGCCCGAGCTCCCGGACGGCTTCGCTGCTCATCAGCGACACAACGCGAAACGGACCACACTGAAGCTCTACTTGGGCCATGACCTTGTCCGCGGTAATGCCGGTAACCAGTCCGATGAAGCGGTTTCGGGCTGAGCTTCCGGCCCGGGAGGGGTCGTCGGGGAGATGGGATTGGTCGCGGGCAAGCGTGGCCAGTTCCAAGCCATCCACTGCGAGGCGCCCGGCTGAGTCCTTCCGGGCAGTAAGCGTTCCGTTTTCCGTCCATCGCCTCACGGTGTCGTCGCTGACCCCAAGAAAGCGCGCGGCTTCGGATATTCGTATCTGCGGCATAAATGCATCATAGTTCCGTATTTGCGGATCTTCGCTACCTGATCCGCCGCATACGTTAGGTGACCGCCAAGCGATAGTGAGCTGCACGGTGCTCCCGTTACCGCATGACGCGCCCGTAAGCTCGGGTGCGCTTGGCGCGAAGTGGTGCGCCGCCGTCGTCGTACTTCTTTGCTTTACCCATGGTCCGATGGGAGGTGCGGACGTACCCTGTTCTAGGGGAGAGTTTCCGATGCGAAGGAACGTCCCATGGAATGGATTCGTCCGGACAGCCCGGACTATGACCAAGCCCGAAAACTCTTCAATGCGATGATCGACCGCAAACCGGCTGTCATCGCCAAATGCTCTGATCCCGGCGACGTGGCTGAAGCGCTGAGCTATGCGCACAACCACAATTTGGACGTCGCCGTGCGCTCAGGCGGTCACTCGGTGGCGGGCATGTCCACCAACGACGACGGCCTGGTAATTGACGTCCGTCCCATGAAGTCCATCAGCGTGGACCGCGGGATGAAGACCGCCACGGTGGGCGCGGGGCTGACTTGGGGCGAATTGGACCGCGCAACCCAGCAGTACGGGCTGGCTGTCACGGGCGGGCGCGCGTCCACCACGGGAGTCTCGGGGTTCACGTTGGGCGGTGGTTCGGGATGGTTGGAGCGCTCGTACGGATTCGCGTGCGACAACCTGCTCTCCGTCGATCTGGTCACGGCCTCCGGGCAACGGGTTACCGCCAGTCCCGGCGAAAACCCCGAGTTGTTCTGGGCCCTCCACGGCGGGGGCGGTAACTTCGGTGTGGCTACGTCCTTGACGTTCAAGCTGCACGACCTTGGACCCACCGTGATGGCGGGCCTCATGTTGTTCCCAGGGGAGGATGCGAAGGATTTGTCGCGCGCCTTCCGGGGGCTTGCGTTGGAGGCGCCCGACGCCGTGGGGACAGCCCTCGTGTACCTCACCGCCCCGCCGGAAGAGTTCGTCCCGGAAGAGATGGTGGGCAAGCTCGCCGTCGGGATGGCTTACATCTACGCGGGTGATGTTGAGGCCGGCGAAGAGCACGTCAAACCGTTCAAGGAACTCGGCCCCTCCGTGGATCTGGTCTCGCCCATGCAATATGCGGACTTCCAATGCATGATCGATGACCCTCCGGACCACTACAACTACTGGAGCGCGGACTACCATAACGAGCTCAATGACGACGCACTGGATCTTCTGGTCGACTCGGCTCAACGCCTTCCGGGACCGCACTCGCAGCAGTTGGTGGCACGTTGGGGCGGAGCCGTGGGCGGCCCTGCTGCAGCGAATACTCCGTTGCAGCACCGGGGCGCAGCCTGGGTCAGCCATCCCTTCGGTCTGTCCGAAACACGGGAGGGCGGACAGGAGGCAAAAGCCTGGGTCAAACAGTTCCGGCAGGACATCGCCCCGCACACCACGGGCGGCGTGTGGCTGAACTTCATTGGTGACGAAGGGCAGGACCGGATCATGGCGGCCTATGGAGAACAGAACTACAGGCGACTGTCCTTGGTGAAGCGAGAATTCGATCCTGACAACGTGTTCCGCGGCAACCAGAACATCCTGCCCGCCCAGCACTGAGTTCCCCGCACTCCTTCCCAGTTGCCGTGATCAGCGCGGGCAGTGAAGCCTGTACTTCCGGGACGGCAGCACGGCGGTAGACGTCCCGATGGCCGGCAACTGGGAAGGATCACATGGGTACACTTTGGCAATGGCCATCTACGTCGATCCGCCCCTGTGGCCAGCGCACGGAACCGTCTTTTCGCACCTCGTTTCGGACACCTCGCTGGATGAGCTGCACGCTTTCGCGGCCGCTTCCGGGGTTCCCGAACGGGCCTTCGACGGAGATCATTATGATGTCCCGGAACGCCGCTATGACGACCTCGTTTCCGCGGGCGCCATCCCTGTGGAGGCCCGCATCCTGGTCCGCAAGCTCATTGCCAGCGGACTGCGCATCCCGGCTCGTGAACGGAGCAAGGCATTGACAGTACCTTTGATGGAACGTTGGAACAGCACCTACCCAGGTCACGAGGAGCTGGGCCTTGAATTGCTTGAACGTTGGGGCGAGGACGGCAGGAAATACCACAGCCGGACCCACCTCCTGGCAGTCCTTGAAGCCTTGGACGTGCTGACGGAACCCGAACAGCCTGCGCGAACTGTCTTGCTGGCAGCGTGGTTCCACGATGCCGTCTACGAAGGGGTTGCGGGGCAGGACGAAGAAGAGTCCGCACGCTTGGCCGAGGACCGGCTCACCGCCACTGGTTTGGCTCCCCACGAGGTGGCGGAGGTGGCGCGCCTGGTCCGCCTCACGACTTCGCACAGCCCAAAGACGGGTGACTACGCCGGTGCACTTCTCTGCGACGCCGACCTCTCCGTGCTCGGCGGCGACCCGGAGTCCTACGCACGCTACTTGGCCGCCGTCCGCGAAGACTACGCCCGCGTCAGCGACGAAGACTTCGCGAAGGGTCGCGCCGCCGTCGTGCGCGATCTCCTGCGGCTGGACCCGCTGTTCCATGGCGAACGCGCCAAAGCACTCTGGCTCGACGCTGCGCGCCGGAACCTCGCCAGCGAACTCGCGTGAGCGGCTATCCCTAGCGAACCGGATGCGCCGCAACGGCAGCTGCCGTACGTTCTCTTCCCCCGATGAGACGCTCCGCTGCAGCTTAGACGGTAGGAATCGTCTGTCCTGCAGCGGGTCGTCTAAACGGGCGGAGCCGGCCTAGCGGTAGGTGCTGACGAACGGCTGGTTGGTGGGCACGATCTGCTTACCGAGAGGCATCAGCGAAACCGGGATCAGCTTCAAGTTGGCGATGGCCAGCGGGATTCCGATGATCGTGATGGCCATGGCGACTGCCGTGACCACGTGGCCGATCGCAATCCAGATGCCCGCAACCAGAAGCCAGATCACATTGCCGAGGAGCGCGAACACCCCGGCACCGCCCGGCTTCTCAACCACCATCTGGCCGAAGGGCCACAGGCAGTACGCACCGATCCGGAACGAAGCGATACCCCACGGGATGGTGACGATGAGCACGCAGCAAATGATGCCTGCCGCGAAGTAACCCAACGCCAGCCAGAACCCACCGAAGACAAGCCAGATGATGTTAAGGAGCGTTTTCATAGTCTTCATTCTCCCCTGCGGGCACGACAAAAAGCCTAGGGGTCTGCCCTGAATCTTCCCTGACTTCCAGGACCCTACGCCGCGGGCTTCATCAGTGGCTCAACCGGCCAGGAGCCCGTCCAGCTTGTCGAACGAGGTGCCCCAGCCGTCGCGTGTCATCTCAACCCACTCTTGGGAAGCAAACGGACCCTGCGTAAGATTCATCCGGGTACGGCCGTTGAGGTCCTCGAATTCAAGGTGCATTTCCTCGTACTCGTGGTCAGCGTCAGGAGCAGCCTTGGCCTGGGCAACCAAAAGAGCCGGGCTATTCAGCTCGGTGATGGTGGCTTCAATGGGTGCCGACTGCTCACCGTTCTCGTCCGACCACACCATCACCACCTGCCAGATGCCACCAACGCGGGGCTCAACGATGATCTGGTCGCGGGGAGCTTCCACCTCCACGGGCCCGAACCACTGAGTGAGCTTGTCTGGCTCCATCCAGGCTTCAAAAACCTTCTCGCGGGGAGCATCAAACTCGCGGCTCATGGTCAGGGTGTGCTGTTCCGTACTCATTGCTTAACTCCTGGTTTCGGTGATGTTCGATATCCAAGTAGTGGTGCGTTCGAGTAAATCGTGTCGTCGTGAGCGAGTCCAGGGTGTCCCACTGACACGGTAACCGAGCCTAGGCTTTGGCAGCTTCGACAAAAGCGCGGATCTTTGCCAGGTCCTTCACTCCGCGGGATGCCTCTACGCCGGAAGAAACGTCCACTCCCCAAGCACCGGCAGCAGCCGCAGCGAAAGCCACGTTGCCGGATTCGAGTCCCCCGGCAAGCAGCCACTCCCGGCCATCCAGCCCCTTTGCCCGCACTGACGCGTAGTCCCAGGACTCCCCCGAGCCCGGCACTGCCGCATCGATCAGGAATATTTCTTCGCCCAGATCCGCGAACTCGTCCTGGGAGGCGCCCATGGTGACGGCCCGGATGAGCCGCATCCCGGCGTCGTGCACTGTTTTGACGTCGCCGGCCGTTCGGTGCCCGTGCAATTGCACCCACTCGAGTCCGGCAGCTCGAGCCGTTGCCACGGCGTCAGCGGCGTCCTCGTGCCGGAAAACACCCACGGCGTGAACACCCTCCGGAACCAACGGCAGCAGAATGCGCACCTGGTCCGGGCTGACTTCGCGAGGGCTGGAGGTGAGCACGAAGCCGACCGCGTCTGCACCGGCGTCGACGGCTTCACGCACGGATTCCGGCGTGCTCAAGCCGCACACTTTGACGAACATTTGAGCGCCTCCAGCTTTTAGTCGCAACGTTTTCCACATATGACGGTAGCAAGCCGCAATGCCAACGCAGAAGCTGCGTCCACCACTAGGCTGGTCGAATGGAGATTATCCGCTTTGCCGACATCCGTCCCGAACCTTGGCGCAACGGGGGCGGGGTGACACGCGAACTCGCCAGCCACCCGAAGGCCGCCTCGGCGCAGGACAATGCCTGGGATTGGCGGGTCAGCATCGCAGACGTTTCAAAAGCGGGCGAGTTCTCAACTTTCCCCGGGATGGAACGCGTCATCACCATCATCGACGGCGAACTGCTCCTCCTCACGGTGGACGGATCCGAGCACCCGCTCGAGAAGTACCGACCGTTCCGTTTCTCGGGCGAGGCTGCGTCGGGGGCCACTCTTCCGACAGGGGACATCCGGGATCTGAATGTCATCGCCCGGGAGGGAGCCTTCAAGGGCTACACGTCCATTGTGGAGATTTCCAAGAAGCGTGCGCACCCGGTCTTCGAAGGCCAGCTTGCCGTCCTGCTGGAGGGTAAGGCGACTGTTGCGCCCGGCGCGGCTGTGGAGGAAGAGCCCGACGGCGACGCCCCGGCAACCAGCGCGGCCGAACCTGTTGAGCTCTCACGGTATGACGCCGTGGTCGGCTCCGATACCCGCAGCCCGGAAATCTCGGGCCGCGGCTTCATCGCTGTGATCTCGATCGACCATGTGGAGTCCCACTCCTGAGCTGGTGACGTTAACCACCAGAAGTGGCCACCCCGCACGGGAGTTGCTAGCCTGAAATGAAGGTTCCGCTCTGGAACCTCCGGACGACGGTTCAGTACCCGGAATGCGACAAGACTGGCCAAAGGAAATGTCATGTCGTGGATAATTCTCATTCTTTCCGGAGCACTCGAGGCCGTCTGGGCCGCAGCGCTCCACCGGTCCAAGGGCTTCCGTAAACCCGTTCCGACCGTCGTCTTCCTGGTGTCCGTTGTTGCCAGCATGGCCGGACTCGCCATCGCGATGCAGTCCATCCCCACAGGCACGGCTTATGCGGTGTGGGTTGGCGTCGGCGTCGTACTGACCGCAACGTACGCGATGGTCACCAAGGTTGAACGCGCGACGACGGCCCGGCTGCTTTTGCTTGCGGGCATCGGTGCATGTGTAGTTGGCCTGAAGGTGGTGGCGTAGCCATGACTGAGAACACTGGAAACATCAAGAACACCGGCAACTCCGGCAACTCCGGCAACTCCGGCAACGGAGTCTTCTGGGTCATCCTCTTGGCATCAGCGCTGCTCGAAGCCGTATGGGCCACAGCTTTGGGCCTCTCCAACGGCTTTATGCAACTCATGCCCACTGTGGTTTTCGCCATCACTGCCCTCCTGAGCATGCTCGGACTGGGTATCGCAGTGAAGCGAATCCCCCTCGGCACTGCCTACGCGGTGTGGGTGGGTATCGGCGCTGCACTGACCGTTGGGTGGGCCATGATCACAGGTGTGGAATCCGCGAGCCCGCTGAAGCTGCTGTTCATCGCGGGAATCGTGGGCTGTGCTGCCGGTTTGAAGGCCCTGCCCGCTGACAAGGCCGCAGCCAAGGCCGAGTAGCACTGCTCCGTAGCGCTCCTGCCCGGTTCCCCGGGGAGGAAGCTCGCTCCGTTTCGATGGCTCGCTGCGCATTAGACGTTTCCGACCATCGAATGCGCAGTAAGCCATCGAATTGGGCCCAGCGTGCCCCGGGCTGACCGCCACACACCGGGCACCCTTCGCCAATTCTGGCGCCAACAGGAATACCCATGTGAGCCACTGAGTTCATGCTTTCAAGAGCACCCAAACGCGCATTGGAGAAGTTCATGACTGCAGTTCAGCTCGGCGACGGCCTCAAGGTCAGCCCCCTCGGCTTCGGTGGAATGGCCCTCACACCTGTTTACGGTGGGATTGAACCCGAGCAAGGCCTGCAGACGCTCAGGCATGCAGTGGACGCGGGCATCACGTTCATCGACACCGCAGACGTCTACGGCGCGGGCAGTAACGAGGAACTGGTGGGCAGGCTCTTGAAGGAGCGGCGCGACGAGATCCAAGTGGCCACGAAGTTCGGAATTGAGGGCAACCCCGCGGACGGGTACACGGGAGTCCGCGGGGATGCGCCCTACATCAGGCAAGCGGCGGAAGCGAGCCTCCGCCGCCTGGACACTGACGTGATTGACCTCTACTACATGCACCGCCGTGACCTCCGCGTTCCGATAGTGGAAACCGTGGAGGCCATGGCGGAGCTGGTCCGAGAGGGCAAGGTCCGGCACCTCGGACTGTCTGAAGTGACAGCCGAGGAGCTCAGGCAGGCCAACGCCGTCCATCCCATTGCCGCAGTCCAGAGCGAGTGGTCCATCTGGAGCAGGGATGTTGAGCTCAACGTTGTGCCTGCGGCCAAGGAACTTGGCGTTGGGTTCGTGCCTTACTCCCCGCTGGGCCGCGGATTCCTTACGGGAACCGTCAGCGCGAGCGACCTTGGGGAAGATGACTTCCGCCATAAGATCCCCCGTTTTGGCGACGAGGCACTTGATGCGAACCAGGCCGTAGTGGCCGCGGTCCGCGAGGTAGCCAGCGGGCTGGATGCAACTCCGGCCCAGGTAGCCCTGGCTTGGCTGTTTACCCAAGGTCAGCGCCTTGGGATTTCTGTGGTTCCCATCCCCGGCACGCGCAAGACGCACCGGATCGACGAGAACCTTGGGGCGCTGTCCCTGCAACTGGGAACAGCGCAGCTTGAGAGGCTCGACCAAGCTGCGGCCGCCGTCGTGGGTTCACGCTCTGCCGACCCCAACTGGGTTTCACAGGGCCGCGAAGCCAACCCGGCAACTGCATAGACTGGCACGATGGATTCGCTTATTCACTCACTGCGCGACGTCACTATCCGCAGCATTTCGGTCAGCGAGATGAACAACAATGTGTACCTGTTGACCGCAAAGTCCACGGGTGCGCAGTTGTTGATCGACGCCGCCGACGACCTTCCGGCCATTCAGCAGCTGCTCCAGGACAGTGCCGCAGATACTGCCGCGACGCCGAAGCTCGCCAGGATTGCCACCACTCACCAGCACTGGGACCACGTCCGGGCGCTGCCGGAGTTGGTCGCCGTTTCCGGGGCACCCACCTCAGCTGGAGCGGACGACGCCGATGCGTTGCCGGTTCCAGTGGATGTCCGGCTTGGTCACGGCGACGTCGAGCGGTTCGATGGCTTCGAGATCACGGCGGTCCACTTGCGCGGACACACCCCGGGCTCGATCGCTTTCGTGTACCAGGATCCGAACGGACCTGCCCACATTTTCAGTGGAGACTCGTTGTTTCCGGGAGGCGTCGGCAACACACAGAACGATCCTGCACGCTTCACTTCTCTGTTGAACGACGTGTCGGAGCGACTGTTCGACGCTTATCCGGACGAGACCTTGGTGCACCCGGGCCATGGATTGCCCACGACCCTCGGCGCCGAGCGGCCACACCTTGAGGAGTGGCGCGCCCGAGGCTGGTGAGTTGCGGGGCCTACTCTGCACGCTAAACCTAGGGAATAGTGCGCAGAGCGGGCCTCACAACGGGGAGGTTAGCGGCCGCGACGCTCGTTGGACGCGGGAGCCGACGCACGACGCGGGCCGCTGCGTGCCGGACGACCTGCACCGGAACCACCGCGACCGGAGTTGCCTGAGGCACCCGAGCCGTAGGATCCCCCGGACGTAGCGCCCGTTGCGGAAGACCAAACGGCCTTGTTTCCGCCGGTACGAGTACTCGTGGTGGATGCCGTGCGCGGAGCCGAAGCTGAACGCTGGCCGGTAGCCGGGCGGCCGCTGCGACCGTTCTGGCCCTGCGAGCCCGGAACGTCGTTGCGGTGAGTAGCGCCAGCCTTGCCGCGACCGCGCGGGCTGCGGGCGACATCGTCGTTCATTGCTGCGCGACGCTCAGCGCGGTTGACGTCGGTGCGAACAGGCTCAGCAGCGACCTTTCCGCGTCCATTGCGACCGCCACGACCACCAGCGGTGGGAGCAGCCTGCGTGGAACGGCGTGCGCGCTTGCGCTGGGCGTTGGCGCCGGTGGATGTGCCGCCACCCTGCTGGGTTTTCGCAGCGAGGAGGGCCGCACGGGTGCGGGGATCAACCTTGTCCGCGATGTCACCCACGAGCTTTGAAACCAAGGGGGAGCTTGCCGTGACGCGCTCAAACGAAACGTCAACGCCGGCAGCCTTCATGAGCTTCTTGACGTCACTCTGCTGCTCGGGGAGCGTCAGCGTAACCACGGTGCCATCGGAACCGGCGCGTGCCGTACGGCCGGAGCGGTGCAGGTATGCCTTGTGCTCTGTGGGCGGGTCAACGTGGATGACGAGTTCGACGTCGTCAACGTGCACGCCGCGGGCTGCGACGTCAGTGGCCACCAGGACGCGTACGTCACCGTTGGAGAACTCGGCAAGGTTACGGTCGCGGGCGTTCTGCGACAGGTTGCCGTGAAGGTCGACGGCGGGGATGCCGGCGTCGGTGAGGGTCTTGGCAAGCTTGCGGGCGTGGTGCTTGGTCCGCATGAAGAGGACGCGGCGGCCGGCGCCGGAGGCCAGTTCAACGATGAGCTGCTTCTTGACGGTCTGGTCGTTGACCACCAGGACGTGGTGTTCCATGGTGGTGACAGCGGCCTGAGGATCGTCCACGGAGTGCGTCAGCGGGTTGGAGAGGTAACGGTTGACCAGTTTGTCAACACCGTTGTCCAACGTTGCGGAGAAGAGCAGGCGCTGACCCTGGGTGGGGGTCATGTCCATGAGCTTCTTGACGACCGGGAGGAAGCCCAGGTCAGCCATGTGGTCTGCCTCATCCAGCACGGTGACCTCAACGGCTTCGAGGGTCAGGATGCGCTGGCGGATCAGATCTTCGAGGCGGCCCGGGCAGGCGATGACGATGTCGACGCCGGCGCGCAGCGCCTTTTCCTGGCGTGCCTGGGAGATGCCGCCATAGATGACCGTTGTGTTCAGGCCCATGGCCTTGGCCAGCGGCTCGATGGTGGCGTTGATCTGGGTTGCCAGTTCACGCGTCGGTGCAAGGACGAGGCCCATGGGGCGGCCCGGCTTACGGAAGTGCTTTGCTTCGCGCTCGGCCAAGCGGGCCACGAGCGGGATGGCGAAAGCGATGGTCTTGCCGGAGCCGGTGCGGCCACGGCCCAGGACGTCGCGACCTGCGAGCGTATCCGGGAGGGTCTTCACCTGGATGGGGAATGCCTCTTCGATGCCATCGGCGGCGAGGGATTCAGCAATGGGCTTGGGCGTGCCAAGGGCAGCAAAAGTAGTCATAAACTTCATGTCTTTCGGGCGGTGTCCAGTTGCGGACATCGGCCCCCGACGCCGGTTGGGCCAGGGGTTCGCCGAGGAAAAGTCAGGTGGTCTACCGGTTCGCTTCAACAGCGTTGGCCGGGACCAAATGGAACGCGTTCATCGACGCAGGATGTGCCTCTCACATGAAAAATGCCCCGTCGCGTAGCCTGTCAGGCCACCTGCTTCAGGGCGTCACCGCACATCAAGTGTTCCTAGCTTAGCAGTGTTTCTCCTGCGGGCCCGCATCGGGGCTGGTCAGGCCCCCGTTCCACCCCGCGTTGAGAGGCCCGATCTGCACCCTTCCAGGCGGCAGTACCCTGCAAAGCAGGCCCCACAACGAGCCCACCCCGCGTTGAGAGGCCCGATCTGCACCCTTCCGGGCGGCAATACCCTGCAAAGCAGGCCCCACAACGAGTCAGGAGTGGTGCGTGAACTCGGGTTGGGCACCGGGGGCGCCCGCTTGGGCACCCGGCTCACCCACACCCGCCCTAGCCTTGCTCATCCCACCCGAGCGGGCGGCGACCCTCGGCGCGATGACTACCCCGACGACGGCGATGATCGCCGTCAGTGCGAAGACCCCCGCAAACGAGTTCGTCGTCGTGAATGCAGCGAAGACAAGTCCCGTAGCGGCGAGGGACAGTGCGCCACCCAGGGAATCGGAGATGGACATGGCCGCGCTGTTGAAGCCTTGGTTTTCCTCGGTGGAGAGCGCCAACGTCATCACGGACAGCCTCGGGTACATGAGCCCCATGCCGCCGCCAGCAAGGATCCAACCAGCGATGGCAACTGCCGCGGGCAGGCTAAGCGCTGCGGTCACCAGCGTTGAGATCACGGCTATCAACACCAAAAGAGCGCCGATCTTCACGGCGAGATCGTCGGCCAGCCGGGCACCGAGCCGCCCCTGGATCGCCGACGCCCCGGCCCACGCCAGCGCGGCTCCGGTCAGTGTCAGCCCCGCGAACGTCGGCGTGAACGCGTAGCGCTCAGTCAGCAGGTACGGCAGGTACACCTCGGCCCCGAAGAACGCCGCAGATGCCAGCCCGCGGACCAGGATCACACTGGGCAGACCGCGTCGGGCGGTGAGGGTTCCCCGCGGAACCAGCGGCTTCACCGCGATAAGGGCAATGACCAGCGCGACGACGGCAATCACCCCGCCGAAGCCGGGCACCTCCGCGGACAGGTTCAGTCCGAGGACAGCGACGGCGGCGAGCGCCGCCCACCCCATACGACCGAAGGCCCAGGGAACGGGCTCGGAGGCGGGTTCGGAATTCATCCCCCGCACGGCCGGCACCACCATCAGCAAAGCTGGAACAACCAGGCCCACAACCCCCAGGAACACCCAGTGCCAACTGCTCAGTTGGGCCACCACACCGGCCGCGAATGGACCCACCAGGGAAGGAACCACCCAGGACGCGGCGAAGGCGGCGAAGATCTTGGGGTGGAGCACCGGCGGGTACACGCGGGCAACCAACACGTAGAGGGCCACGGTCATCGCGCCGCCACCAAGTCCTTGTACTAGTCGCCCCAGCACCAGCATCTCCATGGTTCCGGCCGTACCAGCGATCAGCAGGCCAGCCACGAACAACGCCACGGAGGTGTACAAAGGCGCCGCCGGACCACGACGGTCCGACCAGTTTCCTGCCGCCACCATGCCCATCACGCCTGTAGCCAGTGGGCCTGCAAAAGCCAGCGCGTAGAGGCTGGCTCCGTCCAGGTCGCGGCTGACGAGCGGCATGATGGTGGTCACTGCGAGGGACTCGAATGCGCTCAGGAACACAAGTGCGCACGCCCCTACGGTGGCAAGCAGGTATGGGCGGCGCAGTATCCCGGCCGTTGAGGTGTCAGAGGTCATGGACGTCAGCCTAGAACCTCAACTAATGTTGAGGTCAATCCACCACCCCAGTCACGGAAGAACGCCATGCCGCCAGTCGAAACGCACCGGCCACTCACCATTGGTGAGCTGTCCGAACGGAGTGGAGTGTCGGCGTCGGCCCTTCATTTCTACGAACGGAACGGGCTCATCGAGGCGGAGCGAACGGCCGGCAACCAGCGGCGTTACCGGCGGGACACACTGCGGCGGGTCGCGTTCATCAAGACCTCCCAACGGGTGGGCCTGCCCCTGAAAGACATCCGTGAGGCGTTGGAATCCCTTCCCGATGGCCGCACGCCCACCAAACGCGATTGGTCCAGGTTGTCGTTGCGGTGGCGCAAGGAACTGGACGAACGGATCGCCGCTCTGCAGCATCTGCGCAACGACCTCGACGGGTGCATCGGGTGCGGCTGCCTCAGCCTGAAATCCTGTACGCTGCAGAACCCTTCGGACGAACTCGGAGCCTCGGGCGCCGGCGCACAACGCTGGACTTTGCCGGAATAGCAACAGCCATTGCCTTTCAACGCGGCGTCGCGGCACGCTTGGGTAATGACTGAACACACGCACGACGCCGCCACTCACCAACACGGTCAACACACCCACGAAGGGGCTCAGCAGAGCGGACTGAACCTCCACGAGGACGCCGACAATGCCGTGGACATGTGGGACGGCATGTACCGGGAGCGTCCCAAGGTGTGGAGCGGAAACCCGAATCCGCAGCTGGTGGCGGAAGTTGCAGGCATCAAACCCGGAAGAGCCCTCGACCTCGGCTGCGGGGAGGGCGCTGACGCTATCTGGCTCGCGGCGCAAGGCTGGACGGTTACCGCAATGGACGTGTCCGCCGTCGCGCTTGAACGTGCAGCCGCGCATGCAGCAGAAAGCGACGTCAGCGAGCGGATCACGTGGCAGCAACAGGACCTCACGGAATGGGAGCCTGAGCCCGTCTTCGATCTGGTCTCGGCCCAGTTCCTGCACTCTCCCCTCCTGCCGTGGCGGGATTCGGTGGCATCAGCCGCGGCAGCCGTCGCACCCGGCGGCACGTTGCTGGTGGTGGGCCATCACCCGCATGGGCTCCCGTCGTGGAGCCATCATCATGAGTCCGGAATGTTCTTCACGCCGGAGCAACTGGCAGGTGCCCTGAGGCTGGACCGCGAGCCGTGGTTCGTCAACGTCCTGACAGACCGGGCGCGTAGTGTCACGGGACCCGACGGCGAGTCCGGCACCACCCTGGACACGGTCCTGAGGGCAACCAAGCACGCCTAGAAACCTGCACGCCCTAAATACCGGCTGGCAGCAGCTCTCCGTAGGGCGGCACCACTGTTCCTGTGGCGGTGGAGTCCGGATTGAGCATCCAACCCACGCGTTTGGCCGTGTTCAGCATGACCACACTCTCCACCAGTTGGACGCCCGGGATCCGCTGCTGGATGGTGAGCTCCATTTCCATGACGTCCGCCAGCGAGCGCAACCACATGATCATAGTGAAGTTGGTGCGGCCTGTGGTGGACGCGGAGAAGCGGATGTTCCTGATGGCCCGCAACTCTGTGGCTGCGGCTTCGTGCTCACCTGCGGGAACGTTTGCGAACCATTGGACCGTGATGGGGAAGCCGGAGAATTGTTGGGCGATTTCGCAGCGGAACGACAACATCCGGCTGCTCAGGACCCTGCCCAATTGCCGCTGGACCGTGGCGGGGTTTCGGCCCAAGGCGCGGGCAATTTCGGCGGCTGTGGCACGGCCGTCGCGGGCGAGGAACGGGATGATCGCCAGATGACTCTCCGGTAGCGGGAGCACCATGGCGTCGTGGGCTGACGGGCTTGCCGATTCAGGTCCGGCGAGCGCCTTGAGTGCCTGCTGCTCTGCCTTGGTGAGGACGTTGAGCCGCCACGCATATCCGCTGGTGTGAATCCGAGTGCAGAGGGCTGTGTGGTACTTGGTGAGCCCTCTGATCTCCTTGAGTTTCGGCAACACCCGTGTGCTGAACAGCCCCAGGTCCTGCGTGATCACAGTGAGCGTGAGGTCGCGATTGCTGGCAGCCTCTTCTACCGTGATGACCTCGGGAAGTCGGGCGACTGCGGAGGTGACATCCGGCCTAAGGTGCATTTCGCAGTCGATATCCACCATGGCCAGGCACATATCCTTGGGGTCGCCCATGAGGTGTGCGGTGGTCCATGCTGCACCGGCTCCCCTCAGGCGTTCCCATCGGGATGCCAGCGTGGTGGCGTGGACGCCCAGGACTTCTCCGGCGTCGGACCAGCTGATCCGTGGCGATATCTGAAGGGCGTTGACCAGGCGCAGGTCTTCCTCGCTGAGCTCCATGAGCCCATTCTTGCAGAAGCGTGCATGATTCCTGCTTGAAAGCACTGGTCGGTGCATATTTACAGTTGTTTAGCATCATGTGAATCACGTCACCCCAGAATGGCATGAGGAACACGTCACCTAGGAAGACCAGGAGCACACATGACCATCGCCGCCGACGCCAAGGAACTGCAGGAGGACATCGTCCGCCTCCGCCACGACCTCCATCGCGAACCGGAGATCGGCCTGCAGCTCCCCCGCACGCAGGAGAAGGTACTCCAGGCGCTGGATGGGCTGCCTTACGAGATCACCCTTGGCAAGGAAACGACGTCGGTCACCGCGGTTCTGCGCGGTGGTGCGGCTCACGCTTCGGCTGAGAAGCCCGTGGTGTTGCTGCGTGCCGACATGGATGGACTTCCTGTGCAGGAGACTACGGGCGTGGACTACACCTCCCGCGTGGATGGAGCCATGCACGCCTGTGGCCATGACCTGCACACCTCCATGCTGGCCGGCGCCGCCACCCTGCTGGCCGAGCGGCGCGACCAGTTGCCGGGCGACGTCATCCTCATGTTCCAGCCCGGCGAAGAGGGCTTCGACGGCGCGAGTTACATGATCAAGGAAGGCGTCCTGGACGCGGCCGGTCGTCGCGCAGACACTGCCTACGGTATGCACGTGTTCTCCTCCCTTGAACCGCATGGCCAGTTCGTCACCAAGCCGGGCGTCATGCTCAGTTCCTCCGACGGCCTTGTCGTCACTGTGTTGGGCGCGGGCGGCCACGGCTCCGCTCCCTACTCCGCCAAAGACCCCGTCACTGCAGCTGCCGAGATGGTCACGGCACTTCAGGTGATGGTCACGCGCCAGTTCAACATGTTCGATCCCGTGGTCCTCACAGTTGGCGTCCTGCACGCCGGAACCAAGCGCAACGTCATCCCCGAGACCGCCCGTATCGAAGCCACCATCAGGACCTTCTCCGAGGAGTCCCGTCGGAAGATGATGGAAGCAGTACCCAGGCTGCTTCATGGCATCGCTGCAGCCCACGGCTTGGAGGCGGACGTGCATTACCAAGAGGAATACCCCCTCACCATCAATGATGAGAACGAGACCACCACTGCGGAGAAGGTCATCGCCGGAATGTTCGGCGAGTCCCGGCACACCCGCATGGCCACTCCCCTGAGCGGTTCCGAGGACTTCTCCCGGGTCCTGGCCGAAGTCCCCGGCACCTTCGTGGGACTCAGCGCAGTTGCCCCCGGCGCCGACCACACGACGTCGCCATTCAACCACTCGCCCTACGCAATGTTCGACGACGGTGTCCTCACCGACGGTGCCGCGCTGTACGCCGAACTCGCCGTGTCCCGTATCGCCGCCCTCGCCGGCAACTAACTCCCGGCCCGCCTGATCTTGGAGAAGCACATGACCACCACCGTAGGAACGTCCCCCGACGTCAAAGTCCACAAGTCGCACATGCGCACGCTTGTTGGCACCGGCATCGGCAACGCCGTTGAATGGTACGACTGGGCCATCTACGCCACGTTCTCGCCGTTTATCGCGAGCGCCTTGTTCAGCCAGGCCGATCCCACATCAGCAGTGCTGTCCACCTTGGCGATCTTCGCCGTCGGCTTCGTTGCCCGTCCGTTTGGCGGCTTCGTGTTCGGCTGGATCGGCGACCGGATCGGCCGCAAGACCTCCATGACGGTGGCTGTTGCCCTGGGAGCCGTCGGTAGCCTCCTCATCGGCATCGCCCCAACGTTTGCAGCTGTTGGCGCCTTCGCTTCGGTGATGCTCCTGATCGCCCGCCTCATCCAGGGCCTGGCGCACGGTGGTGAGCTGCCGTCGTCGCAAACGTATTTGTCCGAGATGGCACCCAAGGAACACCGCGGCTTTTGGGCGACCCTCATCTACACCTCCGGCACCGCGGGAATCCTGGCCGGTACGCTGCTGGGTGCAATCCTCACGGCAACCCTGAGCAAGGAAGACATGAGCTCGTGGGGTTGGCGCATCCCGTTCCTCATCGGCGGCGCACTGGGGATCTACGCACTGTTCATGCGGGCCAAGATGAAGGAAACCGAAGCATTCGAGGCCGAGGCGCCCACTGAGAAGCGCCTGCCCATCTGGCCGCAGATCGTGAAGTACCGCAAGCAAGCCCTGCAGGTTATCGGCCTCACCGTGGGCCTGACGGTTGTGTACTACATCTGGGGTGTCGTGGCTCCGAGCTACGCCGCGACCTCGCTGAAGATGGACCGCGGAGAGGCGCTCTGGGCCGGCGTGGTGGCCAACGTGGTGTTCATCGCCGCGCTGCCGTTCTGGGGCAAGCTGTCCGACCGCATCGGCCGCAAGCCTGTGATCATCAGTTCGGCCGCGGGCGCCGCGCTCCTGCACTTCCCCATGACGTGGCTGCTCAAGGACTCACCGTGGCAGCTCGCCGTGTCCATGTCCGTGATGCTGTTCTTCATCGCCGGTAGCGCCGCGATCGTCCCGGCGGTCTACGCCGAGCTGTTCCCGACCCACATTCGCACCATTGGCGTGGGTGTTCCGTACTCCATCTGCGTCGCTGCCTTTGGTGGCACGGCTCCGTACCTGCAGACGTGGCTCGGCAGCGTCGGGCAGGCCCAGTTGTTCAACGTATACGCAGTGATCCTGCTGCTGGTGGGCATCGCGTTCGCCTTCTCCATCCCGGAGACGAAGGGCAAAGACCTCACCGTCTAGCCTCTCCTCCCCAACTAGGTGACAGCACATGTTCCAATGAGCCCTCATTGCGACGTGTGCTGTCACCTAGTTGGGTTTAAACGAAGCGGTCCCGGCCGGCCCGGTATCCGAAGAATGCTGCCAGGGAACCGACCACCAGGAACAGGATTCCAGCCGCTGCGAAGCCGCCCGTAGCCTGATGGAGCTGGCCTACCATCAGTGTGCCGATCGAACCCACTCCATAGCCGACGCCCTGCATCATGCCGGACAGGTGTGCCGCGGTGTGGGCGTCGCGGGTACGGACCATGATCATCGTGAGGGCCACGGCAGTCAGCGAACCCTGGCCCAGCCCGTTGAGCCCGGTCCAGACCCAGATCAGCTCGGTGGGGCCAAAGATGGTGAGGGCAAAACCGCCGCCGGTCATCAGGGCCACCACCATGTTGATGATTCGCTGGTCCTCGAAGCGCGTGGCCAGGGCAGGGGCAAACAGCGAGCCGAGCATCTGAAGCACGATAGACACGGACACGATCAGCCCCGCCGTTCCGCCGTCGATCCCCCGGTCGCGCAGGATCGGGGCCATCCAAGCGAACACACTGAACGACATCATTGCCTGCAGCACCATGAACAGAGTCACCTGCCACGCCACGGCTGAACGCCACATGTTCACGCCGCCGTGAACTGCTTGGTGTTTTACCGAGGGCTGACGGATTGCCAACGGCAGGAAGAGCAAAAGTACGACGGCGGCGGGCACCGCCCAGAACCACAGCGCCGATGTCCAGTGGCCGGTTGCCGTAAAGACCGGATACGTGAAGCCCGCGCCCAGTGCCGCCGAAGCGCAGATCGCCGTGGTGTAGAGCCCACCCATCAGGCCAAGGCGGTGTGGGAAATCCCGCTTGACGACGCCCGGAAGGAGGACGTTGCACAGTGCGATGGCAGCACCGCAGGCCGCCGTTCCGGCCAGAAGGGCGGGCAGGTGGCCCATTCCGGGGATCTCCAGGGGCCTGAGCACCAGCCCTACGGTGAGGACAGCCATGGCGCCCAGCAGCACACGTTCCGCGCCGAACCTGCGGGCGAGGACCGGAGCAAGGGGCGCGAAAACGCCCAACAAGGTAACCGGCACCGTGGTGAGGACGACCAGCGACCAGCCCGGCAGGCCGGCGTCGGACGTAATTTCCGGAAGCACGGCGGAAAAACTGGAGAAGACCGTCCGCAGATTCAGGCCGATCAGCACCAGGCAGATGCCTAAGTAGACGAGGCCCCGCTTGCCGCGGAGCTGAGTGGGGTCCGCGGCTGGTTCATCATCAATCTCGGCGTCCACCGCAATATCGGGAAGAACGGTTTTCTCTCGGTAGCCGGGCGTCTTGGAGGAGGTCACCCGTCCTATTCTGTCAGTCGGTCCTGATCCGGGCTTGTTGGGCAGGATGTGACCAGTCGACGACCGCCAGTGCAGTTATCCACATAGGGCTGATCACCCCTGCCTGTGTCGGTTGGCGATCCATAACGTTGAGGGCATGGACAAAGAGCCTGATCCTTTACCCACCACCATGGAGAGTCATGAGCCCAGCCTGGGTTACGTGCTCGTTCCCCCGGCCCAGCCACCGGGAATGAATACAGGAATTGCAAGCGTCGTGTTTTCTTTGGCTGCGCCGTTGTGCTGGTACGTGCCCATTCCCTTCTCTCTGCTTGCAGTGCTTCTTACGAGGTCAGGCACATCATCCGGCAGGTTAGCTTGGGTCGTGCCTGCCGTTGTGTGGAGCCTCCCGTGCACATGCGGATTTGTGGCACTAATACTGGGCATATCGTCGATGGTTTTGGCCAGAGGCCGCTCACCCGGCGGACGCCACACGAAGGCATGGTTTATGGGCATGTCCGGCTTGGCTGTTGTCGCACTGGAGGTCTCGATCGGCCTTTGGGTATTGATAACGAGTCCTTACCTGTTCCTCTTCTAAGAGGGCCCCGCTACCGTACTCGATCAGGTTCGCCGAACGACCCCGCCCAACCAAAGTATTCTGGAAAGGATGAGTGAAACCCCAGATTCCCCGCGACCAGTCACGCCCGGCAGCCAGGCTTCCTTCGGTACCTACGGTGGTCGGCCAGTCAGTTTTGTGCGCCGTGGCACCCGACTGCAGGGCCGCAGGCAAGCCGCATGGGAAGAGCACGCAGAACGCTGGGCCATTCAGGTGCCGCGCCATGTTGCCAACACCTCGGTGCACCCGGACTACACCTTCGATGCCGAGGCTGTCTTTGGGCGCAAGGCACCCCTGATTGTGGAGATCGGTTCGGGCCTGGGTGACGCTGTGGTCCATGCCGCGGAGCAGAACCCGGACAAGGACTTCCTTGCGGTTGAGGTCTACACACCTGGTTTGGCCAACACCATCATCAAGATCAACAGCCGTGGGCTGACCAACGTGCGGGTGGTGGAAGCCAACGCCCCAGAGGTTCTCGAGTCGATGCTCCCGGAGGGGTCGGTCAGCGAGCTTTGGGTGTTCTTCCCGGATCCCTGGCACAAGGCACGGCACCACAAGCGACGCCTTATTCAACCTGCCTTCGCTTCAGTAGCTGCCAAGGCTCTCGCAAAGGGCGGTTACTGGCGCATCGCCACGGACTGGTCCAACTATGCCGTGCACGTCCGCGAAGTGCTGGCCGGGTCCACAGAGTTCGAGAACATGCACGAAGGGGAGCGCAGCGGCGAGGAGAGCCCGCTGACGCAGGTCTGGCAGTCCGGCGTCGAGTCTGTTGTGGGTGGTGCGCCCGTCCGGGAAGGCCGCGCGCCGGTCAGCACCGAGCACACCGGTCCGAACGAGGGCGTTGATGAAGAAGGCGGCTGGGCTCCCCGGTTCGATGGCAGAATCCGGACAAGCTTTGAAAACAAAGCCCACGAGGCCGGGCGCATGATCTTTGACCTCACGTACCGCAAGCTTTAGCCAACGGACTATGGGGGAACCATGAGCTATCAGCCGCCGATCGACTACTACCAGCAACCACAACGGTCCGGCACGCGGGGCCTGGGCGCCGGCATAACGAGCATCGTCGCCGCTGTCCTCTCCCCCGTCGCGGCCGTAGTGAGCATTCCCTTGGGCATTGCGGCTGTCGCCTCGTCGATAAGCCGCTACAACCAGGGCAACGACGCTTGGTGGTTCGGTGCACTCATCCTGGCGGGAGTCGCGGTCCTTTTGGCTATTGTGGCTGTAGTCAGTGGGTTGATCGCCGTATTCCGCGCCGGGCGCATGAACGCGGGACGTATCACAGGGATCATCGGGCTGGCGATCATGGCGGTCAACGTCTTTGGTGTTGCCTTCATGGTGTTCCTGGTACTCGGCGCAGGGCAGGGATCCTAATGCCGCAGGTACGCGCCGAGCGGCTGATTCGGCTGGATCCCGAGACCGCTTTTGCCCTCTCCCAGACCACGGGTGATTTCAGGCTTAAATGGGATCCGTTCATCTCCGCCCAAGCCTTTCTGGATGGGGCCAAATCGGCTGGCAAGGGCGTCAGGACCCGGACTGTCTCCCGCATGGGCCTGAAAATGGTCAGTGAGTACGTCTCGTACACGCCTCCACGAAACGTGGGTATGACCATGGTGTCCGGGCCTTGGTTCTTCGAGAATTTCGGCGGCGGCTGGCGGTTCACCCCGGACGACGGCGGCACCCGGGCAGTCTGGAAGTACACCTTTTCCTGCCGCCCGGCCCTGGTGAAGCCGTTGGCCGAGAGGATCGGAACCTGGCTCCTGGGCCGGGAGATTGAGCGTCGCATTGAGGCGTTCGCCCGGGCTTGCGAAGACCAGGCCCTGATTGCGGAACTGCGTGCCCAGGGCTCAGGGGTCACGGACCGCTAAGGTTCACGGCACCGAAATCGAGGCCACGGTCTTCTCTGCTTCATCACGAAGCTCAACACCGGCGATGCCGGCCAACTGCACGGGCGTGGCACCCGTGATCTTGATCCGGCCGCTCTGAGTGGCCGTCCATCCGCACGTGCGTTCTTCGGCACCATCCCGGCCTTTCACCCACAGGTAGAGCGTGCCTTCCAGCGGCATGGACCGGCCCTCCACAGCGAGTTCGGTACCCCAGTTCTTCTTCACCATGCCCACGGTCAACTGCAATCCGCTTTCCGACTGAACCGAATAGCTTGCGTCCGGTTTCGTGGGCTGGTTCAGCAGGGGCCCGGCGAGGAAGCCAACAGCAAGGCAAGCAGCAGCAACCGCGCCCATCAAAGCCGCCCACCGCCGTCGTGATTTCCGCCTGCGGATCGACAGGTCCACTAAGACCTTCTCGGGGAGCGCCTCAGGTTTCGGTTCCAATGGTGAGAGCGCGTTCGCGCCGCCAGCAACGGTGAGGGCGACGGCGTCAGCTGCGGGAACGGCGTCGAGCAAGGCGGGCAGGCTTTCCAGTTGTTCCAACTCGTGGCGGCACTCAGCGCATTTGGCGAGGTGATCCTCAAACGTGCGTGCCTCCTCGGGCTCGAGCCCACCCAGCAAGTAGGCGCCCAGCGACTGGTGTGCGGAGTTGCCGTTCATCGTTCCACCCCCATTTCATCAAGGATCGTTCGGAGGGCTTTCACAGCGTAGAAAGCCCGGGATTTCACGGTTCCCGCCGGGATGTTCAGCTGCAGTGCTGCCTCGCTAACGGTGAACCTTTGATAGTGGAGGGCCACCAAAACCTGGCGGTGTTCGTGACTCAGGCGTAGCAGCGCTTCCTCCATGAGGACCCTGTTCAGGAGTTCATCAACGCGCTCCGTTGCAGGATGGTCCGGGAGGTCCTGCTCGCCGGCCTCGGCAGGGCGGCGCTGTGCCTTCCTGTAGTTGTCGATGATGACGTTGCGGGCCGTCCGGAAAAGGTAGCTGCGCAAACTTCCCGTGATCTGCGGGGCGTGCTGCCATACCTTGAGGATGGTTTCCTGAACGACGTCGTCCGCTTGATGGGCGTCGGACGTGCAGCTGAGAACGAAGCGCTTCAGAGCCGTGCCATGGTCGCGGTAGATCGCTGCCACCACCTCTTCATCCAACGGCATAGCCACCTCCCTCTTTCAGCTGCCCCTTCGCCTATACGACGACGCGCGAATGGAAAAGGTTCAGACCCTTGAACCATTCTTCCCCCGGCGGCGTCGTAGGGGTTAGCGCCGGTCCTTTCCGGCCGGCTCGTCAAAGGAGCTAGACATGAAGAAACGACTCAGTTTTGGATTCGGTGTGTTGATCCTGACCGCTGCCTTGGCCGGGTGTGGCGGAAGTCCTGGAACCACCGCTACCTCCACACCACCTCCCGCGGCTACTCCCTCTTCGGCAGCAACCTCCGCGTCCCCGACAGTGGACGCCACCACCGCAGCTGGGGCCGAAATGAAAGTGTCATCATCCAGCGCCGGGCAGATCGTGGTGGACAGCAAGGGCATGAGCCTTTACTTCTTCACCAAAGACGTCAAGGACTCGGGAACCAGCGCTTGCGTGGACGCTTGCCTGGAAGCTTGGCCTGTTTTCACCACGACGTCGGATACGCCCACGGTTGAAGGCGTCACCGGGACTATGGGAACCATTGCGACGCCTGACGGCAAGAAGCAAGTAACACTCAACGGCATGCCCCTGTACTACTACGCCAAGGACAAAGTTCCCGGCGACGTGACTGGTCAGGGCGTGGGCGGCGTCTGGTACTTGGTGAGCCCAGCCGGGGAGATGATCAAAGGCGCTGCGGGTTCGGGCTACTGACGCGTGGCACCGAGATCGCGGGAAGCCTGCCATGTCGCCGAAAGGTTCCTCGCGAACAGGCAGGGTTCCCATGAACTCGCAGTCCGGACTGATCACCTGAGCGCCCGAAGGATGCGTTCCTTGAAGGTGCGCTCTTGAAAAAGGTCCTTCCACTCGATTCGGATAAACCGCCAGCCCTCCTCTGCCAGTGCCTTTTCCCGCCGTCGTTCTTGAAAGATGACCTCGTCCGTCGGTTTGAAGTCGAAGTATTTGGTTCGACCGTCGAACTCCAGAGCCAGTTTTTCCGCTTCCCAAGCGAAATCCATGCGATGGCGACCCAAACGGGACTGCACCTCGAATTGGGGCTGTGGGGGCCTGATTCTGAGCCTTTGCATCAACTCACGGGTCAGCGTCTCGCCGGCAGACTCGGAGCGCGGGTCTGCGTTGTCCAAAGCCTTGCGCAGCGTGCGGATTCCCCGCTTTCCGGAGGAGACGGCTGCCATGTCGGCAAGTGCGCTGATATCGGCTCCGACTCGTAAACCATGGTCCATAATCACAAGTGCTTTGGGATAGCTAAGCATCCTGGCACTGTCAAAGATGGTGCGTTCGAGTGTGGTCGCCCGCAAACCCTGAACCTGCACCACATCGTCCTCGGTGAAAGTTTCTGTGTGTCCCCGGACATCCCTGCCCCAACGGTCGGAGGAAGGCCTGGATTGGTGCAGGACATGAACCTTGTCATCAACACCCCACACGAAGAGACCATGGAGTCGTGCCGCCGACAAATGGCTGTAAACGAAACCACCTGTTGAGGTGGTCAGTGTCTCATGCGCATGTGCCACGATCCGCTCTCTGGCCTGCCTCCTCGGCCCCAAGGAGTTCCACTTGCTAGCCCTGATATAGCAGCCATATCTCAAGCGATGCAGTTCACCGGCCTCCACAAGCGCCTTGATATTTCGACTGTTGAGACCGAATCGGAGTAATTCATCGGTCCTCCAGATATACCCACGCACGGGAAGCGGGCGGACTATCGGGGCGGTGCTTTCACGCGATGACGGCGGCTCCATCGGCTCAGCATGGCAACCAAACATACAGTCGCTAAAGAGGTGCGCGGCGCTATGTGGAAATCCGAGCGCCGAGGCCGCGGGAACGTTGCGAATACGCCGAAAGTTTGCCCGCGAAGGCGCACGTTTCCAGCGAAGTCAGAAACAGCGCCGGGCTACGATCGGGATATGGGCGAGACTTCTGACTTCAAGGCCGCAGCCAAGACATGGCAAACCATGGTGGACAGCAACCAGGCGTTGCTTCTGCGCAAGTCCGGACACGACGTCCATTGGTGGGCCGAAGAGGGCCGAGCCAAGGGCTTGAAGAACGACGCCGGGCTCCGCGACTGGATGCGCGACGAACACGGAATCACGGGCTACGCGCAATACGCAGTCTCGTGGGAAATGTTCGGCTACCCCGAGTTCATGCTCCGGGACGCCGATGAACTCATCGACGGCCAATACGCCAACCACCCCCAGTTGCGCCCCATAGCCGACGCTCTGATGGCATGGTCCGCTGAGACCGACGGCGTAGTGATCCAGATGCGCAAGGGCTATGTTTCGCTTCACAGCCCTCGGCGGAAGTTTGCCCAAGTCACCCGGACCAACAACACCACCGTTGATATCGCCCTGCGTTTGGACGCTCCAGCCGAGGGCAGGCTTGAGGCCGTGAAGGTTCGGGAGGGAGACTTCTTCGACCGCCGGGTGCGGCTGAAATCCATCGACGACGTCGACGACGAGCTACTCGGGTACCTCGCCAAGGCGCTGGACCAGAACAGCTAGACTGCAAGCCCAGCGCGCCGGGTTCGTGGGAAACCTGCCGTATCGCCGAAAGGTTCCGGGCGAGCACACAAGGTTCCAGCGAACTCGTGCAATTCAACTACCGCCTCGCACTCCCGTAGAGCTGTCGCACCAGGTGCTCGATATCGGGCTCGTGCAAGGACAGGTCGGCAACCTCGGCTGTGCTGGAAATCGCGGCAAGCACGGTGGCCGCTGAGAGCCTGCGCGGATCGAAGGAAACGCTGTGCCTGATTCCATCGGCCTCAATGCCCTCGTGCACTGCGCCGTCAGGCAGCGTAAAGAGAGCAGCGGAGTGCACGGGGGCGGTGAGGTCAACCACCATGGTTCGCACGGCTCCGGCCACCTCAGCCAAACCCGTGAGCGGACCGTCGTAGGCGATTGCGCCGTCGTCGACTACCAGGACGCGCTGGCATAAACGCTGGATGTCGCTCATGTCGTGCGTGGTCAGCAGCAGCGTGGTGCCGTTCTCGCGGCGCTCAGCGTCCAGGAACTGACGCAGTTTCTCTTTGCTGATCATGTCCAGGCCAATGGTTGGCTCGTCCAGGATCACCAGCTCCGGCCGGTGCAGCAGGGCAGCCGCGACCTCGCCCCGCATCCGCTGGCCCAAGGAAAGTTGCCGTACAGGCGTGGTGAGGAACTCCCCCAGGTCCACCTGATCGGCCAGCTCACGGAACCTGGGCCGCCAGTCGGCCTCGGGCATGCGATGCATGGCGCCGAGGATCGGGTAAGAGTCCTGCAGGGGGAGGTCCCACCAAAGCTGCGAGCGCTGTCCGAACACGACGCCGATCTTCCGGGCCAACGCTTTACGCTGAGGCACCGGGTTGAACCCGCAGACGGTCACGCGTCCCGAGCTTGGCACCAGGACACCCGTCAGCATCTTGATGGTGGTGGACTTGCCTGCCCCGTTGGCTCCGATGTAGCCGACGGCCTCCCCCGGTTCCACTGTGAAGTCGATCCCACGGACCGCGTGAACTGTCTTCTTGCGTCGCCGGAACCGCCCGACGGATTCCATGACTTGGAATTCCCGGCTCAGGTTATCCACTTCGATGATGGGCATGTCAACCTCCTGCGCCGGTGTATTTTTTGATGGCCGCCCGCCAGAGGAGCAGCATGAGTCCGCTAAGGACGACGGCGGCCGGCAGTCCCAGCCAACCCGTCCAGGCCGGGATACCGGCTGGGCCGTCGAGGTCGAGGATGACCAGGCTGGGAGCGTAGGCCACCAACGTTGCCGGGATGACGAACGTGAAGAAGATTTGGATCGGGAAGAACAGCGCCGCTCCGGGCATGGAGGCCACATACCGGCCGCCGTAGGTGAAAGCATTGGCGAATTGCCTGCCGTCGAGGATCCAGAATTGCATGGCTCCAGCGCCAAGGAAGAGTGCGCAGAAGATCGCCGCCCCCGCAAGGGGTGTGATGAGGGCCAACGTGACCTTGGCAGGGTCCCAGTCGATTTCCGTGAGCAGGAGAGCTGCAATAAGCGCAGCCACTGCGAAGATCAGCCGCCCGACGCGTCTCAGTTGGAAATCGGAGGTCGCCAATTGGAGCAGGACAGGCAAAGGCCGGACCAGCAGTACCTCCAACTTGCCGGACCTGATGGTCTCGGACATGGAATCGGTCTCCCCCATCAACAGGTCACCGAGTGCGAACGACACCGAGGCGAGCCCGAATACCAGGAGCGTTTGGGCCAGGGTCATACCCCCGAACGTGGAGACGTTGTGGACGATCGCGTAGAGCTCCACGAACTCAGTCAATCCCAGCAGGACTTGCCCGGCGACGTCGGAGAGGAAACTGCCCCGGTAGGCGAGCTGCGAGCGCAGCCGGGCGGAGACAAGGAGTCTGAGGAGGACCAAGTGAGTGACCGGGGCGTGAGGGTCCGGGGTTTTTCGCCGAGAGGTCGCGCGCGGACTAGCCACCTTGCACCACCAGCCTCCGCGAACCGAAGCGGACCATCACCTGCACGACCCCCAGCAGCACGGCCAGCCAGAGAAGTTGGAGACCCACCATGGCAAGGCTTTCGGCGCCAACGGTCCTTCCCGCGAGAATGTCCACCGGGGTCTGCAGCATTGACGGGAACGGCGTTGCCCGGGCGAAGTCGAGCAGCCAGTCAGGAAACCAGGTCACGGGCACCAGGAACCCGGACAGCAGGTTCATCAGGACCATGTACAGCATCCAGAAACCGCGGATTTCGAGCACCCAGAAGGACAACAGATTGATGGCGAAGAAGCCCAGAAAGTTCAGGGATACGGCAGCCACGATCGACACGAATCCCAGCAGGTAGGGCCCGGGACTTCCGGGCATCGCCAGCCCTGTCACCAGGGCTCCGACGATGAGCGGCGGTAACCCGCGCGGCAGCACGTCGAAGGCGGCGCGGCCTAGGTCTTGAGCCCAGTAGGACGCGGTCAGGTTGACGGACCGGGAAAGGTCGACGGCGACGTCCCCCGACTTCACGCGGCTTGCCAGCTCAGTGTTGCCGAACAGGCCCAAAGGTGCCAGGAGCGCCTGACCCAACCACACATAGGTGGCGGCCTCCATCGCCGAGTATCCGCCGATGGCCCCGCCCGCCGTCGTAATGGCGCTCAGCAGCAGCGACGCCCGGATGAGTCCGAAGACCGAGTTGGTGAAAGCGCCGGCGACGGCGGCAGTACGGTACGTGGAATGGCGTCGGAACGATGACTTGGCCAGCTCCCAATACGCACGCACCGGTCGAGTCTACTCACGGGCGGCAGCCAAACCGCCGGAACGCGGCGAAATCGCCGGAACGCTACGGCGAACTGGCTGCGTTCCGGCGATCTCGGCGGGAGCAAGGCTTACGCGTCGGCGAATTCCTCGGACTCCTCGAACTCTACGGCCGCGACAATCTCCTTGGTCTCCGGGTGAATCATGAAGGCCTCGTCGTCATCTTCCACCATGATGTAGTCGCCGTGGTCGGTGGAGAAGTGCCAGGCGAGGGTCTTCACGCCGTCGTGCTGGTAGTTGGGATCGCCCATGGTGATCTTTTCCAAGGCGTAGCCGGCCACGTCGCACAGTTCGCGGATGATGACCTCGAACTCGGGGGCGTTGGCGAGGGCTTCTTCGTCGGCTTCGGCCTGGCGCTCGGCGAGGTCCGGGATCTGGGCGACGCGTTCGGCAATGTGCGCTTCGATTTCTTCATCCGAAAGAGCCAGCAGTTCGGACTGGCCGCGGAGGTAGGCAGCGTTGAGCTCGATGATGTCCTCTTCTTCCAGCAGTGCCTCGAACTCGCCGTCGAGCTCGTCCAAGGTAACCACAGCTGCAGGCTGCGTTTCGGACTCGTCCAGGTCGCCGTCGAGGTAGGCCTCGGCTTCATCTTCGGTTAGGGCGTCGAAGGCCGCGGCGGTGCGGTTGAAGAGGTCAAGGTGCCGGGTAGCTCCCATGCCCTCGAGCCCGGCGCGGATGTAGGCGTCCACTTCTTCACGCTCCGGTGCGGTGAAGACGTACTGGGCGAAACCGCCGGACAGTGCCTGGGTCAGGTAGAAGTCCACAAAGTAGCTGTTGAGCGCAGGGGTCGCGATTTCGTCACTGTTGAGGAGCTCCGCGTACATCTCGTTCACCACGTTGACGTTGGAATCCACTACATCCGCACTGCCGGCTTCGAAGCTGGTCTTGCTCAGGACGACGGGGTACTCGTTGGTAGTCATGGGGAATCCTCACTGCTGAAAGCTGATGGTGCTCCGGACACTTTCAACGTACGCGTGGGAGCGGCGTGGCAATCGAGGAAGAGGTTAACGGAGGGCGAAGTTTGGGAGCTGTTTTCTGCTGACTAAGATTGAACAGATAACCTCCTGCCGAAAGTAGCCCTACGCATGCCGTCCCACACAGACGAAAACTGGGAACTGGCCATTCAGACTCCTGCCATCACGGACCGCTCGCTCGCGGCCGGATTGGCCTATGCCATGGGCAGCCGCGTGAACGGGATTTCTTTCGACGCGGCTACGGGCCTCCTGATGGGCAAGGTCCGCGGCACCGGTCCGCAGCCTTATTCGACGTCGGCAAAACTGGTGCGTAAACCCAGCGGCTGGAGCTGCACGGTGGGTATCTGCAGCTGCCCGGTCCGCAAGGACTGCAAGCACGTGGCCGCGTTGCTCTTTACTGCCGAAGACCACCCCACCATCCGCGCCCAACTTCTTTCCCAGGCTCCCGGAATTCAAACGTCGAGGGTGGGCTCCGGCCAACAGGGCGGCTCGGCACGTCCTGCGTGGGAACAAGCCCTCAACAGGTTGATCGCCAAACCTGGCACAGCTCCGAGCGCTGCCGGTATCCCGCTTGCGCTTCAGTTCGAGGTGGAAGAGCCCGCGGCCCACTTCTCCTACACAGGCCGCCGCGACCCCATGCGCAGCGTCCGCCAACTCAAGGCCCGCCCGGTCATGATGGGCGCCAAGGGCAAGTGGATCCGCGGCGACGTCTCGTGGAACAACCTGAGCTACGTCAGTTTCCGGCGTGAATTCAATGAGGTCCACGTCGAGTGGCTTCAGACTTTCCTCGCGGCACACGGCTCCAGCAACGGCCGGCAGCAACCGTCCGGTGCCATGTGGTTGAGCCTGAACGATTTCGCGGCCAAGAACCTCTGGACCCTCCTCGCCGATGCCACCAAGGCCGGTATTCCGCTCATTCACTCCGCTGGTAGCGAGCCTGTCCGCGTCGAGTCGCAACCCGCCGTCGTCGGCCTCAGCTTGGCGCGACTTGAAGCCGCTCCGGACACCGCAAAGCAGGAAGCGCCCGACGGCGGCCTGCAGCTCGCGCCGTCGGTGACCTTGGGCGGGGAACCCGTGGATCCGGGGTCCGTGGGGTTCCTGGGCAAACCGGCCAACGGAATCTTCTTCACGCACTCCGGGGAAACGCTGCCGGGGGTGCCGCAGCAGAAGAACCTCATCACGCTTGCCCCGATTGAGGGCGGTATCAGCGATGAGTTGCTGGAATTCGTCATGGATGGCAACACACTTCAGATCCCGGCCGAGGATGAGAGCCGGTTCCTGACCTCGTTCTATCCGAAGTTGCGGCAGTCCACGCCGGTGCAGGCCGCGGATGAATCGGTGGAGCTGCCCACACTGGCCGTCCCCACACTGTCCCTGCTGGCCAATTACGGCAACGACCACAAGGTCCGGCTGCATTGGGAGTGGCACTACAAGTCCGGGACCTTGGTCACCGCACAGCCGTTGTGGCGGCACCCGGATGACCGGGGCTATCGCGACGACCTTGAAGAAGCACGCATTCTGGAGTCACTTGGGCGGCCGTGGGATGTGGTCCCTGCGCTGGCCGAATCGGCAACGGGTGGCTGGGGTGCACCCCGCATTGCTGCCTCCGCTGAGCTCGGCGGCTTGGACACACTGGCGTTCACCGAGGAGGTGCTGCCCGCGCTCAAGGACCTGCCGGACGTCGTGGTTGAAACCTCCGGCGACATCGCCGACTACCGCGAAGCCGCCGAAGCGCCGGTGGTGTCCATTTCCACGAAGGAAACGGCGAGCGGCGACTGGTTCGACCTCGGCATCGTGATCACTCTCGAAGGCGAACCGGTCTCCTTCGCGGCTGTGTTCTCCGCGCTTGCTGCCGGAATGAGCCGCATGCTGCTGCCCAGCGGCGCCTACTTCTCGCTTGATCTTCCCGAGCTGCACCAGCTCCGCGCCCTGATCGACGAAGCCCGCTCCCTGCAGGACAACCCGGACAACAAGGACGGCACCCTGCAGATCAGCCGCTTCCAGGCCGGGCTCTGGGACGAGCTGGCGCAACTGGGAATCGTGGATGAACAGGCCGCCGCGTGGCGTGAAGCAGTTGGTGGACTGCTCGACGACGGCGTGACCGGGCTGCCACTGCCGGCAGGCCTTAACGCCGAGCTGCGTCCGTATCAGCTCGAGGGTTTCAACTGGCTCAGCTTCCTCTACAAGCACAGCCTCGGCGGCGTCCTGGCTGACGACATGGGCCTGGGTAAGACCGTGCAGGCGATCGCGCTGATTTGCGCGGCGAAGGACCTGGCTGCTTCGACTGCTGCCGCCGCCCAGGGTGATGCCTCCGAGGTGGCGCCCCGGGCTCCTTTCCTGGTTGTCGCGCCCACGAGTGTTGTGAGCAACTGGGCTGCTGAAGCGCAGCGCTTTGCGCCGGGGCTCGTGGTGCGGACCGTCGGTGAAACCTTTGCCAAAAGCGGCATGGCACCATCCGAAGCGTTGGCGGGCGCCGACGTCGTTATTACTTCCTATGCCCTGTTCCGGATTGATTACGATGCCTACGCCTCCTTCCAATGGGCAGGGCTGATGCTGGATGAGGCGCAGTTCGTCAAGAACCACCAGTCCAAGGCGTACCAATGTGCACGCAAACTGCCGGCCCGTTTCAAGCTGGCCATCACGGGCACGCCACTTGAGAACAACCTCATGGAGTTCTGGGCGCTGACATCGATCGTGGCGCCGGGACTGTTCCCGAGCCCCAAACGGTTCGCCGAGAACTACCAAAAGCCGGTCGAAAAGAACGGTGACTCCGCGCAGCTGGGCAAGCTCCGGCGTCGTGTGCGTCCGCTCATGATGCGCCGCACCAAAGAGCAGGTCATCAAGGATCTGCCGCCCAAGCAGGAGCAAATCCTGGAAGTGGTGCTGAACCCGCGGCACCAGAAGGTTTACCAGACGCACCTGCAACGTGAGCGGCAAAAAATCCTTGGGTTGATCGATGACGTCAACAAGAACCGCTTCACGATCTTCCAGTCGTTGACGTTGCTGCGTCAGCTCAGCTTGGATGCGTCGTTGGTGGATTCATCGCTGTCCGGGGTGCGGTCATCCAAGCTGGACGTGCTTTTTGAGCAGCTGGAGGACCTCATCTCCGAGGGCCACCGGGCACTGATTTTCAGCCAGTTCACAGGCTTCCTGGGCAAGGTTCGGGAGCGTTTGGATGCCGAGGGCGTTGAGTATTGTTATCTCGATGGCAGCACCCGCAACCGCGGCGATGTGGTCAGCGAGTTCAAGAACGGTGCCGCTCCGGTGTTCCTGATTTCGTTGAAGGCAGGTGGTTTCGGGCTCAACCTGACCGAGGCCGATTACGTGTTCCTGCTGGATCCCTGGTGGAACCCGGCATCAGAAGCTCAGGCCGTGGACCGAACGCACCGCATCGGGCAGGCCAGGAATGTGATGGTTTACCGCCTGGTGGCGAAGGACACCATAGAAGAGAAGGTCATGGCGTTGAAGGCCAAGAAGTCGCAGCTCTTCGCGGATGTGATGGAGGGAGACGCGCTGGCCGGTGGCTCGTTGACGGCGGACGACCTGGCGGCGCTGTTCGCGGAGTGACCTCCCCGAACAGCCTGCACTGGTTCAGTTGGCTCGTGAGGCAGCTGTCTGGATGACCTTGGCGAGGTCGCGGGGGCGGCTCCACATGGGCCAATGTCCCGTGGGGAGGTCAATGACCTCGAGATGCTCAATGTTCGCGACTTCAGCAAACATGGCATGGCCTGTGTGGGCCAACTCCAGCACCTGCGCGCCAGGGATGGAGCAGCACACCAAGGTGGTCCGGACCTTGCGGCGGGCATCGTTCATGAGCTCGACGGGCTGACGAAGCACGGGGCCAGGCTCAGGGACGGCCCGGGCACGAAAACGCTCGAGGACCTCTGTGCTCAAACCTTCGAGGCTGGCCTGCTGTGCCAGGACTTCGAGGGACGGCAGCGGGAGCTCCTCCAACCCTTCCGGGAGATCAGGGGCGAAGACGCTCCCTGTTGCAAGGGGGCCGGAGTCGACCCACACCACCAGATGAACAAGCTCAGGGTGTCGGTCAAGGACAAGGCTGACAGGGGCGTTGGCCCCACTGTGAGCGACGATTGTCGCGGGCTGATCTTCGGAAGTACCGAGTCCGGCAAAGATGTCCAGAATGGCTGCAGCTTGATCGTCGAGGGTCTTCGTCGCCCGTTGAGGATCGTCCCCGTCGAGACCAGGGAGCGTCACCGCAACTGCACGGGAGTGGTCGGTTTCCAGATGTTCAAGGACTTCATCCCACGCCCAGGCGCCCAGCCAGTGGCCGGCGATGAGGATGATGTCCGGACTGCTTGTAGTTGTTGTCATATCACTACCCTCGCAGGCGTCAAGGACAAGTGTGTGTCACTATTTATGTCATGAATTTAGAGCGACCTGAACGGTGAAGCGAACAGAACGCCTGCATGCTCTGTCCGAAATGCTTCGCCGTAGCGGAACGCGGGGGGTCTCCGCCGAGCGGCTGGCGAGAGAGTTCGAAGTGTCCGTGCGCACAGTCAAGAGGGACCTGGATGCGTTGGAGAGCAGCGGTGCCCCCGTATGGTCGCGCCCAGGGCCGGGCGGTGGCTACGGGTTGGCCGCTGGCGCTTCCCTGCCGCCCGTAAGCCTGTCCCCAACGCAGGCCGTAGCGCTCATGGCAGCCGTGTCTGCTGCACCCGACGCCCCCTATGCCGATCTGGCAGCAGCCGGGATCCGGAAGATCGTAGATGTCCTCGATCCCAAGACCCGAGCAAGAGCTGACGAGCTTGCTGGCCGTGTCTGGGTTAATGCGGGTCCCCCATCCTCGCGCACCATCAGGTCGGCTCTGGAGCAGGCGATGTCCGAGCAGCGGGTAATCCGCATCCGCTACACATCGAAGGACGGGAGCACGACCATCCGCGACGTCGAACCCGTGCTGTTCGCCTCAACGAACGGCCAGTGGTACTTGGTTGGCTGGTGTCGACTCCGCGACGCCATGAGATGGTTCATCGTGTCGCGCATCGATCGGGCCAGCATAACCAAAACGGCTTGCGGCTGCCATACTATCCACGAGGTCGGAGAACCCCCTGCGAACGCCAGACCCGTGCACGGTCGGGGCGTGTAAGCCGCGAGCTTCTCAGCTCAGTACAGCTAGTCGTCCAGCCGCACACCACGCAGCAACAACATGGTTCCACCCACGGCTACTGCGGATGCCAGGAACACTCCCGCCGCACCGAGTCCTACCGCCACGACGCCTATCGCGCTGGGCAGGACCACTTGGCCCACCCTGTTACCCGCCAACCGCAAGGCGAGCGCACGGCCGCGTTGGCCTTCGGGCGCTTGGGCTGAGAGCCAGGACATGGTCAATGGTTGGCCGATTCCGAGCCCCAAACCGAGGAATGCCATGACGATGAAGAGCAACCACGCGGGCATGGGAATCGCGGCCACCCCCAGCGATACCGTGGAAATGGCCAAGCTGAGGACCAGCAGTTTCATCCTGCCAAGTTTGCGGGACATGCTGCCCAGCCCAAGCCGGGAGACCATGGAAAACACGGCGCGAACCGTCAGCATCAGACCCACGGTGGCCGCGGTCAGGCCACGTTCGGCGCCGAGTGCCGGCAGGTACACGACGGTCAGGTCCACCACTGCCAGGACAGTAGCACTGGTGGCCAACGCCCGGACGACGCCGGGAGTCCTAAGAAGGGCGGCCGCACTGCCCTTTGGCCCTCCCTTGGCAGTGCGCCTCCCTCGGCTGACCTTCGAGGAAATCACGAACGTGGTCAGGAAGAGCACCAGGCTCATCGCCGTCGCGAGCAGGAAGATCGCGTTGGTGTTCGGGCGAACAGACGCACCGCCAACCACGGATATGGCCAACGGTCCAAGAGCCTGGCCCAGAGAGGCTGCGAAGGTCAGATAACCGAAAGCGGAGTCCAGACGCGTTGACGCCGCATTGTTCGCAACCACAGCCTGCTGCCCCACCACGCATGCCAACTGCCCTGCGCCCAGAAGCGCTGTGCCCGCCACCAGCGCGGGGACTGACGTCCCCCAGAACAACAGAAAGGCGGAACAACCCAGCACGACGGCGGCCCCGATCGCCATGAGGCGACGCTCACCAAGGCGGTCCACCAGTCCGCCGATGGGCAGGGCGAGCAGTAGGGGAAACACAGCGTAGCTCGCGGCAAGAAGGCCGAGGGCGAACCCAGGAACATCCAGCTCCAGGGCGCGGTACGTGGTGGCTGGCCGGACCAGGAAGGTGACAGCCTGGATGAGGGCCGAGTGGACCAGGAGTGCGGTGGACGAACGCCGTCCGAGTTCGCCGATCATTCGACCACGAGGCCAGTGCTCGAGATGACGCGCAAGGTCTCATCACGTGCGCCAATGACATGATCGAAGGCGACCTTGGCTGCCTTATCCGCATCCTTGGAAACGATGGCTTCGACCAAGAGCCGGTGATTGGCGAGCGCTTCGTCACGGCGTTCGGGAGCGTTGTTGGTGAAGTATCGGTAGCGTTCAACCTGGCTGGCGATCTGCTCATGGAAGCGCTGGGCCCAGGAGTTCCGCGCAATCCTGGCGATCGCAGCGTGCAGGGCAACCCCGTATTTCATGGCTTCGTCGGCAAACTCCACCATCGCGGCGTTGCGGGCCAGGATGCCGCGCAGTTCCTCAAGGTCCGCCGCGGTGGCGTTGGCGCAGGCCTCACGTGCCATCAGGGATTCCAACGCTGCGCGAACATCGTACAGCTCAGAAATCACCTTCTCATCCAGCGCGGGAACCAGGACTCCTCCGGTGGCTTGCTGTTCCAGCAGGCTCTCGGAAATCAGGCGGCGGATAGCTTCCCTCAGTGGGGTACGGCTGACCTGCAGGGCTGTGGCCATGGCGGGTTCGTAGATGCGCGCACCTGGCTTAAGTTCGAGGCTGAGGATCTGGCGCTTCAGCTCGCTGTAGACAACGTGCGCTCCTGTATTGCGTGGTTGTTCTGCCATGCCGTGCCGCCTTCAGGGAAAGTGTACTTGTATACATCTATACACCAGCCTCAAACGTGCGAGCAAAAGGGTTGCACCTGCGACCACTTCCGACCAATCCCGTTCGAGCCTGTTCGAGTGCCTTGTTGCCCCTCTCAGAGCCTCATAGTGTCGGCTTGCCGGGCCTTCCCGCGAGGCCGAGCACATCACCCCGAACCCCGACGATGAGGTCCACCCATGACGTTTACCGCTCGAAGAATCCGAAGGCCAGTGGCAGTCCTGGCGGCAGCCGTCACAGCCGCCGCCGGCCTGGCACTCATGCCCGCAGCCGCACCGCAAGCACACGCAGACAACGCAACTGCCGTCACTATCACTCCGAACCCGGCCAGCCGCAGCGAGGCCTTCGAGGGATGGGGCACCAGCCTGGTCTGGTTCGCGAATGCTACGGCGGGCTACTCCCCCGAATTGCGTGAGGAGCTGTACCAAAAGGTCTTCGGCGAGAACGGGCTCAACCTCAACATCGCCCGCTACAACGTGGGTGGCGGCAACGCGTCAGACGTCGCCGACTACCTGAATGACGGCAGCGCTGTGGAGGGATGGTGGAACCCGGTAGTCGAAGCGCAGCCCGGGCAACCGGCGTCGAACCTCTATAACCCCGACGGAACGGTGGACAAAACGCAGGCAAACAAACTCGCGTTCCTGAACCAGTGGGATCCGGACGACCCCGCGTCCTACAACCCCGACGCCGACCAGAACCAGCGCTGGTGGGTGGAGCGCCTGGCCGCGGACCAGCAGATCACCCACTGGGAAGCCTTCAGCAACTCCCCGCCCTGGTTCATGACCAAGAGCGGCTACGTTTCCGGTCAGGTCAACACCAACAAGGGCGAGAACCTCCTGCCTGAAGCCGAAGCCAAGTTCGCCGCCTACATGAGGAACGCCGTAGAGCTCCTCGAACAGGGAAGCGGCATCACAGTGGACACCATCGATCCGTTCAATGAACCGAACTCGGGCTACTGGGGTACGGACATCAACGCCGCCACTGGCAAGCCGCCCACCACGTACACGCAGAAGCAGGAAGGCGCGCTGATCTACCCGGCCGCCCAGGACCGCGTGACCAAGCTGCTGGCCGCGGAGCTCGAAAAGGGCACCACGGACGCCGTCATCTCCGCCATGGACGAGACCGATCCCAGCAAGTTCATGACCAACTGGAACGGCTACAGCCAGGAAGCCAAGGACGCGGTGGCGCAGCTCAACGTCCACACCTACGGCACCAATGACCGTCGCCGGGTCCGCGACCTGGCCAACTCCACGGACAAGCCCTTGTGGATGAGCGAGGTTGGCGGCTTCTGGACGGGCAACCCTGCGCTCGGCGACTCCACCAGTGGCTGGGACCGCTCCAACATCACCAACGGACTCGGCATCGCCGGCCGTATGGTCAATGATCTGCGCGAACTCGAGCCCGACGCCTGGGTGTTCTGGCAGCCCGTCGAGGACACCTACAAGCAGGAAAAGGCCGACAAAGGCTGGGGCTCCATCTACATTGACTTTGACTGCAACTACGAGGGCCGCGAAGGCTTCTCCAACCGTCGCATCAACGACGGCGCATCCCCGGACCAAGCCAAGTGCAGAGTCCTCACCAACCAGAAATACAACACGACGCGAAACTTCACGCACTACATCCGGCCCGGCGACTTCCTCATCCAGAACGACAACGCCAAGACCGCCAGCGCCCTCCGCGCCGACGGCAACGGTGCCACGCTGGTCCACTTCAATGACACCGCGACGCCGGAAAAGGTCACCATCGACCTCAGCCGCTTCGGCACAATCGCGCCCGGCGCCAAGGTCACACCGGTGGTCACCACCAAGTCGCCCCTGGATGACATCGAGAAGAACGCACTTGTGAAGGGCGCGCCGGTCGCCGTCGACGGCGCGGCTAAGTCCGCCACGCTGGAGGTTCCTGCCGCGTCTGTGGTGACGTTCGTCGTCGACGGCGTCAGCGGAGTTTCGGATGACGCCGCACCCGCTCAGGACGGCCACCGCTATCACCTCAGCGGTGAGGCGAGCGGCAAATACCTGACCGGGCGTGCAAACGGCACTGCGTCGATCGAAGAACTGGGTGCAGACGCCGCTGGTGTCGCTCCGCAGATGTGGACGTTCAATGCCGTGAATGCTGACGACGAGTTTGCGAACGATCGCCGTTGGGTTCTGACCAACACGGACGGCAAGGTTCTCACCGGCAACGGTGGCGTGCTGAACGGGAGCCAGAGCGGTGCGGCAACACTGGCTTCCCTGACGTTGGAGCAGGCAAAGGCATCTCCTTCTGCACAGTGGATAGTTACCACTGAGAATGGCAAGCAATGGTCCCTGGTCAACGCCGGTGCCGCGATTTCCCTGCAGGTTTCGGGTAACCAGACTGCGGCGGGCACGTCCGTGGCCTTGGCTTCCTCTACCGGAACCACGGCCACCGCTTCGGCCAGCCCGCACCAGGCATGGGCCTTTACAGACATTGCAGATCTGAAGCTTCTGGGAGTCTCGCCCGTTGAATTGAGCACGCTCACCGGTGTGGCACCTGCCCTGCCCGCCACCGTCACTCCGCTTTACGAGGCGGGTCCCGGAAAGCCGTTGGCCGTTACCTGGTCCGAGGTTGACCCTTCCGTCTGGCAGAAGGAGGGGAAGGTGACGCTCTACGGTTCAGGCGTTGACCCGTATGGGCAGTCTTTTGGTGACGCTCGCCTGACCGTGACCGTTGGCCAGTACGTAGCGACGGATCCGGCGTCTGTGACGGTGGGTGTTGGTTCCACACTGGCGTCGGTGCAGGCTGTTGCGCCGCGCTCCGTCCCCGGCCAAATCGGTGACGGCCCTGCGCGCAATCCTCTCCCCGTCACGTGGGACTGGGGTTCTCTCTCTGATTCCGCCCTGCAGTCCACCGGTTCAGTGACAGTGCCGGGTACAGCAGGGTCCCTGCCCGCGACTCTCACCGTCGTTGTAGTCGACCGGGTTCCGAGTAGCAACATCTGCAAGGACGACCCCTCCACCGTGGCGACGGCCAGCTACACCGAAGGCTCCTACATCGCGAAGAACAGCTGTGATGGCAACGCCTCCACGCGCTGGTCCAACTGGGTCAGTGGGGGCCGGGCCGGGGACAACCTGAGCTACGCCTTCAGCCGCGACTACACCGTTGATTCTGTGACGGTGACGTCCGCGGAGAAAGCCGCGCTGAGCCTCAAGGTCCAGTACCAGGATGCTTCAGGAGCATGGAAGGACACGTCTGCCGGAATCATCACGGGACTCTCGACGACGGCGCCCGTCACCGTACGTTTCGACCCCGTAACCACCCGAGGGATCCGGGTTTCGTTCGTAACCACGGCTTCGTACACGAAGATTGCAGAGGTGGCCATCGCCGGGTCACGCTTGGCTGATGCCGGACTGGCCGACCTTGGCAGGCTCCTTGTGAATCAGGCCTCTGTTGTCGGCTTCGCGCCCGGAACCACCGACTACCGGGTGTTGTCGACGTCGGCGACTCCCGCCGTCGTCGGCTACCCGCTGGACACGAACGCGAAGGTGAGCGTCCAGCAACCCACTGCTGAGAACCCGACGGCGGTAGTCACCGTGACAGCGCCTGACGGCACCACGAAGGAGTACCGCGTGACGGTTTCCACCGGCAAGGAGGCGTGCAAGAGCGATGGCTGGAAGACGAGCCCGTCGCCCGTGTTCACCAGCCAGGGGCAGTGCGTGAGCTACTTCACAGCAGGTAAGTAAGGAATTCTGAGACGGTGCGGCCCCTTGGGATTTGATCCTGAGGGGCCTTGCCGTGTTTTCACCGAAGTGGGATGAGTACGCGCAAATGAACAGCTTCATGACCTTTACTGTTATTTAGAGGCTAAAATAACAGTAAAGAACTCCTAACTAGGCTTTGGAGGCCCCCCTTGCCAGCTTGGCCAGCGCATGGAAACAAGGTAATGCCCTGGAAATCCTCAGGTCGTCCCCCACGGGAGGACCGCTTGTTCACCGAAGTCGAAGTTTCACTTCCACCCAAAATTGCCGGGCTTTGGTTCGAACCCGGCCGGGAAACGATGGTGGCACTCGAAGAGGCCGCTATTGCCGTCGCATCGTTGGACGTGTCGGCGGGTTCTCGCATGGCTGCCATCAGCGGATTTCTGCTGCGAAGCGAAGCGGTCTCCTCTTCAAAGATCGAGCATGTGGACGCCAATCGCAACGATTACGCCCGCGCCATGATCGGTCTGAAGGCTACCGATCAAGCGAGATCCATGGTCGCAGCAGCGGAAGCCGTGCAGAGCATGATCAGCGATGCAGGGGAAACTGGCGAGGTCCGTTTGGAGGCTCTGCTTAAGGCCCACAAGGCCCTGATGAAAAATGATCCATTGGACGGGCACACCGCTGGTTCATTCCGGGATGTGCAGAATTGGATCGGCGGAAGTGACTACTCACCTCGAGGAGCTATCCATGTTCCCCCTCCCCCGGCTCTGGTACCCGAACTCATGGACGACCTCATGGCGTTCTGTGCCCGGAAAGACGTCCCCATCATGGCGCAGGCGGCCATTGCCCATGCCCACTTCGAGTCCATCCACCCTTTTACCGACGGTAATGGCCGCATAGGACGTGCTCTGATCGGTTCAATTTCACGCCGTAGAAGACTGACCACGAACACGGTCACGCCCATAGCCTCTGCGATGGTAGCGGACGTGGAGACCTACTTTTCCTTACTCAACAATTACCGCAACGGTGACGTGGATCCATTCGTCCTCTATCTGGCAAAGTCAGCGATGCGTGCTTCGCAAGCCGCCAGTGAATCGGTCGTGGCTCTCGATGAGCTCCCAGCATTGTGGACCGACCTACTCCGCCCCAGAAAAAACTCTGCGGAAGCAAAGCTCATCCCATGGCTGCTGGAACAGCCCGTTTTCGAAGCGCACCGGGCAGCATACATCGCTGGTGTTGAGGAAACGTCCATATACAAAACCCTGAACCGAATGACTGAAGCCGGCGTACTGTCCTTGGTCTCGCAATCGCAGCGGAATCGCGCTTGGGCAGCGATGGAAGTCTTGGATGAGGTAGATCGTCTCAACCGGCGCCTGACCCTCAAAGCCGTCTGAGCTTTCAGCCGCGCACCCAGCGATACGGCGTCGTCGTCGAGACCTTGAGCAGCCCGGAGCGTTCCAGGATTGGGCGGGAGAATTCGGTGGAGTCGCTGTGAATGAGGGTCTTTCCCATCCCGAGTGCGGCCTGCGCACGGCGGGCCGTCAACGCACGGTAAATCCCGCGGCCACGCCATTCTTCCTTTGTGGCACCGCCCCAGATCCCGGCAAAGGTTGTGCCGGATACTGGCTCCAAGCGTCCCGCGCTGACAATCTCCCCGTCAGCTTCCGCGACCCACAATTGCATGCCGTCGCCCAGTGAGAGTCGGCGCAGCAGGGCATCGGCCATCTCATCCGAGACCGGCTCGCCAAAGACCTCGTCCTGCATGGCACTCATTGCCCGCACATCGGCTTCGTCCGTCACTTGGCGCAGGGTCACGCCGTCGGGAAGTGGCACAGCCGTGCTTAACGCCTTCGCTTCGCCGATCATGATTGATTCGGGGTCGTCCTGGGTGAAGCCGTTTTGGAGCAACGCTTCGTGCAGACCCGGTGCATGGTCATGCCCGCGGGATTTCCATTCGACCCTGGTGATGTCAGGTTCAGCACGGAAGTAGGCCACGGCTTCGGCAACGAGCCTTCTGACGGTGTTCGCGTCCGCATCGCCCAGATCCTGGTACGTGACAAAGCCGCGACCCTTCATGAAGGTCACCAAACGCAGGGGTCCGTGCTGGGTGACCTTGACGGCGCTGGGGGTCTCGGCGTCGGTGCGGAGGTCCTGGTCATACGCCGCGAGGAGGCGTGCTCGATCATCGGTTTGGCTCATCCCGCGAGCCTACTGCAGGGGCGGGCTCGCCCGATTCGATGGCTCGCTTCGCGCCATGCCGTGCGCACCGTCTAACCCGCAGCTACGCGTCGAAATGGGCACCCCACAGCTGGGCCAGGCGGGAGAGAGCTACCGAGGTGCCATCCGAGAACACGAACCGACCATCCCCCTCGCCTTCCCCGGCAACAAACGTGACACCCTCATTTGGCGAAGCACCTCCCTGTCCGGCGAGAATCACGACGGCGGCATAGTCGCCGTCGTGCGCGGTGCCCGAGGTGCCCACCCATGGAATGGTGAGTTCCGAACCCATGGGGTGGGCGCCCGAGCGGGCTGACGTCCCGGACGCATCCAACGGCGAGCCGAAACCTGACACTGGCAGCACAGAGCTCATCACCGGAGACACAGCATCCACAGGCCACCCGCCTAGCCGCAGCGCAGCACCCGAGCCCTCGGAAGCACCGGATACCCGCACCAGCCGAAGCTCCACCGCTCCCCGCGTCACCGAGATCACGGTGACCGACGGCCCGGGCGTCGCAACACCGGCAACCCCGCTGCCGTGATCGGGGCCGGCGTCGGGATCTGGTTCAATCCAGTGGGCAGTGAACCGGGAAGCCCCCACTTGGAAGCCGCCCTCGGAGAACGAACCCAGGTACTCAAACCCCGTCCGGTGCGTCAGCCGGCCGGAGGAATCAACGAATGCCACAGCGTTGTCCACGGAGTCCGGGGTGAGATCAGGGAACGTGTGGGTGGAGTATCCGATCCGCGCATACAACGGCGAGTCAGCCACCACGGCACCAACAACAGCGTGATCCGTCGCGTGGTTCCGGATCCGGACAACACCGTCGGATACAGAACCATCGACCTGCCACCCCGGAGCCGTGATCAGCCGCTGGGTGTCAGCAACCTCAACTGGCAGCGGAGCTTCAACCGACGTCCACACACGGTGGTCCGCAGGTAACGCCAACCCGAGCATCCCCTTTGCAGCCCAGTAGGGCGACCCTGCGCCGGAGTAGGCCTGCTTCATCCCAGCGAATTCGCCGTGCCAGCCGATGGACAGGAGGCCGTCGTCAGTGATCGAGCCATGGCGCGCGAAGTAGTCGAGCATCCCGGACGCTGCCCGGCGCGCCATGCCCGGCGCCAAACGCGTGTGCCCGGATAACTCTCCCACCCAGAAGGGCGCGGCGGCCGCGAACCGGTAGATCAAACTCCGGCCTTGGATAAGCGGAGCTCCGTTCGCACCAACGAGGTAGGCGGCGTCGTCCAGGAAGTCAGCCAGCCGGTCGCCGTCAAGCGTTTTGCGGGCGGCAACGCGCGGATCGTTGGGCGCCATGAGAGCCCAGAGCTGCGGATAAACCTGGAACGCCCAGCCGACGTAGTGGTCGTAGGCACGCTCGGGACCGTCCGCGAACCAGCCACCGCCACGGTACAGCGAGTCGTGGATGGCGAGTCCGGCGTCGATGTCCTCGTCGGAATAACGGCCGCCAACAGAGGCCAGGAATGTCTCCACCACAATCTGGAACCACACCCAGTTGATGGGCGGATACTCCTCACCGATCACGGTCTCAAACCACGCGATGAGCTGCTCCTGTACGCGTTCCGGCAGCTTGTCCCACAGCACGTCGCGGGTGAGGGCCAGGCCAACAGCCAACGACGCCGCCTCAACCTTCGCCTGCCCCAGCTCACCTGGCGTCGGCCACCGGTCGGGGTTGGCCGGGTTGGTTCCGGCGTCGAGTCCGGCCGCATACCATTCGGCGATCCATCCGGTGTCGGTGGGGTCGCCGGCGATCCGGAACGAGGCCAGCAGGAACGTCCGGGCGAAGGCTTCCAGCGAATCACTCCGCGGGCCGTATCGGCTGTTGGCTCCGGGCAGGTGAATGTTGGCGTGGTCCCCAGTCCCGAAATGATGGGCTGAGCGCAGGAGGTGATCCGCGTAGGCGCACCAGTGCTCGCGGGTCAGGCCGGTGAAAGGGGAAAGCTTGTGGTCCAAGGGAGGCAAGTGCATCAGAGCGAGTCCTCCAGCAGAACTCCGGCAAGCCCTCGCGGCGCACCCAGCGATGAATCCCGCACGATCAGCTCAGGGTTCAGGTCAATACGGTGCACAGGGCGCATCCTTCCTTCGGCCAGCCGGGCAGCCATCAGCTGCACCGCCACTTTGCCAACGTAGCTCTTGGGAGGCCGAACCGCGGAGATCGCAGGCTCAGCCAGGTAGGCAACTTCGTCGTCGTAACCAACGATCGCCATGCTCCCGGGAACGTCCACGCCGCGGTCCACACAGTGCTGCACGAACGCCACGGCCTGGGTATCGGAGTGCACCAACATGGCGGTGGTGCCCGAAGAGCGGCAGAGCTCCAGTACGTGGTCAAAGTGCTGGGCGCGGTCGCCGTTGTCCAGCTTGGCCGAATCCTCGTGGATGGATTTATCCAGCGGAATCTTCAATGCGGTCAACGCTTGCTTCCAACCCCGGACCACGTGAGGACTGGTGGGACTCGTGGAATCGGTGAGGCAGCCGATCATCCGGTGGCCCTCCTGCCACAGGTGCCGCACGGCCATGCCGGCACCAAACGAGTGATCCGTCGCGACCCACTCGAGACGATGCGCAGGAATCTCCGACGGAGCACGCCGCTCGGCAAGGATCACCGGAATGGGCAGCGCGTTGAGCCAGCGGAGCAACTCCTTCCCGTGCTCCCCGCCCATATCGGGCGCCACAATCAGCCCATCGATGTTCTGCGTGTCCAAGAGGGCCTGGACCTGGCGGCGGTTATCGGCTGCGTCATAGGCCGAGCCGCGCACAAGAATCCGCAGGTTCTGAGCTTCGGCTTCGCCGCGGGCCCCGGAGATCACCTGGGGCCAGTAATAATCCAGCGACGGAACCACCATGCCGATTGAATAGCTGTGCGCCGATGGCCGACCCACCGCCGCCGAACGGTCCAGCGGGCTGGGCAGCGTCGCGCCGCCGTGCACGCGGGACACAAGGCCTTCGTCGGCGAGCGTGTTCACGTCGCGCCTGATGGTCAGTTCACTGACGCCAAGCTTCGCGGCGATGTCGCGCACGGTGATGGCGCCATGCGCACGCAACTCCTCCATGAGCCGTTCACGTCTTTGCAGCGAAAACAGGGATTTTCCGCCCACTTCGGGGGTCTGTTCGGAACTCAAGATGTTGCCTCCACTGTGAGGGTAAATGCGCCGGAAGCGCGGTTTTCGGCGGGCATGCGGAATCGTAGCCGGGTCAGCTTTTCGCCCCAGATATCGCTGAGGAGCGGATCGTCCAGAAGCCATTCGTCCACCAGTACGACGGCGGTGGCAGGCCTCCAGCGGAGATGCAGGCCCACGGGGCTGCTGACTGTCGGAATTCCGACAGAGGTGATGGTCACCGTCGCGTCTGTACCGACGCAGACGGTGCCGGCCACGAGATAGGTGATGTCGACGTCGTCCGTTCCCTCAGGCGGGTTCACTGGCAGGTTCCAGCGGTCATCAATCACCACATTGGCCAGTTCGCGGTTCATGAGCGACGTCCGAATCCACTGCTCAGCGTGGTCCAGGCCGTATGCTGCACCGAGTCCGAGAGCGAGTGTCGGCTCCTCAGGGGTGGGTTCCTGGAGAACCGATGCCGCAAACGAAGGCCCGGTCCCCTGCTCCAGCCCGAACGGCGCAGGGACACTGTGCCATGCGCTCTGCATTGCCCGGATCTTGTAGCGATCCGGTCCGAACGTTTGCGCGGTGTACGTGGGCTGGCCCGCGTCCACCAGCAGGGGAACGCCGTCCACGGCGACCACCACCGAACCGACGTCGCGGTGGTTGTGGTGTTCGCCGTTGTGGCCGCCTTTGGCCGCAAGGGTGAGCCCGTCGGAAGTACCAGGAGTTTGCCGCGCCACCATGATCTGGACCGACGGCAGGTACGTCCCCCAACTTGGTCGCAGTTCAGGCCGTTCCGGGCGCTGAGAACGACGTGAACTGCTACCTAGTTGGGTGAGGGGGGAGAGTTGGGTGAGGACGCGGCCAAGGCCGGCCGCGGCGTTGGGTTCGGGTTCGACGGCGGCAAAGGCGGCGGCGTGCTGGGCAGCTTCGAAATCACCCAGCCGGACAGCCCAGCGTTGCAACATGCCCCACGGCAGCCCGTCATGGGCGCGGGCCGGCCCGTCGGCGACGTTCAGGAACCACCGGTGACCCAGGTGCATGCGGTGCGGGAACGCGACCAGCGCGCGGATCACCGGCAGGTCCGGGTCCAACACACCGCCGCTGGCTTCCTCCAACAAAGCGAGGCCTTCCAGCGCACGGCCGGCACCGTTCCACCAGTAGGCGAAGCCTTCGTCGATGGCACCGTCGGCCGGAATGGAGGCGAGGAAGCGGTCGAGTCCCTCAATGCAGCGTGCAATAACCGCTGCCTGCAACTCAGGATCATCCACCAGCAGCAGTGCCGCCACGATGATGTTCGCGTGGATCCATGGATTCCAGTTGTGCACGTCCCCGTGCAACCCAAGCCAATGCCAGTCGAGCCGGTCCAGGAACGGGCGGATCACCCGCTCGTTCGTCTCAAGCCTGATTCGCCGTCGCAGCCCAGGAGCCCGATCGTGAAGGACTGCACCCAGCACATGGTCCAGCCACGCGAGCTGCGCCGCCACCTCTCCTGCGCCGAGATCGAGGTACGGCCGTGTCCGGTCCGGGACCACATCACCGGTGCGGGTGAATACATCGTCATGCGCTGCCCAGCTCCACGAGCTTTGCTCACACAGCAGGTAGGCGCCGTCGATCACTTCGTCGAGCCACCCTGCAGCAGCCGAAGGACCAGTCACAGTAGCCATCACGACGGCGCGAGTCAGTCGCTGCTGTCGGCTGGCCACCAGTCCCTCGTAGGCCGTGCGGTTGCCGTCGCGGAAGTAGCGAGCGTAGTGCGAGACCAACGGTTGGGGCCAGGGGCTCCCTTTCTCGGCGTCCGCCCGGGCGCGCAGTTCCAGAAGGGGACGGTCAGCAGCGAGCTGCCACCCGGCGTCGGACGCTGGACGAACGGTGAGGCGCTCACGGGCGCCACGGAGTGAATCCATCAAGGACGAGGCATCGGCGCTGGAGCCCCAAGCGGTGAGTAGGGGTGGCGCTTCAACGGCGGCGGTGCCGGTAGCCATAGGAATTCTTCTCTCATTTGTTCGAGTCTGAATGTTTCAGATCAACCTCGATTGAGTTGAATGAACTGTCTTGTTTATGAGTATGTACTGATTATTAGATGTGATGCAACACATAAATCACGGTCGAACAGACCACCGATAAATTCGAAGGGAGGATCCCCTCAATGTCGCTCAAGCCCCAGGCACTGCTGGTCATGAATAGCGGAACCTTTGCTGACCAGTTCGATTCCACACGACTGGAGCGGCTGGCAGGGATGGTCGATCTCGGTGACCAGCCATGGACGGATTCCTTGGACGCCCCCGAGCTGACGGCGCGTCTGGAAGAGGTGGAAATTCTCCTCACAAGCTGGGGAGTTCCACAGCTCAACGCTGAGCGTCTGGAGCGTATGCCCAAGCTTCGGGCAGTTTTCCACTGTGCAGGAACGGTGCGCAGCTTTGTCAGTGAAGAGCTCTGGGATCGCGGCATCACCGTTACCAACGGAGCCGATGCCAACGCCATCCCGGTAGCAGAATTCACCTTCGCTTCCATCGTCCTGGCGGGCAAGAAGGCGCACGTCCTGGCCAACGACGCCCGGACTTTCCGCACCGACTGGGGCTACATCGGTGACCGCGGCGAACTGGGCAACATCGGCCGCGTCATCGGCGTCATCGGCTTCTCCCGCATCGGCCGGCGGGTGGTCCAGCTGGTCCAGCAACTCCAGGACGTCACCTGCTTAGTGAGTGACCCCTATGCCGATCCTCTTGAAGTCGCGGCCGCAGGCGGGAAATTGGTCACTCTCGAAGAGCTCCTGCCGATGTCCGATGTGGTCACCATCCACGCACCGGCCCTGCCGGAGACCCGCAACATGATCAGCACCGCTGAGCTGCAGTCCATGAAGGACCACGCGACGCTTATCAACACCGCCCGCGGTTCACTGGTTGATACCGAGGCCCTCGAAAAAGAGTGTGCCACCGGACGGATCACCGCACTATTGGACGTTACGGAACCCGAGCCGCTGCCCGCGGGATCCACCCTGTACGACCTCCCCAACGTGATCATCACCCCGCACATCGCTGGTTCGCTCGGGACTGAAACCCGGCGGATGTCCGATGCCGCACTTGATGACCTTGAACGGTACCTCGCCGGCAAGGACCTCCTTGCCCAAGTAGTCCACGAGGATCTTGGGCTCAGCGCCTAGGTCCCCCAACGAACACCCCTGCACTAATCCAAAGCCGCACCTACGGCAAACTTGAAACCCAGTACTAAAGGAGAACGCAATGAAGCGCACAACCCTCGCCGCAATCGCCCTTGCGGTGACTGCAGGGCTCGGACTCACCGGCTGTGCCGGCGCTGCCGGTCCCGCCGAACCCCAGGCAGCCGAAGGCAAGACCCGGCTGACCGTCTCGGTGTGGAACTACGAGGGCACCCCGGAGTTCAAGGCCCTGTTTGACGGATACGAGGCCGCCAATCCAAACGTGGACATTGAACCCGTGGACATCCTGGCTGATGACTATCCCCAGAAGGTCACCACCATGCTTGCCGGTGGCGACACCACTGACGTCCTCACCATGAAGAACGTCATTGACTACTCCCGCTACGCCAACAACGGCCAGCTCCAGGAGATCAACAGCGTGGTGGACAAAGTGGGCAAGGACAACCTCGCCGGACTGAACGCGTTCGACATCGATGGCAAGTACTTCGCGACTCCCTACCGGCAGGACTTCTGGCTTCTGTACTACAACAAGGACCTGTTCAAGGCTGCAGGCATCGAGGAGCCCAAGGACCTGACGTGGGAAAAGTACTCGGAGATCGCCAAGAAGCTCTCCACTGAGGCCGGCGGCAAGAAGACTTACGGAACCTACCACCACATTTGGCGTTCAGTGGTCCAGGCCATCGCGGCGGCACAGAACGGCGCTGACCAGAACAGCGGCGACTACGGCTTCATGGAGGACCAGTACAACACCGCGCTGGACCTGCAGAAGTCCGGGGCAACCTTGGACTTCGGCACTGCAAAGAGCCAGAAGACCAGTTACCGCACCATGTTCGAGACAGGCCAGGCAGCCATGATGCCCATGGGCACCTGGTACACCGCCGGCATCCTGCAGGCCAAGAAGGACGGCAAGACCACCGTCAACTGGGGTTTGGCCCCCATGCCGCAGAAGAACGACGACGGCAAGGTCACCACGTTCGGTTCGCCCACGGCCTTCGCCGTGAACAAGAACGCAAGCAACTCCGATGAAGCCAAGAAGTTCATCGAATGGGCAGCCGGAGAAGAAGGCGCAAAGGCCATCTCCAAAATCGGCGTAGTCCCCGCACTCCAGAACGACTCCATCACCGCTGAATACTTCAAGCTGGAGGGCATGCCCACCGACGAGCTGTCCAAGAAGGCCTTCACACCGGACACCACCGAACTGGAGATGCCCGTCACCGACAAGTCTGCAGCCACGGACAAGATCCTCAACCAGGAGCACGACCTCATCATGGTGGGCGAGCGCTCAGTCAACGATGGCATCGCCGAGATGGGCAAGCGCGTCACGAGCGAAGTGCTGGGCAAGTAAGGCAATTGGCAAGTAATCCTGCCCGCCAAGCAACTCTCCCCGGTTCCGGTGCTGTGCCCCAACGCAGCACCGGAACCCGGACCTGAACTCTCCGGATCCTGAAATGGAGGAACGCCCCCGCCCCGGGAGCGGTCATCATGACTACAGAAACAATCACCCAGGCACCTGCCCCCGTGCAGGGCCGCGGCAACAGGAAGCAAGCCAGGCGTAATACGCTGATCGGCTGGACGTTCATCCTTCCGAACTTCCTGGGCTTCCTGGCCTTCACCCTCATTCCAGTCGTGGCCGCTTTCGCGCTCTCCTTCATGGAATGGACCTCTTTCAGCGCTCCAAAATGGATTGGCCTGGCCAACTTCGAGCGCATGTTCGCGTCCGACTCCTTCTGGATCGCCCTGCGAAACACCGTTGTTTACGCCTTGGGCCATGTGCCGCTCACCATGGCCCTCGCGCTGCTCCTGGCCATGCTGTTGAACCGGAAACTCAAGGGCATCGGCTTCTTCCGGGTAGCGATCTTCTTCCCGTACATCACCTCGCTGGTGGCTGTCGCGGTGGTTTGGAATATGCTGTTCAGCCCGGACAGCGGCCCCATCAACCAGTTCCTCGGCGCTATCGGCATCGCCAACCCTCCCGGCTGGACCTCCAGCTCGGACTGGGCCATGCCCGCGGTGATCATCACCAGCGTGTGGCGCGACATGGGCTACTACATGGTCCTCTACTTGGCCGGTCTGCAGGCAATTCCCACCGAGTTGTACGAAGCTGCGGAAGTGGACGGCGCCAGCGCTTGGCAGCGTTTCTGGAACGTCACCATTCCCTCCCTGCGACCCACCACGTTCTTTGTGGTGGTCATGCTGACGGTTTCCAGCTTCAAGGTGTTCGACCTCATTGTGGTCATGACTAACGGTGGCCCCGGCCGCTCCACCACAGTGCTGTCCCAGCTGATCTACCAGGAGGGCATCGGCGAAGGTAAGTTCGGGTACTCCTCGGCCATTTCGCTGGTCCTGTTCATCATCGTGCTGACGGTTACCGTCCTGCAGTTCAAGATCCAACAGCGGAGGGAACGCTGATGACCAACATGGCCGAAGACCTCAAAGCCACCCATGTGACGGACGCAGCCCCGCTCCCCAACGGCGCACCTACTGCGGAAGACCGTCGTCGTACTGACCGCAAGCGCTCCCCGCGCGAGCAGAAGAAGCGGACCGCCAACATCGTGATCTATGGTGTGCTGGTCGTCCTGGTGGTGGCGCTCATGGTGCCGTTCATCTGGATGCTTTCCTCGTCGCTGAAGGAGAACAACCAGGTCCTCACTGTCCCCATCCAGTGGATTCCGCAGGAGTTTGTGTGGAGTAACTACACTGACATCTGGACCCGAATCCCCATGATGGGCTATCTGCAGAACTCTCTGTATCTCGCAGTGATCATCACATGCCTGCAGGTCCTCACCGGCTCGCTGGCCGCCTACGGCTTCTCCAAGGTCCGCTTCCCGGGCCGCGATGTCCTCTTTCTGGCTTACATCGGCACCATCGCAGTTCCGTGGCAGGCCTATATGGTGCCGCAGTACATCATGATGCAGAACCTGGGGCTCACCAACAGCTTCAACGCCCTGATCCTGCTGCAGGCATTCGGCGCGTTCGGTGTGTTCCTGATGCGCCAGTACTACATGACCATTCCGGACGAGCTCTGCGAAGCCGCTCGCATTGACGGCCTCAGCGAGTACGGGATTTGGGCCCGCGTGATCCTTCCCCTGTCCAAGCCCGCCCTCGCCAGCCTGGCGCTGCTCACCTTCGTGAACACGTGGAACGACTACATGGGTCCGTTCATCTACCTCACGTCCAACCGCCTCTGGACTGTCCAGTTGGGCCTGCGCTCCTTCGTGGGGCAGTTCGACGCCGAGTACGCCATGATCATGACCGGCTCGGTGATCTCCGTGATCCCGATCCTCATCATCTTCCTCATCGGCCAGCGTTACTTCATCCAGGGCATCGCGACGAGCGGGATGAAAGGATGAGTATTGTGAGCGCTAAACCGCGGCGGTGGGCCGGGCCAGGATTCGAGACCTTCGGGAGCATTTTCGGGTTCATTTACACCTTCCTGGCCGGGAACGTCCTGCTCGCAGCGGCCAACGCTCCCCTGGTCCTCAGCCTTTCGCTGGTGGCCGACCCCGCCGCCGCCTGGCCGTTCTTCCTGGCGCTCTCGGTCACCATTGCGCCGTCCCTCGCCGGTATCTTCGCTGCTTTCAAGGCATTGAACGACGACGGCGGTGCGGTCAAGCCGGTTGCCGCTTTCCTTCGGGGATACAAGCGCAGCTTCGCGAAAGCCGCACTGCCCGGCGTGGGTGCCGTGGCCATGCTGCTGTTCCTCGGCGTGGATCTGGCCGTAATCCAGAACAACGCCGAGGCCATTCCCGGCGCCGCACTTCTGGTGCCGCTCATCGTCGTAGCAGCCGCCGTGACGGTGAGCCTTACGGTGACGGCGACTGCCGGCGTCGTGCTTCTGCCCGAGTCGAAGCTGAAGAGCATCCTCAAGGCCGCGCTGTATTTGGCGATCCAGCGCTGGTACCTGAGCCTGGCCATGCTGATCCTGCTGGGAATCATCGTTTCGGCCGTCGTGCTGCAGCCGGTCCTGGGCATAGCGCTGGCGCCGGCACCGCTGCTCTTCGTGATCTGGAGCAACGCTTCGTACGCTTTCCACGCCGTCCTCCGTTCCGCGTAGACCCTATTAGGACCATTCTTGGATACCTTCGAAATCGGCGATCAGGACTTCCTCCTGAATGGTCGGCCTTTCCGCGTCCTCTCCGGAGCCATCCATTACTTCCGGGTGCACCCCGATCTGTGGGCGGACAGGATCCACAAGGCGCGGCTCATGGGATTGAACACCATCGAGACATACGTACCGTGGAACGAGCACTCACCCACGCCCGGTGCCTTTATTGCCGACGGCGGGCTGGATCTTGGGCGTTTCCTGGACCTGGTGGAGGCCGAGGGCATGAAGGCGATTGTCCGTCCGGGTCCGTATATCTGCGCTGAATGGGACAACGGAGGGCTGCCGGCGTGGCTGTTCACAGACCCCACCGTGGGCGTACGCAGCAGCGAACCCGGCTACTTGGCGGCCGTCTCTTCCTACATGGAAGACGTGCTGGATTTGGTTGTGCCGCGGCAGATTTCGCAGGGCGGCCCAGTGATCATGTTCCAGATCGAGAACGAATACGGCGCCTACGGGAAAGACAAGGAGTACCTGCAGCACCTGGTTGACCTGTCCAAGCGCTTGGGTGTGGACGTTCCGCTGTTTACGTGCGATCAGCCCTTCGGGACCATGATCGAGGATGGCTCGCTGCCCGAACTGCACAAGACTGGAACTTTCGGATCGCGTGCTGATGAGCGGCTCGCGTTCCTCCGAGAGCGGCAGCCCACCGGTCCGCTGATGTGCGCCGAATTCTGGAACGGCTGGTTCGATAACTGGGGAACTCATCATCACACCACCGACGCCGCTGCTTCCGCCGCCGAACTGGATGCGCTCCTGACAGCCGGGGCTTCGGTGAACATCTATATGTTCCACGGCGGAACCAACTTCGGGTTCACCAACGGGGCTAACGACAAAGGCATCTACGAACCCACCATCACGTCGTACGACTACGACGCCCCGCTGTCCGAAGAAGGGCATCCGACGGCCAAGTACTTCGCGTTCCGGGACGTCATGGCCAAGCATTTCCCGGTTCCGGAAGAGGTGCCGGCCGGGCGGGCTCCTGCGCCGGCTTCTTCGCTTGTGGTCGCTGAATACGTGTCCTTGCTCGATGTTCCGGTTGCCAGGCAGCTGGTTTCCGGGTGCGTTCCGCCCGTGGAAGTGACCGGACAGTACCAAGGCTTCTACCTGTATGAGGTCTCGCTGGCCAGTGGCGGAGTCCTGTCCTTCTCCGAGGTGCGGGACCGGGCACAGTTCTTCCTGGACGGTGTGCCAGTGGGAGTGATGAGCCGGGAGCTGGGCGAGCGCTCTGTTGTCATCCCCGCTAGTGGCCGTCTGCAGGTCCTCTTGGAGGACCAGGGCCGGGTGAACTACGGGCAAAGGATCGGGGAGGCGAAGGGGCTGATCGGGCCTGCATTGCTGAACGGCGTGGAAATTGTTGATTGGGAAGTCGGCGGTGTCGACCTCGGTTCACTGGAGGTCTTCAAGGGTGCTGCGCTGCAGTTTCCGGTTGGCGGCCCAGCTGCGGGCGCGCCAGGTCCTTCGGTGTCCTTCGCGACCTTCGAAGCCGACGGCCCCGGCGACCGCTTCCTCCGCCTCGACGGCTGGACCAAGGGCAACGCGTTCATCAACGGGTTCAATCTGGGCCGCTACTGGAGCCGCGGGCCGCAGCGCACGCTATATGTTCCGGGTCCGCTGGTCCGCGAGGGTGCCAATGAGCTCGCCATCCTGGAACTCCACGGAAGCGCGACGCGCGAGGTGAGCTTCGCCGTCGGGCCTGACCTTGGCCCCGACGAAAAGTAACCCTCCCGCACATCCCAAGCCCTTCCCGCCCACCCTCTCTCCCTTTCTTCAGAAGAGTGATAGACGGTTGGCACCAAAGGGACGGGAGGTGAGAGAGGGTTCCGTTTTTGGGGCGGGAAAGTGATAGAGGGTTGGGCACGCAGAAGGTGACCGGTTATCCAACCGGTCCCCTTCTGTGTGTTCAGCACGTCTGTGTGTTCAGCGCGCGGGCGTCATTAGCCGCGGCAGAGCTCGCCGAACTTGGCGCCGGCTTCCTGGAAGGCCGACGTGAGCTCGCCCATCTTTGCTTCGTTCGGTTCTTCCTTCGCCTGCTCATCCAGATACTCAAGGATGGCTGTGACTACAGGCTTCATCTCGGTGGACGCCACCGGTTCGATGGGCCTGATGGCGTTGGCTGCGCGGTTCGAAGCCGTCTGGCTCGGGTTCTGCGGAATACTGGCTGCGGCGACGCCAACGCGGTCACAGGTTTCCGCGGTGGTCAGCTGCTGCTGAGCGGAACAGGCGGATGCCGAGGCAATAAGCCCGGCAGCGATCAGGACAGTGGTGAGTTTCTTCATGATTCCCTCAGTGGTCGACGTCCCTTTGATTGTAATCAGAGCCGACGCCCCATCACGCATTGGGTTCCTTAGGGCCGCCGTCGAATCCGCTACAGCGAAGGCGTACGGGGTGGCGTGGTCCGCCGCGAACCCGTGGCTTCGAAGGCTGCGGCGATCGTCAGCAGTGCTGTGTCATCGTACGCGCGGCCGGCGAAGGTGAGGCCCACGGGCATGCCAATATCCGCCATGGTTCCCATCGGTACGGTAACGGTGGGGATGCCCAGGTGCCTGGGAACGAGGTTGCCGTTGGCCACCCACACGCCGTTGCGCCAGCCCAGGTCTGCGGAGGCAGGGTTGACGTCCATGTCGGCAGGACCCACATCCGCAGCCGCCGGGAACAGGACCGCGTCCAGTCCGAGCCCGTCCATCCACTCCTCGAGGTCAATGCGGCGGGTCTCCTCCAGGCCGCGCACTCCGCCTTCCAGCTCGGGGATCTCGGTGAAGTTGGATACGCCGTATTCGCGGACATGCCGGGGATAAGCGGAGATGTGGTCGTCGAATCCGGTGTAGCGGTCTGCCAGGGCGCCCTTCGGGTGCGGGAAGATCGCAGCGCCGTCCACATCGGCAAGCCTGTTGAGGGCGGGATCACCGTTGGCGCGCAGGAAGTCGTCCCATGCCCAGGCCGAAAGGTCCTCGATTTCACGTTTGAGGTACTCGGTGCTGACCAAGCCGCGAGTGGCAATGGTAGGCGCGCCCGATCGGTCGCCTTCGTAATTTGAGACCACGGGGAAGTCCACCAGCACTACTTCAGCGCCAGCGGACTCAAGGTCCCGCTTGGCGGCTTCCCACAGGTCAATCACGGAAGCCCGCGTCTCGATGCGCTGCCCGGTGGGGCCACCGATGCCCGGCTGCTCGCTGGTCCCGGCGTCCGGGTCTGCGTTGATATACATGCGCGGCACCCCGAAGCGCTTGCCCCGCAATGCCAGCTGCCCGCCGTCGGCGTCTTCCACGGCAAGCGTCAGGTAGGACTCCGGGCGGACCTCGGACGATTTCGGGAGCTGAACCCACGGCTGCGCGCGCCAAAAATCACCGCGCGTCTCAGCGTCATCGGCAACAATGACATCCAGCAGTTCCAGCATGTCCGCCATGGTGCGCGTGTGCGGTACTACGACGTCCATGGTGGGTACCAGCGGCCAGTTGCCGCGCACCGAGATGACGCCGCGCGAGGGCGTGTAGGCGCAAAGAGCATTGTTCGACGCCGGTGCGCGGCCACTCGACCAGGTCTCCTCACCCAGGCCGAAGGCCGCGAAGCTGGCCGCCGTCGCGGTTCCGGAACCGTTGGAGGAGCCGGAACCGAAGGCTGCCGTCAGGTACTCAGCGTTGTACGGGCTTTCAGCACGTCCGTACACACCGCGCTGCATTCCGCCATTGGCCATCGGCGGCATGTTGGTCAGGCCGAGCAGCACCGCTCCGGCGTCGCGGAGTCGTTCAATGGTGAAGGCATCGCTCTGCGCTACCAAGTGCTCAAAGGCCGGCGAACCTGCAGCTGCCGTAAGCCCCTTGGCCAAGTAGCTGTCCTTGGCTGTGTAGGGGATCCCGTCCAGCGGCCCCCGCACCGCGCCCTTCGCCCGTCGTTCATCTGAGGCCCGGGCGTCCGCCAAAGCATCGGGGTTCATGACCACCAAGGCGTTGAGTTTGATGCCGTTGCGATCGTAGGCATCGATACGGTCAAGGTATGCCTGGGTGAGTTCCTCGCTGGTCACCTCGCCCGATTCGAGCGCAGCGCGCAACTGCGCGATGGACGCTTCTACGACGTCGAACCGAGCCATTACGCTGCACCTCCAGCGCGTTGTGCTCCACTGAGGCGCGGCTGCTGCTGGGTGATGCAGTGGATGCCGCCACCGCGGGCCAGGATCGGCCGGGCGTCCACGGTGACCACGCGGCGGCCGGGGTAGGCTTCGGCCAGGATCTCGGCCGCGAGGGAATCGGCACGTTCTTCACCGTAGCCACAGGCGATGACGCCACCATTGACCACCAGGTGGTTGACGTAGCTCCAGTCCACAAAGCCGTCTTCGTCGCGCAACGTTTCCGGCGCAGGCAGCGGCACAATCTCGAACGGCTTGTCCGCTGCATCCGTCTGGGTTTCCAGGAATGCCTGGAGCGTGCGGCTGACCTCGTAGTCCGGGTGCTCCGGGTTGGTCTGGGAATGCAGCAGGATACGGCCGGGGGCGGGCAGGGTGGCCACCATGTCGATGTGGCCGCGCGTGCCCAGGTCCTCGTAGTCGCGGGTCAGTCCGCGGGGTACCCAAATGACCTTGGTGGCTCCGATGGTGCGGGCCAGTTCGGCTTCGACTGCCGCTTTGTCGGTATAGGGATTCCGGCCCGGATCCAGCTGCACGGTTTCGGTGACCAGCACGGTTCCTTCGCCGTCCACGTGGATGGCGCCACCTTCGTTGACCAGCAGCGAGCTGACCAGCTCGGCGCCCGCCTTCCCGGCGACGAAGCGGGCCATTCCGGCGCTCTTCTGCCACTCGGACCACGCCGGAGCACCCCAGCCGTTGAAGATCCAGTCCACGGCGCCAAGCACGCCGGGACGTTCGTCGTCGAGGACGAAGGTGGGTCCGACGTCGCGCATCCAGAACTCGTCCAACGGTGCCTCGATCTGTTCGATGCCGCCGCCCAGCATGCGGGCGGCGCGCTGGCGCTCGCTCGGGTCCACCACCATGGTGACAGGTTCGAATTCGGCTACCGCATGGGCGACGGCGGTCCAGGCCGAGTAGGCCTCTTCGGCGGACGCAGCGTCGTCGCCAAGCGTCAGGCCGGTGCGGGGGAACGCCATCCAAGTGCGCTCATGCGGTGCGGTTTCGGCCGGCATTCTCCAAGCCATGGGTGACTCCTTCGTCTTCAGTGCAAATCTCTTGTTGATCACACGATCAACAATGCTGAAAAGGTAATCTAGACTGGTCCTTGATGTCAAGCACTCCACAGAAGCGCGCAGTCCGGAAGTCACCGGCAGAGCGCGCCGCAGAAATCACAGAGGCCGCCCGCGAGATCGCACTCGAGGCCGGGCTTACAGCCCTGACGCTGCGCAATGTTGCCGCCCGGGTAGGAGTCGCTTCAGGCCTGGTGGCGCACTACCAACCCAACATGGACGCGCTCGTGTCCAGCACTTTCGCCACCATCGTGGCTGCGGAAACACAGGAAGTCGCAGGCTTGCTGAGCCTGCAACCGGGACCGTCGGAACGACTCGCCCTCTTGGTGGACACCCTTTTGAACAACAGCAGGCTGGACGTCACGGCAATCTGGGTGGAGGCCTGGACCTTGGGACGCCGCAACGAAACCCTGGCCGCCTCGGTCCGCGAGCAAATGGATGCTTGGCAGAAGGTCTTCCAGGGAGTGGTCGAGGACGGGAACGCGACCGGAGCGTTCAACGTTTCGGATGCCGCGGCCGTCGCCTGGCAGATTCTCGGCATGGTGGATGGCCTGAACGCCCAAGCCTTGGTCCGCTGGGACGGCGTCAACGATCGCGGCACGCACCTTGCCCGCGCCGTCGAGGGAATGGTGGGCGCCGCCCCAGGTTCCGTCGTTGCCAAACCCCGCTTGTAGGCGACACTGAGCGCGACTCAGCTCGCCAAGTGCACGCTCGCGCCTTCGAACCAACGGTGCACGGGCGGAGCGTCAGGCTCCTGGATGATGGCGTCCAGCAATTCCGTGGCCGCTTTGCCGTAAGCACGCGGCGCCAAGTCAATGGAACTGATCAGCGGATTGCCGGTTTCCAGGGCGGCTGCGCCGGCGAAAGAGACGACATCCAGGTCTTTGCCAAGAGCGAAGCCCCGGCTTTCCAAGACGATCTGGCTCTGCGCAGCCTGACCCTGCGCGCCACAGACCAGCGCATCCGCCCCGCCGATATCCACGGCTTGAGTGATGGCGGCGATCAGGTCCCGTGGACTGGCATTGGCCGCAACCTCATGCACCCGCGGCTCCAAACTATTCCGAAGACACCATTCCATGTAGTTCCGGCGGGTATCGACAGCCCATGATGATCCAATGGCATCGTCGATGGCCAGCAGCGCAGGGCGCCGCCGCCCGCGGGCAAGGAGATGGTCCAGCACTTGGGTCTGCAGTTCGGCGTGGTGGGCCTCAAGCGTTCCTTGGACCCGCTCCTCGCCAGGACCGTTGTAGCGGCCAACACTTACCGTCGGGATGCCGTTGGCCAGGAGGGCCGCCACCAGAGGCTCACCCGGGGCGGGGTCGATGGCAATCACTCCGTCCACTTGGAAGGCCATCCGTGGCGTTAGTCCACGCGCGAAAAGCGTGACATCGTAGTCCGCGGCAGCTGCGCCCTCGGTGACTCCGAAAGCGAAGTCCATATAAAACGCCAGGCTGCGGGCGACCGGTGGTATGTGGAGCCCGATGGCGCCGATCCGGTTCACGCGCAGGCTGCGTGCGGCGCGGTTGGTGACGTAGCCAAGGCGGTCAGCGGCTTCCTGAATGAGCTCGCGCTTCTCATCGGAGATACGGCCGGAGCCACTCAAAGCGCTAGAGACGGTGGTCTTGGACAGGCCGAGTTCGCGCGCGATGTCCATGATTGTTGCCCGGGTTCTCACCATGACCTCATCCTAGGCGGCAGTCCGGTGATGGCGCTTCCCGGATCTTGGGGAACCTCTTGACATTGCTGTTGTGACGTCCCACACTTTTATTTGCGGGAACGTTCCCGCAAATATCTCCTTCGCTTACATCCGGCCAACGACGCCCGGAGGAATGGATCCCCAAATGTCCCAAGCTGTCCTGACTTCGGACCGCCGAAGCCACGTCCGCAGGACGATCTTCGCGATCGATATCCTGCTCCTGCTCGCCCCACCCGTGCACTGGTTGTTCAGCGACGGCCAATCCACCATCTGGTATTTCCTCGTAGCCAACGCCTTGGTGACCCTGTCCCTCTTTGGCCTGTGGATGACACGGGATACCGATGAGGAGGAAACGCGATGAACATGCTGATTGGTTACGGAGCCATCCTCCTGTTCACCGTGCTGGTGGTGGTTGTCATGAGCCGCGGCCGGCGCGTGGACAAATCCATGAGCGAATACGCCACCGGCGGCCGCTCATTCAATTCCTGGTTCGGCACCATGGCGTTCCTCAACACCTGGCTGGCCGGCACCATGTTCATTTCCTTCGCCGGCCTGACTGCCAGTGCCGGCGCTATCGGCTTCTACTCCCTGTCCTACTCACTGCTCAGCGTGGTGCTGATGTTCTTCCTTGGCACGCCTGTGAACAAATGGGGCCGCATCCACGATCTCCGAACCCAGGCAGACCTGCTCGGCCTGAGGTACAACTCCCGCTCGGTCCGGGTCATCGCAGCCCTCATCGGCGTCCTGGCCTCAATTCCATGGGTTGTCCTGGGCATGCAGTCCCTGGGCCTTGTCTTCTCCACTCTCTCCTTCGGGCAGGTCTCCCCCTACGTCGCAGTGGTGATCGGTGTGCTTTTCATCGCCGCACGCCAGATCTGGACCGTGAAGCTTGGCACCCGCGGACTCATCATCAGCGACATGGTTCAAGGGATTTTTGCCTACGGCGTCGGCTTCCTGGTGATCCTCGGGCTCTTGGTGTGGCTCATCACCAACGGCCATGGTTTCAACGAGGTTTCACCCAGCCTGCTCCAACTGCCCGGTCCCGGCAGCGCGGCGGGCCCGTTCTACCTGTTCTCCCTGATCTTCACGGGAATGATGGGCGCCTGGTGCTGGCCCGACCTCTTTGTTCGCATGTTCAGCGTCAAGACCCCCAAAACGGTACAGAAGTCCGCCGTCCAGGCAGCACCGATCATGTTCCTGTTCTCCGCCGCGCTTACCACGGTGTGCCTGCTGGCCACCAGCATCCCGGGTGTTTCCGACGCCCCCGATACCGTGTGGTTCATCTTGGCCGGAATCGGTGGAGCAGGCATGGTTGCCATCGCTGGCGTGTGTGTTGTGGCCGCCACCATGGGCAACGTTGGAGCCAACTTGCAGGCCGTAGGCACCCAGTTGGCCAACGACGTGATCGGCGTTCGCAAACAAGAGCGCATTGAATCCGCAAAGGGCGCAAAGATCGCTGTCGCCGCCATCACGCTTATCTCCGCTGGTGCTGCTCTGCTGATGGCGAACCAAGTCTCCGGGCTGATCGTGGTCGCTTTCGTGTCCTACCAGGCCATCTGTCAGCTAGCCCCTACCCTCCTGCTCGGAATCTTCTGGCGACGGGGTACAGCTGCAGCCGCCAACTCCGCAATGGTTTCGGGAATCCTGGTGGCCGCGGTACTGGAACTCATGTATCCGAGCCCGCTGTCCATTCCGTGGCTTGGCGGACTGACGTCCGGGGTAGCTGGGTTGATCGTCAACCTTGCCGTCTACCTTGCGGTCTCACTCGCCAAACCTGCCCCTGCCGCAGAACAAGACCGCGTTGACGCGCTCTTCGAAGGGCTGAAGAAGAAGGAACCCGTAAGCCAAGGAGCACTGACGTGATGGCCGCGGACACCATTGTCCTGGCACGCCGGATCCACACCCTGGACCCGAACGCGCCCGCCGCCACCGCCCTTGCCATCAAAGACGGCCGGATTGCCGCCGTCGGTTCCTTCCCGGACCTGGAGCCGTACCGGGGACCCAACACCACCGTGCTCGACTACGGCGACGCGACGATCGTCCCGGGCTTGAACGACAGCCACACTCATGTTGTTTTTGGACTGGATCTGGCCCGTGGCGTGCAGTTGACGGACCTGGGTCCCCTTGAGGAAGTGCAACGGATCATCGCGGACGCAGCCGCCGCCGCCAAACAAGGCGAATGGGTCAACGGTTGGGGCCTGGATCCGAACCTCTTCACGGATATCGGCTTCAACGGCCGGCTCTTCGACGACGCCACGGGCCCGGTGCCAATGTTTCTGCGTATGCGGGACGGCCACTCCGCCATTGTCAACACAGCGGCCTTGGCCGCCGCCGGAATCACGGGTCCGGTCGACTTTCCGGACGAGTCACTGATAGACGTCGACGACGACGACTCGCCCACCGGGTACCTCGTCGAGTTCAGCGCCATGGAGCTGGTGACGAGAGTGATCCCGCAGGAAGCCTTCGAGGTCCGGGCCGAAAGGCTCCGTACCCTGCTGACCGGAATGGCCGCCGTCGGAATCGCTTCCACTCACGTGATGGATTTCGCTGAGGGTTCTGCCGAATTGGCCACCCACTTGGAGACTCACGGTGAGCTTCCGCTTCGGCTGCGCTTCTCCCCCATGGTCAATGCCGGCGCATCGCTGCACGAGCTCGAAGAAGTGGCTGCGATGCAGGGCATGGGCGGAAGACGGTGGCGGGTGGAAGGGGTCAAGTTCTTCATCGATGGCACCATCGACAACGGTTCGGCCTGGCTGGAACAGCCGGACGTGTATGGCGAGAACCATGAATCGGTGTGGACCGACCCCGAGGACTTCCAGAAGGCGCTGAGGTTCTTTGTGGAGCGCGGAATTCCCACAGCCACCCATGCCATTGGCGACCAGGGCGTTCGGTATGTTCTCGAAGCGCTTGAGGCATCCGGCGATGCGCGGCATTTCGCCGCGCACAGGATCGAGCACATAGAAACCATCCCTGACGATCTGGTGAACCGCTTTGCCCAACTCGGAGTGGCCGCGAGCATGCAACCCATCCACGGGACCCACCACACCCGCGCGGACCGGAGCGACAATTGGTCCGTTCGGTTGGGGCCCGAAAGGGCGGCCCGCGGATGGCGGTGCCGCGACCTCCGCGACGCCGGAGTCACGGTGGCGCTCGGCTCCGACTGGCCCATCACCCCGTACGACCCCAGGGCCATGATGGCAGATTCCATTCTGCGCCGGCCGGTGGAAACGCCCGGCGCTGCACCCGTACAGCCCGAGCAGGCCCTCACGGCGCTCATGGCCCTCGAGGGTTACACCACCCATGCTGCCGCTGCAGCAGGCTTAGGCGCGACATCGGGAACAATCAGTGTGGGCAAGCTCGCCGACCTCACCGTATTCGAGGGGGATCCCTTGCGGATTACCCCGGAGGAGCTTGCCGGAACCTCAGTGCTGACCACCTTCGTAGGCGGCGTTCCAACGCATTAGTTTGCCAGGGCAGGGCGCAGCGGCCGGTAGTCGAGGTCACAGTCCCCTGCCCTAGGCTGGGGAGCATGGCGATCATTCACAAGGCAACCCTGTCCCCGTCCAAGCTCGAACTCATCGCTGACTACCTCCCGAAGCAGCCCTGGTTCATCCAGGATGGTTCCCCGGAGCTCATTGGCGCCTACCGCTTTGACGATCCCGCCGGCGAGGTGGGCCTCGAGACGCACGTTGTCACCGCCGGAGAGCGCGTCTACCAAGTTCCCCTCAGCTACCGCGGCTACGAACTGGCCGGCGCTGAGGAGTGGCTCATCGGCACCATGGACCACTCCGTCCTGGGCAAGCGCTGGGTCTACGACGCTTGCGGGGACCCCGTCTATGTCAAGGCCTTGGCCACCGCCATCCTGACTGGCCAGAAAGAGGCCGAACTCATTGTCGACGGAGAGCTGGGACCCCGTCCCAGCACTGTCACGGTGAAGGGCAGCGGAAAGCTCGACGGCGGCATCCCGGTCTTAAGTGCCTCGGCGCCGGTATCGGGTAGCGGCGTGACCATCATTGATGCGGGCGGGCTGCGACTGAAAGTTGCCCGGGTCCTGGATGTGGCAGCTGATGCTTCGTCCAACACCGCTGCAGCCCCCGAGCTTCACAGCGAACTCACGCTGAACGGCCAGTGGGCAGGGTTGGAGGAATCGGTGGAGCTGGCGTCGGTGGTGAGGAACTAACCGTCGACGCCGGGGAGCATCTGTTAGTCACCGCAGCACCGGCGTAGGCTGACAACGACGCCGTCTAACTACGTGAGGGGTTTCATCATGTACAAAGCGCAAAGCATCATTCCCGCGGCCCAGGACCTTGCCCGTGAGTGGGTAACCCATGCAACGGAGGGCAAGTCCGCCCAGACAGATGCAGTGGTGAGGTGGGCTTTGGCCCGGATCAACCATGCCGATGTCCCTTCCGTGGTCCAAGGCGTGATGCTCACTCTGACCGGCAACAAGAAGGCCGCCAAGGAAGCTAAACGGACCGCTACCAGGGCAGTTAAGAAGGCCACCCAGGCCCTCAGCCGGAAGACCACGCAGCGCAGCTCCGGCCGAGCTATATGGTTTACTGCCCTTGCTGCCGCCATAGTGGGAGCCGGCGCAGTGTTTGCCTGGCGGACCATGCTGCCTCCGGGCGAACCCGAGCCTGCCAAGCAACCGGAAACCTCAGTCCAGCCTCCGGTTCCTCCGGTGCCTTAAGGTGTCAGTCGCGACGCCGGCCCCGTCAAGGGGCCGGGTGGTCGTCGCGCCTTTCAATCCGTCTCCGCAGCGAGGTTCCGGCCAAAAGCCAATAGGCTCCGCCGCTGGCCAGCAAGAAGCCCGCAACACCGAGGATCACAAGCTGGGTGACGATCCCTGCTATGACCAGGACAAAGCCGATCAGAACTGCCAGTGCGCCGGAAACCGCACGGGCTATCGCCCCACGCGGGCGGCCCGACTTCAGCTCAAAGGCGAGGTCGGGATCCGTTGCAGCGAGATCCCGCTCCAGCTCTTCCAAGCTCCTGCGTTCTTCATCCGACAACGACATCGGAATTCCTCACCACACAAGCAGGGCCGCAACCTGCGGCGATGCTCAGAACATCCGCACGAGCGCTGCTTGCCGTGCTATGCCTTCATTATCTGCCCGATGCCCCGTTCTTACCAACGGTCCTAAGCATGCTTACGATGGAAGGGCAGGATTCTGAAGCACCACGAGCACGAAATCCACCGCCGACTGGAAAGTTGAAATCGCCATGGCACGACGAAGGCCTAAGAAAGCACCGAGCACTACTGAAGCCTTTCCCGGGCGCCGCGGACCCGGAAGGGCCATTTGGCTCATTGCCGCGGGCCTCGTCGCGGGCATAGCGGGTGGAATTTTCGGCTTTCGCATGCTGGTTCCGCCGGGAGAGCCCGAGCCGGTCCGGAACCGTAGGCACGAGCCAAGGGGAGCCTCGCGACTGGAAACGTCGCCCACTGACGCTTCGCAACCCCATGTGGCACAGCCGGCGGAAATCCTGGTCCCTGAAGAGCCGGTCGAAATCTCCACAAGGATGCGACCGGGCGAATGGACTGAAGAGTCACTACTGGAGCACATCGAGGATTACAAACAGCAGATCCGGGACATGGGAGCGAGGGAAACGCAGATCGTCACCAACGTGGAACGAACCCAAGAGGGTGCTGCCCGCGTGGTGGTGAGCTGGGACAGGACCCTGCCGTAGGACCCGAAGCTACAGGTTCTCGCCCTGCCGCGGCCGCCACACCACAACAGCCTGGGACCTTGCCCGAGGCCGTTGACCGCGGGCCAGGCTGACGACGTCGCCTGCTGCGCCTGCAGCGAAGATGCGCGCATCCAGTGGCGAGCGACGACGGGACAGTTCCTCGGTCAGTTCAGCCACGCGGTATTGCAGCGCAGCCACCTGGTTTTCGAGGTCGAGGATGCGTTTGATGCCCTCAAGAGAGACGCCGGACTGCGAGAGGCGCTGGACCTCCCGCAGTTTGTTGACGTCGTTCTGAGAATAGCGGCGGGACTTGCCGGGCGCGCGACTGGGCGAGACGATGCCCAGGCGGTCGTACTGGCGCAACGTCTGCGGATGCATGTCGGCAAGCTCCGCAGCGACGGAGATGACAAAGATCGGCTGGTTGACGTCGATGGCCATGACCGCCTCCTTACAACCGGGCCTTCGCGGCCAGATCGTGACGCGGGTTCGCGTCGGTGGTTGCGGCAGCGAACGCCTTCACGGCTTCTTCCGCTTCCTTGTTCAGGTTTTGGGGAACCGCGACGTCGATGGTCACCAGCAGGTCGCCAGTCGCCTTGGATGTTTTCACACCCCGGCCCTTGACCCGCAGTGTCCGGCCTGATGGTGTGCCGGCCGGGACGCGAACCTTGACGGTGTCGCCGTCGAGCGTTGGCACTTCAATGGTGGCGCCAAGCGCCGCTTCCGCGAACGTGACGGGCACGTGGATGCGGATGTTGTCGCCGTCGCGCTGGAAAAAGTCGTGGGGCTTCACGCTCACCGTGATGATGAGGTCGCCATTGCCGGCAGGGCCAACGTTGCCCTTGCCGCGCTGACGGACTTTCTGCCCATCCTTGATCCCCGCGGGAATCTTTACGTCGATCACGTTGCCGTTGCTTTCACGCAAGCTGACCGTAGTCCCCTTGATGGAGCCGGCGAACGAGATGGACGTGGTGGCCGTCCGATCCGCGCCCTTCTGCGGTGCACGCTGGAACCCGGTCTGGCCGGCTCCCCCGAAACCACCGCCGAACAGGTCGGCGAACTCCGGAGGAATGCCGCCGCCAGCAGGCTGACGGGCACCGGGCCCGCCGCCGAACAAGCCGCCGAACAGGTCCTCGAAGCCGCCATTAGCTCCGGCCCCACCGCGCCCGGCACCAGCACCCGGAGCGAACCGGGCACCACCCATGGCACGGATGGCGTCATACTGCTGCCGGTCCTCAGGACTCGACAACACCGAGTAAGCCTCGGAAATGTCCTTGAACTTCTTCTCCGCAGCAGCATCCCCGGCATTCGTATCCGGGTGGTACTGCCGGGCGAGCTTGCGGTAAGCCTTCTTAATATCCGCGTCGGATGCGTCCTTGGCGATACCAAGGATCGCGTAAAAATCCTTTTCAACCCAGTCCTGGCTGGCCAAGAGCGTTTCCTTTCTAAAACAAACAAAGCGTACGGCCGCAGTCAGCTCACCTCAGGCGAGCTTACAGCGGGCGCGCAACCGGATATGGGGCGGCGGTGTGGAGGGCACCGCGGAGCGGGCACCGCCCCATATCCGGTGTAGCGACAGGGTGAGACTAGGCCGGGACAGCCACGATGACCTGGGCTGCACGCAGGACACGCTCACCTGAGCGGTATCCGGAGCGCAGCACCTGGCTGACCGTGTCAACCTCGATGTCTTCGCCGGGCTGCTGGATGAGTGCCTCGTGGATGGTGGGGTCGAATTCGACTCCGGTATCAGCGATGCGTTCCAGTCCATACGTCTTCAGCGCGTTCTCCAGCTTGGTGGCGATGGCGGCGAAGGGGCCGTCTTCGAGGTCACCGTGCTGGCGGGCGGCGTCGACGTCGTCCAGCACCGGGAGCAGGGAGTTCAGGACGCCGATGACAGCCATCTCTCCTGCTACGGCGCGGTCACGTTCGACGCGTTTGCGGTAGTTGACGTACTCAGCCTGAAGGCGGAGGAGGTCGTTGCGGAGCTCCGCTGCCTGGGCTTCAGCCGCGGCACCGGAGGCTACCGACTCTTCAGCCGGCACCTCTACCCCGTTGAGGATTTCCTCAGCCTGGGAGAGGGCGTCGCCGTCCGTGGGAGCGGCGTTGCCTTCGGTGGGAGCCGCAGCTTCGCTGTCAGGATGACGCGCTTCGCCGGTCTCCGGGTCAACCTTGCGGTTGTCCCGAATAACTGGCTTGCGCGGCTCGCTGCCTTCAGAGTGCTCTGCTTCGTTGCCGTGGTGAGGCATGGCTACTTCTTCGCTTCGTCTTCGTCGATGATTTCGGCGTCGACGATGTCCTCATCGGCAGCCTTTTCACCGGCAGGAGCGCCTTCTGCACCGGCACCCGGACCGTCAGCCGCGGCAGCCTGCGAGTAGATGGCTTCGCCGAGCTTCGTCTGGGAAGCCTGGAGCTTCTCGAACGCAGTCTTCACAGCGGCATCGTCGGTGCCTTCCAGCGCGGACTTGAGGGCGTCGACGTCGGCCTTGACCTCGGTCTTGACCTCTTCAGGCAGCTTGTCGTCGTTGTCGGCGATCAGCTTGTCCACGGAGTAGGCGAGCTGCTCTGCGGAGTTACGGGTGTCCGTAGCTTCGCGGCGGGCCTTGTCCTCTGCAGCGTGCTCTTCGGCTTCACGGACCATGCGGTCGATGTCGTCCTTGGACAGTGCCGTGCCACCGGTGATGGTCATGGACTGTTCCTTGCCGGTGCCCTTGTCCTTTGCGGACACGTGGACGATGCCGTTGGCGTCGATGTCAAAGGTGACCTCGACCTGCGGAACGCCGCGCGGTGCCGGTGCGATGCCGGTCAGTTCGAACGTGCCCAGCGGCTTGTTGTCGCGGGTGAATTCACGCTCGCCCTGGAAGACCTGGATGGCCACGGACGGCTGGTTGTCGTCAGCGGTGGTGAAGGTCTCGGAACGCTTGGTGGGGATGGCGGTGTTGCGCTCGATGAGGTGCGTCATGACGCCACCCTTGGTTTCGATGCCGAGGGACAGCGGGGTGACGTCGATGAGGAGGACGTCCTTGCGCTCACCCTTCAGGACGCCGGCCTGCAGTGCGGCACCAACGGCCACAACTTCGTCCGGGTTGACGCCCTTGTTGGGCTCCTTGCCGCCGGCGAGTTCCTTGACGAGCTCGGAGACGGCAGGCATACGGGTGGAGCCACCGACGAGGACGATGTGGTCGATGTCGGAAACCTTGATGCCGGCTTCAGCGATGACGTCCTGGAACGGCTTCTTGGTGCGGTCCAGCAGGTCCTTGGTGAGGTCCTGGAACTTGGCACGGGTCAGCTGCTCGTCCAAGTGGACCGGGCCGTCGGGCGTGACGGAGAGGTACTGGAGGGAGATGTTGGTGCTGGTGGAGGAGGACAGTTCCTTCTTGGCCTGCTCTGCAGCTTCACGGAGACGCTGGAGGGCGATCTTGTCCTTGGAGAGGTCGATGCCCTTGACCTTGAGCTGGCTCAGGAGCCACTCGACAACGCGGTTGTCCCAGTCGTCGCCACCGAGGCGGTTGTCACCGGCGGTTGCGCGGACCTGGATGGTGGAGAAGTTGTCTTCGTCCTTGCCAACCTCGAGGAGGGAGACGTCGAAGGTACCGCCACCGAGGTCGAAGACGAGGATGAGTTCGTCTTCCTTACCCTTGTCCAGGCCGTATGCCAGTGCAGCCGCGGTGGGCTCGTTGACAATGCGGAGGACGTTGAGACCTGCGATTTCGCCGGCTTCCTTGGTGGACTGGCGCTCGGCGTCATTGAAGTAAGCCGGAACGGTGATCACGGCATCGGTGACCTTTTCGCCCAAGTAGCTCTCGGCGTCGTTCTTGAGCTTCATGAGGATACGCGCGGAGATTTCCTGCGGCGTGTACTTCTTGTCATCGACGGCGACGTTCCAGTCAGTGCCCATGTGGCGCTTGACGGAGGCGATGGTGCGGTCGATGTTGTTGACGGCCTGGCGTTTGGCGATTTCGCCGACCAGGACTTCGCCGGACTTGGAGAATGCAACGACGGACGGCGTGGTGCGGCCGCCTTCTGCGTTGGCGATGACGGTGGGCTCGCCACCTTCGAGAACAGAGACCACGGAGTTGGTGGTTCCGAGGTCGATACCTACTGCACGTGACATATCTTGTTTCCTTTCAATGGCCGATGTTGGAGATTGCACCTGACAGCGGTCCGCTGGGCGGTTTCACTGCCGGGAGCCCACTCAACAATCGGCTAGTTGAGCGTTCTGCACTCAACTGTACTCAGCCTCAGATTTAAGTCAATCCAAAGTTGAGTGAAGTACGCTCAACTTTCTCATTTGCCGACTGAAAAATGCCGGAATCACGCGGTTGTAGGGCTGGTTTCGCCGACGGTGAACTGGCCAAGTCTGCCGACGCGCAAACGGATTGGCGTCACTCCGAACGACTGGTGACGCCCAAATCCGGGCGGCCGGAGGGAATTTGCGTGGCGTCAGCGGTGCGGGTGGCCTCCAGCGGTTCCGGCTTGTACACCCAGGCCACCAGCACCACCGAGATGATCATCAGCAGGAACCACGCCAGGAGCTTGTCGATTGAGACCGCCTGCCAGCCCTCCAACTGGTTCGGGTACAGCCAGGCACGCGACCATGTGCCTATGTTCTCGGCGAACCAGATGAACAGCGCCACCAGCAGGAACGACACCAGGATTGGCATGCGGAAACGACGCCGGAACACCCGGAAGTGCATCACGCACCGTCCGTAGACAAGCACGACGGCGGCCAGCAGCACCCAGCGCGCATCGAAGATGTAGTGGTGCGAGAAGAAGTTGACGTAGATCGCACCAGCAACCAAGGCGGTGATCCAACGGCGGGGGTAGCGGTCGAAGCGGAGGTCGAACAGCCGGAACACGCGCACCATATAAGAACCCACAGCGGCGTACATGAACCCGCTGAACAACGGCACGGCCCCGATCCGCAGGACGCCCTCCGCCTCATAGGCCCACGACCCGACGTCCGTCTTGAACAGCTCCATCACCGTCCCCACCACGTGGAACAGCAGGATCACCCGCAGCTCCCGCAGCGTCTCGAGTTTGAAGCTGATCATCAGCACTTGAATAACGACCGCGGCGATGGTCAGGACGTCGTTCCGGGCGAGGCCGGCGTTATCCGGATACCAAAGACGGGCCGCGATGATCACTGCGAGTAACGCCGCTCCGAACACACAAGCCCAGGCCTGCTTCAGCCCAAAGACCACGAATTCCGTGAGCCGCCCCCGCAAAGGGCCGACTCGGGGCCGGTCCAAATATCGGTGGGCGGCGTCATCAATGGACTGCTCAACCGAGGTGAAGTTACGCATGGTGGGGCATTCTGCCTGGTTTGAGTTGGCCCAAGTAGTAGTCCTTCGGCCAGTGACGAACACGCTGCGGCAGCCGCGGGTAGACGCGCCCCACTATGCGCATCGTCCGTTCGTAGCGTCGCGCCTGGCTGGGACCCCAGGTGAATCCGAAACCCTCACGAAGGTGCTCAGGCAATAAGCCCGCCGTGAGGAAGCGTGCCAGCGGCATGGCCAAGCGCATCATGGCCGGTCCCGCGGCCGGGTAGAGCAGGTCCTGGGCGATTTTGCGGGCCTTGTCGTCGGGCTGCAACGTTGCCACATGCGCGTCCCAATACGCGGCAAAGGCGGCACGATCAGCGGGCCACTTGTTCGGCGGAAGCTGCAGGGCCGTGCCGATCCGCGCATAGTCGGCGTACATGCGGTCGGCGGTTTCGTCGTCGAGCGGTCCGTGAACCTGCTGGTAGACGGTGACTGCCGTGTCGTAAAGGGTGGCGACAACCCAAAGCTGGGAATCGGCGTCGAAGGCGTTGTAACCGGCTGAAGCCTCGTCGGCGTTCCGGCGAACCGGCGCGTGGGCACGATTGACGGCGCGGCGCACCGCAGCGACCTGTTCTTCGGTGCCGTAAACCACGGCGTAAACATAGGTCAGCGTGGCCCGGAGCCTGCCTTGCGGCCTGTGGGCAAAGTCGCTATGGTCCGCGACTCCGTGGCCGACCCGGGGGTCGGCAATCTGAAGGAGGATCGCGCGGCCCGCACCGGCGAGAAGGACGCCCTCCGCACCAATGTCTGCAAGTCCTCGAGCCATCTGAATACTGTAGCGCCCTAGCCTTGGAGCCCCATGACACCCTGAAGGACGCTCAGCTGATGCTCGAACAGGTCATCGCGCGCGGCGAAAGTATCGCGTCCGTACTGCCCAAAAACCTCGAAACTGATAGCCCCGAACACGGACGTCCACACCAGGACACCCCGCGCCAAGGTTGCGTCAGGTGCGGCGAGATTCATCTCGCCGCGAATGGCTGCCAGGTCTGCGGCCAACCCTTCGGGAATCACGACGGCGGGACTCGCCGCGTCGTTGAGCGCGCCAGCCCGGTAGGCGGCATCGAAGATACCGACGAGGCGAACGATGACCCGCGTACCAGGGACGGTAGTGCGCTCACCTGGCGCCTGATACCCCGGGACGGGACTGCCGAATAGGAGGGAATAGCTGGCCGGTTCGCGGATGGCCCATGTACGCACAGCGTTAGCCAGCGCCGTGAACTGCGCCGCGAAGTCATCCTCCGCCTCGGCATTCACAGCTTCATCGACGTCGTCGCCAAGCTGGTTGTAGGCGTCGATCAGCAGGAGCGTGAGGAGTTCGTCGCGGTTCTCTACATAGCGATAAACCGCCGAGGAAACGACGCCAAGATCCCTTGCGACGGCACGCAGGGAAAGAGCGGCGGCCCCGTGGAGGGCCAAGTGTTCCCGGCCGATCCGAACGATGTCGGCGATGGTCTGAATGCGGGCACGTTCGCGGGGAGTCTGGGGCTTTCCCTTGCTCTTGGTGGCGGCAGGTTCGGCTGGAGTCATGTTCACAGCTTGCCACAATAGAGAGCGCTGTCAACAAACAAGAGCACCGCTCTTGACAACTCAGCTTGACCCATTCATGCTGATCGAGAGAGCACTGCTCTCGCTTTTCAATTTCTTACCAACCAGCCCCGAAAGAAGGCACACCATGTACGTCGTCACAGGAGCAGGACCGGTTGGCTACACTGTCGCGGAACAACTGGCTCACCAAGGGCATCAGGTACGCGTCCTAACGCGATCCGGCAGTGGCCCGGAGCATCCCCTGGTTGAACGATTACGGGCTGACGTCTCCGATCCTTCACAGCTGGATGAGGCGCTGAAGGGCGCTACCGCAGTTTTCCATTGCATTCACGGATCCGCCTACCGGGCATCGGTGTGGGCCGCCGAACTCCCCCAGGCCGAGCAAGTAGTGATGAATGCAGCGGCAGCCGCGGGCGCCGTCGTCGTCTTCCCCGAAAGCCTGTACTCGTACAGTGAGCCGGACCGGCTCATGACGGAATCGAGCCCGCGGGAAGCTACCAGCGGCAAGCGCGGCATCCGCACCCAACTGCTTAAAGCGCGCGAGGCGCACGCTGCCACTACTGTGAGCGTCGTGGCAGGAGACTTCTTTGGGCCTCGTGTGAAATTGGCCCATGCAGGCGAACGGATGGTACCGCTGGTCCTGACAGGCAAGCCGATCCAGGCAATCGGAAGCGCAGATCGGCCGCACTCCTTTACTTATGTCCCGGATCTTGCAGCGGCCATGATCGCCGCAGCACTGAAGCCCGAACTTTGGAACACCGTGCTGCACGCGCCCACCGGCTCGCCAATGACTCAGCGCGAAGTTGCGGCGGCCTACGCGGGCGCTGCTGGGGTGGCCACCCCGAAAGTGAGCGCCGTGCCCGGTTGGGTGCTGCGGGTGGCGGGCATTTTCTCCACTGACATGCGCGAGCTGGCCGAATTGCTGTACCAGTTCGAGCGCCCCTTCGTCATGGACTCCTCCGAAAGCCAGCGATTGCTGGGCCTTGAACCCACGCCTTTGGCGGAAGCAGCAGCGGCCACCGTGGCGTGGTGGCGCGGCGCTGCACGCCAGGCCGTCTAAGGACGCGCCGCACGGCGGCGGGTTAGAGACCGTCGTCGTCATTCCAGTGCTCCTGCCAGCGCCAATCGATCGGTTCGCTGAGGCGTTGGTAACGGATGTCGGTGGACAGGCGCATGGTGCCGCCGCGGTCTTTGTTGTCCAAGGCAGCATGGACGATGTGTGCCGAGTGGACCACAACATCCCCAACCTCGTAGTCCGTCACGAGCCATCTGGCATCGCGCTCGTTCGCCAGTCCCGGGAGGTCTGCAGTGATGGAGGCGGCCGGCATCTTCAGGGTTCCCTCACGCTCCTGCCTCATCACCCAGTGATGGCTGCCCTCGAGGTAAGCCAAGCCGCCACGCTCCCGCGGGCAATCGCCCAAGGGAATCCACATGGAGAGCACGCGGTCGCTGCCTTCGCGGAGATAGACCAGGTCATAATGGGCCTGCGTCGCCGTGCCGATGCCGCTTTCCCCGGGTTTGGTGTGGCGAATGATCTTCCGTCGGTGCAGATGGACATCGTCCCCGAGGAACCACGCAAACCAGTCGGCAATGCCTTGCGAAGTGCACAAGGCTTGATACTCCGGACCGGGAACAACGTGGTCGAAAAGGCCTCGTCGTAATGCAGCGCGGTCCACGTCCCCTGGCGCTGCAATGCCGTCGCGCGGATCTGTTCCCGCAGCGTACACATTGGCTTCGCCCAAGGAAGCGAAGTAGAACTCGCGGAATTCCAGCAGTTGGTCCGGGTTCAGCTGCCCCTTCAAGTAAAGGTATCCATCGCGGCGAAGCCTTGCCCACAAGGCGTCACGATTTCCGCGCTCGGATGGGGGTACCGGTTCCAGCGCGGCGAGGCGGGTATCCGATTCGTCCAGGACATAGCCATTCGAAGTCAACATGATGTCCACCTTGACAGTGGCGAGCAGCGAAGTGAATGGACTCCGACTCCGGAGGACTTGGACTTTTGTATGGTTTGTTTAGGTTCTCAGGGAAGGGCACCATTGGAGCCCATGGACAACTGGTCAACCTACCGGCATCCGGCACTCCCCCTTCGTGACCTTGGATTGGCGTGCCTTGGTGCCGGTGAGCAGGGCGGCCCCTTGCCCTCCTTTGCCGGCCGGGCCCTCAGCAGCCACGCCATCGTGCTGGTGTCCGAAGGATCCGGACATTTCTCGGTGGAGGGCAAGCGATATAGGGTCCAGGCTCCCGCGATCATGTGGCTCTTCCCTGGGGTCAGCCATGGGTACGGCCCTGGGCCGGAAGGATGGAAGGAACACTGGCTGTTGTTCACCGGACCTACGGCAAGAGCCTTGGAAGAGTTGGGCTGCTATTCACGTGATCACCCGATGCTGCAGCTCAACGGTTCGTCAGAGACGGGCTTGACGGAAGCACTTGGACTTTTCCCGGACCTTCGTGAGGCTCTCCACACTGGCGGACCTCAGGGAGATTTGGCGTCCTCCGTGCTCTGCCAACGGGTGCTCGTGGAAGCCGGCAAGCACCGCACTACGGGCTTCGTTGGTCCCGAGGCGCGCGCCGAGCATCTTCTCGCCGAACTCCGGGCGACAGCCCATTTGCCGCTTTCCTTGTCCCAGCTTGCCGCATCGTTGCAGGTTTCCATCCCCGAGCTCCGGCACGCGGTTCAGACCGCCACGGGCGTGGGGCCGAAAGAGCTGGTGATCCAACTCCGGATGTCACGCGCCCAGTCACTCCTGGCTGGCACGGACCTGCCTGTCCAACGAATAGCCACGCTCACCGGCTATGACGACCCCGCCTACTTCAGCCGGCTCTTCACCAGGAAGACCGGCTATTCGCCGAGCAGCTTCCGCCGCGAGCACCAGCGTGAGCCCCGGGGCTGAAGCGTTTTCTACTGGTCCTTCCAGCTTTGAGGCGTCGGGGAGTCGAGGAAGGTCGTTACAACGTCCTGCACGAGGTTTGTCCTGGCGAGCCCAAAGAAGTGGGTGGTTCCCGGGAACACTGCCAGCTGCGATGCCGGAACGCCCTCAAAATCGCCGTTCACATCTCCCCCGCGCAACTGCAGGAACTTCACGGCGTGCTCCAGCTTGACCATGTCGCAGTCGCCTACCGTGATCAAGGTGGGGGCCTGGATGCCGCGGATCTCGTCGTCCGTCCATCCTTTTGAACCAGCATCGTAACCGCCGAGCTTGGTCAAGAGTCCCTGCAGATGCTCGTGGTCCGGATGCGGAGAAACCTCCATATACCGCTGCTCCATGGGCGTTCCGGCAATCATGTCCACGGTCATTTCCGTGACCGCTTCAGCGTTTCCGCCGCGATCGCCGTCGGGGTTAAAGGACACAGACGAAACGATGAGTTTACGGATGAGTTCAGGGTGCTTTATCGCCAGATGCAGTGCAACCGCCCCTCCGACGCTGAAGCCGAAGACATCAACCCCGCCGACTTCCAGGTGCTTTAGAAGGCCAACGACGTCCGAGGCCAAATAGGCGGTGTTCAATGGGCGGTCGATGTCGTTGGTTCTGCCGTGGCCTTGGAAGTCAGTGGCGATTACCCGGCGCTCCGCTGACAAGGCCGGGATCAGTGCACCGAACTGCTGCTCGATGTCGAACAGTCCCCCGTGGAGGAGCAGCAAGGGTGTGCCACCGGAACCGTGCAGCTCGTAGTACATCTGCAGTCCGTTGACCTCTGCGTAACCGGCTTCCGGGTCTGGGGTCTGATAGTTCATTCGTTGTCCTCCTGCAATGTAAGGATCGCTCGCCGTTGCGCGTCATCCTAGTCCCGCGACGGAGCCGGCAGCAGGGTCGCGCGGTGAAGGCAATGCGACTAATTTACAAGCGTCTCCTGGGAGGGGCTCGGCTGTTCCTCGTCAGGTTCTGCCCATTCGAGGGCAGCCACAAGGTGGCTTTCATTGGGCAGGGCCTGTTGCTCGGCTTCGGGGAGCTTGTCGTATGTGTACGCGGCGACTGCCATGGGAGAGGTTGACCGCCCGAGGCTGTACCTGACGCTGCGGTCGTTCCTAGTGCCGCAGATCAGGATGCCAATCGTTTCATTGTGATGTTCGCGGCGAAGCATGTCATCGACAAGGGCAACGTAGAAGTTCAGTTTGCCGGCATACTCGGGCTGGAACTTTCCCGTCTTCAGCTCGATAACCACATACCGGGTCCTTGGCGACCTGCTGGGCCAGCTCGGAATCTTGTCCAACAAGCCGTTGGACAAAGTTCGATGGCGCCGCACCTGTCCTTTCCAGCGTCCGGTTCATGATCATATGCACGTTGCGAGACCAGCCGTGTTCAGCTGCGGCAGCCGCGTACCAATCCCGATCCACCTGGTCGTCCAGTTTGTCCAAGAGCACTGTGATGTGACCCCACGGCAATTGTCCAACAGCTTGTTGGACAATTGGATCCGTCCAGGTCGTTGCGAATCCCCGCATATAGAAGAGGTTCGATCGCGAAAGGCCCTTCATCTCCGGTGTAATCTGCCGGCAACGTCAAGGCGCTCGAATCAGTCATGCACGCAAAGCGAACGGTCCCCACTGACATTTAACCCCTCAGCGCAAGCCCTTACTCCGCGTCCTCCCCCATCACCGTGCACTCCGCCACAGGCTTCACGCGAAGGACCTCGCCTTCACGGCCTAACGGCTGGCATACTCAGTCCCATCGCTCCACCGACTCAACAACGGGGGCATGAGTGCCAAACGATAAAGACCTGACGGCGGCGGCCGTCCGTTTTGTGGGGTCCTCGGTGCAGGGACTGAGCACCGCCGAGGTTGCCGAGAGGGTGGCCGCAGGGCAAACCAACGCCTTTGTCCAAGACACCAGCCGCAGCGTGTGGAGCATCGTCCGCGCCAACGTGCTCACCCTGTTCAACGGCATTATCCTGGCCTGCTTCATTGTCCTGTTCGCTATCGGCCGCTGGCAGGACGCGCTCTTCGGATTCAGTGCAGTTGCCAATGCGGTGATCGGCAGCGTCCAGGAGTACCGGGCAAAGAGGGCTTTGGACCGTCTGGCGCTCCTGAACGCGCCGCATGCCCGGGTGATGCGCGAAGGCTCAGAAGCAGAAATCGCTTTGGACGACGTTGTACTGGACGACACCCTTGTCCTGAGGGCCGGAGATCAGGTGCCCGCGGACGGGGTGGTAACCGGCGCACGCGGACTCCAAGTGGACGAGTCCATGCTGACCGGCGAATCCGACGCCGTTGAAAAGGAAGACGGGGACCGCGTGTTGTCCGGCTCCGTTGTGGTTGCCGGCGAAGGCTCAGCGGTGGTGGATCGGGTGGGAGCCGATTCCTTCGCGAACTCACTCGCCGCCGAAGCCAAACGATTCTCGCTCGTGGCCTCAGAGCTCCGCTCCTCCATCGACCGCGTCCTGAAGTGGGTGACCTGGTTTGTGAGTCCCGTGGCGTTGTTGGTTCTCAATGCCCAGATGGTTGCCCAGGGCGGGTGGGCCGAAGCCTCGGCGAGTGGAGCGTGGCGGGACGCAGCGACGGCGACTATTGCCGCCGTCGTCGCCATGGTCCCCTTGGGGCTGGTGCTGATGACCAGCATTACCTTCGCCGTGGGAGCGGTAAAACTGGCCCGCCAACAGGTCCTGGTGCAGGAATTGCCCGCTGTGGAGGGGCTGGCCCGCGTGGACATCATCTGCCTCGACAAAACCGGCACCCTCACCCAGGGTGACATCGTTTTCGACGCCGCGCATCCCCTGGCAAACCGCCCCGGCTGGGAGTCCGTGCTCTCATGGTACGGGGTGCAGAAGGATGCCAACGCAACGGCCCGCAGCCTCGACGGACACTTCAATGAGACGCCCGGCCTCCCGCTTGACCGGGTGCCCTTCTCCTCCGCGCGCAAGTGGAGCGCCGTGATTTTCGACGACGGGATGTGGATTCTCGGCGGCCCTGAAATGGTGTTCCCGGCACAAAACTCCGGCGATCCGTTGCTCCAGAAACTCGCCACCCAATCCGTCGAGCTCGCAGCCACCGGCCGCCGCACGCTGGTCCTTGCACACGGCACGCCCACTGATGATGAGACTGTTCCGGCGGACGCTGTCCCCGTGGTGCTTCTGACGTTCAAGGAGAACATCCGTCCCGACGCTGCCGAGACACTCACCTATTTCGCAGCACAGGATGTGGATGTCCGGATCATTTCCGGTGACAACCCGCAAACGGTCGCCGCAATTGCCCGGGAAGTCGGGCTCGATGCACCCCACGGCTTCGATGCACGTGAGTTGCCGGTTGATGACAAAGAGCTCATGGAAGTCATCAACAACAACGTGGTCTTCGGCCGTGTGACCCCTGACCAGAAAAAGCGGATCGTCGTGGCGCTGAAAGCTGCCGGCCGCACAGTGGCCATGACAGGCGACGGCGTGAACGATGCCCTGGCCATCAAGGAAGCGGACATCGGTGTGGCCATGAATTCGGGGGCCGCCGCTACGAAGGCCGTGGCGCGTTTGGTGCTCTTGGACGGGAAATTCTCCCACCTGCCGAGCGTGGTTGCTGAGGGCCGCCAAGTCATTGCCAACATTGAGCGCGTCTCCATGCTGTTCCTCACGAAGACCGCCTACGCCACCTTCCTTGTCATCGCGTTCGGCATCCTCCTGTTGCCTTTCCCGTTCCTTCCCAGGCAACTCTCCGTGACTGACGGCTTGACCATTGGTATTCCTGCGTTTTTCCTGGCATTGCTACCCAACGCCCAGCGCTACATCCCAGGTTTCCTGCGGCGGTCGCTCACGTTCGCCGTGCCGGCAGGCGTCTCCGTGACGTTGGGGCTTGCCTCCTACGCCCGCCTTGCCGCGAACCTGCAGATTCCGGAAGCCGAAATCCGGACCGGGTCCACCCTCATCCTGACGATCATTGGCATCTGGATCCTCGTGGTGCTCTCGCGCCCGGTCACCCGTTTCAAGGGCTTGGTCATCGGGGCGATGATGATTGGGCTGGTACTGGTGTACTCCGTGCCGATTGCCCGCGACTTCCTACAGTTCACCGATCCGACGCTCCCCACCGCGCTGCTGGTCCTGGGAACATCCGTGGCGTGCATCGCGCTGATCGAGATCGTCCGCTTCGTGCACCGCCGGGTGGCGTACCGTGACGCCCAGCAAGCATTGGTTCAGCGCGCCTCGAAGTAGCGTCGACCACGTCCCACCCACTGAGGAACAACTACCGCAACGGTCGCGATGGACTGAACAATGACGGCAGACCAGTCTCCGTCCGCGGCAACAATGAGATCCACCACGGCAAAGGCCAGACCGAGCAGCATCACCGCTGTTGCACCACGACGGGCCGCTTCACTCCCCCGGGCTACCCCGGAGGCCAGCCCGATCACCAACAAGCCGAACAGGATCATGCCTGCACCGAGCAAAGTGATGGGCAGGGCAATGCCGCCGGACTGGGCCTCCGGGGTGTATCGCAGGAAAATCGTCAGGATCCCAAGAATGATCTGGGCGATGCCGCCGATGTACATCAGCACCACCGAGAACGTCACCACTCCGGGCCGTCTGAGGCTCTCCCCCGTCGTCATGAACTGAGCATAGACGTTCCCTCATCCGGGCAGGCACTGCTTCAGGATGAGGTAACACCTTTTGTCACACAATTAACCACTGATTCACACCACCCTTGAATCCAGTCAACCCGCGGTCCCTAGGGTCGGGTGAATGGAAAACATCTCCCGTAGGTCCCTCATCTCAGCCGGCCTCGGGGCCGGACTCGTCGCCGCCTTGCCAAGTACCGCCGTCGCGGTTTCAACAGCGGACGACGCCGGTCTCCGCGCCGATCCGTTCACCCTTGGAGTCGCGTCGGGCGAACCGTGGCCCGACGGCTTCGTCATCTGGACCCGACTGGCAGTGAACCCCGTAGCCGAGGACGGCCTGGGCGGCATGCCTTCGCGTAACGTCGCCGTCGCCTGGGAAGTAGCAGAAGACCCCGCCATGCGCCGGGTAGTAGCCCGCGGCGTCGAACATGCCAGGATCGAAACCGCCCACTCGGTGCACGCCGAACTCAAGGGCCTCCGGCCGGGCCGGGAGTACTTCTACCGGTTCCGTGCCGGGCGGCACGTGAGCGAAGTTGGGCGCACGCTGACAAGCCCGGCACCCGGCGAGACGCCCACTGCACTGGCCATGGCGTTCGCCAGCTGCGCCCAGTACGAGCACGGCTACTTCACTGCGTACAAGCGCCTGGCCGAGGACCACCCGGACCTTGTACTGCACCTTGGCGACTACCTCTACGAATACAAGAAGGACAGTTACGTGATCGGCGGCGGAAACCCGCGCGATCATGAGGGACCGGAAACCAGTACCCTGCAGGGCTACCGCCAGCGGCACGCCCAGTACAAGTCCGACGCCGATCTGCAGGCCGCGCACGCAATCGCGCCATGGTTGGTGGTGTGGGATGACCACGAAGTGGACAACAACTGGGCTGACGAAATCCCCGAGAACAGCGACGCAGGCCAGCTCAACGACACCACCGAGCACTTCCGGCAGCGCCGCTCGGCGGCTTTCCAGGCGTACTACGAAAACATGCCGTTGCGCCGGGCATCGGTCCCGGCCGGGTTCGATATGAAGATCTACCGCACCATCCGATGGGGCCAGCTGGCAAACTTCCACATGATGGACACCCGCCAATACCGAGACGATCAACTCGCGGGTGACGGCTGGCGAAAGAACGTTGCCGGGCGGCTGGACGAAAACCGCACCATCACCGGCGCCGAGCAGGAGCAGTGGCTGCTGGACGGCTTCAAGAACTCCACGCAGCGGTGGGACATTCTGGGCCAGCAGGTCTTCTTCGCCGAGCGGGACCGCGACAAGGCACCGGAGATTGACGATGTCTCCATGGATGGCTGGGACGGTTACGCCGCTTCCCGCCGCCGCATCACCCAAGGCTGGGTGGACGCCAAGGTGCGCAACGTCGTCGTACTCACCGGCGACGTTCACCGCCACTGGGCCACCGACCTCAAGGTGGACTACAAGGACCCGGCGGCAAAGGTGGTCGGCACGGAACTGGTGTGCTCCTCCATCACGTCCACGGGCGATGGCACGGGCTCCACCACCGACCCCACCATGGCTTGGAACCCGCACTTGAAGTTCTACAACGACAACCGCGGCTACGTAAACACCCGCATCACCAAAGACGCCATGACCGCGGACTTCCGTGTGTTGGACTACGTCACCACGCCGGGCGCGCCGGCCGGCACCAAGAAGTCGTTCACCATCAACGACGGCGTCCCAGGCCTCGCCTGAGTTTGATGCCACCCAAGTAGGTGACAGCACTTGCTCCAATGAGCCCTCATTGCGACATGTGCTGTCACCTACTTGGGTTTGAATCCCAGTGACTACAGGCAACTGCGGGAGTAGCCTAGTTCCAGTTGAATTAGTGGATCTCTGTCCGGCTGGGGTTCTACCGTGGGCCATGTGCGTTCGTCGCTGTACGACCTTCTGGGGGTACTTTCCGACGCCGTCGCCCCTCAGCATGTCAGATTCGACGACGGGTCCCCCACAGCCGTCGTTCCCCCGCCTGACGCCCCGGTCACCGTCCGCGCCGTCACGCTCAACCGGATAGGTCGGTCGCGGGGAGACGGCCCCGTCCTGGACCTCGAACTGAGGGTTGCGGTGGAATGCCACGGCCCCGAGCAGCTGGACAACATGGAGCAATTGCTGTTGGCCGTGGAACTCCACAGCCAGTACTCCGTAGTGTCCAAGGGGGAATTCCGGCCCGAGGAGTACTCCGGCGCCATCCGACAGGGTCTGGGATTTCTGGTTCGCATCCCGGTATCCCTGCGTTTCGAGGAACCTTCCGATCCTCCCGCCCAGCCTGCCACAGGAAATTCAGGTGTCGCCCGCCGGATCCGGGGACGGCTGGTTGATGTGCACAACAAGGGAATCCCTAAGGCGTATATCCACGCCCATTCATCCGCTGCGGCTGCCGTGAGTGATGCCACCGGACACTTTGAGGTCCTGGCATCGGCTGATGAACTTCAGCACTTCGCTGTCGCGGTGGACGGAACAGAGCGGGAAGTTTCGGCCAGCACCAAGAGACTTCCTGTGGTTATTCGCTGGCTCTGATTCCGGAACCAATTGGACACTGATTCTGGAACCATTTACCCGGGCGGGGCGGTGTCGTGAAAAGATCTACCATGCGTCCGATGCAGCACTCCAGCAAACTTCAGAATGTCCGCTACGAACTCCGTGGGCCCATCCTCCAAGCGGCCAAGGCCATGGAAGCCGAAGGCCATCGCATCCTCAAGATGAACCTCGGGGACACCGCACCGTTTGGGCTGGAGGCACCGGAGTCTGTTGTGGTGGACATGATCCATCACCTTCGCGGCGCACAGGGTTACAGCGATTCCAAGGGCATCTTCTCCGCCCGCACCGCCATCTCGCAGTATTACCAGACCCGCGGACTGATGACCATCGGCGTCGAGGACGTCTTCATTGGCAACGGCGTCAGCGAGCTTATTTCCATGACCTTGCAGGCTTTCATGGAGAACGGCGACGAGATCCTCATCCCGGCACCGGATTACCCTCTGTGGACAGCAGCCGTGACGCTGACCGGCGGCAACCCCGTGCACTATCTCTGCGATGAGGACGAGAACTGGTGGCCGGACATGTCCGACGTCGAAGCCAAGATCACGCCACGCACCAAGGGCATAGTGATCATCAACCCGAACAACCCCACCGGCGCCGTCTATCCGCGCCACATTTTGGAGCAGTTCGCTGCGCTTGCCAGGAAGCATGATCTCGTCCTTTTCTCGGATGAGATCTACGAGAAAATCCGCTATGTGGACGCCCCTCATATCCACACCGCGGCAGTCGCTGACGACGTCTGTGTCCTGACGTTCAGCGGGTTGTCCAAGGCCTACCGCATGCCCGGGTACCGGGCAGGTTGGGTTGCCGTCACAGGACCTCGGACCGCAACAATCGCCTACCGGGAATCCTTGGAACTGCTCGCCTCACTGCGGTTGTGCGCCAATGTTCCTGCACAGCACGCCATCCAGACGTGCCTTGGCGGATACCAAAGTATTGAGGCGCTCATACGTCCCGGCGGGCGGCTCCGCGACCAACGCGACCTGGCATGGAAACTCCTCACCGCGATCCCGGGCGTCAGCTGTGTTCCCGCGGCCGGCGCCATGTACCTTTTCCCAAAGTTGGATCCGGAGATCTACCCGATTGAGAGCGACGAGAAGTTCGTCCTCCAACTCCTGCAGGAGCAGAAGATTCTGGTCTCGCACGGAACGGCGTTCAACTGGCCCACGCCGGACCATTTCCGCTTCGTGATCCTGCCGGCCGTGGAGGACATCGAGGAAGCGGTGCGCCGCATCGACCATTTCCTGGCCGCGTACCGGAACCGACCTGCGGACGCATCCGTCTAAGTCGCAGTTGTGCGCGTTTTGAGCGTCCAAAACGCGCACTGCTGCGACCCAGTTGGGCACGCGCGCGGCTCTTACAAAGCAGGGTCCACCATGGTCATGCCGGCAGGGTTGGCCCGATCGAAACCGGGCAGCAGTGCCGCAGCGTCTTCCAGGCCAATGGTGCGTTCAATCAGGAGCTGCGGTTGGAGCGCGCCCTGTTCGATGAGGGCCATCATGCCCGGGTAGTCCACCGCGGCCATGCCGTGACTGCCCAAGAGGTCGAGTTCCCAGCCGATCACACGTGCCATGGGCACTTGCGGGTTGCCGTCGACGGACGGCAGCAAACCGATCTGGACGTGCCGGCCGCGCCTGCGAAGGCTGAGGATGGCGTCGGCGCAGGTCTGTTCACTTCCGACGGCGTCTACCGCCACGTGGCTGCCTCCGCCGGAGAGGACGTTGACTGCAGCAGGGATGTCCGCACCGTCGGCGAGCACAGTATGTTCAGCCCCCAAGCGCGCAGCCACGGCCAGTGCCTCGGGGTTCCGGTCCACGGCAATGACCCTTGCGCCCATGGCCTTTGCAATCATCACGGCGCTCAGCCCCACGCCGCCCGCGCCAATCACGGTCACCCATTCGCCGGCCTTGACCTGCGCACGGGCTGCCAACGCACGGTATGCCGTGGCGAAGCGGCAGCCGAGGCTTGCCGCCGTCGTGAATTCAACACTCTCAGGGATGGCAACCAGGTTACTGTCGGCAGCGTGCAAGGCCACAAACTCGGCGAACGATCCCCAGTGGGTGAAACCGGGCTGCTGCTGGTCCGGGCAGACCTGTGCGTCGCCGGCCAGGCACCATTCGCAGGCGCCGCAGCCGCAAACGAACGGGACGGTGACGCGGTCGCCCACCTTCCAGCGCTGGACGCCTTCCCCGACGGCGTCGATGACACCGGCGAGCTCATGGCCCGGCACATGGGGCATGGCGATGTCATCGTGTCCGGCCCAGGCGTGCCAGTCGCTGCGGCACATGCCTGTCGCAAGCACTTTCACCACCACGCCTCCAACGGGAGCCTGGGGCTTGGCTACTTCCCTGACGTCGGGCTGGGTTCGGACCTCATCAAAAACTACTGCGCGCATCGACTGACTCTAACAATTTGCCGCCCCTGTCACACTTTCGGCACCGCATCCGACATCCCTGATGTTAGGCACCACCACTGAAGGGAAACAGCATGCCCCGCATCAATATCGGCCGCAGCAACAAGCTCGGCTACGCCGCCGTCATCGGACTCGAAGGCTATGCCCGCAAGTCAGTCGATCCCGATCTGTACGAACTGATCAAACTTCGCGCCTCCATTCTCAACGGCTGCGGCTTCTGCGTGGACATGCATGCCACCGACGGCCGGAAGCGCGGTATCCCGGAAAGGAAGCTGCATGCCGTAGCGGCGTGGCAACATTCGAAGGTGTTCTTCGATGCGCGCGAGCAGGCAGTTCTTGCCCTGACGGACGCGGTAACCCAACTGGGCCCGGAGACTGTCACTGACGAAATCTGGAACGCTGCTGCCACGCATTTCGATGACAGCCAGATGGGCGGCCTGATCCTCGCCATCTCCACCATCAACGTGTGGAACAGGATCGCCGTCAGCACACAAATGGAGCCGCCCGTAGATGAGAAGAACCCGATCGTCTGAGAGGTAGCGTTGGCAGCATGACTCTTGCGGTGTCAGCCAGTTCGGCGTGGCAGAGCGAACGGAATCGCCTCTTGGGGATCGCTTACAGAATGTTGGGCGACTTCGGGCATGCGGAGGACGTGGTCTCTGAAGTGGCGATTGATGCGGTCCAACGAGAGCGGAAAACCGACGCGGACCGCGTGGATTCCTGGCCGGCATGGCTCACAACCGTGTGCGTACGCCGCTCTGTTGACCGGGTGCGCCAACTCGCCGCCGTGCGGGAGGAATACACCGGTCCGTGGCTGCCCGAACCGGTGGACGCGTCCAAACTCCCGGAAGAAGCAGTGGCCAACCGCGAGCTCCTGTCCCTGACCTTGCTGCACTTGGCCGAACAACTGGCGCCTGAGGCCAGGGCGGCGCTGGTGTTGCACCGTGCCTTCGCCATGTCCGCTCCGGAAATCGCGGAAATCCTAGAGAAGACCCCAGCGGCCGTGCGCCAGATGATTTCGCGGGCGGAGCGTCGGCTGGAGATCGATCCGGAGGCACCCGCTCCCCGGGCCAAGGACCGCGCAGCCTTGGAGAAACTGGTTCTCGCCATCGAGCAGGGTGAGATTGACACGGTTGTAGCGATGCTGGATCGGGACGCCGTTCTCTGGGCCGACGGCGGCGGCAAGGTCAAGAGTGCCATGAACCCGCTGTTCGGAGCAGCCAGGATCGCGCGCTTCTTTGCCGGCATCCTCGGCAAAGCGATGGTTTTCGATCCCGTGGAGCCGGTACGCGCCTGGGTCATTGAGGTGAACAGCGAAGCGGCCTTGGTGCTAAGGCATCATGGCCGCTCCGACATCCTGGTGATCGATACCGCCCCGGACGGGAGCATCCGCGAACTGCGCCAACTCTCCAACCCGGACAAGTTGACGCGGGTCTCGCTCTGACCCCTGTCGTTTTGGCCCTTTTTTGGGCCCCCGTCCGGCCCCTTCTGCCTGAACACCGGGCTTTACTGCGGCAAAGATGGGCCACTTCGGCAGCTGGGTGGGTCAGGACGCCACAGCCACCCGACGGCGGAGGCGGGCAACCAGCGTCGCGGCGAGTAACGCCGTCGTGATTTCCAGTCCAATCACCAACAGCAGTCCCGCCGCGCCGGAGGTATCAACAGCGTTCGACGCCGGTCCCACACCGTGGGCGTGTCCGGAACCGCCCGCTCCCAGCAGCAGGACGGCGTGGAGGCCCACCATGGCCAAGGCCGACGTGGTCACTTGGTGGAGCGCATCTACCCTGCTGTGGCGCCAGATGTGAATCGTGCAGGGAATGCAGACGGCCGCCAAGCCGATCATGAGGACGCCGACCCAGATCTGGTGGTGTCCCGAGGCTGCGAGCCATAGATGCACCAGGCAGGAGACAGCTGTGAGGGCCGCGCAGATCCGGGGGTGCAGGACAGGCCCGGAGGCCCGGACCTGTCCTGTCATGGTTGTCATCTCTGTGTCCCTGGCTGCGGTTTAGTGGCAGTGCCCGGCAGGTTCGCTGTGTCCGCCGTGTTCGCTGTGCTCTTCGCCGGCCGCAGCAGGACTGTGGCAGCTCAAACCCGAAACGCTGGCCGGCACGTCCAACACCGGGCTGCGGTCGAAGAAGCCTTCCGGCCGGAGCTTGAAGCCAACAGTGTCCACGGGCATGATCGGCCAATCTTCCACCCGTGGGAAGTGCGTGAGGCCAAAGGTGTGCCACACCACGATGTCCTGGCCATCAATCTCGCGATCCTTGGCAACGTAGGCGGGCAGGCCAGCGCCGCCGGAGTGCTGGTTCACGAAGTCGCCCGTGGGGTAGCGCTCCTCGTCGGAGTAGCGCGTGACCCAGAGATCCTTGGTGGCGAACGCCGCGCGCTTCGCAATGGACGAGCCGGGGTCGGCAAGCAGTGTGGGCTGGTTCTGAGCGTGGAGCTTGTAACCGACGGGCTCGCCGAGACGATTCCGGGATTCAGGGTTGGAAATGATCCACGTCCTGCCAGCGCGGGCGTCGGCTTCGCGGGCGGCCTCGGACTCTTTTGTCAGGACTGTGCGCTTGCGGGAGAACGCATTGCCCCGTTCGTTGCCTTCGCCCATGGCCTGGCGGACCACGTCTTCTTCTTCCACGCGGTTGGTGAAGCCGTCAATGGCCATATCCAGGCGGGCGCTGAAGAGGTGCTGGTGGAAGGGTGCGCCGAGGCCCGGTGCGAGTTGGGAGATGTTGTCCGAACCACCTTCCGGGAAGGCGCTGGTGAAGACGATGCCGGTGGCCTTGGCCTCGAACTCGATGGTGCCGTCCAGGTAGAGGTACCAGTAGAAGCCGTAGTCGTAGTTGCCGATGGTGGTGAAGAAAGAGATCACCAGGCGGCGGTTGCGGCGGGTGTAGTTGATCCCGGTCCAGAGGTCTGAGTGCTTGGAAAGGATGCCCCAGTCTTCCTCGTGCATGCAGATGCCATTGCGGATCTCGCGGGGGTTGCCGAAAGCATCGCTGATGACAGGACTGAGGTAGGTGATGTCGCCCAGGCAGTCGCAGCCCAGTTCCAGGGAGTTGGCGTACTGGCCCACCAGGTACTCGCCCGTGTCGAAGTAGTTCTGCCATGACCGGATGGGTGAAGGATCCCCGTAGGGAACCACCATTTCTGCGATCGAGGCGCGGTTGATGATGGGACGCTTTTGGTCGCCGTCCTTGAAGGCAAGGTTGTGGAGGACAACTCCTTCGCGGACGTCGAAGCCAACGTCTACGCTCCACTTTTCCCACTCAACATGGTTGCCGCCGGTGACCGTGAAACTTGGGCCCTCCGGCTGGGTGATGCTGATGGGCTTCTGGGTTTCGCGGAGCGGACCGGTCAGTTCAGGATCGGTGTAGTTTCCGTGCTCTGCCGGGATCGGCATGACGCCGAGGTCGATGACTTGTGTGACTTCCTTGTTGACCACGTCCACGTAGGCCACCAGACCGTCCACGGGATGTGCCCATGCACTGTCTTCCGGGAAGTCCTGCACAAAGGCGAGGCCGCGCAGGATGCGGCGACCTTTCTCGTCGTCGTACTCGAAGACGCCGGCGGACAGTGGAGCAACGCGTACTTTGGCGACGTCCAGATCGCGCGCAGCGAGGGCGGCCAGCCAGCGCTCGTCCGTTGCGAGGAGAGTCTCCACAACCTCGAACTCCTCTTCCAGCACGGGGAGTTCGCCGGAGACCTTGGTATCCAGCTCGATGGCTTTCAGGATTTCTCCGCGTGTCACGGAGACGAGGAGGTCGCTGGGGGCTCCCCCGGAGATGTCGTGAATGAAGACGCGGAAACGTCGATCCTGCACTGACTGGTTGCGGGACGGGTCCACCAACCCCAAGTAGGCGATTCGCTTTTCGGCGGCAAGGTGGCCGGCGGCCTGCAGGATCGCCTGCACCTGGGAAATTTCGGCGCCCGTTGCCAGGGCGTACTGCGTTTCCTCAAGGGCGACGGCTTCAGTTGCTGTCTCAGTTGCTGTGGGCGTCATGGCTGCCTCTTGTCCGGGACCTATGATGGGTCCAGATTTATTTTCTATAGGTGTAGAGAATAACCAAAACGTAAGATGGGTCACAAGACCTGTCCGCCATTTGTTTTCCGGGAGCCCCTTCAGTGCCAAAGATTGTGGACCACGATCAACGACGCCTCGAACTGGTAGACGCAACCTGGCGCATCATCGCGAGGTTGGGCATGGAAGGCGCCACCATGCGGGAAATCGCCGAGGAAGCGGGTTTCGCCAACGGCGCCCTGAAGCCCTACTTCCCCACCAAGGACCTGCTCCTGACGTCCGCGTTCGGGCACGTGTTCAACCGCACTAACCAGCGCATCGCCGCCATGACCGCGGGACTCTCCGGCGTAGCGGCCCTCCGGGCGTTCTGCGCAGAAGTCCTGCCACTGGATGAGGAGCGCGTCAATGAAGCCCGCATCGTGATTCCGTTCTGGCAGAAGGCACTCAATGACGCGGACATGGCTTCACTTCACAGCGAGTCCATGAGCCAGTGGCACACCACCATCACCGGTCATTGCGCAGCAGCCCGGGCGGCAGGTGAGATCAAAGCCTCCATAGGGGACGCCGCCGTCGCCGATCACCTGCTGAACATGATGCTCGGTGCGCAGATCGTTGTGGCGTTGTCCCCCGCAGAGCATTTCTCGCAGGACCTCGCGGGGCAATTGGATAACTATCTGGCCTTGCTGGCTGGATAGGTAGTGGCTGCCGCCATCGGCGCACTTGCCACAGCTATTACACATTGGTGGCGGCAACACTAGAAATATGTAATCTCAACAAGCTCGCGCGCCTCATTACATATTCATATCGATACCGATAGGATTATGGAATGGTATTGAGTATCCCCGAGCTGGCGAACCGGCTTAACGTCCACGAGAGCCGAGCACGGCAGCTCGTCCATTCCGGACGTATTCGCGGCCAACGAGTCGGCGGACGCTGGATCGTTGACGAAGCTGACGCCGCCCAGTATCGGCCTGGTAAGCCTGCTGGCCGCCCGCTGTCCGAACGCAGCGCCTGGCAACTCATGTCCTGCTTCTGGGAAGACAGCTCGCGGCACTTTCCCCTCGGCCACTTCGAACCTTCACCGGTCGAAAAGCACCGCCTGAAAGAGCGCATCAACCGACTGCAGGACTCCCCGGACCACATCAACCTTCTCGCAGCATGGCTGGCCAATCGCGCCGAGAAATTCGAATTCTCTTCCAGCCCGGACGACATTGCCGAGCTTCGGGAGGATAAACGAATCCATCTCTCCGGAGTCTCTCACCCGCGCTCGGGACTGTTGGCCAACTCAGAGGTTGAAGCCTATGTGCGACGCAACGAACTTCAGGACGTCGTCAAGGACTGGTTCCTAGTTGAGCCATCCCCCGGCAGGAGGCCGAATGTAATCCTCCGCGCCGCCGAGCAAGTCCCCGACGAACTTCCCCCACTAGTGGTGGCGGCAGACTTAGCCGAACGGCCTGGTGTCCGTGAACAACAAGCCGCACGCGGAATCCTCAGGAACATCCATGCCCGTTGAACTTCCCGCAATGCTTAACGAACAACAGGAAGCGTGGCAGGCTGTCTTCGAAATCCATAGCGCGATGCCGCAGGGTTGGGTCCTGGTCGGCGGCCAAGCGGTCTTCCTGCACGCTGTCGAACGCGGTGCCCCGTACGTGCGGGCCACCAAGGACGCCGACATGGCGCTGGACATCCGGGCCTACCCCACGATGCTTCATGATTTCACTGAACTCCTTGTGGAGCTCGGCTTCGAATCCTATGGAGAATCCCTGGAGGGATACCAACACCGATGGAAGCGCGGCGAGGCCGTGGTGGATGTCCTCATCCCACGATATTTGGGGGAACGCGCCGAGAAGCGACGGGGAGTTACGGGCGGAACAACCATTGCTGCCCCCGCCAGCCAACAGGCACTCGACCGCTCCGAGACCATCGAAGTTCAAGCAGGATCGGCGTCCGGCAGCGTCAACCGGCCCACGATCCTCGGCAGCCTCATCGGCAAAGCCGGAGCGTTGCCCATTCTCAACGACCCCCTACGGCAACGACACATCGACGACTTCCTTACCTTGGCCTCGGTTGTCCGGGCCTCCGACCTTCGTAACGTCATCTACCAGCGCGCCGAACGGGACCATCTGGCAAATATGCTTGGTCGCCTTGCAAATGAACCGGAGCTTATGGAACAAGTGCCGGAAGGCGCCGAGGGTGTGGACCGTCTGCGAATTTCGCTGAACTAGCGGCTCAGCTGGTGGCGCCGGACGCCACCACGCCCACGCCCAGCCCGGCGATCACACCGCTGCTGACACGCTCGACGACGGTACTCACCTTGGGGCGCTTGAGCCACCGCATCGCTTTGAACGCGACGACGGCGATCATCGAAAGATACGCGAAAGCGATGCCGGCAACGACGACGCCCAAGATCAGGGACGTGCCCATGGTGTCGCCGCCGTGCGGGATGAACTGCGGGACCACAGCCAGGTAGAACAGGCCGACCTTGGGGTTGAGCAGTGTGGACAGCGCCCCGGCGCCCAGGGCAGAGAGTCGGCTGTACGGGAGGGGCGCGTTCTCCGCCGTGCCGCCAGCTTCCGCGGACTTAGCCGCCTTTGCTGCCTTGCGGGACTTTATGAACGATGAGATGCCCAAATACAGCAAGTACAGGCCGCCTGCGATCTTGACCCAGCGGAACAGTTCCGCGGACTGCTCGAGAATGGCCGCAAGACCGACGCCCACCAATGCAGCCCAGGCAATCGCGCCAATCGCAGACCCTGCGGCCGCAGCAATTCCTGCACTGGGACGGTTCAACGCGATACGCAGGACCAGGAAAGTGTCCGGCCCGGGTGTTACGGACAGGACCAAGCAGAGGCCAGCAAAAGCTACGAGGGAAGCAAGAGTCACAAGCTCGATTATGAGGGTCTCCCGGCCTGCGGCGAAAGCGTTCGCCGCGCGTCAAGGGCTGTTCGTGCATAGACAAGGCTCATGCGCGTGACGCCGACCACACTGGAAACATCGCCGCGCGCCTCACTGGCCGCCCAGACTCACTACCCGAGCGGAGTACCAATGGAGACTTACGACGCCCTCCTGGCCTCGATCACCCCGGCCACCGGCCAGAACAGCCGCACCATCCTTGATCCGGCAACGGGTGAAGCTGTCGGCGAAGCCCCTGTTCACACCGTCGAAGACCTCGAAGCCGCCGTCGCGGGTGCCGCTGCCGCCCAGCCCGCGTGGGCTGCCTTGGGCCACGATGTCCGGTCCGCCGCGCTCATGAAGGCCGCCGACGCCGTCGAACGTTCCGCCGAAGAACTCGCCCAGCTGCTCTCCCGCGAGCAAGGCAAGCCGCTGAACGGCCCCAACGCGCGCTTCGAAGTAGGCGCGTGCGCCGCCTGGCTCCGGGCCACCGCCGCAACCCCGTTGGATCCTGAAACCGTGGTGGACGATGGCGAAACCCACGCCGAACTGCACTACCGTCCCATCGGCGTCGTGGGTGCCATTGGCCCGTGGAACTGGCCGATGATGATCACCGTCTGGCAGATCGCGCCCGCTTTGCGCATGGGTAACGCCGTGGTGGTCAAGCCCTCCGAGTACACCCCGCTCTCCGTGCTGGCACTCGCCTCAATCATCAACCAGGAACTGCCCGATGGCTTGCTGTCCGTGGTCTCCGGCGGCCGCGACGTCGGCGCCCGGCTTGCTGAGCACCCATCCATCGGCAAGGTCATGTTCACCGGCTCCACCGCCACGGGCAAGGCGATTATTCGTTCCTCGGCCGATACCGTCAAGCGGCTCACCCTGGAACTCGGCGGTAACGACGCCGGCATTGTTCTCCCCGATTCGGATCCCAAGGCAATCGCCGAGGGTCTTTTCTGGGGCGCCTTCATCAACACCGGCCAGACCTGCGCCGCCCTGAAGCGACTGTACGTGCACGAGTCCCAGTACGAGGCTGTGTGTTCAGAGCTTGTTGCTGTCGCTGCTGCGATGCCCATGGGCAACGGCTTGGATGAGAACAACGTCCTGGGCCCGCTGCAGAACCGGCAGCAGTACGACATCGTGGCCCGGCTGGTGGAAGCCGCTCGCGATTCCGGTGCGCGGGTGCTGATCGGCGGCAACCCCGACGCCGACGCGCCCGGCAACTTCTACCCCACCACCCTGGTGGCGGACATCGACAACGACAACCCCCTGGTGGCCGAAGAACAGTTCGGGCCCGCCCTGCCGATCATCAAATACACCACGGTTGACGAGGCAGTCGCCAAGGCGAACGCGCTCGACGTCGGTCTCGGCGCCTCAGTCTGGTCCTCCGACTTGGGTGCCGCACGCGAAGTCGCCTCCCGCATCCAGGCCGGAACCGTGTGGATCAACAAGCACGGCGCCGTGGACCCCCGTGTCCCGTTCGGTGGCGCGAAGCAGTCCGGCTACGGCTTGGAGTTCGGCGCCGAGGGCCTGAAGGCTCTCGGTGTCCCGCAGGTCATTAACGGCTAACCCCCGGGTGCGCCCACCCAACTAGGGGACAGATAACGTCGCAATGAGCCCTCATAGGAACGTTATCTGTCCCCCAGTTGGGTTTCCAGGCTCAGTTGGGTTGCCGGGCTCGGGGCGTTTGCCACACGGTAAACGCGAGAATGACCAGGCCCGATGCGGCGATGACGACGGCGTCGAAGGAATAATCCATCCTGGCGACCATGGCTGCGCCGATGGCAAGGACTCCCGCTCCGGCCAGGAAGGGTCGCCGCGCGCCGGCACCCCACGCCATGAGAGCTAGCCCAAAGAACGAGCTGTACTGAAACACCAAAGCCCCATCAACAAAGAAGAACGCAACGGCGACGAAACACATGAGACCAGCGGCGCTGGTCCTGTGTTTCAGACGGCGGCAGTATACGTATACGGGAACCGCTGACAGCAGGCTCAACGCATGCGATGCAACGAGCCACGGCAAGGGCGCAGCCTGATAACTGCCGAAATAATCCGACAGCAGGACAGCCCAGAGGAGCGTACATAGCGCAATGACGGCCCCTGCGAACCGTGCGATCCGCTGGTCCTTGGCCATCGCTTCTTTGTGCCTCTGCAGCACTGTCCCAGTCGTCATTCCCTGACCCCAATCGTTGCCCTGAACCTAGTGAGGTGGTTCCCGCCTTGTCCAGTCACAGGGTGGACGCGGTTGGGAGGCCGGGCGCTCAGCGTGTAACGATGAGCATCATGGCCCAGAAGATTGCGTACCAAGGTGAGCCCGGAGCCAATTCGGATCTCGCGTGCAAGGAAATGTTTCCCGAACTCGAAAGCGTTCCGTGCGCCAGCTTTGAGGACGCCTTTGAACTGGTATCCACTGGCGAAGTCGATCTGGCCATGATTCCGATTGAGAACTCCATCGCCGGACGTGTGGCTGACATCCATGTCCTCCTCCCCCAGTCGAAGCTGCAGATCGTAGGCGAGTATTTCCTGCCCATTCGTTTCGACCTTTTGGGCATTCCGGGAAGCACCATCGAGGGCGCCACGGAGGTCCACAGCCACATCCACGCACTCGGACAATGCCGCCGGATCATTCGGGAGGCCGGCCTCAAACCTGTCATCGCCGGTGACACCGCGGGCTCAGCCCGGGAAGTCAGGGACTGGAACGATCCCCGCAAATTGTCCCTCGCACCGCCGCTCGCCGCTGGCCTGTACGGCCTTGAAGTCTTGGCATCCGGCGTCGAAGACGACCCCACCAACACCACGCGCTTTGTTGTTCTGGCCCGTGAGCGAGAGCTTCCCAGCAAACAAGAATTGCCCGGTCCTGCGATCACCAGTTTCGTGTTCCGCGTACGCAACGTTCCCTCTGCCCTTTACAAGGCCCTAGGCGGCTTTGCGACCAATGGCCTCAACATGACGCGGCTGGAAAGCTACATGGTGGGAGATGAGTTCGCTGCCACCATGTTCCTTTCCGACGTCGAAGGGCATCCTGAGGACGCTCGACTCCGCCGGGCCTTGGAAGAACTGGAGTTCTTCACCACGGAGGTCCGGGTGCTCGGCGTTTATGCCGCAGACGGATACCGCGAGCGGAACACCGTCAGCGCCTGAGCACGCGGCTGGTCGAGCCAGCTACAGGCCGGAGCGGCCATGAACGAGCCCGGTGGGGTATCCGATGAATGCTGGTTCAGGTGCCACGCAGCAGCCGGTTTCTGCCACTTGCTTCGAAGCAGTGACGGGAACGTCACAGCTGGTACCCGCGTCGGAAGAACAGACCCCGGTCTCCGGCAGTTCAAGGTGAACGGCGTCTGCTGCAACCTGATCCCCAGCGAGCGCGGCAGCCACGGAGCGGACTTGCTCATAGCCGGTGGCGAGCAGGAACGTCGGCGCGCGGCCGTACGACTTCATGCCGACGATATAAAAGTCCTTCTCCGGGTGGGCGAGGACCTTCGCGCCGTGTGGCGGTACCGTGCCGCAGGAGTGGAATTCGGGATCGATCAGCGGCCCCAGCTCCGTTGGCGCTTCAACAGCAGGGTCCAGGCGGAGCCGGAGTTCCCGGAGCATGTCCAGGTCGGGACGGAAGCCGGTACAAGGCACGACGACGTCGGTCTCCAGGGTGCGTCCGTCCGCGGATTCGACCGTCAGTCCTGAGTCAAGATTTTTCAGGGCTACGATGCCGAAGCCTGTGTGCAGTTCGATGGCTCCGGATTCGACGAGTCGGCGCAGCCGCGAGCCGAGCTGGCCGCGGGCCGGCAGGCCGTCCGCGTCACCGCCGCCGTAGACCTTCTCTGCGGAAGCACCGCGGATGGTCCAGAGGATCTTGGTCTCAGGATTGCTTTTGGCCAAATCGGCGAGGTTGATTAGCGTGTTCGCAGCGGAGTGGCCGGCGCCAACTACCAAGGCTCGTCGGCCAGCGAACGAATCCCGATCCCGCCCGGAAACATCAGGCAGAGGCGAAGAGATGCGGTCTGCTGCACGGTCTTCACCGATGGCGGGCAACCCGGACGTTCCCAACGGGTTCCGGGTGGCCCAGGTGCCGGAAGCATCAACGACGGCTGACACCGTGTGATCGCGGACCTCACCGGCAGCGTATTCAACCCGGACCATAAACGGGGTGGTGTCGCGATCGCGCACATGTGTTTTGTCGAGCCCGGCGCGGGTAACTGCAGTGACGCGGGCGCCGGCCTGCAGGCGGGAAGCGATGGTGGGGAGTTCTGCCAGCGGGGTTAGGTAGTTATCAATGAGTTCCCCGCCATAAGGAAGGGCGGTGGGGCGAGGCGATTCCCAGCCAGTGGGCTCAAGGAGCCGGACAGCAGCGGCGTCGAGATTGAATCTCCATGGCGAGAAGAGGCGGATGTGACGCCATTGTTCGATAGCTGCCCCCGCACAGGCACCGGCTTCGAAGATGATCGGTTCGAGGCCGCGTTCGAGTAGGTGTGCTGCGGCTGCCAGCCCAACAGGGCCCGCACCGATGACTGCGATGGGGAGGTGCTTATCCATGGTTGCTCGTATCTCCGTAAGGGGAACTCAGAAGTGGGTGGGCTCTTCGACCAATGCCGTGGCAATGCTGTGGGCGTCGTCCAAGGCGGCGAGGTAGCGCTCGGCATCGAGTGCGGCGGAGCAACCGGTGCCCGCCGCGGTGATGGCTTGGCGATAGCGATGGTCTACGGCGTCGCCGCAGGCAAAGACGCCCGAAAGGTTAGTGCAGGTGGTGGGTGAGTCCACCTTGATGTAGCCCTCGGCGTCAAGGTCAACCTGCCCCTCCACGAGTTCAGTACGCGGCAAGTGACCGATCGCAACGAAAATACCGGTGGCCGCTTGCTCACGCGTTTCGCCAGTGCGGGTGTCTGTGAGGGTGACACCTGTGACTTTGGCATCTCCATGGATCTTGGTGATAGCAGAGTTCCACGCGAAGGAGATCTTGGGATTATCTTTCGCCCGCTGGGCCATGATGCGTGAGGCCCGCAGTTCATCCTTCCGGACTACGACGGTAACGGACTTGCCGAAACGCGTCAGGAAGGTAGCTTCCTCCATGGCGGAATCTCCGCCGCCAACCACAATGATGTCCTGTTCACGGAAGAAGAAGCCGTCACAGGTGGCACACCAGGAGACACCATGCCCGCTGAGCTTCTTCTCTTCGGGAAGCCCGAGCTCCTTATAGGCGGAGCCGGTAGCCAGGATGACCGCCGGCGCCTCATGAGTCTCGCCACCTCCAGTGACTACACGCTTGAGGTGACCCTTGAGATCAACTTCAGTGACGTCGTCGAAAACTATCCGCGCGCCGAACTTTTCCGCTTGTTCCTGAAGTCCGTCCATCAGCTCCGGGCCTTGGATCCCGCCCGGGAACCCTGGAAAGTTCTCCACTTCCGTGGTGTTCATGAGGGCACCGCCAGCGGTGACGGATCCGGCAAGAACCAAGGGGTTCAGTCCGGCGCGGGCGGCGTAGATAGCGGCCGTGTAGCCGGCAGGGCCCGACCCGATAATGATCAGCTGTTCGGTGCTCACGATTTCTCCTTGCAAGGGTGCGGAAAGTGGATTACCGGGCGTCGACGTGCCGGGCGGGCAGTAGTTCTGTCAGGAGATTCTCGATGCGGGCCTTGATCTCATCGCGGATGGGACGGACGGCTTCGACGCCTTGGCCTGCGGGATCCTCGAGAACCCAGTCCTCATAGCGCTTGCCTGGGAAATACGGGCACTCGTCTCCGCAGCCCATGGTGATGACTACATCGGACTCCTTGACGGCTTCCGTGGTGAGGACCTTGGGGATTTCGGCTGACATGTCGATGCCAATCTCGGACATGGCTTCCACCGCAGCCGGGTTGACCTTGTCTGCCGGCTGGGAGCCAGCTGATCGGACCTCGACGGCACCTTCAGAGAGGGTTGTGAGGAAAGCAGCGGCCATCTGCGAGCGCCCTGCGTTGTGAACGCAGACGAACAGAACGGACGGCTTCTTGGCGGTTTCGGTGCTCACGGGGTTCTCCTGTGTCGGTTGGGTTGGTCAGGGTGGGATCATTCCGCACCAACGCCGCGATGAGTGATATTGATATTCATCGATGCATTGAGTATCGGGCTATAGATTGATGGTTGTCAATATATGGAAATCAGGGGCTAGGCTGCGCGCAAGCGGGGAGCGAGGTCATGGACGCGGCGCGAAATGTCGGCGAAAGCCTCTTCGAACGCCTCCTCGTTGTCGAGTCGAACCGGATCCGGAATGGACCAGTGAATGCCATGCAAACCCGGCAATTCCTCGTGGGCGTTATCGCAGACCGTGACCACCAAATCCTCGTCGCTCACCACGTGGTCTATCAGGCAGGGTTTTGCGCCCGCAAGGTCCAATCCATGACGGCGGGCGACATCCACGGCGCCAGACGCCACATGTTCCGCCGGATGAGTTCCCGCCGATGCCGAAGGTATGTCACTGGCGGTTTGCCACAACGCTGTTGCCAGCTGCGAGCGTGCACTATTCCGGGTGCAAACGAACAGTACCCGCCGGGCCCCGTGCTCGCGGCCGGGAGTGAGGCCTTCCAGCGCGCCGGGAGCCAGCCGAACATAGCTGCGCCGCTTGTCTCCTTCCGAACGATGCCGAACCGCCAAGCCTGCAGCCTCCATGGATCGCAAATGGTGCGACAACAAATTGGCCGGCATGCCCAATTCCGACTGCAACTCCGTGGGCGACAAGTCCCCCAAGGTCAGCAGGTCCACAATGCGCAGCCGGGCAGGATCGGCCAGGGCCGCGTACTTAGCAGCCCTCTCCAAGAGGCTCGAGTTTTGCTCAATATTCATTGATTCAATTTTGACTGAACTAGTTTCATCGGTCAAGCTGTTTCCCATGACTACTCATTCGCCCGGGTTGTGGCGCCGCGCCTTCGCTGAAGCTTTGGGGACCTGCCTGCTTGTTGCCATAGTCGTGGGCTCGGGGATCGCAGCGCAGCAGCTCTCCCCAAACGACGTAGGCCTGCAGTTGCTCCAGAACAGCACGGCCACCGTACTCGGGCTGACCGTCCTCATACTGATCTTTGGACCAATCAGCGGGGCACACTTCAACCCGGCAGTGTCCCTCGTGGACTGGATACTGGGAAGGCGAGCCGGCATCGGGCTGTCGCTGAAAGAACTTGGCACGTACGTTGCATCTCAGACTGCAGGTGCGATCGGAGGCAGCGTGCTGGCGAACGCCATGTTTGAGGTGAGCACGTCAATCTCCGACAAGGACCGCGCAACGCATGGCCACCTGCTGGGTGAAATTGTGGCCACAGCCGGACTCATTCTGCTGATCTTTTCCCTAGCTGCCACCAAGCGGGGCTCCTTGGCCGCCCCCGCAGTTGGCGCGTACATCGGGGCAGCCTATTGGTTCACGTCCTCGACGTCCTTCGCGAACCCTGCAGTGACCGTAGGAAGGATCTTCAGCGACACGTTCGCGGGCATCGCACCCGGCTCCGCACCGGCCTTTGTCCTGGCACAACTGATCGGCGCCGCCCTCGGACTCGGCCTTCTCCTGCTGCTTTTCCCCGCGGGTTCACGCGCCGCGGAGAAGGTCGTCGTGCCGCACACAGTGGACAAGCAGGCTTGATTTACCCTTGTAGCCGGGGGTATTGCTGAAGTGAAGAAGAAACCGGGCCAATGGCACATGACGATTTTTTTCGGTGGGATGATCCTGGTCCTCGTGGCCGCCTTTGTGTGGATGGCCCATAGCGTCTTGCTTGAGGCAGCCCCGTTCTTCGTTCTGGGGGCTGCTTACACCTTCTTTCTGTTTCGAGACGTTCCCCAAGCGTCCCGAGCCTACATGGTGATGCACTTCGCACTGCCCCTGATCTTGTTCTCATGGCTCTCCGCAGAGGACGGCCTTGGGGTACCTGCGGCCGCTTCATGGATCCTGGGGTTCATCACTGGGGCCATCGCCAGCGGATACCCGTGGCCGGGAAAGCGTCAGCGAACCACAAGGAAAGGCGACAGCAGCGGCCAAGGCGGCAATGAATCTACTGGAGGCCGACGCCTGTTCTTGATCAACTCAGCCTGTGTGGCTGCCCTCACGGCAGGCGGCTTGGCTCACCTCATCTTCCAGAGTCCGACGGCGGCAGTCGGCTCAGTTTTGGCAGGCGCCTTGATCTGCGGCTGGGCATTGTTCCGATTCCCGCCCTCGGCGCTGACCAGGAATATGCTCCTCCTGGTGATCCCCGTCGAGTTCTTTCTACTGATTTTCCTGGGCGGGAACACCGGTCAGCCAGCTCTTCCCTTCGTATGGAGCTACGGCGCCCTGGCTGGCATTCTCCTAGGCGGCACCTACTGGATCGGACCCCGGTCCGGCTCGCCCCGGCCACCCTTCAGCAGACAAGAAAAACGAAGAAAGCGCAAAAAGGTTCGGCGGTCGCAGGACAAGCTAAAGCAAAAAGGCAGGACGTACCAGCAGGGCGCCCTTGACCTAAGTCAGACGCCTGCTGGTTCCGCAGGGTCAAAGTCGTAAGCGGCAAGACCATCAATGCTGGTGCGGTTCTTGGTGATCCGGTAGTCAGCACTCCCGTCCACGCCCTTGCGTTCAAAGTACGGGCCCAACAGATCGCGGTGACCCTCGAAGCTCATCAAGGGAACGCCCCACCCGCATGAATCCGAAACACGGTGTACGTCAACAACAATGACGGCCCTCGCCCCGGGTTTGTCGTCGAAGCGCTGAGCAACAGACTCGAAGTCACGGTCATAGCGGGTGACAACGCGCCCTGTCCCGTGGAGGCGGACGATATTCGGGCGCCCGTCGAATGCACAGAACATCACGGTAATCCGGCCGTTCTCCCTCAAATGGGCTATCGTTTCGCTCCCACTGCCGGTGACATCGAGCCAGGCAAACGTATGCTCATCAAGAACCGCGAAGGTGCCCGGAAGCCCGCGGGGAGACACATTGACGTGCCCGTCGCTGGACAATGGAGCGGTGGCAACAAAAAAGACCACTTGCTGTTCAATAAACTTGCTCAATCGCTGATCGATTGCCCCGTATACCTTGCCCATGGGCAACACGCTTCCACGGGACGCGAGCATGGTTCAAACCTGTCTCATGAGGCGGTACAGGCGAGGCAACCGGCTTACATTGATGATCGTCAATGTTCCGGCATAATAGTTATATGACCGCACTACCCACACTGGATCCTGCCACCGGGCAGGACTGCTGCGACCCGACGGGTCAGCCTGCCTTGGGTGCAGAGGAAGCCAGGCGGAAGGCCCTCGTCTTCAAGGCCCTCGCCGACCCCAATCGGCTGCGGCTTCTCTCCATGGTCAAGGCTGAGCCTTCGGGCGAATCCTGTGTATGCGACCTCACCGAGCCCTTGGGCCTCGGCCAGCCAACGGTATCCCACCACCTGAAAATCCTGGTGGATGCGGGCTTGCTGCACCGGGAAAAGCGCGGCACTTGGGCTTACTACTCCCTCGTCCCTGGCGCATTGGAAGATGTTGCCGGCATGGTGACGAAACTGTGACAGTAGCCCTGAGGGCTATGGAGCCCCGGGACTGGCCGGCGGTAAGGGAGATCTTCCAGGAAGGCATCGACACCGGCTTCGCCACGTTCGAATCAACCGCACCCGAATGGGACGCCTTCAATAAGTCCAGACTGCCTGAGCACCGATTTGTGGCAGTCAGCAATGAGGACGCCATCCTGGGCTGGACTGCGGTCTCCCCCGTTTCCTCACGACCGGCCTACGCCGGCGTGGTTGAGCATTCCATTTACGTGGCTGGCGCCGCGCGCGGCCAAGGCGTTGGGAAACTGCTTCTCCAGGCACTCGCCACCTCCACCGAGGCGAAGGGAATCTGGACCATCCAGTCCAGCATCTTCCCGGAGAACGAGGCCAGCCTTCGGCTCCATCAGGCCAATGGTTTTGCCATCGTCGGGCGGCGGGATCGTATTGCTCGCGTGAGCACCGGACCCGCCGCCGGACAATGGCGCGACACCCTGCTGCTGGAGCGCCGCTCGCCGGTCATTGACTGACGATTACCGCCCCACCGACGCCCCTTCCTCCTCGCGCGGAGAGATCGGCGCCGACGAAGACTCACGTGCCAGCTTCCCCGGCCACCAGATCTTGCTGCCGATGTCGTAGGCAAGCGCGGGAACCAGCAGGGAGCGGACCAGCACCGTATCCAGTAGCACACCGAACGCCACAATAAACGCGAGCTGGACCAGGAACATGATGGGGATGACACCAAGGGCCGCGAACGTAGCGGCCAGGACCACGCCGGCAGAGGTAATGACACCGCCGGTAACAGCCAATCCCCGCAGGATTCCCGGACGTGTCCCATGCTTCAACGACTCTTCACGGACACGACTCATCAGGAAGATGTTGTAATCCACGCCAAGGGCTACCAGGAACACGAAGCCGAAAAGCGGCACGGTAGCGTCGGCGCCGGAGAATCCGAAGACTCCATTGAAAACCCACGCTGAGACACCCATCGCGGCCCCGTACGAAAGCACCACAGAGAGCACCAGCAGCACCGGCGCCACCACGGATCGCAGCAGCAGCATCAGGATGAAGAGGATGACCACCAACACAATGGGAATGATGACCACCAGGTCGCGTTGCGCAGTGGTGTTGGTATCCAGCGCGGTGGCAGTCACGCCACCCACCAACGCCGAGGAATCGACATCGCGTACAGCCACCCGCAGCGACTTCACCGCTTCTTCTGCTTCAATCGAATCTGCAGCCGAGTTCAATGTGGCGTTGATCAGAACCCTGCCATCGCGGACAGCCGGGTCAGCAGGAGTCCCGGGGGCGCCCGTGATCGGGACATTACCGTCGGCCAATAGATACGCGTCGCCCACGCCGTCGGCCGCTTTGACCTTCTCCAGCACCTGCTGCGCGGCACCTTCGGAAGCGACCACGACGGCGGGGCTGCCGCTGCCGGCGTCGAAGCGGCGCGCCAGCGCTTCCTGGCCGTCGACGGCGTCGGATGCGGAAAGAATGACGTCCGTTTGCGGAACCCCGTTGGCCTTCAACTGCATCAAGCCGGCCGAAGCGGCAAGCAGCAGCAGGACCGAAGCCACCCACACAACGCGCGGCCGCTTGGAGACCAGTCGACCCGTGGCGCGCCACAGACCCTTTTGCCCCTCAAGTCCGGTGACAATCTCAGGTTCGCGTTCGTCGTCGGGCAGCAGCTTGGGCCGGAAGGGCCAGAAAGCGGCCCGCCCAAGCAAAGCCATCAACGCGGGCAGCAGTGTGAGCGCGGCGAACAGGGAGCAGAGGATACCGGCAGCCGCCACAGGACCCAGGGCCTTGTTGGAGTTCAGGTCCGAGAAGAGCAGGCAGAGCAGTGCGATGATCACGGTGGCACCAGAGGCAAGAATTGGTTCGAACGATGCCTTCCAAGCCGTGATGACCGCCTGCGTGCGGTTAGTGGTGTGGGTCAGGGCTTCACGGAACCTCGCAACATACAGCAGCGCGTAGTCGGTGGCCGCACCAATCACAAGAATTGAAAGGATGCCTTGGCTCTGGCCGTTCAGTTGGATCCAGCCGAGCTTGGCCATGCCGAACACCAACAGAATCGCGGCACACAAGGCGAAGACCGAAGTGAACAGCACCGCCAGCGGCAGCACCACGGAGCGGTAAACCAGCAGCAGGATCACGAACACGGCACCAAGGGCAACCAACAGCAGAATGCCGTCGATCCCGCCGAACGCGTTGACGAGGTCGGCGGTCAGGCCGGCGGGCCCAGTGACGAACGCCTGCATTCCGTCCGGCGCGCCGGGCTGCACGACGTCGCGCAGCTCCTGGACTTTCTCCCGAAGCTCATCGGAAGACGCCATGGGAACAATGAACTGGACGGCTTTGCCGTCTTCAGACGAAATAGGCCCGACGACGGCGCTCCCCAGCTTGAGCGCCTCAATGTCGGCTTTCAGTTGGGCTGCTTCGCCCAGCTGAGCCGGGGTGAAGGCAGTGTCGTTCTCCACGATGACCACGGCCGGAATCTCTTCGGAGTCCCGGAACTTGGCCTGCCAGTCGCCAGCTTCCGTGGCTTCGGCACCGGCGGGAAGGAATGACGCCTGGTCGTTTGAGGAGACCTCCTCCAGTCGCCCAAAGGTGGGGCCGCCAATGCCTGCGATGCCGAGCCACGTAATGACCAGCACCACGGGCCCCAGCCAGCGCAGCCAGAACGGTACTTTCTGCGAGTTCATGAGTCCTTCTTCTCTGGGGATGATTCAGGGGCTTTATTCCATCATAGATTATCTCTATGATGGAACTATTCCAAGAGCGCAGAGAAGCGAATGCCGGAATCCCCTACAGCTGGGAGTAATATCCGGAAGGCAGTAAATACGAGACGACGCTGGCAGGAGGGCGGACATGTCGGACTCAACCATCCCGCGCCCTGAGGCGAGCCGCCCGGAAACGGGCCAGGATACGAACCGCCCCGAGACCGCAGCTCCCCAGGAACTTGTGCGGCTCCTCCAGGACTTCACCCTCGAAGCCAACCACTACGTGGACGCCGCAGGTGGGCGGAACGACATGCACCGCACGGACTTGAACGCACTCGCCGTCATCATGCGCCACACGGCGGCGGGCAAAGTGGTCACGCCTGGTGTTCTCCGCGCCGAACTCCGGCTCAGCTCTCCCGCCACCACTGCGTTGGTTGATCGCCTGCATGCATCGGGGCACGTAGTACGCGAACGTCTTGGCACCGACCGGCGGCAAGTCCAGTTGCAGATGACGCCCAAGGCGTACCGGGATGGCAGCGCCATGTTCATGCCGCTGGCTATCCGCATGGGCAAGGCCATGGCCGCTTACAGCCCCGAGGAACTGGAGCTTGTCACCCGGTTCATGACGGACATGGTGGAAGCCACCTTGGCAGCGCGCGAGGAAGCCACCCAACCCGAACCCAACTGAGTCGCATTTGTGCGCGTTTTGACCGCCCAAAACGCGCACAAATGCGACCCAGTTGGGTAGCGTTTCCCTATGAACGCGCAGCAGCCTGAAGATGTCTATACCCACGGGCACCACGAGTCGGTTGTCCGGGCCCACGCCTCACGGACGGTCGAGAACTCGGCCGCGTTCGTGATCCCCCATCTCACCCCCGGAACGTCAGTGCTCGACGTCGGGTGCGGACCAGGCAGTATCACTTGCGACTTCGCGGGGCTGGTTGCGCCCGCCCAGGTAATCGGTTTGGACCGGTCAGCGGATATCGTCGCGCAAGCCACAGAGCTGGCAACCGACCGCGGCATGGACAACGTGACCTTTCAGACCGGCAACATTTACGACCTCGACTTCGAGGACGAATCCTTCGACCTCGTCCACGCCCACCAAGTCCTCCAGCACCTGACCGACCCCGTCGCCGCCCTCCGCGAGATGCGCCGGGTGGCCAAACCCGGCGCCATTGTTGCCGTCCGCGACGCCGATTTCCACGGCATGAGCTGGTACCCCGAAGTCCCCGAGCTGGACGACTGGATGGAGCTCTACCAAAAGATCGCCCGGCGCAACGGAGCAGAACCCGACGCCGGCCGTCGCCTGGTTTCGTGGGCTCAGCAAGCAGGTTTCACCCAGGTGGCGCCAACCAGCAGCAACTGGCTTTACGCCACCGCCCAGCAGCGCGCGTGGCAATCAAGGGTCTGGAGCGAACGCGTGCTGCACTCCGCGTTCGCCGAGCAAGCCCTGGAGTATGGATTCGCCAACGAGGCCGACCTCGCAAGAATCGCCGCGGGCTGGCACCGCTGGGGAGCTACCGATGACGGCTTCTTCCTCATTCCGAATGGTGAGGTCATAGCCCGGGCGTAGTCGCCACAAAAAATTCGCCCAACCATGTAGAAAAGCCCGCCGCAGTTCCGACCCATGAGTGAAAGCACCCACACAGGGCGCTCCTCACAAGGAGTTTGAGATGAAATACATGATCATGATGTTCGGATCGGCCGAGGGCATGATGGAGACCGCCGACCCGGCTTGGATCCAGGAAATGATCGGGTTCATGATCCAGATCGACAAGGACCTGACTGAGTCCGGCGAAATGGTGTTCAACGCCGGACTGGCTGATGGCAGCACCGCGAAGCTCGTCAAGCAGACCCCCGACGGCGTGATCACCACGGACGGCCCGTACGCGGAGTCGAAGGAGTCGCTGGTGGGCTACTGGGTGGTTGACGTGGCCAGCGAGGAACGTGCCGTGGAGATCTGTTCAAGCATCGTGAAGTACGCGCAGGTGGTTGAGCTCCGGGCAGTTCAGCAAGCTCCGCCACAGGAAGCTCTGCCGGAGGTCTAGCTGGGCTCCCCGCGGGATACGCGCCTGGAGGACCTGCTGCGCACGCTGGCGCCGCAGGTCCTCGGCGTGCTGGTCCGGACGCATGGACAGTTCGACGCTTGCGAGGATGCCGTCCAGGAAGCACTCCTTGAGGCCGCCCTTCAGTGGCCCTCCGGACTGCCGGACAATCCCAGGGCATGGTTGATGGCAGTCGCATCCCGCCGGCTGGTGGATATGTGGCGCAGCGAAAGCGCCCGCCGGGCCCGCGAGGACCGGGTCGCGGGCATGAACGTTGATTTCTCCTACAGCTCCGTATCAGAAGCCGATGACACCCTCACGCTGATGTTCCTCTGCTGCCACCCGGCGCTATCGGCACCGTCGCAACTCGCCTTAACGCTCCGGGCCGTCGGTGGACTCACGACGGCGGAAATTGCCTCGGCTTTCCTGGTCCCCGAAGCGACCATGGGACAACGCATCAGCCGCGCGAAACAGGGGATCCAGAAGGCGGGAGCCACGTTCAGCATGCCGCCGGCTTCCGAGCGCAAGGCAAGGCTCGGCGTCGTACTTCACGTCCTGTACCTGATTTTCAACGAGGGTTACGCGGCAAGCTCGGGTCCGTCGCTCCAGCGCGAGGAGCTGACCACTGAAGCCATCCGGGTTGCGCGCCTGCTGGTTGCTGTCGCACCGCGTGAGCTCGAGGCCGTGGGCCTGCTGGCCCTGATGCTGCTGACCGATTCCCGGCGCGCGGCGCGTGCGCTGCCAGACGGAACACCCGTCCCGTTGGCGGAACAGAACCGACGGCTCTGGAACCAGACGCAGATTGAAGAGGGCATCGCGCTGCTGTCCTCCGTCCTGGGACGCGGGGCCGCCGGGCCGTATCAACTTCAGGCAGCCATCGCCGCTGTGCACGCGGAGGCCACCACCGATGAGGCGACTGACTGGCCGCAGATCCTCGCCCTGTACACAGTCCTTGAAGCCGTTGCGCCCAGTCCCGTGGTCACGCTGAACCGGGCGGTAGCTGTGGCCATGGTGCATGGACCGGCCGCCGGGCTGCAGCTGCTGGCAGGGTTGGATGACGCGCTTGGCCGGACGCACCGCTTGGACGCCGTCAAGGGCCATTTACTGGAGATGTCGGGCTCCTATGTGGAGGCCCGCGCCGCGTACCTTTCCGCCGCCAAGAAGACCGGAAGCCTGCCGGAACGAAAGTACTTGATGGGAAAAGTAGCGCGGATGGACGAGCAATAACCCCATATAGTCGAAACCATGGAACAGCGCATACTTGGCAAGACCGGCCGGTCCGTCTCAACGGTCGGACTGGGGACGTGGCAACTCGGAGCCGACTGGGGTTCTGTCACCGAAGAGGACGCCTTTGCCGTCCTGGAAGCCTCGGTGGAAGGCGGCGTCAACTTCTTCGACACAGCCGATGTGTACGGAGACGGCCGCAGCGAGCAGTTCATCGGACGCTTCCTCCAGGCACATCCGGACCTGGACCTCACTGTTGCCACCAAAATGGGCCGCCGCGTGGATCAGGTCCACGGGAACTACGCCTTGGAGAACTTCCGGGCGTGGACCGACCGTTCGCGGCGCAACCTGCAGCAGGACACCCTGGACCTCGTCCAATTGCACTGCCCTCCCACGTCCGTCTACAGCAGCGACGAAGTCTACGACGCACTGGACACCTTGGTCAGCGAAGGTGCCATCCGCAACTACGGCGTCAGCGTCGAGCGTACGGATGAGGCCCTTGAGGCCATCAAGCGCGGGAACACCGCCTCCGTGCAGATCATCCTCAATGCCTTCCGTCTGAAGCCCCTCGACGAGGTGCTGCCCGCAGCGAAGGAAGCAGGCGTTGGCATTATTGCCAGGGTGCCGCTTGCCTCTGGTTTGCTGTCCGGGAAGTACACGCCGGACACCGAGTTCCCTGAGGACGACCACCGCAATTACAACCGCGACGGTTCTTCGTTCGACGTCGGCGAGACGTTCTCCGGCGTCAATTTCGCAACCGGTGTCAAAGCCGCCCAGGAGTTCAGCGGCTTAGTGCCCGACGGCGTCAGCACCGCACAAGCGGCCCTCGCCTGGGTCATCGCTCAGGACGGTGTCACCTCGGTCATTCCCGGGGCACGATCCGCTTCACAGGCAGCCGCAAATGCCGAGGCCGGTGGGATGCAATCCGTAGGGGCAGGGTTGGCTGACGGAGTTCGGGATATCTATGACCGCTACTTCCGCGAAGCGATCCACCCGCGCTGGTAGCTGCCGGGCCGCCGTCGGGCGTTCTGCTGTTACCAGCCGCTGCGCGTCGGCGTATGTCCCTTTCGGGCTTCCTCGGGCATGGACATTTCGGCGCGCAATCCGAGGAGCCGGATGGGACGGTCCGGCTCCATTTTGGCGGTGAGGTCCAAGGCCTGCGTGAGGACTTCATCCCTGTCAAAAGTCTCGGGGATCTTCCTGGCGTAGGTCTTGGTGAAGAACGGTGCGTAGCGGACTTTCAGGGTCAGCCCGATCACCGGGCGTCCCTCCGCTGCGACGTCTCCCAGGACCTGCGCCGTCAACTCCTTCACGGCGTCCTCGATTTGTGAGGGGTCGGTGAGATCCTGCTGATACGTGGTCTCCCGGCTGTGTCCGCGGGCGACCCACGGGGTGTCATCCACCTCGCTGGAACCTTCCCCGCGTCCCAACTGGGCGTACCAAGGTCCCATCTTGGGGCCGAATTCAGGGATGAGATCCTGGGGATCGCTCGCAGCAAGCTCAGCGACCGTGGTGATGTCATGCTTCGCCAACCGCTGGGACACTTTGCTCCCCACACCCCACAGCTCCTTGGTGGGCTTTTCGCCCATGACGTCGAGCCAGTTCTCCTTTGTCAGCCTGTAGATGCCGGCAGGTTTGCCAAAATCCGTCGCATTCTTTGCACGGACCAAAGTGTCGCCGATGCCCACGCTGCAGTGCAGCCGGGATTGCTCCAGGACAGCGGCTTGGATCTGCTTGGCATAGGCTTCCGGGTCCTCGGTCTCGATGCCAACAAAGGCTTCGTCCCAGCCCAGCACTTGAACCGTGGCACCCGGCTGTGCGCGCAGGGTGGTCATCACCACGTCCGAAGCCGCCAGGTAGGCCTCTTGATCGACCGGGAGGATGATGGCGTCCGGCACCTTACGGGCTGCGATCCTCAGGGGCATCCCGGAGCCGACGCCGAAGGCCCTTGCTTCGTAGGATGCCGTGGATACCACAGCCCTTTCCGTGGGGTCGCCCCGACCACCCACAATGATCGGTTTCCCCGCGAGCTCAGGCCGGCGGAGGACCTCGACAGCCGCAATGAACTGGTCGAGGTCTACGTGCAGTACCCACGGGATTCCGCTCACGGCACCAGTTTGCCCTATGGCCCGGGGCGGTGGCTGTACCTTCACCACCTTCTTTGAGCTGCGGGAGCGCGAGAATCAACCAACTCCGGGTGCATTCCGCCTTGTCAGCCGCCAAAGTAGGTGGTGAAGGCGCGCGTCAGAAGAACCCACCTCACGGGCATAAGCTGAGATGTGCAGTTTTCACTTTGGCTGGCCCTGGTTGGTGCCGGCACCCTGATCAGTTTCACTCCCGGCGCCGGCGCCATCTTCACCATGAGCAACTCGCTCAATTCCGGCTTCCGACGCTCCATCTGGGGCATCCTCGGGCAGCAGGTGGCCTTGGTCATCCATATCGTCATCGCTGCCCTGGGCGTGGGCGTCCTGGTTTCCAACTCACCCGTCATCTTCAATGTCATTCGCTATGCTGGCGCCGCGTATCTGGTGTACCTCGGGATCAGGCAGTTCCTGCGCAAGCCGGATTTGGACGAGGAAAAGGTCGACAGCCAAAAGAACGAGTCGGCCCTGTCCATGTTCCAGCGCGGCATCTGGGTGAACCTGCTGAACCCGAAAGCCATCGTGTTCTTCCTGGCGTTCATGCCGCAGTTCATCAGGCCGGACCAGCCGCTTCTCCAGCAATATGCCGTGCTCACAGCTACCGTGCTGGTCATCGACATCATGGTGATGTGGTTCTTCTTCGCTTTCGCGGCGCGATCGTTCCAGCGATTTACCCACGACCAGCGCGGCCAGAAAGTACTCAACCGCGTCTTCGGCTGCCTGTTCGTACTCGTGGGTATCCTGCTCGCAGTCATTCACTAGCCGGCAAACCTGCCCCAGCGAGGCAACCCTGAAGCGAGGCAACCCTGCCGACCCTGGTGCTACCGTCATGGGAATGGAGCCGGACTGGATCGAACACCGACGCGCGGACGACGGCGAGCACGTGGGTTGGATGAAGCCCATCGATGACGGGTTTGTTGCCGTGGATTTGCTGGGCCGTCCCCGGACCGACGTTGTGGACTGGTTGAGCGCCGAGGAAACTCTTGACGATCTCGGGCTGAGTTACCTCGCCGACCCTCACGAGTTACGGCTCGACGACGGCGCGTGGCTGCGTGTCCGGATAGCGGAAGTCACTCCGTCTCTGGTGCGAGTCAAAAAGGAAGATTGGGGCGACATGACAGCTCCCCAGATCTACTTCACGGTTTCGCTGCCCGTCACGGAGGACCAGCTTCGCCCCCCTGACCCCTAGCTGGAAACGCTGCCCCTAGATAAGCGACGTAGATCCCCGCACCACCAGCGAGCTCTCGAGCGTCACATGCGATTCCTCCAGCGGCAGGCCTTCCATCAACCCCCGCAGCTGCTCCCCCGCTTTGCGTCCCAAGGGCGTCGCAGGCAAGTGGACGCTGGTGAGGCTGGGGTTGCTGGTGGCCGAGTAGGGCAGGTCATCGAAGCCTGCCACAGCCAGCTCCTCAGGGATGCGCACACCTTCAACCCGGGCTTCCTGCAGCACGCCATAGGCATGCGTATCGGTACCGCAGACGACGGCGGTGACCCCCGTGCGTTGCCACTCCGGCCAGGCAGCGGCGAACGCGGCGGCGGCAGCACCGACGTCGATCGGGGTGCTGACCACATGCTCGTCAGCCACTGAAAGTCCACAGGAGGCAGCCTCTGCCAGGAAGGCTTCGCGCCGCAATTGGAAGGTGGTTGTACCCGTCACGCCGTCCACGTAGGCGGCCCGGGTGTGTCCTGAAGCGGCCAAGTGCCGGGCCAGCTCGCGGGCGCCTTGGGCGACATCGAGATTCACGGAAGGCGCGTAGGACTCAAGGCCCGGCGCGTCCAGCAGCACCAGCGGGCCCGCGGGTGACAGCTCCTCCAGGAACTCCGCACTGGGGGCACCTACCAGCAAGCCGGCAGGGCGGAGTGCCAGAAGTTTGCGGACGTCATCGGCCTGCGGTGATTCTCCGGCGTCGGTCACGGAGAGCAGCAGCTGGTATTCGGAACCCAGTGATTCCCGAACACCGGCGATGACGTTGGCAAAGAAGGGGTTGGAAACGTCCGGCGTCACCAGGATGACAATCGAGCTGACACCGCGCGCAAGGGAACTGCCAATGCTGTCCACCACATAGCCGAGTTCGGCGATGGCAGAACGGACGCGGGAAATGTTGTCCTCGGATACCCGCCCTTGCGTTTTTCCGTTCGCCACCAGCGACACGGTCGCCGTCGAAACGCCTGCCCGGGCGGCCACCATCGCAGCCGTCACGCGAGGTGAGCGGGGCGCGCGGCCGTGGCGCCGATCCAGGGATTCCATGCATCGATCGTAGCGTTCATAAACCGCTCTGACCTGCGAGAAGGCATCAAGCGCTTGACGTAGCGAGCAAAGGCCGAGCGTTAAGCGTTTGACGTACCCCGCAAAGCAGTGCCAGAATTCCCCTGAATGCTTAGCGCCCTGCCCCGGGCAACTACCAGGCAGGCCCCAATGACGTGGAGAGAACCGTGGAACCCAACACCATGACACCGGCACGCAAGAAAATCATTCTTGACTGCGACCCTGGCCATGACGACGCAGTGGCATTGCTGCTGGCGCACGGCAACCCGGACATCGAACTGCTGGCGGTGACCACCGTGGTGGGAAACCAGACTCTGGAAAAGGTCACCCGAAACGCCCTTTCCGTAGCCACCATTGCCGGCATCACGGGCGTCCCCTTTGCTGCAGGCTGCGACCGCCCCTTGGTGCGCACCATTGAAACGGCCCCCAGCATCCACGGCGATTCCGGCATGGACGGCCCGGAGCAGCCCGAGTCCGCTATCGAGCTGGACCCGCGCCACGCCGTCGACCTCATCATTGAAACCGTCATGGCACATGAGCCGGGCACGGTCACCTTGGTCCCCACCGCGGGCCTCACCAACATTGCGATGGCCGCCCGCAAGGAGCCGCGCATCGTGGAGCGCGTGAAGGAAGTTGTCCTCATGGGCGGCGGTTACCACGTGGGCAACTGGAGCGCCGTGGCGGAGTTCAACATCATCATCGACCCCGAAGCCGCGCACATTGTCTTCAATGAAAAGTGGCCCTTGGTAATGGTCGGCTTGGACCTCACGCACCAGGCGCTGGCCACGGACGAGGTAGTGGACCGCATCGCAAAAATTGGCACCAAGCCGGCCAAGTTCGTCATGGAACTCATGGACTTTTTCCAGAAGACCTACAAGGATGCCCAAGGCTTCGATTTCCCGCCGGTCCACGACCCCTGCGCAGTCGCCTACGTTATCGACCCCACCGTCATGACCACCCGCAAGGTCCCCGTAGACATCGAACTGCAGGGCAAACTCACCCTCGGTATGACCGTTGCAGACTTCCGCGCACCCGCACCGGATGACTGCCACACCTCCGTTGCCGTGGACTTGGATCACAAGAAGTTCTGGGATTTGGTCACCGATGCCATTGAACGGATCGGCGAACCAACGCACGACGTCGGCGCTGACGCCACCGCCGCAGTCAACGCCACGGCCGAGGCAATCCTGGCAGGGGAAGCCAAATAATGTCCTCCCTCACAACAGAATCCAAATCCACCCGCGGCAACGTCACCGCCCTCATGGTTGCGTTGCTGGCCGCCTGCGTGGCCTTCCAGCTCAATGCGTCCATGCTCAGCCCCGCACTGGTCACCATGGGCAACGAACTCAACACGGACCAAGCCACCATCGGCCTGTCCCAGACCTGGTTCTTCACTGCCGCAGCTCTCTTCTCCCTCTTCCTCCCGCGCCTCAGCGACATCGTTGGCCGCAAGAAGATCCTCGTTGGCATGATGCTCCTGATGGCCGTCGGCTCGGTCATCGCAGCAATGGCGCCCGACGTCACGTGGCTGTTCGTGGGCCGCATCATCCAGGGCGTCAGCGGCCCAACTGTTCCGCTCTGCCTGATCATGCTTCGCTCCGCGGTCTCCAATCCGCGCAAGTACGGCACCCTCATGGGCCTCATCACCGCAGTCAACGGCGGCGTGGCCGGCGTCGACTCATTCGTAGGCGGATACTTCGCTGAGAACTTCGGCTTCCGCAGCATCTTCTGGTTGATGGTTGCACTCGCTTTGGTAGCTACCGTCCTGATCGCCGTCCTCGCAGGCGAAAGCAAGCCCGCCGCCGGCACCACCATGGACTGGCTGGGCGTGTTCTTCATTGTCATCGCCGTCGGTGCCCTGCTGACCGCACTGAACGAGGGCGCCAAACTGGCCACGGCCTTCGACGCCGGCACCCTGACCCTCGCGATCGTGCTCACGGTGATTGCCGCCGTCGCGTTCTTTGCGTTCTGGAGTGTGGAAAAGCGCGCCAAGCAGCCCATGGTGGAAACAGTGCACCTGCGCCAGCGCTCCACGTGGGCTCCGCTGCTGACCACCACCCTCACCATGACGGGCATCTTCGCGGTCATCAACGGCATAGTCCCGGCCTATGTTCAGGCAGCTGATCCCGGTTTCGGCGTTGGCCCCACCGAGATGTCGCTCATCATCCTGACCCCCTATGCACTGCTTGGCTGGCTGTTCGGCCCCATCAGCGGCCGCCTGGCGCCTGTCCTCGGCTACACCAAGGTCCTGCGCATCGGCCTTGTCGGCAGCCTCGTGGCACTGGCCATCATCGCGTTCTTCGGACTCAACAACCTGCCCATGATGATCGTGGGCACGGCCTTGCTGGGCATCATGTACGCCGGTACGGTCAACATCATGCTGAACGGATTGGGCGTGGTTCTCTCGCCCCAGGGCAACCCGGGCTTCCTGCCTGGCATGAATGCCGGCGCGTTCAACCTCGGCGCGGGCCTGAGCTTCCTGGTCCTTCCTGCGGTCCTGGTGGCCACGTCTTCGCTCAATGACGACAAGGCTTCTTATCTGACCGTTGTGGTGGTGGGCCTCGCCATCACGTTCGCTGCCTTCGCCGCGTCGTTGCTCATTCCGAAGCCCGTGGACGCAGAAGTGACCGAGAACGAAAAGGTGACCGCATGACCAGCGCACCCATGGCGGGAATTGTCGTCGTCGGCTCCCTCAACGCAGACCTCACCATCTACTGCGACCGCCTCCCCCAACCCGGCGAGACAGTCCACGGCAACGGTTTCGCAGTGAACCCCGGCGGCAAGAGTGCCAACCAGGCGGTGGCTGCCAGCAAGCTCGGCGGGCATGTAACCCTGATCGGCGCTGTGGGTGACGACTCCAACGGCACCATGCTCCTTGAATCGACAGCCAGCGCCGGCGTGGACGTTTCGCGGGTCCGACGCTCCGACGTCGCCACCGGTGTCGCAGTCATTTCCGTGGATGCCAGTGGCGAGAACAGCATCATCATCTCGGCTGGCGCCAATGGCACCCTGAGGCCGTCGGATGTCACGCCCGACGCCTTCGAGGACGCGGCTGTGGTGTGCCTCTGCCTGGAGGTGGGGACCGATACGGTCATCGCCGCCGCCCAAACAGGGCACGACGCCGGCGCAACAGTTCTACTGAACCTCTCGCCTTACGCCGAGGTGCCGGAGCGTTTGGCCAGGTTGAGCGACGTGCTGTTGGTGAATGCGCACGAGGCGTCACTGTTCCTTGGCGCAGAAGCCGACGTACCCGACGCCGAGGCCGGTGTGGAGGCGTGGGAGCCGGTCCGGAGCCAGTTTGCGGACCGGGGTTTGCAGCGGGTTCTGGTCACTCTCGGCGCACACGGTTCCGTGGTCCTGGATTCGTTGGCACGTGGCGCTGAAGACCAGATCACGCGCATTGCCCCGACGCGTGTTTCTGCGGTTGACACCACGGGCGCCGGCGATGCCTTCACTGGTGCTGTCGCTGCACGTTTGGCCGCTGGGGAATCACTTGCCGGTGCGGCGTCTTTCGCCTCGGTGGCAGCCGCACTGGCTGCCACGAAGAAAGGGACGCAGGCCGCATACCCGACCATCGCCGACGTCGAGCAGCTGCGGGACGCTTAGTCCCGGCGTTGCACCCAACTGGGTCGCAATTGAGCGCGTTTTGAACCTCCAAAACGCGCTTAATTGCGACCTACTTGGGTTAAGCGGACTTGCGGGCAGTGCGCTGGGCCGCGCGCTCTACGGCCTTGCGGCTCAGGGCGCCGTGGCCGGCCATGAGCCTGGGAACCACAACGTAAACAGCCGCGGGAACCACAAGGGCTGTCAGCAGCAGTGCCCGCAAGACGGGGTGCCACGAGTCCATGACGGGTCCCAGGAGCAGCATGCCGATGGATACGAGCGGGAAGATGGCCAGCCACGTAATCACCGCGCGAACGTGCACGGACGGCATGTGAGGGCGGGTTGCCGGCGTTGTGGGCTCGGTTGTGATCTCGGAGGTTGTTTGTGTGGTCATGGCATTCTCCAACTAAACGGTTGCTTTTGGCTTGGGATCACAATAACCCCGCTCGCCCACAATTACAACCATCTAGTTGGAAACTGGTAATATGACCCTATGGCGTGGGACACAGAGCGAACCAAAGGGCTGCTGCTCGAAGCAGCAACGTCCGAGTTTTGCGCGCGTGGACTGGCCGGTGCACGCATTGACCGCATTGCGGCAGAGGCGGGCGTCAACAAGGAGCGGATCTACCAATACTTCGGCAACAAAAATGCGCTTTTCGACGCCGTAATCGTCACCGCCCTGAGCTCACTCATGGATGAAGTTCCCATCGAGGGCAGCGGTCCCGAAGCAATGGCAGACTACGCCGGCCGACTATTCGACCACCACCAGAAGGATGCCACGGCACCACGCCTCCTGTTTTGGGAAGGGCTCGAACGGGGCGCGGAGGTTGTCGGACTGCCTAAGCGGATGGCAAACTGCGCCTCCAAGGTCAATAGCACTATCGCCGCCCTCCCTGGCATTTCCAAGGAAGACGCCGGGGACCTCCTCATCACCATCGTGAGTTTGTGCGACGCCGCCCCCGTACTCCCTGCGCTCGACGGACTCATGGCCGGGGACTATCCGGGCAGGGCCGAAAGGCGACGCGCCGCCGTCGTACGCACCGTTTACCTGGCCGCCGCAGCGCTGGCCGCCGAAGCACGGGAAGCCACTCCCGCCTAGCGCAAGCACCCGCGGGAAGCGCCCGCGTGACAGCTTTGACAGGAAAAGTGACTCACTTGTGAAGTTCCCCCTAGCCAAGAGGGTGCGCCATGAATCATGCTTGCTGCATGTACTCAACGACGAGCCCATACCGCATCATCACGGTCTGCACTGGAAACATCTGCCGCTCGCCCATGGCAGCGCTCATGCTTACCGAAGCCTTCGAAGCGGAAGGGCTCGGCCGGCTTGTCGTGGTGGACTCCGCGGGCACTACAGGGTACGAGGTTGGACACCCCATAGACCCCCGCGCCGCACGCGTCCTGACCGCACAGCACCTCACGTCGGAGGACCACATTGCCCGTGAGTGGCGGCGGGAATGGTACGCCGAACGTGACCTGATCCTCGCACTGGACGTTGACCATTTCGGTTGGCTCCAGGAAGCCGCGCCGGATCACTCTGCACTCGAAAAAGTTCGGATGCTCCGCAGCTTCGATCCACATATGGCGGGCCGCAGCTCCTTGGACCTGGGCATCGAAGACCCTTGGTACGGCGGGCACGCGGACTTCGATAACACGTGGACGCTCATCAAGGCCGCCATCCCCGGGATCGTGCAGTATGTCAAGGCAGCTATCAGCTCCGCGCAGTCCGCGGCAGGCCAGGACCACCAGCAGGTAACCTCTATGACATGACCCCTGCACCTGTGATCATCGCTGTTGACGGCAGGTCCGGCGCAGGAAAAACCACGCTGGCCGTTGAACTGGCGGCCCGGTTGCGGCAGCACCACAAGGTTTCGCTGTTCCATCTCGAGGACATCTACCCGGGCTGGAACGGTCTCATGCCGGGCATCGAGCGGTACGTCGGCACGGTCCTGAAGCCGCTGAGCGAGGGCCAGGCGGCGGCATGGACCAGTTGGGATTGGGAGAAGCATTACGACGGCGGCCTGAACGTCACGCTGCCCGCCGAGATAGTCATTGTGGAAGGCGTAGGAGCGGCAGCGGATGCAGCCCGTCCCATGCTGGATGCCGTGGTGTGGGTGGAATCCCCAGGTGACGATCGCCGTCGTCGGGCTTTGACCCGCGACGGAAGCACTTACGAACCTTACTGGGACAGCTGGGCAGCCCAAGAGGACGAGTGGCTTTCAGCCGATGCGGTGATCGGCGCCGCCGACGTCCGTGTGCAGAACCTTGCGGACGGCAGCGCACCGGACGATGTCCTGCGTGCCCTCATGTATCTGCCTTCGGTTGCTGCCATCTTGTCGCCGGAACTCAGCGCCCGCCGAGGACTGCAATTGCGCTCCGAGCGCCTCGAGGCGACGCCCGACGCAGCGCTTCTCTTCGCTTCCCTGTACGGCAAGTCCACGAACGCGGTGTGGTTGGATTCTTCCAATGCCTCCGCGGTCGCCGGCCGTTCCCAAGCGGCCGCGCGCAGCCGCTTCAGCATCTTGGCGGACGACGGCGGCACCTTCGGCCAGTCGGTGCTGCACCGGTCCGGGACTACCCAAGTGACCGCCGGTTCCGCCACCGTGAGCACCTCCGGGCCGTTCTTCCGCTGGCTCGATTCTGTCTGGGGCCGCCGCGCCGTCCGCGCACCCCGCGGTTACGACGGCCAGTTCACGCTTGGCTGGCTCGGCTACCTCGGCTACGAACTCAAGCGCGAAACCGGCGGCAATGACGTTCCCTCCGACACCCCGGACGCGGCCCTGCTCTTTGCCGGTCGGGCTGTGGTGCTGGACCATCGCGAACAAACCGTCTGGCTGCTCGCCTTGGACGCTCCCGACGCCGAGGAATGGTTCCGGGAGGCCCGCGCCGCCGTCGAAGCTGCTGTCGCCGCTCTTGACGTCGCCGTCTCTGTGTCATCCGGCACGGTTCCCGAATTCGTCAGCCGCGACTCTGCCACGGACTACAAGCGCAAGATCGCTGACTCCCAGCACGAAATCAGCGAAGGAAACTCCTACGAGATCTGCCTGACCACTACGTTGGAAGCCCCCGCTGGCAACTTGGATCCCTGGGCGGGTTACCTCAGCCTTCGACGCCGAAACCCGGCACCGTTCGCCAGTTACCTTCGGTTCGGCGAACTGGTGGTCGCGAGTACCTCGCCCGAGCGATTCCTCCGCATATTGTCCGACGGCGGCATGCGTGCGGAGCCGATCAAGGGGACACGCGGCCGGTCCTCCGACCCCTCCGAGGACGCTGCTTTGCGGCACGATCTTGAGACGTCGCTGAAGGACCGCGCCGAGAACATCATGATCGTGGACCTGCTGCGCAACGACCTCAGCCATTTCGCCATCCCGGGTTCGGTGACCGTCAGCCGGCTGTGCGCGATCGAGAGCTACGCAACGGTCCACCAAATGGTGAGCACCATAGACGCGCACCTTCGTCCGGGGGCTCCGCGGGCGGAAGCCTTGGCGGCAGCCTTCCCGGCCGGGTCCATGACAGGTGCGCCGAAGATCAGCACCATGGACATCCTCGACCAACTCGAATCCGGGCCTCGGGGCATCTACTCCGGCGCCATCGGCTACTTCTCCTTGAACGCGGCCACGGACCTTGCCGTGGTGATCCGAACCCTGGTGGTCAATCCCGACGGCGCTGGCGGGCGAACCCTGTCCCTCGGCGTGGGTGGAGCTATCACCGCGGATTCCGTTGCGGACGATGAGTACGAGGAAATCCGGACTAAAGCATTCGGCGTGCTGTCCACGCTTGGCGCTGAATTCCCGGGCTGAGCCGCTAGTCCACAGTTGGGGACTACTGGAGCGTCGCAGTCAATCTGGCTACGTTATCCACATACTTCGCCAGCGGGGGTCTATCCATCCAGTCTTCCAACATAAGCTCACGGGACACCTCGCGATACGTGGACTCCACGGCCCGCATGAGGTTCACGGTTTCGGCGCCGAGGAGCATCACCGAGACCTCCATGTTCAGGGAGAAGGAGCGCATGTCCATATTGCTGGAACCAAGAACGGCCACTTCGTCGTCGATGGTGAAGTGCTTGGCGTGGAGGACATACGGCGCCCGGTACAAATAGATGCGAACCCCTGCATCCAAGAGGGCTTCGTAGTAGGAACGCTGGGCGTGGTGAACCAGGAACTGGTCCCCCTTTTCTGACACGAAAAGCTCCACGGCGACACCTCGCTGCGCTGCTGTGGTGATCGCATACAGCAGGGAATCGTCAGGGACAAAGTAGGGGCTGCAGATGGAGATCGTGTGCTGCGCCGAATAGATCAGGGTGTTGAACAAGCGGAGGTTGTTTTCAGTGGCGAAACCTGGGCCACTCGGCACTACCTGGGCTGTGACGCGACCAGGCGGAGGCTGTGTTGGCAGCCGCAGTTGGTCTTCCAGGGACTCGTCGGTTTCGCTGAGCCAGTCCGTCGCGAAGACGACATTCAAGGTAGCGACGATCGGTCCCTCAAGCCGGGACATAAGCTCAACCCATTTGCGCCCCACCTTGTGGTGCTTTGGGTTGTTGTAGGAAGGCTCGATCAAGTTCTGAGAGCCGGTGAAAGCGACCAGTCCGTCGATCACCATGATCTTGCGGTGGTTCCTCAGGTCCGGGCGCCGCCACTGACCGTGAATGGGCAAAAGCGGGAGCATCCGCTTCCACTGGATCTTGCTTGCCTTCAGTCTTCGGATCAGGCGGCGGTATCCCTTTACCCGAAGCGTTCCAATGTGGTCGAAAAGGAGCCTCACCGTGACACCGCGCTCGGTCGCCTTCTCCAGCTCAGTCAGAAGCTCATCGGTGACGGAATCACTGCTCATGATGTAGAACTCCGCGTTGACGTAGTCCTTCGCGCTCCGAACCGCCTCGGCCATGGCTTTGATCGACTCCTCGTAACCGGGAATCAGTTCAACCTTGTTGCCGTCCACCATTGGCAGCGAACCAAGACGGTGGTTCAGCTCACCCGCCGACTTCACCCATTCCGGGCCTGAATAGACACTCACTGGATCTGCAAGGTCGGAAGTGACGGCACGCACGCGCCGATTCACTTCTTCCTGCTGCTCCCGCCGACGCTTGGACAGTTTGAAATTGCCAAAAAGGAGGAAGAGGACGAACCCTACGGATGGGATGAGGAACACAGCCAAAAGCCAGGCCATGGCCGTGGTGGGACGCCGGTTGCCGGGAATGATGCCCAAAAGGACGATGCGCATGATCACTTCCGCGATGGCCCACGCGCCTAACAACCAGGTCCACTCCTGGCCAAACGGAAAAGGAAAGAGCACCTGCAAACCCCCACGGTCCAAGAACAACAGTGACCACAGCCTATCCGGCAAAGTCATGCGCCACGGCCCCGCACTAAGCTGGGACCATGACTTCACCTGCTCCCACGGTCCTGGTTTTCCTGGACCCCGCCTTCGAAAACGGACGCATTGCCGATTCAAGCCAGCCGCAGCTCATGGCTACCGACCTTGGCGCGACCCGCGGCGACGGAGTGTTCGAATCACTCCTCGCTGTTCAGGGACGACCCCGCAAGGTCCAGGCCCACCTGAACCGGCTGAGCAGTTCCGCCGCAGCCTTGGACCTGGTGCTTCCGGAGCAGGATGCCTGGCGCAAGGCGATCGATACCGCCATCAACGAGTTCCGCGATGTCCACCCGGCTCCCACGCCGGAGGAGGACGAGGTTGTGGTCAAGCTGATCGTGACCCGCGGTGTCGAAGGTGCAGCCAGCCCCACATGCTGGGTGCAGGCTTCGCCCTCACCTGCGGGCAGTCGCCGACAACGCGAGACGGGCATCGACGTCGTACTTTTGGACCGTGGCTTCGACACCGAAGCGGGCGAACGGGCGCCGTGGCTGTTGCTGGGTGCTAAGACGCTCTCTTATGCAGTAAACATGGCTGCGCTGCGCTTCGCGCATAAGCAGGGCGCAGATGATGCCATCTTCACCTCCACGGATGGCCGCGTCCTGGAGGGCCCGACCTCCACTGTTTTGCTGGCTCACCTTGAAACAGTCGACGACGGCGAAGGTTCCGTGAAGACCCTACGCCGCCTCATCACGCCGCAGCATGACAGCGGAATCCTCCCCGGCACCTCGCAGGGCGCATTGTTCGCAGCAGCAAAAGCTGCCGGCTGGGAGCTGGGCTATGGGCCGCTTGTGCCGCAGGACCTGTTTGATGCCGACGCCGTATGGCTTATCTCCAGCATCCGTTTGATCGCCCCTGTGAACCACATCAACGGCAAGGAAATCGGCACACCGTCTGTTCGGAAGCAGCTCACAGCCGAACTCAATGAGCTGTTCGCAGGCATCGAGTAAATCGCTGGGCTTCCAAGGCTTTTCGCTGATGAAGCCCCGCTAGAACCTAGCAGGTCACAAGTAGAGTAATTGCTCGCATGACTCAATGATTAGAAACTCTTGGGCTCGACCATGAGCGCACATTGTGTTCAATCACGTTTCTTATCCTCCTTGAAATGATCATTCGTCATGTGATGAATCTTGTTCTCGTGTTAGTTGGATCACGTCCCGCTAGTACAACTACTTCAGACTTTGCTGGCTAACTTCCCGGAGGGAATATGGGACTCAGCTCCCCCACAGAAGCCGAAGCATCGGCAACCGAGGCACAGCCCCAGACTGGCGCCTCACAGACAGGACTTCGCCGGTCCATGGAGGCCCGGCACCTGGTGATGATCGCCATGGGCGGCGTCATCGGCTCTGGCCTGTTCGTTAGTTCCGGATACACCATCTCCACCGCCGGCCCCTTGGGCGCCGTGATTGCCTTCCTCATTGGCGCCGTGGTGGTCTACCTGGTGATGGCATGCCTCGGAGAGCTCGCTGTTGCGTTCCCCGTCTCAGGTGCCTTCCACATTTATGCCGCCCGCACCATCGGCCCGGCTACTGGCTTTGCCACGGCCTGGTTGTACTGGCTCTGCTGGGCTGTGGCTCTAGGTTCCGAGTTCACCGCAGCGGGCTTACTCATGCAACGCTGGTTCCCGGGCGTCGACGTCTGGATCTGGTGCTTCGTCTTCGCCACGGTCCTGTTCACCCTCAATGCCATTTCATCGCGCGTCTTTGGTGAATCGGAGTTCTGGTTCGCGCTGATCAAGGTTGCCGCCGTCGTCGGCCTGATTATTCTGGGCGGCGCCGCATTGGCTGGCTTCCACCCTCTGGCCGCTGGCGAGTACCCGTCCTTTGGCGAGAACTTCAGCACGCCGGACGGCCTCTTCCCGAACGGATTCACCGGTGTCTTCGTCACGTGTCTGGCAGTCTTCTACGCCTTCTCGGGCTCCGAGCTGATCGGCGTTGCCGCGGGAGAAACCGCAAATCCCGGCGCGAACATCCCCAAGGCGATGCGGACCACCGTCATACGACTCATGATCTTCTTTGTTGGTGCGATCGTGGTCATCGCCGCCACCATTCCCTACGAACAAGTCAGCGTGGACGAGAGCCCGTTTGTCACCGTCTTCTCCATGCTCGGCATCCCATACGCCGCGGACATCATGAACTTCGTGATCATCACGGCACTGCTTTCCGCCGGCAACTGCGGGCTCTTCTCCTGTGCACGCATGCTTTTCTCGCTGGCCGACGAAGGCCACGCCCCCAAGGCTTTCCGTAAACTGACCAAGCGCGGGATCCCCATGGTGGCCCTCTGCGTCAGTATGCTGGGTGGCCTGGCTTCGCTGATCAGCAGCGTTGTTGCCCCGGCCACCGTCTACTTGGTGCTCGTTTCCGTGGCCGGTTTCGCGACCGTTGGCGTTTGGATGTCCATCGTCGCTTCACACTTCATCTACCGCCGGACGTTCATCAAGAACGGTGGAGACCTCAGCACGCTTCCTTACAAGGCTCCGTTGTTTCCGCTGGTACCGATCCTCGCGTTCGCGCTCTGCCTGGTATCGCTGATCGGCATCGCGTTCGACCCCAACCAAGTAGCTGCACTCCTGTTCGGCGTTCCGTTCGTGGGTGCCTGCTACGCCATCTTCTACTTCAAATACGGACGACGCCGGTCGCTCAAGAAGGCTGTGGACGTTTAGGACTTTGTGGTCCGTGGCTTCCTGACCTTGTTGGAAGTCAATCAGCCCCCTGGGCAACCCTTCCCGGTTGCCCAGGGGGCTGATCTCGTTTCACCAGGGTCACGACCCACACCTCGTGCCGCCACCACCCACATTGAATCCTGGATGGTTCCGACACGCCCGCCAATGGGTGTGTCATAGCCCTGTCGGAGGCCAAAGTAGGTGGTGGCAACACACTCGGCTAGCGATGGGATCTATTTCTTGGCTGCGCGTACCGGGTGCTCGCTCAAAATGGACAGACGGTTGAAGGCGTTGATCCCTATTGCCGCCATGCAGAGGACGCTGATCTGCTCGTCACTGTAGTGCTGACGTGCCTGTTCAAAAAGCTCGGGGCTGGGCCTCGACGAGCTCATACGGGTGATCTGCTCAGCCATCTCCATCGCCACCACCTCAGCGGGTTCAAACAGCTGAACTTCCTTGTAAACGGCCACGAGGGACAGCCTCTGTTCCGTCTCGCCGTATTTGAGGGCTCGCCGGTGATGAAGGTCCAGGCAAAAGGCGCAGCCGTTGATCTGCGAGCACAAGTAGTTGATGAGCTCAAGGGTACGGCGCGGGATGCCAAGCCGGTCAGCTTCGTCCACGAGCTGCTGGGAATAGTGGCTTAGGGTCGCGTAAAGATCCGGCTGCTGCTTGTCCAGATAGCCGGCCAGACGTGGATTTGTTTCCTGTTCAGGCATGGTTGGAGCCTAACGCAACGGGGGTTCCTGTCCCCGCTTCAGCTCCTGAATGCGGAGGCGAAGGAAGATGATCGCCAGCACCAGGGCATAGATCACCAAGGCTGCAACGCCCACTGTCACCAAGACGTAGAGAATGCCAAAAGCTGAAAACAAAGAAAGCCCCCCCAATTACGGCCCGGCCGGTGCCGACCAGGGTTTCAGATGCTAGCAGCCCCTATGCCAAACCCGAGGGACGTGAGAGAGGGCTTACTCGCGGGCGCCGGGGGTGTCGGCAGCGAGACGTATGCCGTGCTCCGCCAGCCACACCGGGTTGAAGGCCTTGCTCAGGTAGTTCGTGCCGGCGTCGGGCGCTATGGCCACCACCACCGAACCGTGAGGTGCTGCTCGAGCCACCCGCACAGCCGCGGCAACAGCGAGCCCGGAAGACGGACCCAGCGCCAGTCCTTCTTCATCCAGAAGCCTGTGGACGGTGGTGTAAACCTCGTCGTTGGGGATCCGCAGGAAACGGTCCACGATGGCGCGGTCGAGAGCCTTGGGCCATTCAGCTTCGGGCCAGGAGTTGCCCACGCCGTCCACCAGGATCTCGCCGGGATGGCCGCCGCTGTAGGCGGAGCCGTAGGGGTCGGCACCCACAACTTCCACGTGCCCGCCGGGTCGTGAGGCAGCCACGCGTTCCTTCAAGAACCGGCCGTTCCCGCTGATGGTCCCGCCGGTGCCTATCCCCGCTACGAAGTGGGTCACCAGGCCACCTGTCTGTTCCCAGATCTCGGGCCCGGTGGTTTCATAGTGGGCGGCGGGATTGGCAGGGTTGTCGAACTGCATGGGCCGCCACGCGCCGGGCGTCTCGGCGGTAATCCGCGCTGCCACGGCGCGTGCGTTCTCCGGCGATTCCGACGGCGCGTTCCAGTCCGTGAGGATCACTCGGGCGCCGTAGTTGTGCAGCGCGGCAAGCTTCTCCTCGGAGATCGTGTCGCCCGTAACCACCACCACCGGGTGTCCGGTCAGGTGCCCGATGAGGGCGAGCCCGATCCCGGTGTTGCCCGACGTGCTTTCCACAATCGTGGCGCCCGGTTGCAGCTCGCCAGACCTTTCCGCCGCCCGAACCATACTTAGCGCGGTGCGGTCCTTGATGGAGCCACCAGGGTTTTCGGACTCGAGCTTGATGTGGATGGTGCTGCCCAGGCCGTGACCCAGTGATTCCAGCTTCACCAGCGGGGTGTTGCCCACTTTGTCCAGGACCGAGGCGTCCAGCCCGTCCGGAATCGGGACGGCCGCGTGCACACCCTGTTTGCGGATCGCTGTACTCACCACGGTTCCTCCCCTGTCTCCGAAAATTCCCTGGTTACGGCATCCCGCAACTCCAGACGCGCACGCGCCACCAAGTCAGGAGCCGACGGCCGGTCGGCAAGCACATCGGTCAGTCTTCCCACGACGGCGCCCGTCCCCTTTCCGAGCGGCTGCGCGGCTCCCGCTTCAAGCAGCAGGTACGACGCCGTCAACGCCTCGATAACCAAGAGCTTTTCGGCAGCCTCCAACGACTTTTCGAGCTGCTGCAGGGCAAGCGGGGCAAGCGTCGAATGGTCCTCGACGTCGGCAGAAAGCGTCGGCGCCCCGAGCGTCGCCGGTGCGGCGAGGAACTTGAGTTCGGCCAACAGTCCAGCGGCCGAGTACCAGAGCAGCCCGGGAAGTTCTTCTTGGGCCAGACCTTCCCCGGAGGATGCCGCCTGCAGGTGGCGGGCCCGGATAGCCCGTTGTGGTGGATACAACTTGGCGATACGACGTTCACTGGAAATCCCAACGTGGGCCAAAGCCAGCCGCAGGCCCTCGAAGGCGAGAGCCAGTTGCATCGGTTGGAAGTTCCCGCCGGACATCATCTGCCCGGAGTCGAGATCGACCAGGGGATTATCGCCGCGGCCGTTTAGCTCCACTTCCAACGCAGTACCGAGCTGCTTCACCAGGGATCGAAATGCCCCGTGCGTCTGGGGCGCGGCCCGGAACGATAACGCATCCTGCACCGAAACTTCGGGACGAACATCCTCCAGCCACCCACCGCTCAGAAGGCGGCGAACAGCGGCAGCCGACTCCCGCTGCCCGTCCACCGCCTTGGCCGCCTGGATTGCCAGCGAGAACGGGCTGAGGTTCCCGCCGCCGTCGTACCTTGCGATCGTCTCCAGTGAGAGGGAAAGTGCGACGTCGGCCAGTTCGGCCAGGTGCCGCAACCGCACCAAGGCGAGAGTTCCTACACCCACTGAGTACGCATTGGCACTGACCAGGGCCAAGGCCTCACCCGGCGCGAGAACAAGTGGCTGGAGACCGGCGTCGGCGAGCGCTTTGGCGCCGGGGATCAGCGTGCCATCCGCGTCGAACGCTTCGCCCTCGCCCAAAGCAACGGCGGCGACGGCGGCAAGTTGGGTCAGGTCTGACGAGCCCACTGAGCCTTCCCGGGGGATGGCGGGGAAGACTCCGCGGTTGAGCATTTCGGCGTAGAAGACTGCTGTTTCGGGTCGCACGCCGGAACCACCGCGGCTGAAACCGATAAGCCTGGCAAGGATTACGGCACGGGCAGCAGCCCGGTTAAGATACGTGCCCACACCGCTGTTGTGATACCTGACCACCTGCACTTGGTACGCCAGGAGCGACTTCTCCTCCACAGCCGTATCCCGGCCTGACCCTAGCAGTGTGTTGAGACCGTACACACGCTTTCCGGAGGTCGCGGTGAGCTCCACTAGTTCCCTCGACTTACGCATCAAAGTCAACGCTTCCTGGTTGAGTTCCACGTCAAACGAGGGATCTTCGGCGGCCAGCGCCACGTCCGATGCCAGCACCGGAGCCGCACCGATCAGGAAGGTTCGCGGTTCAGCCGTCACCATCAGAAGTCCAAGAGATTTTGCCGGAAACCACCGTTGCCGTAGCTCTTCCTCAACAGGCCACGGCGCCGCAGTTCAGGGGTTAGTTTGTCCAGTACACCGTGCACGGTCACAGGGTCCACGAAGCCGGAGAAGAGGAAACCGTCGCCACCCACTTCAGACCCTGTCGACTCCAGGTAGTCGGCGATTTCGCCAACCGTACCAATGATGGAATCACCCGCTCCTCCGCTGCGGGCCTGCAGGATCTGTCTCAGTGTGGAGCCCGGAGGGGCCGCCTTGGCGAAATGCTCCAGCGTCCCTTGGTTGCTGTTGGTGCTCAATTCGGGCAGCGGAGCATCGAGGTCGAACTGTTTGAAGTCGATCACTGAAAGGTAGGAGATGGAGTTGAGTTGGCTGTCGATGTCGCGTTGGGTGAGTTCACGCCTCTGTGTCCGCAACTCCTCTGCCTCTGCCGTGGAACCAACAATGGTGGGCTTCAGGACGAAAAGAACCTTGACGTCGTCGGGATTGCGGCCTGCTTTTGCAGCTTCCGCGCGGATGGAATCCCGGTAGGACTTCATCCCGTCAACGCCGCGTGCCAAGGCAATGGCCACGTCGGCATGCCCACCTGCGAAGGCCTTACCCCGCGGCGACGCACCAGCTTGCACCAGGACTGGTTCTTCCGGCAAAGGCGCAGTGTTCAGCGGACCCCTGACCTTGAAGAATTCGCCTTCGTGGTTAATGGGATGCACCTTGCTGTGGTCCGCGAACACCCCCGCCTCAACGTCCTCAAGCACGGCGCCAGGTTCCCAACTCCGCCAGAGCCGCCTGACGACGTCGACGAATTCCTCCGCTTTCTCGTACCGGAGGTCGTGTTCGATCTGCTGGTCCAGCCCGTAGTTCTGGGCGGCGAGGTCGCTGCCGGACGTGACTACGTTCCAGCCGAGCTGCCCTTCTGAGAAGTGTTGCAGCGTGGCCAGGAGCCTGGCGGCAGTGAAGGGCGGGTAGAAGGAAGCGCTGACCGTCGGGACGATCCCCAAATGCTCCGTGGCTGAGAGAAGGTACGGGACCAGCGCCAGCGGATCATGCTTCGGAGCGAACGACGCGTGCGCCAGGGAGACCTCGGCCGTGCCGCCGTAGGTATCCGGGACGGTGAGCGAATCCTCGATGATGAACAGGTCCAACCCGGATTGCTCAAAGGCCCGGACAGCCTCCTGGTACAGGGCGGGTTTCTTCCAGTCATAGCCCAGGCTGTAGCCGGGAGTCCCCCAGCCCTGGACACCAAAACCGTGTCCCACGAACCATCCAAAGTGCAGCATGGGCTTGAGTGTAGAACTGCTCTGTCCGTTCACCGCGACCTGATTTCATGCGAAGTTACAGGGGGTCGTACTGCGTCAATTATGCTCCCGGGGCGTCACATTTGGGCGGGACTGATGACGGTCCGGATTTTCCACATACGGCCTCCGCCTGGTTCCGCAACAGCAGTCGTTCGGGAATGATCGCTGTATGAGTTCACCCACCCGTTCTTCCGCCAAGTCCGCCAAGTCCGCCAAGGACCGGCTTGCGGGCGTCTGGGCGCTCAAGGGCTACAAACGCGAATGGCTCCGGCACGACGTCGTGGCAGGTGCTGCCCTCTTCGCCCTGCTGGTACCCGCCGGTATGGCCTATGCGCAGGCGGCCGGCCTTCCACCGGTCACCGGTCTCTATGCCACTGTGGTCCCGCTGCTGGTTTACGCGTTCGTGGGGCCTTCCCGCATCCTGGTCCTCGGCCCCGATTCTTCCCTCGCCCCCATGATTGCCGCGGCAATCGTGCCACTGGCAGCGGGTAGCAGCGAAAAGTCGGTGGCATTGGCAGGGCTCCTGGCAGTGCTGATCGGGGTACTGATGTTGGCCGGTTCGGCCCTCAAACTCGGGACCATCACAGGACTGCTCTCCAAACCCATCAGGCTCGGATACCTGAACGGAATCGCGTTGTTGGTGGCATTCTCGCAGCTGCCGGCGTTCCTTGGGATAGAGGCCGACGGCGACATCTGGCAAAAGCTTGCGAAGGTCACCACCGGGGTGCTGGGCGGCGAGGTCAACATCACCGCACTGCTGCTGGGCGTGGGTTCGCTGGCGCTGATCTGGATTCCCCGGCTGCTGAAGTGGAAAGTGCCGGGTGTGCTGCTGGCGGTGGTCGGCTCGTGCGTCGCAACGGCCGTTTGGAGCCTCAACGACGACGTCAAGGTCACCGGAGTCCTGCCGCAGGGCCTCCCGATGCCCGCGCTCGGCGGCATTGGCTGGGCGGACGCACTCACCCTGCTTCCCGCTGCGGCAGGGATCGCCCTCATGGCGTTCGCGGACACCGGCGTCCTGTCCCAAACATTGGCAGCCAAGGAAGGCAAGAAGGTTTCCGGCAACAGGGAAATGGCAGCACTTGGGGCAGCCAATGCTGCCACGGGCCTGCTGGGCGGATTCCCCATCTCCGGCAGTACATCGAGGACCCCTGTGGCTGTGGACGCTGGTGCCAAGTCCCAGATGACCGGCGTGGTGGGTTCGGTGCTGGTGCTTGCTTTCATGCTGCTGGCTCCAGGGGTGACCGAGTACCTGCCGTCCGCCACCTTGGCCGCCGTCGTGATTGCCGCAGCGATAGCCCTGGCGGACCCGGCCGGCGTCCGGCGCCTGTTGAAGCTGAGCCGGAGCGAATCCGTAGTGATGTTGGCTGCGTTCCTGGGCGTCCTTACGGTGGGTGTGCTCCAAGGAATTGTGGTGGCCATAGCCTTGGCACTCTTGGACTTCGTGCGGCGGGCCTGGGATCCATACCGAACAGAACTCGGTGCCGAAGAAGGGCTCCCTGGGTACCACGATCTTGAACGACACCCCAACGGCGCACGCATCCCCGGGCTCCTGATCCTCCGTTTCGATGCACCGCTGTTCTTCGGCAACGGGCAGGTTCTTGCAAGCTTTGTCCGGGAACAACTGGACGAAGCTTCGGATAATATCTCCCACGTCATCCTGGCGGCGGAACCCATCACAGGCATCGACACCACGGCCTTGGACGATCTCGTCACGCTGGATGAATGGTTGGCCCGTCACGGCGTGGATCTGGTGTTCGCCGAACTCAAAGGACCTGTGAAGGACAAGCTGATCCGCCTCGGAACGGCAGCACGTTTCACGCCGGACCACTTCTTTCCTACAGTCGGCGCCGCCGTCCGCACGCTCAGGGACGAAGAGTGAAACGGCCGCCGATTACGCAACATGACGGCCGCCCCACCACTCGCAAGTGCGGCCGGATGCCCGTGGATGTTACGTTTTTCTTGAGTAATGAGTACCAGCGCAAAGCCCTGACTTGCTGGTCGGCAACCCTCTCTCCGGCGGGGTGCCTCAGGTGACTACTCGGCGTATCGACAATTCGTACTGCAAGCGTGACTGAGGAGCACCAGCTATGCCTGAACCCACTGAAGAAAAACTCTCCTACCGCCTGGTGACAGGCCCGGACACCCGCGACTTCTGCGAGCGCATCCACAATGCCCTCGCCGAAGGTTATGTCCTCCACGGGAGCCCGGCAGCAACATTCAACGGCACGGACGTCATCGTTGCCCAAGCCGTTGTCCTGCCGACCGCGATCGCCACAGCGGATGCCGCAGTGGCCAATGCCGTTGACCAGTTGGAGAACTACGACGACGAAGAAGCTTTCGAGGGCCACGCATGAGCTACGCAGGTGACCTGACCCCGCACGACGCGTGGGCCAAACTCCAAGAAGGCGCCATCCTGGTTGACGTCCGGACCGAGGGCGAATGGGCCCACATTGGAATCCCCGACACCAAAGCTACCGAGAACGACCCCCTGTTCATCCAGTGGAACTTGGCCGGCGGAATTCCGAACTCCCGCTTTATTGAAGACCTTCAGCAACAGGCTCCCGAAGACGACGGCGTTGAGCTCGTCTTCCTATGCCGTTCCGGGCAACGCTCCATCTCGGCGGCCATCGCCGCAACCCAGGCCGGCTTCACTGCCTACAACGTCCTGGAGGGCTTCGAAGGCGAACCGGACCGCTACGGTGAGCGCACCGTCAACGGTTGGAAGAACCGTGGCCTGCCGACGAATCTGGGGACCGAGTAAGTGACTTTTAATCCCGACGCCGCCGGCTGGAGCCCTGACACCCAGGCCGTCCGCGGTGGCCTTGACCGCACCAACTTCCAGGAAACGTCCGAACCCGTTTTCCTGAACTCAGGCTTCGTTTACGAATCCGCTGCCGCCGCCGAACGTGCCTTCACCGGCGAGGACGAACGATTCGTCTACTCCCGTTACGGCAACCCGTCCGTGGCCACGTTCCAGGAGCGGCTGCGGCTGCTCGAAGGAACCGAGGCGTGCTTCGCGACGGCGTCCGGCATGTCTGCAGTCTTCACCGCCCTGGGTGCCTTGCTGGCTGCCGGTGACCGTGTGGTTGCTGCCCGCTCGCTGTTCGGCTCCTGCTTCGTGATCCTCAACGAGATCCTTCCCCGGTGGGGCGTGGAGACGGTCTTTGTTGACGGACCCGACCTTGAGCAGTGGCGCGAAGCCCTGTCCGAGCCCACCACCGCGGTGTTCTTCGAGTCACCGTCCAACCCCATGCAGGAGATCGTCGACATCGCTGCCGTCAGCGAACTGGCCCATGCCGCCGGGGCGACTGTCGTCGTCGACAATGTCTTTGCCACTCCCCTGCTGCAGCGCTGTGGTGAGCTGGGTGCAGACGTGATCGTGTACTCCGGGACCAAGCACATCGACGGCCAGGGACGAGTCCTTGGCGGCGCGATCCTGGGCACCAAGGAATTCATCGATGGTCCGGTCAAGCAGCTCATGCGGCACACTGGCCCGTCGCTTTCGGCGTTCAATGCCTGGGTGCTGACCAAGGGCTTGGAGACTATCGGACTGCGAGTGAATCACAGCTCCGCTTCTGCTCTGAAGATCGCAGAGTGGCTCGAGCAGCAACCCGCCATCAGCTGGGTCAAGTACCCGCTGTTGAAGTCCCACCCTCAGTACGAGCTCGCTGCGAAGCAGATGAAGGCCGGCGGTACTGTGCTGACGTTCGAGCTGCTTCCTTCGGCCGGGCGTACAGCCAAAGACGCTGCGTTTGCCTTGCTCGATGGCCTCCGTGTCATCGATATCTCCAACAACCTTGGCGATTCCAAGTCCCTCATCACGCACCCGGCAACCACCACCCACCGGGCCATGGGGCCTGAGGGCCGTGCGGCCATCGGGCTCTCCGATGGTGTGGTTCGCCTGTCTGTCGGGCTTGAAGACGTGGACGACCTCATCCTGGATCTGGAGAAGGCACTCAAACAGGTCTAACCTTGCTGCCATGAGCGGGAACCATCCCTATCGCCGTGCCGGATCCGTGATCGTTGCCGGCACGGCGGTGTGGTTCGTCGGGATTTCGCCGGTCTCACGTGTCTACATCACGCCCGATGACGCCGAACGCCTCCGCATGCTGCAAGCCGGCCAGCGCGGCTGGATCACAGGTCAGCACATTACCGCGGCCGGGACCGTCGCAGTGCCAGTAGGATTCGCGGCGTTCGCCCGTGCCATTCCAGCCCTGGGAGCTCCGCGCACGAGGGCGAAGAAGTGGGCCTACGCCGCTGCGGCCGCGCTGCTGGCCGGTGCACCGTTCTTCGTCTCCAGCGTTGCCCGGCGGGCTTCCGACATTGAAGGATTCGCCTACCGCCGCGGTTCCAGCGCTCCGTTCCTGGCGTATTCCGGGCTGCATGTTGTGGCGTTGGCTGCGCTCGGCGGGAGCCTTCTTTCTTTACCTGCCAAACGGTGGATCGGGGTCACGGCTGCGGCCGCCGCACCCATCTACGGAGCCGTCCTTATGGCCAAGAAGGACATCCCACCGCTCTTTTTCTACCTCGTGGAGGGGACCGTCGGAGCCTACCTGATGGCCTGGGAAGAGCCGGCAGCCGACAAGCCTAGGGCCGCCTGACCCTGGTCAGCATGGGCGAGGGTTCCTTATGGGCATCGGCGGCAGCGCCGCGCACCGTCACCTTCGCAGCATGCGCGACGACGGCGGCCAGGGCTTCGTTGGTAGGCGGACTTCCCGTCTGGGTTTGCCCGTCGCGCTGCCTCTTGTTGTAGCGTTCGGCGGCTTCCAGTTGTTCGTGGGCACCATTGCCCCGCGCCAGTAAGTCCGAAATCCCGGCTTTGACGAGTTCCAACTCGTTTTGGTCGTCCAGGACCGGGCTCAGGTAATCAACCAATGCCCACACGACGTCCGCCGCTGGCTGAGGTAGGAAGTCACCGAAGTCCAGGAGATCTCCGCGCAGACCCGAATTGCTGGCCTGCCAACTCGCCATCCGCAGGAGTGCCGTGGGCACCGCGGTGGGTTCCACGCCGTCGAGCATTTCCAAGGAGGCCGTCTCCACCAAAGCCCGCACCAGCACCGCCATGAGGGCCGCGTCCTCAGCGCGGAGGCAGACGTCGGCCACGCGGACCTCAACAGTGGGGTGGTTCCTGGAGATGCGGGCGTCAAAGTAGATCATGCCTTCATCCATGATCACGCCCGTTTCCAGGAGGCGCTTCACGATGCGTCGATAAGCCGTAAGGGAGCCAAAGACGGAGGAAGGGCCGGACGTTGGCCAGCGGTTCCAAGCTTGTGTGCGGTAGCTGTCGAAACCAGTGGGAAGCCCCCGCCAGTAAGGCGAGTTGGCGGTTAGGGCTGTCAGGACGGCGAGTTTGTCCCGGATGTGGTCCAAAACCACCACGCCTTCCTCGGGCGACTCCACCGAGGTGTGCACGTGGAATCCGCACGTCAGCTGCTCCGTGGCAATGATGCCGAAGCGATCCAGCATTGCGGCATACCGGGGGTCCGGAGTGGTGTGCGTATTCGAGGCCAAGGGAGACGTGGCGATGGCGGCAACCCGCGCTCCATGCTGCCGTGCGGCCTCGTTGGCCATGGCCCGGCCACGGCGGATCTGTTGCAGGAGCTCGCCGTAACTATGGCATGGGCGGGTCTGTGTCTCGATCTGCTCCAGTTTGAGCTCGTGGCTGAGGCCCGTGGCAGTGCGGGGTTCATCGTGGCCCGCAAGGAGCGCGTTCGCGAGGGCCAGGGGCTCGCCCGTCACAGGATCGACGATGAGCAGCTCTTCCTCAACCCCGAAAGTGCGCATGCTCCATTCTGCGTCAGGAGGGCTGGTGAGGACAGGGCTTGTGCTTCCGGGACTGTTCGCACCCGTTCCCGCCATTCGCACCAGAGTTACTTGGAGCTAATGGCGGGAACGGGCGCGCCGAAAAGGAAGAAAGGGTGCGCGGCCGGCCAGCAGCAGGCCCTAGTCCTGGAAGTACTCGATCTTCGCACCGATCGTGTTCAGGCGCTCGGCGAGGTCCTCATAGCCGCGCTCGATCACGTAAATGTTGCGAAGCTCGGAGGTTCCCCGGGCCGCCAACATTGCCAGAAGGAGGCAGGCCGCAGGTCGCAGGGCCGGCGGGCAGCCGATTTCAGCGGCACGCCACTTGGTAGGCCCATTGACGTAGATCCGGTGCGGATCCAAAAGCTGCACTTGGGCGCCCAACTTGTTGAGCTCCGTCAAGTAGATTGCACGGTTCTCGTAGACCCAGTCGTGGATCATGGTCTGGCCCTCGGCATTGCCTGCAATCACCGCAAAGAACGGCAGGTTGTCGATGTTCAGGCCCGGGAACGGCATCGGGTGGATCTTGTCCTGCGGCGCGCGGAGCTCCGAGGGCTTGGTAGTCACGTCCACCAGCCGGGTGCGCCCGTTGCGAGCCATGTACTCGCCGGAGATTTCGAGGTTCTGGCCCATCTGCTCCAGGGTGGCAAGCTCGATTTCCATGAATTCGATGGGAACCCGTCGGATGGTGACCTCGGAGTTGGTAACGATGCCTGCGGTGATGAGGCTCATTGCCTCGATGGGGTCTTCAGACGGGAAGTACTCAATGTCTACATCAATGGCTGAGCGTCCGGTGATCTTCAGTGTGGTGGTTCCGACACCGTCGATGTCCACGCCCAGGCCCTGCAAATAGAAGCAGAGGTCCTGCACCATGTAGTTGGGGCTGGCGTTCCGAATGATGGTGGTGCCCTCACGGTGGGCGGCCGCCATGATGGCATTCTCCGTCACGGTGTCGCCGCGTTCGGTCAGAACGAAGGAACGGTGGAGTTCGTCGCCGGGAGGTGCGGTCACGGAGTAGAAACCGGACTTCGCTTCCACCTCGAGGCCGAACTGGCGAAGCGCCTGCATGTGCGGTTCCACAGTGCGCGTACCCAAATCGCAGCCACCGGCGTAGGGCAGCAGGTATTCGCTGGTTTCGTCCAGAAGCGGGCCGAGCAGCATGATGACGCTGCGTGTGCGTCGGGCGGCGTCAACGTCCATGGACTCAAGATCCAGGACCTCGGGGCGGCGCAGACGCAGGTCGCTTCCGTTGAGCCACGTGCATTCCACGCCGATGGACGTCAATACCTCGACGATCCTGTTGACTTCCTCAATCCGTGCCAGCCGGCGCAGAGTGGTGGTTCCGCGGTTGATCAGGCTGGCACACAAGAGGGCGACACCGGCATTCTTACTGCTGTTGACGTCCACTTCGCCGGATAGGGTCCTGCCACCCTCCACGCGGAGGTGGGTCATCTGCGGCTTGCCCACTTTGACGATGGAGCGCCCGAAAATGGCTTCAAGGCGTTCGATCATCCGGAGGCTGAGATTCTGTTTGCCCTGTTCCATCCGGGCGATTGCGCTCTGGCTGGTTCCCAGCTCAGTTGCCAGCTGCCCCTGCGTCCAGCCTTTTTCACCACGGGCGTCGCGGAGCAGGAGGCCTACATTCTCGGCGGTAGGTTGCGTCATACTCAAAAAATATCACAAATGAGCTAGAAGTGAAGAGCAAAACAAGGAATCAGCGGCATACATCACGCCGTACCCGTTCTGTGCGATATAGAGTACGACGCCGGCGGTTCACTCTTCGTGAACGCTTTCCCTCAGTTTCATCAAGGGCAGAGCTACCCATTGTGCCCTAACGAGGGTTAGCGAAGGATGTACGGGAAAGCTCAGGGGGAAATATGCCTTTCTACGGCGCCGACGTCGATCAACTCAAAGCACTATCCAAAGCGCTCGCCAGCGGAGCATCGCTGCTTACTAGCCGCGCCCGGGAGCTCGACTCCTTGATCGCCCAGGACGGTTACTGGCAGGGGCAGGATGCCAAGCGTTTCGCTTCCGACTGGCAGGGCCACCTACGGCCTTTGCTTGAAAGGACCTCGCGCGGGATAGAAGAAGCGTCCAAGTCCGCGCTCACCAATGCCGACGAGCAGGCGGGCGCGTCCACCGGGGGCGCCGGCGGCAGCTCAGGCAGCTCCAGCAACCCGGGTAACGATGCAACAACGAAGACAGCGACTGCCACGGACCCCACCCAGCCCACGCCAGAAGAAATCCTGGACCAGTACCAAGTCAGCGACGCCGAAACCACCAACTGGCCCGGCGACTGGGATCCGCTGCGGTTCGTGGTGGACCAGAAGGTGGTGACCGAGAAGGAAGCGGAACTCCTGAATGGCCTGGGCCCCTTTGAGCTGAACGCTTTCAAGGGCATCCACGACGACGCCTTCAGTGTTGCCGACGAGCGCTTCCCCAGTGAAGATCGCAACGACGACCAGAACGATGCCTTCCGCCACGCTTATTGGAATGCCCTCATGGTGAAGGAGTTCGGCGCGGACTGGGCAGAGGATTACGCCACGGCTCACGAACAGCTCCCCGGGAATCCGGCTCCCCGCGAGGCCATGGATCTGTACAACAATGAAGTTGGGCGCAACGTGGCCATCGCCAATCCTGACGCCAGCGCTGAGGAGCTTGCAGACTTGATCGAGGACGCCGTCAACAACGGAGACACCGTGGTGGTGGGACCTGACCTATTGCCGCACCCTTCAAACGAGGTCCCCGCTGACCAGACGGGTGATGCAGGCAATGCCGAGCCCGCCCCTGGCGAGGACCCGGAGTTCAACGACGAGTCCAGGACGACATCGTGACTCGTCCATGCACCAACAACTTACGACGCCGCCCCAAGACTGCAGCGCTCCGCGTCACCGTTACCACTTTGCTCACCTTTGTCCTGGCCTGTGCCTTGGCATCCTGTTCCCTCGGAGGATCCGTCATGCCCGAAACGAACGATCACCTCAACGATCAAGTCCTGGAGTCCGCCAAGAACGGCACATCGCTCAAGCTGGCCGACGCCACGGACTTCGACTGGGACCAAGCAGGTTTTGTCACGTCGGGAACCCCTGCCAAGGACATTGAGGAGGCCTTTGGCGAACCCCTCACCAAGGAGAGCCGCTATACCGCTTCACCGGCACTCTTTGTCTTCCTGAAAGACGGCAAGGTGACTAAAGCGGTCCGCATTGTTCCGGACGCATTCTCTGGGGCTGACGCCAGGAAGAAGTACGGCCGCGACGTTGTGCTCACTCCGCCGGAGGGGAAGAAGGGCTTCCTCAACTGGCGCGAGTAACCCGCGAAGAAGAACTAGACCCGCCAGTACCCGAGCGCATCAATCCGGTGCTTGTCCACTCCGAGTTCTTTCCGCAGGTGCTTGACGATTGCCCGCGTGCTTGAGGCTTCGCATGCGATCCAGAAGAAGTCTTCGCTAACGGAAACAGTGTCCGCTGTTAGTGCGCCGCAGACTTCCTCCACCAAAGCGGCGCCGTCGCGTTTGCGCGGAATCCAGGTGACGACGTCGGAATCGGAGGTACGCACCTCAAGCGAGGGGTCGGCGTCGTGCTGGTATTCAAGCCAAGCGGTCACTGGAGCCGCGCCCGCGGCAACGCGCTGGCGCTCATCCAGCAGCGAGTTGACTGCCGGGATGGACGCAGGGTCCCCCACCACCCAGATCCGGCGCGGAGCGGGATGCGGGAAGGTGAAGGAACTGCCTTGGACAGTGGCGTCAATGGTGTCGCCGGGCTGCACGGAACGGGCCCAATCCGCTGCGACGCCGTCGTGCATCGCGAAGTCCATGCTGAACGTACCATCCGTAGGGGAGGCGTTGACCAACGTGTAGGCGCGCTGGTGAGCCTTGCCGGAATCGTTGAACCAGAGCCGGATCCACATGGTGGGATGCAGGCCGCTGCGCTCCAGTAGTCCGCCGTCACGCACGTGCACGCGGAGGAAGTCCGGGGTGATCTCGTCCCGGCCGGTGACCTCCAGGGTGAAGTCCTTGGCGCCCATGACTTTGAGGACGACGCCTTCCCAATTGCGCTTCAAGCAACACTCCTTCACGAATGTCCACGATTTGTGAACGGGGCCAAAGCCATTTATCTTGAGCTAAAGTAAGCCTAACCTAAGCTCGAAAGTGGCCAGAGAATATGACGCCTGCCCCCACGCACCAACCCGCCCCGGCAGGCGGCCCCGGAACGTACCGCGATGAGTGGGGAATCCCGCACTTGTGGGCGGGTTCCGCCGATGAACTCGCCTTTCTCCAGGGCATGAATGCGGCCACGGACCGCTCGTGGCAGATCGAGCTGGAACGGTGGCGCTCGGAGGGCCGCGCAGCTGAGGTATTGGGTGCAGACGTGGTGGTCTGGGACCGGTTCGCCCGGCAAGCCCGGCTGGATGACACCGCGCGTCGCTGCTTTGAGAACCTCGACGCCGCCACTCAGCGCTGGTGCGGACAATACGTGGCGGGCATCAACCAGGCCCTGGCAGACGGCCGACGTGGCGGGCCCGAGTTCGAAGAATCCGGCAGCATCCCCGAGGCGTGGAATCCGTGGACCCCGCTCGGCGTCTTCCTGGTCCACCACATCCTGTTTTCCACCTTCCCCAACAAGCTGTTCCGGGCCCACGTCGCGCGGACACTCGGCGACGACGCCGTGAGCTTGTTCAGCATCGAAGCACCGGCTTGGTCAGGCAGCAACGCTTGGGCAGCGCATGGATCGACGACGGCCAGTGGGTTTCCCTTGATTGCCGGCGACCCCCACCGCCTCATGGAGCTGCCCGGCGTCTACCAGCAAATACGGCTCGCCTGCCCGGAGTTCGATGCGATCGGATTCGCGTTCCCGGGTGTTCCCGGCCTCCCCCATTTTGCCCATACGGGCAGCACCGCTTGGGCCATCACCAACGCCATGGCCGACTACCAGGATCTTTTCATCGAGGAGTTGCGCCGGGTCAGCGACTTCACGGGTGAGCGCATCGAGGCGCGCGGAGCGGAAGGCTGGGAACCCGCCGTCGTGAGTTCCGAAACCATCCGCGTCCGCGACGGTGAGGCTGTGTCCGTTGAAATTATCGAGACCGATCGGGGTCCGGTCATCTCGGAAACGCCCGACGGCGGCGCCCTCAGTTTGCGCTTCCCGGCCAGGGTTCAGGGGCGGCTGGGGTTCGAGGCCCTCCTGCCGTTGCTACGGAGCCAAAGCGTCTCCGAGGTGGAGGCTGCCTTCGATGCCTGGGTTGAGCCCGTTAACAGTGTGGTGGCCGCCGACGTTCATGGGTCTGTGAGACACTTCGTTGCCGGGCTGGTCCCGCAGCGCAATCCGGCCAACCGGCGCCTGCCCGCTCCGGCCTTCTCCGCCCGTCATGAGTGGGAGGGCCAGTACGTGATCCTGCCTCGCACCGAGGTCCAACAGTTTGCCGTGAGCGCGAATGACCGCGCGGCAGGAGGCGGTGACCAAGTGGCCATGGAGTTTGCACCTGTGCATCGAGCCCGGCGCATCCGGGAATTGCTGGAACTGGCTCCCGGGCCTTTGTCCGTAGACAATATGCAGGCCATCCACACGGACACGCTACTGGGTCCGTGGCCGTTGTTCCGTTCGATGCTCTCCGGCCTGGACGTCCAGGATCTCTCCAAGGAGGCGAAGGATTTGCGGGTCCTCCTGTTGGACTGGGATGGCCTCATGGAAGCCGGCAGCCATCGCGCCGCCGTTTTCGCTGCCTGGCGTGGTGCGCTGGTCCAGCGCCTGGCGCGGCATTCCGTGCTTGCGCCCTTGAATGAGCCCACAGGCTACTCACCATTGTTCGGGCCGTGGTTGTCAGTGGCGTCGCGCGTCGGTTTTGCCCTTGAGACCCTGCTGGTCCGTGGCTCCGAGCTTGGCATCAGCGTTGGAGTGGAAGCTGCCGCGGCGCTCGAAGACGCCGCGTTGGAAGAATCCATGCTGAATGGTGCTGCCTGGGGCGACCGGCACAACCTCCTGCCGGTTCATGTCCTTCCTGGCCCGCTCGCAACGTCGGCACCCACCGCCGACCTCAGTGGAGATACCGGGTGTGTCCTGTGCACCGAGAGCCTCCCCGGCGTCGATGACCGTAGCTTCCGCGGGCCCGTGGCCCGCTACGTGTGGGACCTGGCCGATCGGCAGAACAGCCGCTGGATCGTGCCATTCGGCGCCTCCGGCGTACCCGGCCACAAACACTTCGCCGATCAACTCCCACTCTGGACATCCGGGGAACTCGCCCCGGTGGTCACTGAATGGTCGCTTCTGACCGACGACACGCCCTGACTCATTCCTGTTCCCGCATCAATCCCACCCACAGCCCGCCCCGCAGCCCGAAGGAAACCATGACCACCACCACCCAGGACTTTTCCGTCCGCACCACCGTCTACTCCGAAGACCTGGAAGGCTGGGGTGCGCTCCGCATTGTTCCGTTGGTTCCCATCGAGGACATCGACCTCATCTTCGAATGGGTGAGCCAGCCCCGGGCAAAGTTCTGGGGAATGATGGAGAATTCCCGCGAAGAAGTCCTGGGGATCTACGAGTTCCTTGACTCGCTGGAAACCCACCACGCTTTCCTGGCCATCCTGGACGGGGAGCCTTTGGCCCTCTTCCAGACGTACGAGCCGCTGCACGATCCCGTCGGCGAGGCCTACCCCGCCCGCGAGGAAGACATCGGCATGCACCTGCTGCTGGCCCCGGCTACTCGGCCCATTCCGCATTTCACCCCGCGGCTGGGCACGTCGTTGATCAAGTACATGTTCTCCCTGCCGGGCAAGGACCGGATTGTGGTGGAGCCGGACTCCCGCAATGCCAAGGCCCTTCGTCGTCTGGAAGCGACGTGCTTCGAGCTGGGACCCATCATTCAGTTGGCGGAGAAGGAAGCCCAGCTAGGGTTCCTGACACGGGCGGGCTTTGATGAGATCCAGGAGCAGCGGGCCCGCTAGCGCCAGACGAAACTCCAGGTTCCCGCACCCACAGCCGCCAGCACTGCGCCGGCTGCGATGACCAACCCGCCAAGGACCACCCACACGTCCAGCAGTGAGTACGTGGATTCGCGTGCCCACGTCCGTGGCCCGCCGCCGAAGCCGCGCGCTTCCATGGTCACTGCCAGTCGGGATGCCCGCCGAACCGCCTGAACCAACAGACCGAAACTCTGGCCGAGCGTGGCCTTCAACCGCTGGAAGGGGCTGCCTTGGGAACCGACTCCGCGGGCGCGGCGGGCCATTCCTATGGTTTGCCATTCCTCTGCCATGAGCCCTACAAGCCTCATCGCAGCTAACGATCCGAGGACAAAGCGGTGCGGCAGCTTGGCCTTCTGCGCCAGCGCATCGGCCAGGTCGGTGGGGTCGGTGCAGGTCATCAGCAGGATCGCCGGCAACGCGATCGCCAAACCGCGCAGCATGAAACCGAGCCCCAGCTCCAGGGAACCTTCGCTGATGGACCAGAGTCCGACGTCGAGCAGTACAGCGCCGCTGTCCGCCGCCACTATTGCAGTGCTCCAGCCGCCGATCGCTGCCGCAATGATCAGGGGCCAGGCCCGCAGCCACAAAAGCCTGATGGTGAGGCCGGCAAGCGGGAAGAGAGCCAGTTCCGCAAGGAGCGCCGTCGACGCAGAGACCCAGTCGATCGACAAGGCCAGCACCAGGGAAATCAGGAAGACCGACACGAACTTCGCCAAAGGGTTGGCGCGAGTCAGCAGGGCGTGGTTGCCGCGGATGTTCAGTGCATCCCTCACGCTGCACCCGCTTCCTGATGCGTTGCTCTGCCTTGCGGTACCGGACCGAGCCGTAGTTCGGTTCCGCCGAGTACAGCACTGAATTCCTGATCGTGGGTTACGGAGACCACCGCGGTTCCGGCGTCCAGCAACTCGGAAAGGAACGACGCCAGCTCGGCCCAGGTATTCGCGTCCTGGCCAAACGTTGGCTCGTCCAGAACAAGGACTTTGGGGTGCGCGGCCAGCACCGTGGCCACCGAGAGCCGGCGCTTTTCCCCGCCGGATAACGTATACGGATTGGCGTCGACGAGATGGGTGAGCCGCAACCGTTCCAGCAACTCGTCCACGCGCTCCTCGCCGTGGCCCAGATGCTTCGGACCAAACATCAACTCATCCAGGACCTTGCCCGTGACGAACTGATGTTCCGGCTCCTGGAACACCGTACCGATGCGGGAAATCAGCTGGTCTGCTTTCCACTTGAACGGATCAATGCCCGCACCCTCGGAAAGTTCGACGGCGGCACTCACTTTGCCGTCCACGGGCGCCAAAAGGCCTGCCAACGTGAGCGCGAACGTGGACTTTCCGGCACCATTGGGACCCGTAATGGTCAGGGCTTGGCCTGCCCGGACCTGCGCACTGATGTCCGTTTGCACCGGAACGGGCGGGATGGTTTTGAAACCTTTGCGCCGTGGCTTTAGTCGGGAAACAGCAAGGTCCTGGGCTGCGAGGAGAAGCTGCGCGGTGTCTGGTTCTTTATGGCGGGTGCGGGTTGCCGGAACGTACCCCGGCACCCAGACGCCAGCCGACATCAGCAGGGTGCGGGCCTCGGAAAGGACCTGGTCGGGAGGGCCGTCCAAGAGGACGCCGCCGGCAGCATTCCCGGTCCCTGCGGCCGTGCTGGATCCTGGCTGCAGGACGACAATCCTGTCCACCAGGTCTTTCCACACGGACACGCGGTGTTCCACCACAACCAGCGTGGCGCCGGTCTTGTCCAGGCATCGCCCTACAGCATCGCGGACCTCCAGCACCCCTGCAGGATCCAGGTTGGCCGTTGGTTCGTCCAACAGGATCAGCCCGGGCCGCATCGCCAAAATGCCCGCAAGCGCAAGGCGCTGCTTCTGACCGCCTGAGAGCGCCGCCGTCGGGTGATCCAACGCCAGACCTCCGCCGGCAGCGGTACGCAACCCGACGTCGTCGAGCGCTTCATGGACACGGGACCAAATCTCGTCCCGCGGCACGGCAAGGTTCTCTGCACCGAAGGCAACGTCGTCGCCAACCCTCGACAAAACCACCTGCGTCTCGGGGTCCTGCTGCATCAGTCCCGCGCGTCCACGCTGCTCGCGGGGCGCAACGCCGTCGATCAGCAGGGAGCCGGTCTCATCCGAGTCGTCTTCCTCATCCCCCAGCACCCCGGCGAGGGCATGAAGGAGCGTGGATTTCCCGGCACCCGAAGGTCCGAGCAGCAGTACGCGCTCCCCGGGTTCGATCCGAAGGTCGAGGCCCTGAATGGCAGCTTGGGCACGGCCGGCATGCCGCCAACCCCAGCCCTCGGCTGAGATGGCGGCAGGCCTCACCGTGCCGCTTTGCGTGGCCGACATCAGCTGAAGACGGGCTCCGAAGCGGCCTTGCGCGAGGCGAAGGAGCTCAGCACTCCGGTCTTGGCCAGGCCGCGTGTCGCCACCCAGGAGAGTGCGCCCGCGATGATTGCGCCGGAAATTGAGGTGAAGGTGATGTAGGCCAGCTTGTCGACGGCTTCATAGGCGATGTTCCAACCCCACGGGAGGAAGGAGTCGTTCAGGCCGCAGAAGAGGCCCGCGCCCGCACCGGCGAGGAGGGCAGTGGGCAGGTTGAACTTCTTGTACCGGAAGGCGGCAAAGATGAGTTCCGCGCCCAGGCCCTGCAGAACGCCGGAGATGAGCACGGTGGTGCCGTACTGCGAACCCATGATGAGCTCACCGGTGGCGGCAACAGTCTCACAGAACAGGGCTGCACCCGGCTTGCGGATAATGAGCATGCCCAGGACCGCGGGGATCATCCAGCCGCCGGCAATCAGGCCGGTGAGAGGCGGATACGTCGCGTTCATGGGGATGGATACCAGTGCGGCGCCTTGGGACCATGCCCAGAAGATCACGCCGCCCGCGATGGCGATCAAGGCCGCCACAACGATGTCTACAACACGCCAGTTATAACTGGTCTTCTTCACGTTTACCGTGGTCATTTTTCTGCCTCCTGAGGTTACAGGAGGGGAAAGTGCTCCCCGGAATCCGGCTGGCCTGCGCCACCCGGGTCCGGACACTCTGAGAAGCTCGACTCCCTTGCGCCGGTACTAACCGGATCAGGTTCGAGGGTCTGCGGCTGTCCGCACTCTCAGCGCCCTCGCGTCTCCTGCATCTCTGCAGAGTCCGACGGCGGCGCTCCCCTGTCGTTATTAAATCTGCCCCGATGGGCTGGTTCAGTTTACACCTGAGTCTGTGGCGGGTGTTGGTCTGTTGCCGGCAGGCGGTCATAATCGGCAGTGGTGGTGCGTTCCAGGGCTTCCGGGGGTGCGTTGCGAGGGCTTCCCGAGGGTGCGTTGCGAGGCCCACTCTGCACCCATCCCCCACACCATTCCCTGCACACCAGGCCTCACAACGAGACGGGGGTGCGTTGCGAGGCCCACTCTGCACCCTTCCCCCACGCCATTCCCTGCACACCAGGCCCCACAACAAGACGGGGGTGCGTTGCGAGGCCCGCTCTGCACCCTTACCCCACGCCATTCCCTGCACACCAGGCCCCACAACGAGACCTGAGAGAATGAACCAGCAGAATCCACCGCGGCAAAGGGGCACCTTCATGACTGACCTTCCCCAGCAAGACCTCCCCCTTCCCACAGAAGTGCCCCAGCCGCGCCTGGCCGCGAGCGTCATCCTCCTCCGTGACGCCCCGGGCGGACTCGAAGCCTTTGTCCAGCACAGGGTGAGCACCATGGACTTCGCCGCCGGCATGGTGGTCTTCCCCGGTGGACGGGTGGATGCCGCGGACGAGTCCGGCTGGGACTACCCCTCGGACCTGCTTCAACGCCACGCGGCGGACTGGCAGCAGAGCTCCATCTGCAGTGGCGCGGGCGAGGCCACCAAGAACGCCGGAACGGTGCTTTCCGCCGCAATCCGTGAAGTCAAGGAGGAAGCCGGGCTCAGCATCGACGCCTCTGACCTCCGCCCGTGGGCCAACTGGATCACGCCGACAGACATGCCCAAGCGATTCGACACCTACTTTTATGTTGCCAAGCCCTCCCCGGCGGCCGAACCCCGGCACCAGACCACGGAGGCCTGGCAATCACTGTGGATGCCGGTAGCGGACATTCTTATGGCGGAGGCCGCGGGCACCCTGAAGCTGATGCCGCCCACGTACTACCTGCTCAAAGAAATCGCCGGGTTCGCCACCGTGGATGCTCTTTGGTCGGCCGAACACGATGTTGTTCCGGTACTGGCACCTGTCGGCTCCATGGCTGCCTTCCTCAAGGAGCGGGAAAACCGCCGCTAGCGCTTGGAACGAGCTGGAGCCGGTTAGGCTGGGAGCATGAACCTCTTCTTCAAGCTGATCGGCGCCGGAGTAAGTCTCGGAGCAGGCTTCGTAGGTACCAAACTTGTCAACAAAGGGTGGGAAAAGGCCACGGGCAACAAGCCACCCTTGGGCAACGACGACATGGAATCGAGTCTTCGCTCGGCCCTGACTTTCGCGCTGATTTCAGCCTTCGTCAGTACACTCATCCAGGTCCTGGCGAGCAGGGGCACGCAGCGCGCCATTGCACGCTTCGCCAAGACCCACGACATCGTCTAGGCAACCGCACCACAACACAACGCCGGGATCACCCATGAGGGTAGTCCCGGCGTTCGTTGTTTCCGCTGCTGCTAGCGCTGGTTCCCGGGCTCTTGCCCCGCGGCCGCCCGCTGCACAACCGCTTCAAGTTCATCCTTGGTGAGCATTTCGCGATGCCCGTGCTTGGTGCGGTAGGCGGAGCGGCCCACCATGTGAGCGGAAACCGGGGCCGTCAGGAGCTGGAAAATCCACGCCACCAGAAGGACTGGCCATACCCACCAGGTCCGCATCTGGAGGCCGATCGCAGCCAGCATGAGGAACAGACCCAAAACCTGCGGCTTGGTGGCCGCGTGCATGCGGCTCATGAGGTCCGGAAATCTCAACAAGCCAATAGCAGCGCCGAGGGACATCAGTGCGCCCACCACCAGGAACAGTGCAGTGACGGCGTCGATCACAAAATCCAAGCCGGTGGCATCAGGATTCATTGCTCTGCTCCCTCCGTTCGGCTACGAACCGGGCCACGGTCACCGAGCCAATGAACCCGATCACCGCGAGGGCCACCAGCAGCATCAAGTTGTTCAGATGCTTGTTCATTGCCATGTCGATTGCCAGGGCGGCACCCAGGATCGCCAGCAAGACATCCGATGCCAGAACCCTATCCAGCAAGGACGGACCGATAGCGATCCGGACAATTGCCCCTGCCGCGGCGAGGCTAAGGATCACAGCCGTTGCCACGAGTACGAATTCCTTCATAGCGTTGCCCCTTCCATTCCCGGGCGCTGTTCTGCATTGAGGGCTGCGACTTCTTCGCGTGTGCCCATGATGCGGATCAATCTCGCCTCAATGACTTGGGTTTCCTCGCGGATCTTGTCGATGTCCGCTTCCTCATAAATGTTGAGCGCGTGCAGGTACAGCGTGGACGTTGAGCGGTCCACTTCCACCACCAGTGAGCCCGGGATCAACGAGATCACGTGCCCGGTAGCTGTCACCATCAGGTCTGAATGGCTCCGCAACGGAACGGCGACGACGGCGCTACGCACCGTGGGTCCTTTGGCTACAGCCAGGTACAGAACCAGGAAGCTCGCTGCCACCACTTTGCCGAGGAACATCAGGGCGAAGGGAATAGCGCGCAGAATGTTGAACCTGCCACTGAGCTCCACGGGCGGGAGGTAGAACAGTTTGGCCACCAGCACGGCGATCAGGGCACCGAACAACAGGTTGCCCGGGCTGAAGTCCCGCCACAGCGCGCCCCACACGATGACCAACCAGACGAGGAGCGGCAACTCCGTGCGGAAGGAGATGGGTTTGCGGCTCACTTGGCATCACCCGGCTGTGTCTCAACTGACGGTGCTTCGCCCGTCCGCGGTTCGTCTGTTTGTGCCAACGGCGGCACCTCAACGGAATCGCCCAGGACCGAGTGGATGTACGCTGAGCGGTCCAGCATGATCCCGGCGGAACCGTCAGCAACTTTGAATAGCGGCCCGGCGAATACAGTGAGCGCCACCCCGAACACCACCAGACCCGCCGTGGAGCCAACCATGGTGCGGGGCAGGACGCCCACATTGCCGGGGGTCATCAGCACAGGGTCCGGGTATTCTGCGTCCTCGGGTTTGCGCCAGAACGCCCTGTTCCAGACACGCGCGATGGCCAGCAACGTCAGGAGGCTGGTGACAACGCCACCCACCACCAGCACGATTGCCAAGGGTGTCCCCAACTCCACGCCGGCCTGCAGCAGCCCCAGCTTTCCGAGGAAGCCGGAGAACGGCGGAATGCCCGAAAGGTTCATGGCCGGAACAAAGAACAACAACGCAAGCAATGGCGAGAGCTTCGCAAGGCCACCCAAACGGTCAATGGACGAGCTGCCGCCGCGCCGCTCTATGAGACCTGTGACCAGGAACAGGCTGGTCTGCACGGTGATGTGGTGCGCAACGTAGAAAACCGCAGCACCCAATCCGGCCACGGAACTCATGGCGAGGCCAAACACCATATAGCCGATGTGGCTAACAAGTGTGAAGGACAGGAGACGTTTGATGTCGCTCTGGGCCAAGGCGCCCAGAATTCCGACAATCATGGTGAGTAGCGCCACCACCATCAGCGGGACGTTGAGGGTATCCCCGGGGAACAGCAGTGTTTCCGTGCGGACCATGGCGTATACGCCCACTTTGGTCAACAACCCGGCGAACACGGCGGTGACTGGAGCGGGCGCAGTCGGATAAGAGTCTGGAAGCCAGAACGACAAAGGGAAGACTGCTGCCTTGATGCCGAACGCCACCAACAGCATCACGTGCAGAAGGTTCTGCGTGCCCTGATCCAGTTCGGCAAGTTTGATGGCAAGGTCCGCCATGGTGATGGTTCCGGTGGCACCGTAGATCATGGCGATAGCGATGAGGAACAGCACGGACGACACTACGGAAACCACAACGTAGGTGACGCCCGCCCGGATGCGCGGTCCGGTTCCGCCCAGTGTCATGAGGACGTAACTGGCCGTCAGGAGGATTTCGAAACCGACGTAGAGGTTGAAGAGGTCACCGGTCAGGAACGCATTGGACACGCCCGCCACCAGGATCAGGTAGGTGGGGTGGAAGATCGAGACCGGTGCTTCCTGGTCGCCGTCGGCCATACCCTGGCCGGTCGCGTAGATGAGCACCGCCAGGCTGACCACAGTGGAAACCACCAGCATCAGCGAAGAGAACTGGTCCACCACGAGGACCACGCCCCACGGCGGCAGCCATCCGCCCAGCGTGACGGACGTTGTGCCGCCGTCCCACACGGAGACCAGGAGCAGGCATTCGAGGAGGAGGGTCGCGCTCAGGATGCCAATGCTCACTACCCGTTGTGCGCTGTGGTGCCGGATCAGCAGGAATGCCAAGGCAGCGCCAAGGATCGGTAGGAGGACAGCTAGCGGCGACAGGTTTGCGAGATTCACGCGCTGCCTCCTTCCTGGTTCGAGGCCGTGTTGGGGGTTTCGGTCGCGTCGGGCCTGTCCTTATTTGCAGGGCTGGCCGGGGTGATGGCGAATTCGGACGTTTCCAGCGGGACGATGGCGTCGTCCTCCGCATCGAAGCTCGGAGTCTTGGCCACGCGGACGTCTTCGAGGTCATCCTGGATTTCATCCTGGCGAGCCAGGACCCATGTGCGGTAAATGATGCCGAGCATAAAGGCGGTGACAGCGAACGAAATGACGATCGACGTCAGGATCAGGGCCTGGGGCAAAGGATCGTTGTATGTTTCCGGGTTCGTTTCCTTATCGAACAAGGGGGCAAGGCCTGCGTACCCTCCCGTGCTCAGGATCAGGATGTTGGTGGCATTTGCCAGCAGCATCAAACCCAACAGCACGCGCGTCAGGCTGCGTTCCAGGATCAAATAGATCCCGCAGGCGTACAGGACGCCCATGACGATCAGCAGGGTCAGGTTGATGCTCATGCGTTGCCCTTCCCGGATGCAGCGGATTCGGCGGCTTCCTCGGCGAGGTCGGCATGCCCGGCGGCATCTTCCTCAGCCAGCGGGGCCCCCTTGCCTTCAAAGTGTTCGTCGATCTCGGCACCGAGGCTCCGAAGGACATCGAGCGCCAACCCCACCACCACGACGTAAACGCCAATGTCGAAAATGGTGGAAGTGACGAACTTGACGTCACCGAAGACCGGTAGCCAGAACTCGATAATGGCGCTCTGGAACACCTGTCCTCCCAGGAAGAGCGGCACCACACCGGAAGCGGCCGCCGTCGCAAGTCCTGTCCCCAAAAGGGTCCCCGCGCTGACGGTGGCTGCCTCGCTCAACTCGAACCGCCCACCGGCCAGGTAGCGGATTGTCAGTGCGAGCCCGGCGGTGAGGCCGCCGGCAAAGCCGCCGCCCGGCAGGTTGTGCCCGGCGAGGAGAAGATAAATGGAGAACACGATCATGGAGTGGAAGATCAGTCTGGTCACTACTTCGAAGATGATCGAGCGCCGTTCGGGGGCCAGGGTACGGCCGGCAACCAGCCACGCATCGCGGCTCACGTCGGTGAACTTCTTCGCCACGGCCAAGGTGGCGCCGTCGCGGGAGTCACGGTCGACGCCGGTGCGTCGCCCGACGCTGCCTTCGGGCACGGCCTCCGAAGTCTTGATCCGGTCGCCGCGGCTGCGGACGAAGATCAGGCTGGCTACACCGGTGGCAGCAATCGCGAGCACCGAGATCTCACCGAACGTGTCCCAGGCGCGAATATCCACCAGGGTCACGTTGACCACGTTCAGTCCCCCGCCGCCTTCATAGGCCAACCGCGGGAAGTCCAGTGAGATGGGGGTGGCAACGCGCGCGCCCATGGCGTAAATCGCCACGAAAATCATGGTGATGCCAAAGGCCGCACCAATGATCACACGGATTACCCTGAGCCGACCCCCGGTCCTGTCCCTCAACTCAGCGGGCAGGCTGCGCATGGCCAGCACGAAAGCAACCAGCACAATGGTTTCCACCAGCATTTGGGTCAGTGCGAGGTCCGGTGCGCCTTGGAGTGCGAACATGAGGGCAATGCCGTAACCCGTGACGGACACCATGAGCACGGCGAGGAAACGCTTGTTGGCCCGGACGGCAGCCAGGGCACCCACCACGATGCCGATGCCTGCCACTACTTGCAGGGGCGAGTTCGGGTCGATGAAGTACATGCCGTCCGGCAGGGGCTTGTTCGCCACGATCAGCGCCGTCATCGGAACCGCGAATGCCACGGTGAGGATCACCGCGAGGTAGAAGTACAGCGAACCACGCTGCGTGCGGCCTGTCACCCAAACCGCGATGTCGTCCAGCGCGCCGATGGTGTTCTGGTAAGCCCTGTCGCCGTCCACCCAGTCCGGGACCAGGCTTTGGGCACGGGCAACGAGGTTGCGCCAGTAGAACATCGCGGCACCGGCCGCGAACGTCAGGGCTGTCAGGCCCAACGCGGGGGTGACGCCATGCCACAAAGCCAAGTGTCCGGCGTCGACCGCGTCCGGACCGTCAGCGAACAGCGCTGCGTAAGGCTGGATCCAGGTGTCCACGGGCGTTGGCCATAATCCATAGACGATAGTGAGCAAACTAAGGATGGCCGGTGCTGCCAGGAATGCCGGTTTGATGGGCTTGAACGGGGTAGGTTCCACGCCGGGCTTGACGGCAAAGGCTCCCCACATGAACCGGGCGCTGTAGGCGAACGTCAGGATCGATCCGATGACCAGGCCCACCAGGATCAAGATGCCCCACGCTGGAGCGCCATCACCGGTGCCGTAGTGGACGAAGGCTTCAAACACTGACTCTTTGGCTACGAAACCTGCCAAGGGTGGCACACCGGCCATGGACGCCGCTGCGATGGCGGCCACAACACCCAGCGCCCGCGACGAACGGAAAACGCCGGAAAGCTTACGGATATCGCGGGTCCCGGACTGGTGATCGATGATGCCCACTACCAGGAACAGCGCGGCCTTGAACAAGCCATGCGCCAGCAGCAGTCCGAGTCCGGCCAGGGCAGCGTCGGGACGTCCCAATCCCACCACCATGGTGAGGAAGCCGAGCTGGCTGACCGTGCCGTAGGCAAGGATCAGTTTGATGTCGGTCTGGCGTAGGGCCCGGTAACCACCCACGAGCATGGTGGCCAAGCCCAGCCCCAGAACCACGGGAAGCCAAAACTCCGACGTCGAAAACCCGGGAGCAAGGCGAGCCACGATGTAGATGCCGGCTTTGACCATCGCGGCAGCGTGAAGATACGCGCTCACGGGGGTGGGCGCTGCCATGGCACCTGGAAGCCAGAAATGGAACGGAACAAGCGCCGATTTGGTTACGGCGCCAGCCAGGATAAGTACGACGGCGGTGGCCACCGCTCCCTGCATCGGTCCGGCCATGAGCGGCCCGGCTTGGTCCAGTATCGCCGAAATGCGATAGGTTCCTGCGGCCTGACCCAGGATGATGAGGCCGACGAGCATGGCGAGGCCACCCGCGGTTGTGACCATGAGTGCCTGCAGTGCAGAACGCCGCGCCGCCAGACGTGTGCGGGCGTAGCCGATCAGCAGATAGGAAAGGATGGTGGTGAGCTCCCAGAAGATGAAGAGCATCAGCAGGTCATCGGAGGTCACCAAACCGAACATGGCCCCGGCAAAAGCGAGCAGTTGAGCGCCGAATCCGCCCAGGCCGGCGTCCTTGTTCTTGAAGTACCTGGCGCAATAAACCAAAACCAGGGATCCCACTCCGAGGATCAGTAAGGACATCACCCAGGCCAAGGGATCCATACGGAAGGCGAGCTCAAGCTTCAGGCTGGGAATCCATGGGATGACTTCTTCTATGCCACCACCGGAATATACAGGGCCGTACTGGAAAAGCAGCCAAATGAAGGCACCTGCGGGGACCGCTGCAAGAGCATAGAAGGCATTCCTGCCGAGTTTGCTGAAGATCAAAGGCGCCACAGTTGCCGCTACAAAGGTGATGGCGAGAACTGTGATCACTGTTATCTCCGCAAAGTCAGGAACATATTGTCAAAAGTTGGAGCAGGCGGTCATACGTTGGGTTCGGTTTAGCTAGTTTATCAAGGCGAACCGACAGTTTTTGGCATGGCAAGCTGACTGCGCGCATGGCTTAAAGGTGCGTTCTCCACATAGCGGTCTGTCATCTACCCGCCGTTCTCCGCTGTCGCTATAGCATTCAAGCTATGAACGCGGCCGCAGTTCCCGAAGCCTCCCACTCGACGTCCGAGCTTGCCTCAGGACCCATCGCTTCCAAGAAAGGACAGATCCTTGCTTGGGCATCCTGGGACTGGGGCTCAGCTGCCTTCCAAGCGGTGATGACCACCTTCGTCTTCACCGTTTACCTCACGTCCAATGCGTTCGGCGGAGAAGATGCGGCGTCGGCCGCGCTCGGTGCTGCCCTCGCCGTTGCCGGCCTCGCCATTGCCTTGCTGGCTCCCGTCACCGGACAGCGTTCCGACGCCGGGGGACGCCGCAAGATGTGGCTCGGTGTCAACACCGCCGCAACAGCTGTCCTGACAGCGCTCTGTTTCTTCGTGTTCCCCCAACCCGAGTTCCTGCTGCTGGGGGTATGCCTGATAGCACTCGGCAACATCTTCTTTGAGTTTGCCGGCGTGAACTACAACGCCATGCTGGCCCAGATATCTACGCCCCGGAACATCGGCAGGGTCAGCGGCTTCGGCTGGGCCATGGGTTACCTGGGCGGCATCGTTGCGCTCCTCCTGGTTCTTCAGCTCTTCGTGCAGCCCTCCTTCGAGTGGTTTGGCGCTTCAACGCAGGACTCCTTGAACATCCGGCTCGTTGCCATCTTCTCGGCACTATGGTTCTTCATCTTCGCCCTTCCCGTGATGTTCGCTGTTCCTGAAGTTTCCGTGAAGAAAAGCACCGCGTCGCTGGGCTTCATTGCGTCCTACAAGTTGTTGTTCCGCCGCATTGGGGCCATCTATCGGACCAGCCCCCACACCATCTACTTCCTGCTTTCCAGTGCTATTTTCCGTGACGGCTTGGCGGCAGTATTTACTTTCGGCGGCGTCATCGCCGCGGGGACGTTCGGCTTCGAGCTCAAGGACGTTATCTTCTTCGCCATCTTCGGCAACGTCGTGGCGGCCGTCGGTGCAATCATTGGAGGCTTCCTTGACGACAGGATCGGACCGAAGGCAGTCATTATCCTCTCGCTGATTGGACTCCTCGTCGCAGGCACGGCCATTCTGGTCCTGGGTAACGGCGACTACGTTTTCTTTGGCAATGACTGGCCAGGTGCCACTACGTTCTGGGTCTTCGGCCTGCTGCTCTGCTTGTTCGTGGGACCGGCACAATCGTCCTCACGCGCATATCTTGCAAGGCTTGCCCCCCACGGAGAGTCCGGGGAGCTTTTCGGGCTCTACGCGACCACTGGGCGGGCCGTCAGCTTCCTCGCACCGACGCTCTTCACGCTGTGTATCGCCATCGCCTCGCCGCTTGTGGCAGAAGGTGAAGCCCAGCGCTGGGGCATCATGGGAATCATGGTGGTCCTTCTGGCCGGCCTGTTGGTGATCCTGCCAGTTAAGCCACCGGCCAAGGTGGAAATAGCCGTGGTCCCTGAGCGTTAACTACATAGGACTGGCTGAGCATTATCGCCGTACCAGACCCATACAACAGAGTTAGGGTGTAGCTATGAACGTGGATGAGACTGAACTCCCGGGCCTCGGGATCCGCAAGGATTTCGTCACGGCATCGGGCCGTCGCATCGGTGTGGTGGAACTTCGCGAGGGTGAGACCGAGCTGTTCGTGTCCACCTGGGACGACCCCGACACGTGCCAAGCCTCCATCCCGTTGACAGCAGACGAAGCATCGACACTGGGGAACCTCTTGGGCGGCCAGCACATTGCCATGCGCTTGGCAGAAGAACATCGCGAGATACCGGGCATCGTCACCCGCCAGTTCTCCATCACCCCGGATTCACCCTTCGTCAACCAGCCCATGGGCAAGGCGCAGATCCGCACCCGGAGTGGTGTTTCCATCGTGGCGATCATGCGCGAAGGTGAGGTTGTCCCCTCGCCGGCACCCGACGTCGTACTTCACACCGGTGATTTGCTCGTAGCGGTCGGCACGCAGGAAGGTCTTGACTCGGCAGCCGACATCCTCCGCAACGGCTGACCGGAATGGATCCGCTCGCACTAGCCCTCGTTGAACTGGGGGCCGTCGTCTTCTGCCTCGGTCTCCTTGCTCGATTAGCGGGCCGAATAGGCATGTCCCCCATCCCGCTCTATTTGGTGGGTGGCTTGGCCTTCGGAGCCGGCGGGTTCGTCAAGTTGGACGGAATGCACGAGTTCGCCCATCTTTCCGGTGAAATCGGCGTCATCCTCCTGCTGCTTATGCTCGGATTGGAATATACGGCCTCGGAGCTCGTCACTGGCCTTCGGCGATCGTGGCAGGCCGGCGTCCTGGATTTTGTCCTCAACTTCCTTCCGGGCGCGGGACTCGCCGTGCTTCTGGGTTGGGGACTTGTGGGCGCCATCGTCATGGGTGGCGTCACCTATATCTCGTCATCCGGAATCGCCGCCAAGGTGATCACGGACCTCGGCCGGATCGGTAACCGCGAAACTCCAGTGGTGCTGTCAATTCTCGTTTTTGAAGACCTCGCAATGGCCATCTACCTCCCGATCCTCACGGCGATCCTGGCCGGCGTGGGGTTCCTGGGCGGACTGCAGACTGTGGGAATTGCCCTTGCAGTAGTCACCGTGGTGCTGGTCATCGCCCTCAAGCACGGGCACCGGGTCTCACAAGCAGTGCACAGCGAAAACTCCGAGGTCTTCCTGCTGAACGTGCTCGGTCTCGCCCTCCTGGTGGCCGGCATCGCTTCGGCGCTGCAGGTGTCCGCCGCAGTGGGTGCCTTCATGCTGGGCATCGCAATCTCCGGTGCCACCGCCCACAACGCCACCAGAATCCTCGAACCGTTGCGGGATCTCTTCGCAGCGATCTTCTTCGTCGCCTTCGGGCTGAACACCGATCCGACGTCCATTCCGCCCGTCCTTGGTTGGGCCCTGGTGCTGGCCGTCATCACCGCAGCTACCAAGATGCTCACAGGATTCTGGGCTGCCAAGAGGGCCGGCATCGCCGTCCCGGGCCGTTTCCGCGCTGGCGCTGCCCTGATTGCGCGCGGTGAATTCTCCATTGTCATCGCTGGTCTGGCTGTTGCGTCCGGGGCAGTTCCGGACGAACTTGCGGCACTCGCCACCGCGTATGTACTCATCATGGCCATCCTTGGCCCTCTGGCTGCCCGCTTCGTGGAACCAGTGGTCAAGGCCATTCGGAAGTCGCCGGGAGCTCCCCCGCGGACACAGGAGCGCGCACCAGCGTAGCGAGTCTCCAAAGTGCCGAGAGCTACCCCTCGGCACACCAACCGAGGCTAGATGGACGTCCGGTGGAAGTTCTGGTGGCTGCGGCTCGCGGTGGGTCCTCGCTGGCCCTGGTAACGGTTGCCGTATTCGCCGGAACCGTAGGGGTGTTCGGCCGAGGACGTCAGTCGGAAGAAGCACAGCTGTCCAATTTTCATGCCGGGCCACAGCTTGATGGGCAGAGTTGCCACGTTGGAGAGCTCCAAGGTCACGTGACCTGAGAAACCGGGGTCAATGAATCCGGCCGTGGAGTGCGTCAGCAGCCCGAGGCGCCCAAGGGATGACTTCCCTTCGAGACGGGCCGCGATATCGTCGGCCAGGCTGACGGTTTCGTAGGTTGAGCCGAGTACGAATTCCCCGGGGTGCAGGATGAATGGCTCGTCGCCTTCCACTTCAACCAGCCGGGTCAGTTCGGGCTGTTCCTCGGCAGGGTCGATGTGGGCATATTTATGGTTGTCGAAGAGCCGGAAAAACCGGTCAATCCGCACGTCAACGGAAGATGGCTGAACCATGGCGGGGTCGTACGGTTCAAGAACAATCCGTTGGGAGTCTATTTCGGCACGAATATCGCGGTCAGAGATCAGCACAGCATCAAAAATACCCCATGCATCAAATACCCCATGCATTGTCCGCGCCGCCCCATGGGACTATAGTTCCCGGACATGTAGAACCGCGCCCGTACTTGGGGGCAACGAGCATTCGCGGGGTAATTGTGAGAAAACTGGCTGCGCCTGCCGCTATCGTGCTGGCTGGCGTATTGGCTCTGGGGGTGGCCGCCTCCAGCCAGATTCTCCCGTCAACGCAGACGGTCCCCGGGCCCACCGTCACACCTTCGGCCGTTGTCCCTTCAGGGATGACGGCACCAAAGGAAACCACGACGGCGGACCCCGCACCTTCAGCGCCCCTCCCGGCGGCTGGCAACGCCTCGGACCCCGCCACAGTGCCCGCGCCGGACCTCGGAACGCCGGAGTCGACACCAAGCGCCGGCGCGGGAACCGACACGGACGGCGGGCCCGTCGCTATAGATCCGGTGTTTGAGACGCCACCCCCCGTGCCCAACATCGGGCCCTCCTGGGGGCCTGAAAACCCCTCGGATCCCGGTGCCACCGAGCCACCCGTAGCGGAGCCGTCTCCACAAGAGACTCTCGGTACTGTTCCCGCCGCACCAACACCATCCGCCCAGGCCGCCGGGCCTGGACCGTCTGCGTCTACAACCGAAACGCCCGCACCAACAGAACCAACTTCCCCCAGCGAAACATCGCCATCAACCGAAACGCCTGCACCGACAGGAAGTCCGTCCCCCACTCCAACGCTCGAAACCGCCTCACCAGCCCCGACGGCGACGCCCGAAGCGACACCAACCCCTACACTCACCCCCTTCCCGGGCAAGAGCCCGAGCAGCACCGTGGATCCGGAGAACGGCGCGCTGGCGCTCCTCCCGGACAGCAACACAGCTGCGATCCTGACGGTGTTCAACGCGATCAACAGCTACCGTGCATCGCTCGGCCTGGCTCCTGTGAAGTACCACGCCACGGTGGCCAGCCTGGCTCAGGACTGGTCCAACAACATCGCGACGCGTGAGGTGATCCAGCACCGCGCCAACTTCTGGACTGATCCCCGGGCTCTCAACCCCAACAACGGGGCGGGTGAAGTCATCGCTGTCCGCTGGGACCGTGACGCAGCGCAGCTTGTGGAGTGGTGGAAGGGTTCTCCCGGTCACGACGCCCTTCTGCGTGATCCCCGGTTCAACGTCATGGGCATCGGCATCACCTACACGGACGGCAACTGGCAGACCACCCCAAACCGCTACACGCTCTGGGGCGTAGTGAATTTCTTTGGCTACACATCTTTGCCGGCAGGGACCACCACAAGCCCGGGCGGTACAGTCCCGCCACCAACCGACCCTGTGGGTGTCTGCGAACCGGGCAGCAAACACCAACCGCCCACCCTTAACTTGAGCGCGGCATCCATCAGCAGCGCAGCCGACCTCGTGTCGATCGCCGGCGACGGCTCGGTGGTTGCCTACCCATCATGGGGTGGCGGTAGGTACGGCGGCGGCAAGAGAATCGGCGTCGGCTTCACAGGGCTCAAAGACCTCTTCATCACGGACTGGGACCGCGACGGCGTGTTTGATCTGATCTCCCAAAGACTCGACGGCGCCCTGCTGGTGTACCCCGGCCTTCAGACAGGTGGGTTCAAGGATCCCCTTACCCTTGGCCAGGGCTGGGGGACCCTGAACATCACCGTGGGCACTTGGTGCGCCAACAACCGGCTTCCCCAGATCGTTGCCATGGATTCGGGCGGCAACCTGTACCTCTATAAGAACGCCGGCCTTGCCTACATCCGTGCCCAAGCGGCAATCGGCACGGGATTCCCAGCGATCAGGCTAAGCATGGTGGACTACAACGCCGACGGCTTCCAGGACCTCCTCACCACTGAGGCCAATGGAACCCTCAGGCTGTACCGCGGCAGCGGGCTGGGCACACCCAAGCAGGAATCCCGTCCGGTAGTGGGCGCTGAATGGACCGACTACACGGGCTTGAGGGCGCTTCGCGGGGTAACGGGTCCCGACTCGACGGGTGTTGCCGGACTGGACCGCAACGGAGTCGTTGAATATTGGGATCTCAACACAGGACGGCTTACCACGCCAGTGACCATCGGCATCGGCTGGGGCGGGCTGAAGTTCGCCCAATAGAAAGGCATGCCAACCCAACCTGCGTGTCGGCGTCGTGCGCCAATCCGGCGTCGTGCGCCAGCAATCGCGGCTAAGCGTCCGAGTGTGACTCGATGGCAACCTTGAGTTGTTCCAACTGCGCCACTTCGCCCTCCAGCGCCTTCTGGAATATGCCATTCATAAGCTTCCGCAGGCCCTTGGGGTGGTACTCAAGGGCGAACCGGAGGCGGGTGGTGTTGCCTTCGGTGCTGAGGTAGAAACCTCCGGTAGGCCGCGCGGGTCCGGCCACCACGGCGTAACGGACTTCGGCTCCCGGGCGGGCTTCGGTGATCCGGAAGTCGGCGGCTACGGGGCGGCCGCCGGGGCCGGAAACCGTCTGTTGGTAGAGGGCACCTTTTTGGCCGCGAATGCCGGAGCGAAGCGCGATACTGCGCACACCCGAACGCCACAGGGAGTTGTTCAGCCCGTCCATGAGGAATCCGTAAACAGTCATGGCGTCCTTGCTGATCACCACTTCATTGGCAGCAAATGCCATGGATACCTCTTTCGGCGTACGGTCGAGTGTCGTAGCCCGGTTCCCCATACGCTGCAGCTAACACCTTCAGAATAGTCAGCGGCGGCCGCCAGCAACACATGACTGCCGAGCCTTGACCGAATGGTTATCTCCCGATTTTCCCGGGGTACTGCTGACAGGAGTCCGTGGGCCGGGTAGAGTGCCTGCGGCTGACTACAAGCAAATTGGGGGCGTAATGCGAGGTCAAAACCACTCGGGTTCCATGAGGAACGCACGACGACGGCTGGCGGCTTGCGCTGCTTTGTTCAGTCTGGCGGTGGCTGGCGGCGTGGTAACTGCGGCTCCTGCCACGGCTGCGCCGACCACCACGGTGCCGACCACCGCGGCCGTTAAGGCACAGAGCAATGCACGCGCCGCCGTCGTCGTTCAGAGTGCAGTACCGACCACTGCGAATCCACTGCCGAGCGTCGATCCTGTGGGCGACCCCGCGAACTACTCTGTCCTGGTCAACAAGTCCCGGCCCTTGAATCCTGTGAGCTACGCGCCCGGCGACCTGGTCAACGCCCGTGGCTCCGGCCAGTACCTGCGTGCCGAGGCTGCAGCCTGGCTCAATGGGTTGTTCCAAGGTGCGGCTGATGCCGGCACGGGCGGGTTGGCCGTGGTGAGCGGTTACCGTTCCTACGCGCAGCAGCAGCAGGTCTACTCCTATTACGTCAGCATCTACGGCCAAGCACAGGCGGACCTGATCTCCGCACGTCCGGGGCACAGCGAGCACCAGACGGGGCTCGCTGTCGACGTCGGGAACGCCAACGGTTCCTGCGGCCTCAGCACCTGTTTCGGGGATACTCCAGCCGGGATCTGGGTGGCAGCGAATGCCCACAAGTACGGCTTCATTGTCCGCTACCCCAACGGCTACACGAACGTCACTGGCTACAGCTATGAGCCGTGGCACCTGCGCTACGTCGGAGTGGATCTCGCCACGGACATGAAACGCCGTGGCTTCCCCACCATGGAGCAGTATTTCGCCGGCAACCCCACTGCGTATGCCAGCATCACCTCAGGCGCGGACCTGGTTGCTGCGGACTCGTCCGGGCGGCTGCTTCGCTACCCTGCACACGGCGGTGGTGGCTATGGCATCCCCACGGTGATCGGTTCCAACTGGCAGGGCTTGAAGCAGGCCTTCGTGGTGGACTGGGACGCTGATGGCGTCTACGACATTTTGGCGCAATGGGACAACGGCACCTTGGGCTTGTTCAAGGGTTGGCCCGGCGGTGCGTTCTCCACGCAGATCGTGGTGGGAACAGGTGACTGGGACAAGATGACTATCACCGTGGGCAAATGGTCCGCGGCGCAGGGGTATCCAGGCATCGTGGGCTACTTCCCCGATGGCGGGCTCCGATACTACCCCAACACCTCGGGTAGGGCGTTGACCTACCGGGTGGACATTGGAAGTGGCTGGGCGGGCATGGGCCTGACCATGGCCGACTGGAATGCCGACGGCGCCAACGACATCCTGGCGACCACAACGTCCGGGCACTTGCTGAGCTATCCCGGCAACGGCGGGGGTGGCTTCGCAGGCCTGCCCACCACAGTGGGTTCCGGGTGGGGAACCATGAAAGCACTGGTTCCGAGCTTCGGTTTATCCGGTCCGGGCACGCGCAGCATCACTGCCCAAACCGTGGATGGCTACCTCGTCGATTACCGTCTGGGGACCGGGGCCTGGGGCGGTCAGCGCCAGGTGGGCAACGGCTGGAATGGCATGAAGCTGTTCAAGTAGGCGTCCGGTGCGCCGGTCATGGGGAGTCCTGCAACTGCGCTAAGCTAGGACTCGCTCGGGGAGTTTTTCCGGGCAATGCGGGCGTAGCTCAATGGTAGAGCGCTAGCTTCCCAAGCTCGATACGCGGGTTCGATTCCCGTCGCCCGCTCCAGGAAAGCCCCGGATCCAGTGATCCGGGGCTTCTCTTTGCCCGAGGACAGAAACCTGTCCAAGAACAAAAAAGCGCTCGACGACGGTACTCACCAAAGAGGGCCGCTTACCCGTCGACCGGGAGGCCTCGTAAGCCTAAACTCTTACGTACATCCACCTATCCGGGAGGTCCTCCAATGACTCTCACCGACGATGGTGAGGCGGGTCCACTCGCCGTCATCAACCGCCTGCTGGAAGCCACGAACAAGCATGATCTTGAAGCCCTGGCTGAGTGTTTCGCGCCGGGCTACGTCAACGAGACACCGGCCCACCCCACCCGGGGATTCACGGGACGGGACACTATCCGCAGCAATTGGGAGCAACTGTTCACCGGCGTACCGGACATCGCAGCCCGCATGTTGGCGCACAGCGTGAGCGGGACCAGCGTGTGGACTGAGCTGCACCTGAAAGGCGCCCGCCGTGATGGCACCCAGCATGAGATGACCGGCGTCATCATTTTCGGCGTAGATGAGGGCATCATCAGCAGTGCCCGCTTCTACCTGGAGCCAGTGGAGAAAGTTGTGACCGTGGACGACACCGCCGATCGCGTCACTCATCGTGTAACGCATGGCCGCCCGGCGGTTCAGCCGGCTCAATAGTCCGACGCCGGCCGGCCCAGTCAGCCAGAGGCCTGCGGTCCAGCACGCGTGACTCCGGCCACAAAGCGATGCGGGGAGGTGTATCGTCAGGAGTCAGGAGCCATTTCGGCTCCGCTCTAAGGGAGCCATCATGGGCGACAAATCACCGCGCCAAACTGCGTCAAAGAAATCCAGCAAATCCATCAAGGAAAAACGCGCGGATAAGCGGGCTTCCGAGTCCTCCGCCACCGAGGCCGCCAAGCCCTCTACCGGCAATAAGAAGTGACCGCACCAACCGGCCCGCTGAGCATTGGTGTCCTTGCTACTTCGCTGAAACCCAACGAGCGACGCCTGCCGATCCACCCGCAGCACTTGGAACGCCTTGCTCCGGAAGTGCGCCGGCAACTTCGCTTTGAGTACGGCTACGGCGAGCGGTTCGGTGTCCCGGACAGCAAGCTGGAAACATTGGTGGGCGGGCTCGGTACACGCCAGGAGTTGATTGCCAACAACGACGTCATCCTCCTCCCCAAGCCGCAGGCCCAGGATCTGGCCGAACTCCGTGACGGGCAAACGCTGTGGGGCTGGCCGCACTGTGTGCAGGACCGGGCTATCACCCAGCTTGCCATCGACAAGAAGCTCACACTCATCGCCTTTGAGGCCATGAACCACTGGGCGGGCGACGGCGGCTTCGGCCTGCACGTCTTCCACAAGAACAACGAGCTCGCTGGCTACTGCTCTGTGCTGCATGCACTGGCATTGACTGGTTCCACGGGCGATTACGGCCGCCGCCTCAGCGCTGTGGTCATCGGTTTCGGGGCCACTGCCCGTGGTGCTGTCACTGCGCTGAACGCCCACGGCGTCCACGACGTCCAGGTGCTCACCAACCGGGGCGTCGCCGCCGTCGGGTCTCCGATCCATTCAGTGCGGATCGTGCAATTCGACCATGACAGCAAGGCGCCGTTCCTCAGCGAAGTCATCACGGACAAGGGGCGCAAGCCCTTGGCACCGTTCCTGGCCGCGGCGGACATCGTGGTCAATTGCACCCTGCAGGACCCGAACGCTCCGCTGACCTACCTCCGCACGGAGGATCTGGCGGAATTCCAGCCGGACAGCCTGATCGTTGACGTGTCCTGCGACGAAGGCATGGGCTTCAGCTGGGCGCGGACCACCACTTTCGACGAGCCCATGTTCCGCGTGGGCGGGCACGTTAATTACTACGCCGTGGACCACAGTCCGTCATACCTTTGGAACTCGGCCAGCTGGGAGATCAGCGAAGCCCTGCTTCCCTTCCTGGACACTGTTGTGGCCGGGCCGGAAAGCTGGGATGCCAACGAGACCGTCTCCCGTGCCATTGAGATCCGTGAAGGTGTTATCCGCAATCCGGACGTCCTGGAGTTCCAGGGACGCTCAGCGGAATACCCACACCTGCCAGTGGCACAGCTTCAGCCAAGATAGCCCGCACAGAATGAAGCGCCCCCGGCTGCCGGGGGCGCTTCATCCTGGTTAAGCCGTCTGCGGCTCCTGCACGATCCGCAGCACCCGACGCCGATCGCGCAGGTCCACTTTGATGTGCAGGGATGACTTCCGGGCCAGTACGACGGCGACAACCGCAGCCGCGATGGCCGGCACACCACCGGAGATCAGGACGGCAAGGTGGGGACCGAGGTGCTCGGCGAGCCAACCCATCATGGGGCCGCCGATTGCCTGCCCACCGATCAGCACCACGAGGTACAGGCTCATGACGCGGCCGCGGATGCTCATGTTGGAGCTGGTCTGCACCATTTGGTTGGCCGCTGTGAGGAACATGAGGCACCAGAATCCGGCGAGGACCATGGTGACGCTGAACCACACCATGGACGGCATCAGCGAGGACGCACAGAGCATGAGCCCGTACAACCCCGCCGACGTCACCACCGAGCGCAACCGCAACTGGCGACGCCGTGTGGACGCTACCGCCCCCATCAGCGCACCGAGCGCAACCATGGCGTTCAGCAGGCCGTAGCCTCCGGCGCCGGCGTCGTACACGTTGTCCGCGAAGGCGGCCAGCAGCACCGGCAGGCTCATGGCGAAAACTGCCACAAACCCGGCCATCAACCACGGCCAGTAGATTGTGGGCTTGCTGAGCGCGTAGTTGAGTCCTTCGCGGAGCATTCCCTTCTTGCGAGGGGTCGGCTGGCTGAGGTGCAACTGGTCCTTGCGGAGGATCAACAGCATCGCAACAGTGGAGCAGCAGGCTACGGCGTTCGCCGCGAAGGCCCATCCGGCACCCACTGCGGTAAGCAGCACACCGGCCAGGGCGGGACCGATCAGTCCGCCGAGCTGGAACGTTGTGGAGTTAACGCTGATGGCATTCCGGAGGTATTTAGGGCCGACGAGCTCATTGACGAAAACCTGCCGGGCCGGCTGGTCCAGAACCGTCACGAAGCCCAAAAGCAGGGCGATGACGTACACATGCCACACCTCGACGCGTTGGCTCAGGGAGAGCACCGCTAACGCGGCCGCGAGCACGGCCGCCGCGGATTGGCAGATGATGAGGATCTTTCGCTTGGCAAAGCGGTCGGCAATCATGCCGCCCCACGGACCAAGGAAAAGCGAAGGCATGAACTGCAATGCCACAGTAATTCCGACGGCGGTGACGGAACCGGAAAGCTGCAGCACCATCCAGTCCTGGGCGATGCGCTGCATCCAGATCGCGATCACGGCGATGAAATGACCGATCGCGAAGATCCTGAAGTTGGGGACCTTCAGGGAGATGAAGGTATGCCGCCAGGGCAGCTTTTCACTCACGACGGCGAGTGGCTGGGTGACGGTGTCCGCGGGCTGAGGTGCGGATAGGGAATCGATGACGGGCTGGCTGACGTTTGCCGCTGAAGGCGGTGGGGGTGCCAAAGGTAGTCCTCGGATGGAGAGTTTCGGTGGGATGCGTTTAACGCTAGGGTTGCGAGCAGCAATTATGGAAGCGTATTGCGCCTATAACTAGCATTGCGGAACGCAATGAGCTGCTTGCGGCACCAGGGAAAGCGGCGCAGTACTCCGGCCCGGCGCTGACCTGCGCTTTAGGAGTTTCGTGTTCGAACCTGTCCAGCTCCGTTCCTTTTTGGCCGTCGCGGAAACGCTGAGTTTCACCAAAGCTGCGGAACGCCTTGGGCTCGCACAGCCCACCGTCAGCCAGCATGTCCGCAAGCTTGAGGCCGCTGCCAAGCGGGTGCTGGTTGCCCGCGATACCCGCGAGGTCCGGCTCACCGACAACGGCGACGCCATGGCCGGTTTTGCCCGCAGCATCCTTGCCGCCCACGACTCCGCCGCCCGCTACTTTTCCGGTTCGGCCATGAGAGGGCGCCTCCGGTTCGGCACCGCAGACGACCTCGCCATCACTGGCCTCCCCCGAATCCTCCGCGAGTTCCGACAGTTGTACCCGCAGATCAACTTGGAGCTCACCGTCAGCCAAAGTGACCAGCTGTACAAGCGACTCAATGCCGGCCAGCTGGACCTGGTGTTCGTGAAATGGGTGGCCGGCGCAAAGGAAGGCACGGTGGTCCGGCACGACAATTTCGCCTGGGTCGGCGTCGAGCAGACCGTACTGGAACCCGGGGCGCCCGTCCCACTGATCGCCTACCCAGCGCCAAGCCTGAGCCGAAAACTGGCCATTGATGCACTGGAAGCCGAAGGCCGGACCTGGCGGATCACCTGTAGCACCAAGCAGATCAGCGGAGTGCTCGCGGCCGTTCGTGCCGGCATCGGAGTTGCCGTGATGCCGGCGTCGCTGGTGCCCGAGGACCTGAAGGTCATCACGCAACGTTTCGGGCTGCCGCCGGTAGGCGACGTCGACTTCACCCTGATCCGGAATCCCCTGGCAAACGCCGAGGTCATCGATGCCCTCACGCAGGCCATCATGGGCAGGACGCTGAGTAAGTCGAACTAGTGGGCGTAGTAGGCTCACCGAATGATTCACAAGCTCACTACGCCGTCGGCAAGCTTCCATACCTCCTGGCTGGAAAGTTATGACGAGTGGGGAACTTTGGACCAAGACGGTTCTGCGGCCTTCGTGGCAGCGAGATACGACTTGGATCTTCGCGACAGCAGCGACTTCGCGAAATGGGTTGAAGTACTGCATGAATTGCCCAAGCAGAGCTTCCGGCCTCCCGAGGGATTGGCCAACCAAAGCACCATATGGGTGGTGCGGGATGCTACCTACCTGGGCTCCGTCAGCCTGAGGCACGCACTCGCGAACGAATACCTGACCGAAGTGGGCGGACACATCGGCTACGGAATAAGGCCAGGCGCAAGAGGCCAGGGCCTCGCCAAGTTTGCCTTGAAGGGTGCCATGGAAGAAGGGCGCACGCTCGGAATGGAGCGCGTCCTGGTGACCTGCAAGCAGCCTAATGTGGCGTCCGCCCGCACCATCGAGTCGTGCGGAGGCGTCCTTGAGAGCGTCCGTCCTCCAGCGAGCTTCGCCCCGGCGCTGGGTGTCACCGAATCGATCCGACGGTACTGGATCGATCTGTAGCGCGGGGAAGTGCGCGGTCACTGTCATGGCTGACTTGGCGCGTTCGCTGCACTTTCCGCGCTTTGCACCAGTAACCTCTGGTGCGCACGGCGGGAATGGGTGCGGCTTTGGCGCTCAGGGGGTGCGCGCGGCGGGAACGGGCGCGGCTTTGGTGCTCAAGGGGTGCGCACGGCGGAAGTCGGCACAAATGTGTTCAACAGGCGATACGCCCTTACCGGGTAAGCGCATTCCCGATATCCTGTGACCATGATTGACCTCACCACGCTGGCTGACCTCACCCCGGGCATTTGTTCCGTCACTCTCCGTTCGCAGGGGATAGACGATGTGGTCCGAATTTCTTCGGACGCAGGCTTGGCCGGGATCGAGTGGGGTACCGATGTGCACGTCAGCGATTCCGAGTCAGCGGCGCACGCCAAGGAGGCCACTGAAGCCGCCGGACTGACGGTCCTATCGCTTGGCTCGTACTACCGCTGCGGCGCGTTCGAGGACTTTGGCCGCGCGCTGGACCTTGCTACAGGGCTTGGCGCTCCCCGGATCCGCGTGTGGGCCGGGAAACTTGGCTCTGCCGAGGCCAACGAGGACCACTGGGATGCAGTGGTCCAGGACACCCGGCGTATTGCCGATCTGGCGGCCGCCCGCGGCATCGCCATCGCATTCGAGTACCACGGCAACACCCTTACCGACTCCCCCGCCACCACCCTCGACTTACTGAACCGGGTGAATCACCCCAACGTCGGCACCTACTGGCAACCCGCCGTCGGACTTTCGGACAAGCAGGCGCTTGAGTCCCTCCACGAAGTCTTGCCGCACCTGGCGGGCGTGCATTGTTTCTCCTGGGGACCTGAAGCCGAGCGCTTTCCACTGCGGAACCGGAAGCTGCTGTGGCAGACAGTCACCGATGTCCTGCGCGGCAACGGCAAGGATATGGACATCATGCTGGAATTCGTTGAGGATGACCTGCCGGAAAACGTCCTCAACGACGCCGCTTTCCTGCACACGATCACACTGGGCGAGGACTAGCGCCGGCTACTCAGTCCAGCCCATCCGCTGAAAACAGGGCCGTTGCGCCTTAACGATTATGCCTTCTGACTTGGTCAGGCTTGCGCTTCCACCGGAGTTTCCGTGCTGCGGCGGAGTTTCACCGCGCCGCTGACCGGCGCGGTGTCAGGGTCGCCGGCGGCCAGGCGGCCGATGTCCTCCAGCGGCAGGTGCACCGTGGACAAGGCAGGGCGGAAGTCGCGGAGGGTTTCGATGTCGTCAAAACCCGCGATAGTGGCATCCCGGGGAATCCATACGCCTTCGGGCCGGAGCGCAGCGGTAACGCCAATGGCCATGACGTCGTTCACGGCGAAGATGCAGAGCCGTTTTTTGGAGGCCTTGATCCGCTCGGCGAGTGCGGGCCCGGCATCGTATCCTCCAGCGCGGTTGAAGCCGGTACGGATGATCTCTGCTGCGGGTCTTCCAGCGTCTGCGAGACCCCGCTGGAAGCCGCGGACCCGGTCGTCGGAGGTGTACAGCCCTTCGGGACCCGCAACGATGAGGAATTCACCACCATGCGTAGCGGCCAATTCCACAGCAAGGCCGGCTGCGAGCTCCTCGTTGGGGACATCAACCACGTGGTAGCCCTCAGTAGTGGAGGCGCCAACCACCGGGTGGCCAACAACCCCCACATGCCCGCCATTGCGGCAGTAGCGGTCCAGTTCCGCGGCGAGTTCGATGTTGCCTTGATTGTCCTCGGCGCGCACGGACCGCGAGCCGGCGATCACGATGGAGTCGGCACGTCGGGCAGCGAACGCCGCTACCGCTTCTTTTTCGTCCTGCGCGGCGCCGGATGTGCTGGCCAGCAACACCATGCGGTTTTGCTGGCGGGCTGCTTCCTGGACACCGCGGGCGATGGCGGAGAAGTAGGGGTCGGCAATGTCATGAACAATGAGGCCGATCAATCCCGAGCTCGACTTCGCCAGTGCCTGCGCCTGCGCGTTGGGAACATAGCCGAGCTTGTCGGCGGCTTCGCGGACGCGCTCCGCGATATCCTCAGCCGGCTTACGGGACGAGCCGTTCAGGACCCGGGATGCGGTGGCGAGGGAGACCCCGGCCAATCGGGCAACTTCACTCAGTGTGCTGGCGGCCACGGGGCCCTCCTTTTCTGCAAGCGTCGGGACTGGCGCTAAGAAAATTATGGCAGTCTTCCACCATTTTTTGGGAAAGCGCTTGCCAATGCGGCGCGTCATGGTGCATGATCGATTGCAGCGGGAATGCGCTTTCCCACATCAAGAACTGCAAGCACCGGCAACCGCAGAGCGACCGGCACACAAGGCACTGGAGAAAACATGGGCTACGAAACAAAGACGATCCGCATCGCCATGAACGGCATCACCGGCCGTATGGGCTACCGCCAGCACTTGCTGCGTTCCATCCTGCCCATCCGCGACGCCGGCGGCTTCACCCTGGAAGACGGCACCAAGGTTCAGGTCGAGCCGATCCTCGTTGGCCGCAATGAAGCCAAGATCCGCGAACTAGCCGAACTCCACAAGGTTTCCGAATGGACCACGGATCTCGACGCCGTCATCGCCGATCCCACCGTGGACATCGTCTTTGACGCCTCCATGACCAGCCTCCGCGCCGCCACCCTGAAGAAGGCCATGCGCGCCGGCAAGCACATCTTCACCGAGAAGCCCACGGCAGAGACCCTTGAAGAAGCCATCGAGCTGGCACAGATCGGCAAGGAAGCCGGCGTAACTGCTGGCGTCGTGCACGACAAGCTGTACCTTCCCGGCCTGGTCAAGCTCCGCCGCCTGGTGGACGAAGGCTTCTTCGGCCGCATCCTCTCCATCCGTGGCGAATTCGGCTATTGGGTCTTCGAAGGTGACGTCCAGGCTGCGCAGCGCCCGTCCTGGAACTACCGCAAGGAAGACGGCGGCGGAATGACCACGGACATGTTCTGCCACTGGAACTACGTCCTTGAAGGGATCATCGGCAAGGTCAAGAGCGTCAACGCCAAGACTGCCACGCACATCCCCGCACGTTGGGACGAAGCCGGAAAGGAATACAAGGCCACCGCTGACGACGCCTCCTACGGCATCTTCGAACTCGAAACCCCGGGGGGCGACGACGTCATCGGCCAGATCAACTCCTCCTGGGCCGTCCGCGTCTACCGCGACGAACTGGTTGAGTTCCAGATCGACGGCACGCACGGTTCCGCCGTCGCCGGTTTGAACAAGTGCGTTGCGCAGCAGCGCGCCCACACCCCCAAGCCCGTCTGGAACCCGGACCTGCCCGTCACCGAATCCTTCCGCAGCCAGTGGCAGGAAGTCCCGGCCAACGCTGAACTGGACAACGGCTTCAAACTGCAGTGGGAAGAATTCCTGCGCGACGTCGTGGCCGGCCGCGAGCACCGCTTCGGGCTGCTTTCCGCAGCACGCGGCGTCCAGCTGGCCGAGCTCGGCCTGCAGTCCTCCGCTGAGCGCCGCACCATCGACATCCCGGAGATCACGCTCTAATGACGTCACTGATTCTCCCCACCAACGACGGCGGCACCCGCGAGTACCGCCTTCAGGCAGCCACATCGTGGGCCAAGCCGACTGCTCCTTTGACGGCCCGCCGCGCCTATGCAGCAGCCCACGTCATCCCCGAGGTCGCCGCTGACAACACTCCCGGCGCACCTGCGCAGCTCGACTGGGACGCCACCCTCGCTTACCGGCACGAGTTGTGGTCCTACGGCCTGGGTGTCGCCGACGCCATGGACACCGCGCAGCGCGGCATGGGCTTGGACTGGGCAGCCACCCAGCAGCTCATCAAGCGCACCGGCGCAGAAGCCGCATCCGTTGTTGCGGCAGGCGACGCCGCCATTTCCGGCAAGTCCGTCCGCGATCTCGTCTCATGCGGCGCGGGCACCGATCAGCTGGACATCGCCACGCTTCCCGAGGGTGCAGCTGGTATCCAGGCCGTCATCGACGCCTACCGTGAGCAGATCGCCGTCGTCAGTGAGGCCGGCCCCAAGGTCATCCTCATGGCGTCCCGTGCCTTGGCCAAGGTTGCAAGCGGCGCCGACGACTACCTGCACGTCTACTCGACACTCCTGCAGGAAGTGGATCAGCCCGTCATCCTGCACTGGCTCGGCACCATGTTCGACCCCGCACTGGCCGGATACTGGGGTTCCGACGACGTCTCCGTTGCCACCGAAACGTTCCTCAGCCTGATCCGCGAGCACGCGGACAAGGTTGATGGGGTGAAGGTTTCGCTGCTGGACGCCTCGCACGAGGTGGCTCTCCGCGCCGCACTTCCGGAAGAAGTCCGCCTCTACACGGGCGACGACTTCAACTATCCGGAACTTATCGACGGCGACGAGACCCACCACTCGGACGCCCTGCTGGGCATCTTCGCCGCCATCTACCCTGCCGCTTCGGTGGCGTTGCAGAAGTACGACGCCGGTCAAGGCAGCGAAGGGCGCGCGATCCTGGACTCCACCCGTGAGCTCGGAAAGCACATCTTCAGTGCACCCACTTTCTACTACAAGACCGGTATCGCCTTCATGTCCTGGCTCAATGGCAAGCAGCCCGGTTTCCAGATGGTGGGCGGCCTGCACTCCGGCCGTTCGGTGCTGCACTTGGCCAAGACCTTCGAACTGGCCGACCAAGCCGGCCTGCTGAAGGATCCGTCACTGGCAGCGTTCCGGATGTCTGACTTCCTGCGGATCAACGGGGTGGGCGCATGAGCGCGGACTTCTCCCGCCTGTCGCTGAACAGCGCCACCACCAAGAAGTGGACGCTTGCTGCGGCTGTGGATGGATGCGCCCGCGCCGGCATCCCCGCGATCGGACCGTGGCGTGACCGGGTGGCCGAGGCCGGGCTGGATAAGGCAGCCAAGCTCATCAAGGACGCAGGCCTCCGGGTCTCCTCGCTGTGCCGCGGCGGCTTTCTCACCGCGGCCGACGCTGAAGGGCAGGCCGCAGCACTGGCCGACAACTTCGAGGCCGTCCGCGAAGCAGTAGCGCTGGACACCCAGGAGCTGTTCCTGGTGGTTGGTGGGCTCGCTCCGGGTGAGAGGGACGTCGTCGCTGCACGCCAGCGCGTCGCCGACCGCCTGGAGGAACTAGTCCCGTTCGCTTCCGAGAACGGTGTACGGCTGGTGCTGGAACCCCTGCACCCGATGTACGCCGCAGATCGCGCGCTCATCTCCACCCTTGGCCAGGCCCTCGATCTCGCCGCGCCGTACGACGCGAAGGCGGTGGGCGTCGCCGTCGACACCTTCCACGTCTGGTGGGATCCGGAGCTGAAGGCTCAGATTGAACGTGCCGGCCGCGAAAACCGCATCGCCTCCTACCAGGTGTGCGACTTCAACCTGCCGATCGCTGCGGACGCGCTGTTGTCCCGCGGCATGATGGGCGACGGCGTCATCGACTTCGCGACCATCGGCACCTGGGTCAGGGACGCCGGATACACGGGCGACATCGAAGTTGAAATCTTCAACCAGGAAATCTGGGACGCTGATGGCGATACCGTCCTGGAAACCATGAAACAGCGCTACGCGGAGCTCGTCCTCCCGTACGCGTAAACACGTGATCCTCCCGCGGATGCCCTAAGCTCCGCGGGAGGATCACTCCAAAAACCAGCGGGTTCCTGCCAAGGTCACGGCGGGGGCCCGCTTTTTTGCGCCACCCATCTCCCTCCGGGCCACAGCTATCACGGCGAAGGTGCGGCCACCACCCACTTTGATTCTTAGACTGCCCGGACACGCCCCATTGCGGGTGTGTCGCGGCAGTTCCGGGTCCAAAGAAGGTGGTGATGGCACACCCCTATTTGTGTCCGCTATAAGTCTTGGAGTAGGCAGGTGAGATAAGTGGTACACAGCTGAAACATTGCGTCGACGAGAGGAAACAATGGCCACCTACGCTGGTTTTACCTGGACAAAGACGTCCACGAAACCACTGAAAGGACACCACCATGATGCTCTTGAAGACCCTGAATTTTTTCCTCGACGCCAGCGGCAGCCACAGCGGCCCGTCCGGCGAATCCAGCCCCGAGCACTCCCCCGCCATTGCCACGAAGCGCCTGACCTCAAGCGCCTGGGAGGGCTGGTGGGATGACGCAGATCAAGGCTTTCCCGCCGAAGCCTGAGCCTTCAACCCGCCATTGGCCCGGATTCAGGAAGCTCGCGCCGCGAGCTGCACTTTGGCCTTCGGCAGGCCGATAAAGGTGACCAACCCGCCGTCGGGCCCTTCCAATTCCAAGCTGATGTTCCGCGAGCCGTCTTGGGGTTCGACGGAGTTGACTTGGAAAACCTCACCACTGATCCGGACGCTGTCGCCGTTCTTTATGGCCTTGAGCTTCTTGCTCCTTGCACCGGGCGCCATGGCCAGATCCTCCATTGCCGCTACCTGTTCTTTCGGGAATCTTCATCGCGGGAATGGTTCCCGGGGTCGTCGTTCCCTGGGGTTTCCTTCCCGTGGGTTTCGCGAAGTTCCTCACCGCGGCGAACTACTTCTTCTTCCTTCTCCTGCATCTTGTCGCTCTTCTTGGTATCGCGCGGCGGAAGCTGGATGCTTTCTTCGGCCTCAATGCCACCCTGCAGTTGGCGTCCGCGTTCCATCTCGGCGTCGAACTCTGCACCGAACAGTAGGGACATGTTCAGGATCCAGAGCCACAGCAGCATGATGATGACCCCTGCCAGGGCGCCGTACGTCTTGTTGTAGTTGCTGAAGTTGGCAACATAGAAGCCGAAGCCCAGCGATGCCAGGGCGAAAATCAGCAGAGCAATGAGGGAACCCATGCTCATCCAACGGAACTTGGGCTGCTTCACGTTGGGGGTGAAGTAGTAGAGCACAGCGATGATTGCGACCACGATGATGATGAGGACCGGCCACTTGGCGATGTTCCAAACGGTGAGGGCGGTCTCCGACAATCCGATAGCGCCTCCGATAGCCTCGGCCACGGGGCCGCTGAGGACCAGCATGGCTGCGGCGATGGCTGCACCGACGACGGCAACGATAGTGACGGCGAGCATCGTGCCGCGCAGTTTGACGAATCCGCGGCCCTCGTCCACTTCATACACCCGGTTCATGGCCCGGCTGAAAGCTGTGGTGTAGCCGGAGGCCGACCAAAGCGCTACCAAAATACCGAAAACCAACGCCAGCCCTGCCGTGTTGGACTGCGTGAGTTCCTCGATCGGCTGGCGCATGGCGTCAACGCCCGGCCCCGGCGCGAACTGTTGGACAATGTCCAGCAGAGCCGACGTTGTGCGTCCGGCGTCGCCAAAGATGCCAATCAGCGAAACCAAGGCCAGGAGCGCGGGAAACAGCGAGAGGACAGCGTAGTAGGTCAGACCTGCCGCCGCATCCGGACACTGATCCTTGGTGAACTCCCGCAACGTCCGCTTGGCAACGTACATCCACGTGGGCTTCACCAAGTCATTGGGACTGTCCGGCTTGCGTGAGTCCTTGGGGGAGGGAGCACTCTGCGCTTTGGCTGTGCTGGTGTGGGCTGAGTCTTGTGTAGTCATGGGGCACTCGTCCGTTTGGGTATTTTGCGCGAACAACTGACCCATCAATAGTAAGCATGCTGATGATTCATTCGGAAGAACCCACGCCGGTTAATCCCCGACGATCAGGACCTTTGGCCCCGGAAGATCATCGCGGAACCCACCGGACAGCTAAGCCAGCTTGCTCGCCAGCAGGAACTCGAACGGCGACTCAATCACTGAGCGGATCACTTGGCCGGCAGCGCCAAGGAGCGTTCCGGAATGTTCAAGGGTAGACACTGTCAGGTTGCCCGGATCCAGCAGACCGGGCGCGTAGCGCTCCAAACTGCTGAGCAGCGCCGGCCTGAGCCATTCCGCAAGCACGGCAAAGTGCCCGCCGAGGACTACGGCTTCAATATCCATCAGCCGGGCAGACGAGGCGAGCGCGACGCCCAAGTACCTCCCGGCGTCGTGAACTGCCCGCGTGGCCCGCGGCTCCCGGGCAGCCAAGGCCGCAAGCAGCAATTCCGTACGCCCACCCAGCGATCCTTCGGGGATACCGGCCGCCTCGAAAATGGCTTCCTGGCCGGCAAAGGTTTCCAAGCACCCCGCCCCACCGCAGGAACAAGCAGGCCCGTCAGGGTGGACGACGATGTGGCCAAGTTCGCCGGCTGATCCGCCAGGTCCGGTGTAAAGTTCCGAGCCAATGATGACTCCCCCGCCAACACCCACTTCCCCTGAAACATAGAGGAAGTCCGGCCGACCTGCGCCATACCAAAGCTCTCCGAGTGCTGCACTGTTGGCCTCGTTGGACAACCTGACGCCAAGCGGTGCGCCTTCCAGCAGGTCCTGCGGATTCAGTGCTTCGTGCTCCCAGTGCAGGTTTGGAGCGGACAACACAAGGTTTCGCTGCTCATCCACCAAACCCGGAACCGCCAGCCCGCCACCGAGGATCGAGATGTCCGCAGCGGCCGCGGCGGCTATTGCTTCGTCGGCCAGGCCACCCAGGCGTTCCATGACCTTTTCAGGCGCCAGGCCCCGGTTTCGCGATTCAACAGTCGAGTGGAATCGGAGGTTTCCTCCCAGGTCCACGAGGCCCACGGCCAAGTAGTCCACGTTGATCTCCATGCCCACTACGCCACGCCGGGCGCTGAGTTCCAAGCCTTGGCCGGGCCGTCCCCGCTCCCCGTCCCGGTAAAGGCCCACTTCCGAGACCAGCCCGGACTCAACGAGGTCGGCGACCAGACTGGAAACCGCCGCTTTGGTCAGTCCGGTTCCCGCGGCCAACTGCGCGCGGCTGGGCTTGCCTTCTCCGGTTCGGGCAATGGAGTCCATCACCAATGAAAGATTTCGACGGCGGACGTCACCTACGCGTCCGGGTGCGGTCTGCTCATTCACTGGCGCGGGACCTCCTTGCAGATTCGAAGAAATTTTTGCCGGCTTCCATTGACCATGATCCATCATCCACCATATAGTTCAGATTGAAAACTAATTGGAGTGCTTTTCTTCCAGTTCTTCCCCCAGTGCTTTGCAAAGGAGCAAAATGAGCCCGCAGCCCACCCCGCAGGACCGCTTCACCTTTGGCCTTTGGACCGTCGGATGGACCGGCGCCGATCCGTTCGGCGTCGCCACCCGCCCCGCCCTGGATCCGGTGGAAGCTGTTCACAAGCTCAGCGAGCTTGGCGCCTATGGCATCACGTTCCACGACAATGACTTGATTCCCTTTGATGCCACGGCGTCCGAGCGGGACCTGATCCTGAAGAACTTCAAGGCAGCCTTGGCAGAGACCGGCCTGAAAACTCCTATGGTCACCACCAACCTGTTCAGCCACCCGGTGTTCAAGGATGGCGGGTTCACCTCGAACGACCGGTCCATCCGCCGCTTTGCATTGAGCAAGATCCTCCGGAACATTGACCTTGCTGCGGAACTGGGTGCCGAGACCTTCGTAATGTGGGGCGGCCGCGAAGGCAGCGAATATGACGGTTCCAAGGACCTTTCCGCAGCACTGGATCGCATGAAGGAAGGCGTGGACACAGCAGCCGGGTATATCAAGGAGAAGGGTTACGGCCTTCGGATTGCCTTGGAGCCCAAGCCAAACGAACCCCGCGGCGACATCTTCCTGCCCACCGTCGGCCACGGCCTGGCGTTCATCGCGCAGCTGGAACACGGCGACATCGTAGGACTTAACCCGGAAACGGGCCACGAGCAGATGGCCGGCCTGAACTTCACGCACGGCATCGCCCAGGCCCTGTGGGCGGGCAAGCTCTTCCACATCGATCTCAACGGCCAGCGCGGCATTAAGTACGATCAGGACCTTGTCTTCGGCCACGGCGACCTCACCAGCGCTTTCTTCACCGTGGACCTTCTGGAGAACGGCTTCCCCAACGGCGGTCCGAAGTACGACGGTCCGCGCCACTTCGACTACAAGCCGTCCCGTACCGATGGTTACGACGGCGTCTGGGAATCAGCCAAGTCCAACATGTCCATGTACCTCCTGCTGAAGGAACGCGCCCTGGCCTTCCGCGCAGACCCGGACGTCCAGGAAGCACTCACCACGTCAGGCGTCTTCGAATTGGGCGAGCCGACGCTGAACGCTGGCGAGACCACCGCAGACCTGCTGGCTGACGCCAGCGCGTTCGACACGTTCGACGCCGATAAGGCCGCCGAGCGCTCATTCGCCTTCGTCCGCCTCAACCAGCTGGCCATCGAGCACCTGCTCGGCGCTCGCTAGGTCACTCCCACCCACCGTCATCCCGCCGCCGGGCTCCCCAAGGTCTCTCCTGACAGGGTTCCTTGACGCCCGGCGGCGGTCCCCTTAAGGAATGAGCGCATGCCTCTCGTAGCCGGGATCGACAGCTCCACCCAGTCCTGCAAAGTGGTCATCCGGGATTCAGCCACTGGCGCCCTGGTGCGTCAAGGGCGGGCCTCCCACCCGGAGGGCACCGAAGTTCACCCGGACCATTGGTGGTCAGCCCTCCAGGAAGCAATCGCACAGGCAGGCGGTTTGGATGACGTCGACGCCGTGTCTGTTGGCGGTCAGCAACACGGCATGGTGTGCCTCGATGAGTCCGGAGACGTTGTCCGACCCGCTTTGTTGTGGAATGACACCCGCTCGGCCCCGGACGCGGAAGCGCTGATCCTTGACGCCGGCGATGGCGATGCCACGGCTGGCGCGTCCTACTGGGCATCGCACACCGGAACCGTCCCGGTGGCATCGTTGACGGCCACCAAGCTTCGATGGTTGGCCCGAAACGAACCCGCTAACGCCCAACGGACAGCGGCGGTTTGCCTACCCCACGATTGGCTGTCCTGGCGGTTGGCCGGACACGGGCCCGGAAGTGGGCCGGCCACCCTGGATCTCCTCCGCACAGACCGTTCGGATGCTTCCGGCACGGGCTACTACTCTGCCAGCAGCGGCGAATACCTTCCAGAAGTCCTCAACAACACGCTCGGCCACGTTCCCGTCCTGCCCGTTGTGGCCGGGCCATTGGAAACTGCGGGAAAGACACCTGGCGGGGCACTGATCGGGCCCGGCGCAGGCGACAATGCGGCAGCAGGTCTGGGCGTGAGTGCGGCCGTCGGGGACGTAGTGATTTCGATCGGAACGTCGGGGACAGTCTTCGCGGTTTCAGATGTCCCGGCGCTTGATGCTAGCGGGCTCGTGGCGGGCTTCGCGGACGCTACCGGCAACTATCTGCCGTTGGCCTGCACGCTCAATGCGACGAGAATCTTCGATGCCACAGCTGCACTACTGGGCATCACCCTGCCTGAGCTCGGCGACTTGGCGCTCTCTGCTCCGGAGGGCGCCGAAGGGCTGACCCTCGTCCCATATTTCGAGGGCGAACGAACCCCTAATTTGCCGGAAGCCAACGGCTCCCTCCACGGCATCACCGTTTCCAATTACACTCCCGCCAACATGGCACGGGCCGCTGTAGAGGGTGTGTTGTGTTCGCTGGCCGACGGGCTGGCCGCCTTGCAGGAACAGGGGGTCTCCGCCCAGCGCATCATCCTGGTGGGTGGGGGTGCGCAATCTATTGCGGTCCAGCAGATCGCGGCTGCAGCCTTCGGTGTGCCGGTGTTCGTCCCCGAACCAGGAGAATACGTGGCAGACGGCGCGGCCCGGCAAGCTGCAGGCGTTCTGACAGGGAGCTTGCCGGAATGGCCACTCGAGGGAACAGAGGTTATTCGCGGAAATATCGTCGAGAGTCCCGAATTCCTGACGAGGTACCGCCATTACGCTGCCAAGGTGGCCAAAGGCTGATCGACGTCGCGGGTGCTCTATCGTGACAGGGTGAGCACTGAAGAAACCGCACCGCCCCGACCTCCCGTCATGGAGGATGTTGCCCGAGTGGCAGGTGTCTCCCACCAGACCGTCTCCCGGGTGTTGAACAACCACCCCAATGTGAGCTCCAAGACCCGCGAGCGCGTGGAGCAGGCCATCATAGAGCTGGGGTACCGTCGGAACACCGCCGCACGAAGCCTGGTAACACGGCGATCCCAGACCATTGGCGTACTCGGCAGCGAAATGGCGCAGTACGGGCCATCGCACACGCTCCTCGGAGTCCAGCAGGCGGCGAGGGAGGCGGGCTATTTCGTCAGCGTCGCAGCCCTGCGCGAAGTGACGCCGGAGACCATTAAGGACGCCATGGCGCACTTCATGGACCAAGGCGTCGACGGCGTCGTAGTAACGGTGCCCCACCCGGGGACCTTTGATGTCCTCAAAGACATCACCGCCCAAGTCCCCATGGTTGCTGTGGGATCCATCGGCGACGAACACCTCACGGGTGCCACTGTGGACCAGCGGCAAGGCGCGCGTCTCGCCGTCGAGCATCTCTTGGAACTGGGGCACCAACGGATCGGACATTTATCCGGGCCCTCCGATTGGATTGACGCCGCTGCCCGTATCGAGGGTTGGCGGGATGCCCTAACAGAGGCCGGGATTGAACCCGTGACGCTCATCGAGGGCGACTGGAGCGCCGAATGCGGGTACCGCGAAGGCTTGAAAATCGCCGCCGACCGCTCCGTATCGGCCCTCTTTGTCGCAAATGACCAAATGGCCCTCGGCGTTCTCCGAGCGTTCCATGAACTCGGCGTCCAGGTACCGGAGGACATCAGCGTGGTGGGCTTCGACGACCAACCGGAGTCGGCACACTTCATACCGCCGTTGACAACGGTGGCCCAGGACTTCGAGGAGCTAGGCCAGCGCTGCATCGCCTTGCTACTGGACCGGTTGGAGAGCGGCACCACCGGCACGCCTGCCACGGTGGCGCCCCGGCTGGTAGTCCGCTCCACCACGGCTCGCGCCTCCAAGTAGGTAGCAGCAGACGTCGTTCTGAGCGCTCAAAACGACGTCTGCTGCTACCTACTTGGGTGCGCCTTCGCCTGACCCCCGCCATGAGCACCTGTTCCACATGGTCCCCTCTTGACATCAAAGTTGTGAGCGCTAACAATTGCATCAGACCTTCTTCATTTTTCCACCCCGACCCCCGGCAATGAGGCCTTGGCCAGCCGGATGGAGACCCCATGAATACCTTTGAAAATCTCCCGCTGGACGAGCAGTTCGTTGTCGGCGTGGACTATGGCACTTTGTCCGGCCGCGCCGTCGTCGTGCGCGTTTCGGACGGAGCCGAACTCGGCAGCGGCGTGTTCGAGTATCCGCACGCCGTCGTGACGGAAAAACTCCCGGGTACCGGCCAGCGCCTCCCGGCCGACTGGGCCCTCCAGGTGCCCAACGACTATCGCGACGTCCTGCGCAAAGCGGTACCGGCCGCCGTCGCCGATGCCGGAATCAACCCGGCAAACGTGGTGGGCATCGCCACCGACTTCACCGCGTGCACCATGGTTCCGACGACGGCGGACGGCACGCCGCTGAACGAACTGGAACGCTTCGCCGACCGGCCGCACGCGTTCGTCAAACTGTGGCGCCACCACGCGGCCCAGCCGCAGGCGGACCGCATCAACCAGCTCGCTGAAGAACGCAGCGAGTCCTGGCTTCCCCGCTATGGCGGCCTGATCTCCTCCGAATGGGAATTCGCCAAAGGGCTGCAGCTCCTCGAGGAAGATCCCGAAGTCTACGGCGCCATGGATCACTGGGTTGAGGCCGCGGACTGGATTGTTTGGCAGCTTTGCGGCAGCTACGTCCGCAACGCCTGCACGGCTGGCTACAAGGGCATTTACCAGGATGGAAAGTACCCGTCCGAGGACTTCCTGGCTGCCCTCAATCCTGCTTTCAAGGACTTTGTCAGCAGCAAACTCGAACACACGATCGGCCGCTTGGGCGACGCCGCCGGTTACCTCACCGAAGAAGCCGCGGCTTGGACCGGGCTTCCGGCGGGAATCGCCGTGGCAGTAGGCAACGTGGACGCCCACGTCAGCGCGCCGGCCGCGAACGCTGTTGAACCAGGACAGCTCGTAGCGATCATGGGCACTTCCACCTGCCACGTAATGAACGGGGACGTTCTCCGCGAAGTCCCCGGCATGTGCGGAGTCGTCGACGGCGGCATCGTGGACGGCTTGTGGGGCTACGAAGCAGGCCAGTCCGGAGTTGGCGACATTTTCGGTTGGTTCACTAAGAACGGGGTCCCGCCGGAATACCACCAGGCCGCCAAAGATCAAGGCCTGGGCATCCACGAATACCTCACCGGACTCGCAGAAAAGCAGGCCATCGGAGAGCACGGACTGATCGCCTTGGACTGGCACTCCGGCAACCGTTCAGTGCTGGTTGACCACGAACTTTCCGGCGTGGTGGTGGGCCAGACCTTGGCCACCAAACCCGAGGACACATACCGGGCTCTGCTGGAAGCCACGGCTTTCGGAACCCGCACCATCGTGGATGCGTTCCGCGATTCGGGTGTTCCCGTCAAGGAATTCATCGTGGCCGGTGGTCTCCTGAAGAACAAGTTCCTGATGCAGGTCTACGCTGACATCACTGGCCTGCAGCTCTCCGCCATCGGATCTGAGCAGGGTCCTGCCCTGGGCTCGGCAATCCATGCCGCTGTTGCTGCCGGGAGGTACAAGGACATTCGTGAAGCAGCCGCCGCCATGGCAGCTGCACCCGGCGCCGTTTACACTCCCATTCCCGAAAACGTGGCCGCCTACGAGGTCCTCTTCCAGGAATACAAAGCTCTGCACGACTACTTCGGCCGCGGCACCAACAACGTCATGCAGCGCCTTAAGGCCATCCAGCGCGCCGCGATCCAGGGTTCAGGACAACAAGGTTCAGGACAACAGAGCTCGGCCACCCAGTCCGGCACCTTGGAAGGAGCCACAGCATGAGCACCCTTCTGGAAACAATCGCGAAGGTCCGCAAGGAAGTCTGCGAGTTGCACGCCGAACTGACCCGGTACGAACTTGTGGTTTGGACCGCCGGCAACGTTTCGGGTCGGATCCCGGGACATGACCTCATGGTCATCAAGCCATCGGGCGTCTCCTATGACAACCTCACGCCCGAGCTGATGGTGGTCACCGACCTCTACGGCACACCTGTGAGGGGCATCAACACCGGAAGCGCCGGGACCGTGGACTGGGGCAACCCGGACCTCTCCCCGTCATCGGATACCGCCGCGCACGCGTACGTCTACCGCCACATGCCGGAGGTGGGTGGCGTGGTCCACACGCACTCCACCTACGCAACGGCCTGGGCTGCCCGCGGCGAGGAAATCCCCTGCGTGCTGACCATGATGGGCGACGAATTCGGGGGGCCCATTCCGGTGGGACCGTTCGCGTTGATCGGCGACGATTCCATCGGGCAGGGCATCGTGGAGACGCTCAAAAACTCCAACTCTCCCGCGGTGCTCATGCAGAACCATGGCCCCTTCACCATCGGCAAATCCGCCCGCGACGCCGTCAAGGCTGCGGTCATGTGCGAGGAAGTGGCCAGGACAGTCCACATTTCCCGCCAACTCGGCGAGCCGCTGCCCATCGACCAAGCCAAGATTGAGTCCCTCTACGACCGATACCAGAACGTTTACGGCCGCTAAAGCGCCGCCGCTAAACCATTCGGACCACCACACTCCAGGAGCACCCCATGCCTACCGCCGTCAATACTTCCGCTAACAACACTTCCCTCGACCAGTACGAGGTCTGGTTCCTCACGGGCAGCCAGCACCTCTACGGCGAGGACGTCCTCAAGCAGGTCGCAGCGCAGTCGCAGGAGATTGCCAACGTCCTCAATGCCAACAGCAACGTTCCGGTCAAGCTCGTGTGGAAGCCCGTCCTCACCGATTCCGACGCCATCCGTCGCACCGCGCTGGAAGCCAATTCCGACGATTCCGTGATCGGCGTGACCGCCTGGATGCACACGTTCAGCCCCGCCAAGATGTGGATCCAAGGCCTGGACGCCCTCCGCAAGCCCCTGCTTCACTTGCACACGCAGGCTAACCGGGACCTTCCCTGGGCTGACATCGATTTCGACTTCATGAACCTCAATCAGGCAGCCCACGGCGACCGCGAGTTCGGATATATCCAGTCGCGCCTCGGCGTGCCGCGGAAGACCGTCGTCGGGCATGTCAGCAACCCTGAGGTTGCCCGACAGGTTGGTGCGTGGCAGCGCGCCTCGGCCGGATGGGCCGCCGTCCGCACGCTGAAGTTGACCCGCTTCGGCGACAACATGCGCAACGTCGCCGTCACCGAAGGCGACAAGACCGAAGCCGAGCTCCGCTTCGGCGTCTCCGTGAACACGTGGTCCGTCAACGAGCTCGCCGACGCCGTCCACGGCGCAGCAGAGTCCGACGTCGACGCTTTGGTTGCAGAGTACGAGCGCCTTTACGACGTGGTTGACGAACTCAAAGCAGGCGGCGACCGTCACGAGTCGCTGCGTTACAGCGCCAGGATCGAGCTGGGTCTCCGCAGCTTCCTGGAAGCCAACGGCTCCGCAGCCTTCACCACCTCTTTCGAGGATTTGGGGGCGCTGCGTCAACTGCCGGGAATGGCCGTCCAGCGCCTCATGGCCGACGGTTACGGCTTCGGCGCCGAGGGCGACTGGAAGACCGCGATCCTGGTCCGCGCCGCCAAGGTGATGGGCGGCGACCTGCCCGGTGGCGCGTCACTCATGGAGGACTACACGTACCACCTTGAGCCCGGCTCCGAGAAGATCCTGGGCGCGCACATGCTGGAGGTCTGCCCGTCGCTCACCGCCAAAAAGCCGCGTGTTGAGATCCACCCGCTGGGCATCGGCGGCAAGGAAGACCCTGTCCGCATGGTGTTCGACACCGACGCCGGCCCCGGCATCGTCGTGGCGTTGTCCGATATGCGTGATCGGTTCCGCTTGGTGGCCAACGTGGTGGACGTCGTCGATCTCGACCAGCCACTCCCCAACCTGCCCGTAGCCCGCGCACTCTGGGAGCCAAAGCCCAACTTCGCTACCTCGGCCGCAGCGTGGCTCACCGCCGGCGCCGCGCACCACACGGTATTGTCCACGCAGGTGGGCCTGGACGTATTCGAGGACTTCGCCGAAATCGCCAAGACCGAACTCCTCACTATCGACGAAGGCACCACCATCAAACAGTTCAAGAAAGAACTCAACTGGAACGCCGCGTACTACAAGCTGGCCGGCGGCCTGTGAGCATCGAATTCACGCTGAGCGCGGGCGGCTACACGGCAGTAGTTACCGCCCGCGCGGCTGCGCTGCGCGTCCTGCAGTTTGAAGGCCGGGACCTCATTGTCCCGTTTCCGGAGGGCGGTCCGATCCCGGACTACCGTGGCGTTATTGCCGCGCCGTGGCCCAACAGGATCGCGGACGGCGCGTACAGCTTGGACGGCGTCGAGCACCAGCTTCCGATCAACGAACCGGAGCGGGCTACTGCGCTGCACGGGCTTGCGTTCCCGCTCGATTGGGCCCTGAAAGAGTCCGACGCCGGGTCGCTCACTTTGACGTGTACGGTAGGTCCCACGCCGGGATACCCGTTCGTGCTGGAGCTTTCGGCCCGCTTCATGCTGGACGATGCTGGACTTCATACGTCCGTTACAGCAGTGAATGCGGCGGACGTCGTCGCCCCTTACGGCGTGTGCCCGCACCCTTACCTTGTGGCCGGCACATCACCGCTGGACGAGTGGGTTCTCGAGTTTGCCGCCGACTCTTTCCTGGAGGTCACGCCGGACCGGCTGCTGCCCCTGGGTGTCGTGGGCGTGGAAGGTCACGAGTTCGACTTCCGTTCCCCGCGGGCCATTGGCAGCACGGAAATCGACCATGCCTTCACAGGAATAGCGTTCGACGGCGGGCTGGCGCGGCTGTCGCTACGCGACCCGGCGGGCACCGGCGTCGGAATGTCCTGGGACGAAAGCTGCCCATGGCTGCAGATCCATACGGCTGACAAGCCGGCACCCGTCCCGGGCCGAATCGGACTGGCTGTGGAGCCCATGACGTGCCCGCCGGATGCCTTCAACAGCGGCACGGACCTGATCCGGCTGGAACCCGGCACCCAACACACGGCGTCCTGGAGCATCTACGCCCTGTAGTTATCCCAACTGAGTAACAGCACATGTCGCTATGGGCGGCCATTGGGACACGTGCTGTTACTCAGTTGGGTGCGCGCTCAGTTGGGTGCGCCGGCGGTGCTTTGGCGGACCACCAGCTCGGGGGTGAACACCACGGACCGGTGTTTGGTTCCGCCACTCTCTTGCTCCTCCGCGAGCAACTCAATCGCCGTCCGGCCGAGCGCCTCGGTGGGCTGTCTGATGGACGACAGCGGCACCACTGCGGAGATGGCGAAATCGATGTCGTCGTACCCAATGAGAGCGATGTCCTCCGGAATACGAACGGTTCGCAGCATCGTCAGGGATTGCATGACTCCGAGGGCCAGGAGGTCGTTGGAGCAGAAGACGGCTTCGGGCCGCTCTTCCGGGGAGCGTTCCACCAAGCTGTTGCCCACTTTGCGGCCGGTCAGGACGGTCTGCCCCTCTGAGTCGAGCACCTCGATGGTGGCATCCGATACTTCACTGACAGCGCGCTGCGCGCCCTTGAGTCGGCTGGCCACCTGGCGGATGGAGGGCGTGCCAACAAAAGCCAGACGACGGCGGCCCAGGTCCAGCAGGTGCTTGGCGGCCAAGTAGCCGCCTTCCTCGTCATCCACGGAGACCGAGCTGCAACGATCGGTGTCTGCGAGTTCATCCACCAGGACTGTTGGGACTCCTCGTTCGCGCAGGGTATCGATCCGCTGACCCACGTCACCGACCGGCGAAATCAGCAGGCCTTGGACGCGCTGTTCTTGGAACAGATCCATGTAGTGGGCTTCGCGCGAAGCATCCTGGCCGCTATCCCCCACCAGGACGACACTGCCCAAAGTCGCCGCCGCATCTTCCGCCGCACGGGCCACGGAAGAGAAGAAAGGGTTTCCAACGTCGAGCACGATCAAGCCGATGGTCCTGCTTTGGCCGGCGCGGAGCTGGCGGGCGGCGTCGTTGCGGACAAAGCCAAGTTCAGCGATGGATTTCAGGACACGTTCCTTGGTCCTCTGCGAAACCCGATCCGGATAGTTCAGCACATTGGAAACAGTTCCCACTGCTACCTGGGCGTGGGTTGCAACGTCTTTGATGCTGGCTGTCTGGGACATGCTTTCCGATCTCCGCTGGCTGACGTCAATGTGTTGGAAACGCCTTGACACCCTCCCGTTTACGAGGGTAATTTGAATCGTAACAAATGAAACGATTCAAAGACGAGCGACCCTGGAGATCCGCACATGAGGGTTTGTTTCCGCTCTTCAGTCCAGCCGGAACTGATGGCCGAGTACAAGCAGCGCCACGCCGCCGTATGGCCGGAGATGCTGTCCGCACTAAAAAACGCAGGGTGGAACAACTACTCACTCTTCCTTGCTCCGGACGGCCAATTGATCGGCTACCTGGAATGCGAAGACTACGAGGCAGCCCAGGCCCGCATGGCCGTGACTGAGGTCAATGCCCGCTGGCAAGCCGAGATGGCCACCCTCTTCGCAGACAGCGACGTCCCTCCGGACCAGGGCTTCGAGGTCATCGAGGAAGTCTTCAACCTTGAAGACCAGCTTGCCGCGGCGGGCGTCGTCACAGATGCCACCAGCGCCTCACACATAGATAAAGACTCCGCCCACGAATACCAGAAGGAACAAGCATGAACACCACAGAATCGGCCCTGGGCCGTCTAGGGGAACTGGCCATTGAAGTGCCGTCCTGGGCCTACGGAAATTCCGGGACCCGGTTCAAGGTCTTCGGCACTCCGGGTACTCCGCGCACCGTTCAGGAAAAGATCGCCGACGCCGCCAAGGTCCACGAGCTGACGGGCCTGGCCCCCACCGTGGCGCTGCACATTCCGTGGGACAAGGTAGATGATTACGCCGCCCTGCGCGAGTACGCCACCGGCTTGGGCGTTGGGTTGGGCACGATTAACTCCAACACTTTCCAGGATGACGAGTACAAGTTCGGCTCCCTGACCTCCTCCAACGAGTCCGTGCGGCGCCGCGCGATCGATCACCATTTGGAGTGCATCGAGATCATGCACGCCACTGGTTCCAAGGACTTGAAGATCTGGCTGGCCGACGGCACCAACTACCCGGGCCAGGACGATATCCGCGGCCGCCAGGACCGCCTGGCAGAGTCCCTCCAGGAGATCTACGCGGGCCTCGGCGACGAGCAGCGCCTGGTCCTGGAGTACAAGTTCTTCGAGCCGGCTTTCTATCACACCGATGTTCCGGACTGGGGTACTTCCTACGCGCAGACCCTTGCCCTGGGCGAGAAGGCGTTCGTCTGCCTGGACACCGGCCACCACGCACCGGGTACCAACATCGAGTTCATCGTCATGCAGCTCCTGCGCCTGGGCAAGCTCGGCTCGTTCGACTTCAACTCCCGCTTCTACGCCGATGATGACCTGATTGTTGGCGCGGCCGATCCGTTCCAGTTGTTCCGCATCATGCACGAGGTCATCCGTGGTGGCGGTTTCGGAAAGGATTCCGGCGTCGCGCTGATGCTGGACCAGTGCCACAACCTTGAAGAGAAGATCCCGGGCCAGATCCGATCGGTCCTCAACGTCCAGGAAATGACCGCCCGCGCCCTGCTCGTGGACACCGCCGCGTTGACCGAAGCCCAGCGCGCCGGCGATGTCCTGGCCGCCAACGGCATCTTCAACGATGCCTTCTACACCGACGTCCGCCCGGTCCTGGCCGAGTGGCGTGAATCCCGCGGCCTGCCCGCCGACCCGATGGCCGCCTACAAGGCCAGCGGGTACCAGAAGAAGATCAACGAGGACCGCGCAGGCGGCCAGCAAGCCGGATGGGGCGCTTAAAAAGATGAGCACTGTTGAAGAACTGATCAACCGTTCCAACCGCCTCGGCGCGGACAAGCGGAACACCAACTTCGCGGGCGGCAACACCTCCGCCAAGGGCATGGAGAAGGACCCGGTGACGGGTCAGGATGTTGAGCTCCTGTGGGTCAAGGGCTCCGGTGGCGACCTCGGCACCCTGAAGGCTGAGAACCTTGCTGTGCTCCGGCTTGACCGGCTGCAGGCACTCAAGTCCGTTTACCCCGGCGTCGAGCGTGAAGACGAAATGGTGGCCGCGTTTGATTACTGCCTGCACGGCAAGGGCGGCGCAGCGCCGTCGATCGATACCGCCATGCATGGCCTGGTGGACGCCGCCCATGTGGACCACCTGCACCCGGATTCCGGCATCGCGATTGCTACCGCCGTGGACGGCGAGGCACTGACCTCCAAGGTCTTCGGCGACAAGGTTGTTTGGGTGCCTTGGCGCCGCCCTGGCTTCCAGCTGGGCTTGGACATCGCCGCGATCAAGGAAGCCAACCCCCAGGCCATCGGCACCATCCTGGGCGGCCACGGCATCACCGCGTGGGGCGCCACCAGCGAAGAAGCAGAAAGAAACTCGCTCTGGATCATTGACCAGGCCGAGAACTACATCAAGGACAACGGAAAGTCCGAGCCCTTCGGCCCCCAGCTCCCCGGCTACGGCGCGCTCCCGGAGGCTGAGCGCAAGGCCAAGGCTGCTGCCCTCGCACCGGTGATCCGCGGCCTGGCCTCCACGGACAAGCCGCAGCTGGGGCACTTCAGTGATGACGCCGTCGTTCTTGAATTCCTTGCCGCGGAAGAGCACCCGCGGCTCGGCGCGCTGGGCACTTCCTGCCCGGACCACTTCCTGCGGACCAAGGTCAAGCCCCTGGTCCTGGACCTCCCCGCCGACGCCTCGATCGAAGACTCCGTGGCCCGCCTCAAGGAACTCCACGCGGCCTACCGCGAGGACTACCAGGCGTACTACGACCGCCATGCTGACGAGAACAGCCCTGCACTCCGCGGCGCGGACCCGGCCATCGTGCTGGTTCCCGGCGTAGGCATGTTCTCCTTCGGCAAGGACAAGCAGACCGCACGCGTGGCCGGCGAGTTCTACCTCAACGCCATCAACGTGATGCGCGGCGCCGAGGCCATCTCCACCTACGCCCCGATCGAGGAATCCGAGAAGTTCCGCATCGAGTACTGGGCGCTGGAAGACGCCAAGCTCGCCCGCATGCCCAAGCCCAAGTCCCACGCCACGCGCATCGCGTTGGTTACCGGTGCGGCGTCGGGCATCGGCAAGGCGATCGCCACCCGTTTGGCGTCCGACGGCGCGTGCGTAGTGATTGTCGACCTCAACCTTGAGAACGCGCAAAAGGTGGCCGAGGAACTGGGTGGTTCCGACGTCGCCATCGGCGTCCAGGCCGACGTGACCGACGAAGCCCAGATCGCCGCCGCCATCCAGGAAGCCGTACTCGCCTTCGGTGGCCTGGACCTGGTGGTCAACAACGCAGGCCTGTCCATCTCCAAGCCGCTGCTCGAAACCACGGAGAAGGACTGGGACCTGCAGCACAACGTCATGGCCAAGGGTTCGTTCTTGGTCTCCAAGGCCGCAGCGAAGGTCATGATCGACCAGGGCTTGGGCGGAGACATCATCTACATCTCCTCCAAGAACTCCGTGTTCGCGGGCCCGAACAACATCGCCTACTCGGCCACCAAGGCGGACCAGGCCCACCAGGTCCGCCTCCTCGCCGCCGAACTGGGCGAATACGGCGTCCGCGTCAACGGCATCAACCCCGACGGCGTGGTCCGCGGCTCCGGCATCTTCGCCGGCGGCTGGGGCGCCAAGCGCGCCGCGGTGTACGGTGTGGACGAGCAGGAACTGGGCAAGTACTACGCCCAGCGCACGCTCCTGAAGCGCGAAGTCCTCCCCGAACACGTGGCCAACGCCGCATCCGTGCTCACCAGCAACGAGCTGTCCCACACCACCGGCCTCCATATCCCCGTGGACGCCGGCGTTGCGGCAGCATTCCTGCGCTAGGACTTACAGTGAACAACGGAACCACCGCGAGCACCGCCCCGGCATACGCCGGGGCGGTGTCCGCTCCCGCAGTGTTCGCCGCCGTCGACATCGGCGCCTCCTCCGGCCGTGTCATGCTGGGCCGCGTCTCACCTGAGTCCGGGGTGTCCCTGGAAACCATTCATCGCTTCCCCAACGGGGTTGTAGAGCTCGACGGCGGCCTCCGCTGGGACTTCGACGCCCTGTTCGCCGAGGTGCTCAAGGGCCTGACGGCGGCCGCTGCCGTGGCACGTGGGAACGGCGAGCGCATCGTCAGCGTCGGCATCGATACGTGGGCGGTCGACTACGGCCTCGTGGACAAAACCGGCGCGCTCACCGCGCAACCATACAGCTACCGGGACGAACGCAGCCGCGCCACTGTGGAACGGGTCCATGCGGTCATTTCGCCGGAGAAGTTGTATGCCACTACTGGCTTGCAGTACTTGCAGTTCAACACGGTGTACCAACTGGCGGCAGAGCCGAACCTGGACGGGGTACAGGCTCTCCTGATCCCGGACCTGATCGCCTTCCTGCTGACCGGTGAGCGCCGGGCCGAAGCCACGAACGCCTCCACCACCGGGCTCTTCGACGCCGTTTCGGGCCAGTGGGCCACGGAGTTCCTGGATGCTCTCGGCTTGCCCCGGAACATCTTCCCGCCGCTAGTCCAGCCCGGTGAAACCGTGGGCACCCTGCTGCCCGCGGTCCTTGAGCAAACGGGGTTGCCTGCGGACACTACAGTGGTGGCAGTTGGGTCGCATGACACTGCTTCGGCGGTCGCCGCCGTCCCCGCTGATCAGGAAGACTTTGCATACATCTCCTCAGGGACCTGGTCCCTTGTGGGCGTGGAGTTGGACGCCCCGGTGCTCACCGAAGCGAGCCGCAAGGCCAACTTCACCAACGAACGCGGCGTGGACGGCACCATCCGCTACCTCCGCAACGTGGGTGGCCTGTGGCTGTTGAGCGAATGCCAGCGTACGTGGGCTGTCCAGGGATTCAGCCAGTCGCTCCCGGCTTTGCTTGACTCAGCTGCTGCGCTCCCTGCCGGAGGTCCGCAGATCAACCCGGACGATCCTGCCTTTACGGCCCCTGACAACATGCCGGACCGTATCCGCGCAGCCGTGCGCAACACCGGCGCGGTGCTCCCGGACCGGCCTGCCGCCGTCGTGCGTTGCATTATGGATAGCCTCGCTGCCGGGTATGCGCGCACATTGGCCGACGCCGAGCGGCTCACCGGCCGCAGCACTGGCGTGGTGCACATCGTGGGTGGCGGTTCGCAGAACCGGCTTTTGTGCCAACTAACCGCTGATGCGACCGGCAAGCCCGTGATCGCCGGACCCGTTGAGGCAACTGCGCAGGGCAACGTCCTGGTCCAGGCACGGGCGGCCGGGGCGGTGGCCGGCGGGCTGGCCGAACTGCGTGCGCTGGTGGTGGCAGGAACCGAACTGGTGCGCTACGAGTTCAGAGATGCATATGCGGCGCTTCCAGGCTGCGCCTCAAACGAGCAAAAAAATGTAACCGAATGGTGCCATAATATATAGATGGACATGAACGCGGAGGCAATTGGCCGGACCATACGCGAGCGACGGAAAGCCCGTGGCTATACCCAGCAAGCCTTGGCTGATTCTATTGGGTCTTCCCGCAAGTTTGTTGTGGACCTGGAATCAGGAAAGGAAGGAGCATCCTTTGGGTTGGCCCTGAAGGCGATGCGAGTCCTTGGCCTGGAAATAACCTCCAATGACAGCGCTTCCCATGAATTTGCGGGAGACTTCGCACGCACTCTAAACGAAGGCGACTACCACTACGCCATTCGGTTGCTGGGTGAATACACCAACTCCTCGCTAGCTGCGGGCCGGGCACTGATGCCTGCCGCCCCTGCCTTCAATGACGACGCCTACCGGGCAGCGCTTGGCGCGGTGACTCTCTGGGTGTCGGCCAAAACCGGCTCTCCCGCACCAAAGTGGGCGAGAAACGCCAAGGCCTCGTCGCAGCCGGTCTTTCTGGCCGAGAAGCTTCATCCGGTCAGTGACCGGATGAAAGACCTCATCCGGAGTGAAACTCCCGCTGAAATCGCTGCCATGAACGTTTGGATCCGCGAGAGAGATCTGGCCACGGTTTGACGGTGCTCGAATTCCGACGTGACGACGTGGTTGAACTGCTTCGCGAATTGGAAACCCGGCTTGGAGCCCGCGGCGTCACCTTAGACATCCAAATCGTAGGTGGCGCCGCACTCCTGCTCCATGGCATCCTGGACCGTGCGACCGGTGATATTGATGCACGATACGCTGCCAAGGACGCCGTGGATGAAGTGGCCGCCGGCATGGAGCAGGAGTACGGGTTGCCCCCGAAGTGGCTAAACAGCAATGCAGCAGCCTTCCTTCCCGAAGAAGCGCGGTGGATCGCCGGCCCAAATGGGACCTCATCAGCTATCCAGCTCGCCGACCTGCCCACCTTGGCTGCAATGAAGATAGCTGCGGAGCGGGCGAAAGATATTGAGGACCTTGGCCACATCGTGCTGGCACTAGGGATTAAAAAGGCCGGCGACCTCGTACAACTCGCTTTCGAGAAATACGGCGAGCACTCTGTAGCTCTCAGCGCACCGGCAGACAATTACGAAATCGTTGCTGAAGAAGCAATGGCCGCAGCCAGGGCGTTGCGTCGGCCACGAGGGTAGCCCTTCACCAGCGCTCAGAACGCGAACGTCTGGTACGTCACAGCGCCGGATGAGGGTGCCGCGCTAAACTGATCGCACTATGATCCGCACAATGTTCAAGTCCAAGATCCACCGCGCAACGGTGACCCACGCCGACCTCCACTACGTCGGTTCGGTCACCGTCGACCTGGACCTCCTGGACGCAGCCGACATCCTTCCCGGTGAGCTCGTCTCCATTGTGGATGTGACCAATGGCGCCCGGCTGGAAACGTACACGATTGCGGGCGAGCGCGGTTCCGGCGTGATCGGGATCAACGGCGCGGCAGCCCACATGGTCCACATTGGCGATACCGTCATCCTCATCACCTACGCGGAGATGACCACGGAAGAGGCACGGACCTACGAGCCGCGGGTTGTCCACGTGGGCAAGGACAACAAGATCCTCCAGCTCGGCAACGACCCCGCGGAGGGCCACACCCCTGGGCTTATGCGCCCGCCGCACGCGCTCAGTAACGCAGCGCACCTCAGCTAAGGCTCCACAGCAACGTTCGACGTCGGCACCCAGGTGAGTGCCGACGTCGTGCGCGTTTCGGGTCCGTATGACGGAACTCTCCCAAGAAAACGCTTACTCAGATCTCATTTGTGGCTAAGCTGTCATTCGTGACCCAACCAGCTTCCGACCGCACAGCGCCATGATCGGCGTCCTGTCCGGGTTCTTCGTGGTGTGGGCCATCATCCTGGTGGGCATGTTTGTTGGACGGCGGAACATCCTGGGCGAGAACGCCCGGTCCGTCCTGAGCTCGCTGACGTTCTTCGTGGCGAGCCCTGCCCTGCTGTTCGAGACCTTGAGCAAGGCCAAACTGCACGACGTTTTTGCCGCTCCCCTTCTGGTCACGGCAGTAGGCGCCGTGGTGACGGGTCTGCTGTTCTTCCTGATCGCAAAGTTCTGGCTCAAGCGCGCCATGCCGGAGGCACTGATGTCCTCCATGAGTGCGTCCCTGGCCAACTCAGCCAACCTCGGCATCCCCATCGCCGTGTTTGTCCTGGGCGATGCGAGTTATGTGGCTCCGTTGTTGATCTTCCAACTGGCCTTCTTCACGCCCATGTACCTGATGGCCCTCGACGCCAGCACCAGCACCCACCGCACCACTTTCCTCCGCTTCCTGCTGATGATCGTGAAGAACCCCATGATCGTGGGCTCGGCGCTTGGCCTCCTGGTAGCGGGCACCGGTTTCCAGGTCCCGACGCTGATTCTTGAGCCGATCCACCTCATTGGCGGTGCCGCGATTCCGGCCATGCTGATGTCCTTCGGCATGAGCCTGAACGGATCAAAGCCACTGCAAAAAGCAGCGGGCCGAAGGTTGGATACCTTGCTGGCCAGCGGGTTCAAGCTCATTGTCCACCCGTTGATCGCGTACCTGTTCGCGCGCTTCGCGCTGGGTATTGAAGGGCACGCGCTGTTTGCCGTGGTGGTTACCTCCGCCCTGCCCACAGCACAGAACGTCTTCGTGGCGGCGAACCGCTACCAAGCGGGAATCACCGTGGCCAAGGACACCGTGCTCATCACCACAATCGTGGCGGTGCCGGCCATGATCGCCGTGGCTCTGCTGCTCGCGTAGCCGCACCGCTTTCCCAACTGAGTCGCAATTGTGCGCGTTTTCAGCGCTCAAAACGCGCTCTGCTGCGACTTACTTGGGTTATTCCACGTCCGCGCTGGCCAAGTAGTAATCCAGAAGCTGCGCGCAGCGAATGAAGCCCAGGTGCGAGTATGCCTGCGGATGGTTACCCAGGTGAGTTTCCGTGCCGGGATCGTACTCCTCCGGCAGCAAGCCCGTCGGTCCGAACAATGCCACCAACTGATTGAACAGCTCCAGGGCATCATCCAGGCGGCCAACGGCAAGGTACGCCTCGATCAGCCAGGTAGTGCAGATGTGGAAGCCGCCCTCCAAACCCGGCAGCCCGTCGTCGTACCTGTACCGGAAAACGGTGGGCCCCACACGCAACTCGCGTTCAACGGCTGTGACAGTGTCCAGAAACCGCTGGTCCTGAACATCCAGCAAGCCGGAAAGTCCTATGTGAAGCACGGCGGCGTCGAGGTCAGGGCTGTCGTAAGCCACCGTGTAGGACATTGCAGACGAATCCCAGCCCTCGCGCAGGACTTCCTCGCGGATGGTTTCGGCAGTGGGAGCCCAATCAGCGTGGGGTGGGCGCCCGTGCAAAGCGGCAGCCCGGAGGGCCCTGTCCAGCGTGACCCAACACATCACTTTGGTGTACACGTGGTGCCTCGGGGGCCTGCGGGCTTCCCAAATCCCGTGGTCGGGCTCGTGCCAACGGGCAAGCACCGCATGTGCCATCTGTTCCATCAGGTACCAGTGTTCATCGGGCAGGAATCCACGCCGCTCGGCAAGATCGTGGATCAGCTCGGCAATGGGCCCGAACACGTCCAACTGCACCTGATGATCTGCCGCGTTGCCGATCCGGACGGGTCGCGAACCCGCATAACCGGGCAGGCTTTCCACGATTGCCTCCGTGGAGAGCGGCGCCCCGGTCACCGAATAGAGGGGATGCAGCCACTCGGGCCCTGGAGCATTCTTGAGGATGCGGTCCAGCCAGGCCAGGAACCCGTCGGCCTCCCGCGTGGAGCCCAACGACACCAGTGCATTCACGGTCATGGACCCGTCACGCAGCCAGCAATACCGGTAATCCCAGTTGCGGGTCCCGCCGATGCCCTCAGGCAGCGACGTGGTGGGCGCGGCCAGCACTGCACCGGTGGGCTCGTGGACGAGCGACTTCAGCACCAAGGCGGAGCGGCGCACCAAGGAAGTTTTGATGGTGGGCAGCTGCAGTGCCTTGATCCACTCCCGGGAAGACCGCCCGACGCCGGCACGCCGGTTTGGCTCCCCCGCAGGGTCCGCGGGCAGCGGCTCAGTGTCACCGCAGCGAAGGTTCAGCACCACAGGGCCGTGATGGAGGGGAACTTCGGCGGTGGCAGTGGCATATTTGCCGTCGCTGCTGATCCGGAATTGAACCCCGGGTGCGGACAGGATGATCGGATCCGAAGTACCCATGATGTGGACTTCGTCGCCCCGGATCTCCATGCTGAAGGGCGCGTTGGCGTAGTCCGGCCGGGGCGCAAACACTACGCGCGCAGTGCCCGTCCCGGAGAGGACGCGCACCAAGCTGGTGATGCCTTCCGGCGCCGGCTCCAAGTAGTCGGTCACCGTGACATCGGCCCAGCGCGTCTCAACGATCATGGTGTTGTCCACATATCGCTGCGCCAGCACCTGCGACGCTTTCACCGGTTCGATGCTGAAGTGCCCAGCTGGCTCACCCCCAAGAATGTGGGCAAATATTGACCCGGAGTCCGGCAAGGGGTGGCTCATCCAGCAGACCTTCGCGTCCGGGGTGAGCAACGCCGTTGAGCTTCCATTGCCAATCATCGAATGCCGTTCCAGCCCCACAGCATCCTCGCCGAACAACCAGGCCCGCCGCAGTTCGAACAGCAAAGCCAGCACGTGCGCAAAGGATTCCGGATCCGGGATGGTGTGGGCCGCCGTCGTATCTCCCGGTCCGACGTGCAATCCGAGGTCAGGCCCGCGCAGGGTGGCGATCGCTTTTTCGTCGCTCTCGGCATCGCCGGCATACAGCGCAGCACTTACCCCAAGCCGTGCCCGGAGCTGCTCCAGCGCCTGGCCTTTGGCTGGTTCCTCCACAGTCAAATCCAGCACCGTTCCATCGATGATGAAATACAGCCCGAACTCGATGGCGATCTTCTGCGAAACGAAGATCACCCGCTCCACTACCTCGGGCGTCGCCGGCCGGGTGTGCACGGCAACCCCAACGGGCTTTCGGACAATACTGATGCCCTTCTCGAAAGCAACGGCTTCGGTCAGCGCCGTGGCCACGTGTTGAAGCAACTGCTCCGTCGCGAGCGACAGTGTGTAGGCGTAGCCCATGTCGAACTCCATGCCATGGGAACCCACCAGATGGACCTCGGCCGGGAGCCGGGAAACTGCTGCCAGATCCCGCAGTGAGCGTCCGGAGATGATGGCCGTGTGCGTGTTGGGCAAGGCGGCGAGCGCGCGGAGCGCCACGGCGGCGCTATCCAGTGGCAGTGTTTCCGTTGACACGCCCTCAGCGGAGCAGAGCGTTCCGCCATAGTTGCACGCCACCAGCAGGCCGGGAACCCTGGCCAGTGCCCTGAGCTCCGCGAATAGCTGCGGCGTGATGCCGTTCTCCACGTCAGACTGGAGGATAGAGCGAAGGAGGCCAAGCGGGAGCGATTTCATGAGCAGCGCCGAGTCGGCTACTGCCTGGTTCAGGTGCGTAGGCATGGCGAATCCTTCCGAAGCGGATAGCTACAGTTTCCGCCCGGACGGTTTCGCTTGACTACCTAGTAGATTGCAATTAAGTAAAGCTTTTCCTTGGATTTATGCGGCGAGGTCCCGCACTCGCTTTTCCGGAGCGAGGCGGGACCTGATGCAACCACTAAGCCGCGAACGTGTCCGCGATGTCCAGGACCTCGTCCAGAATGGCCAGGCCCGTCCTGGCATCCTCAACGCTGATATTGCACGGCGGAACCACATGGATACGGTTGAAGTTGGCGAACGGGATGAGTCCACGTGACTTGCAGGCTGCCACGAGTTGGTTCATCTCGGGGCTGGAAGAACCGTACGGAGCCAAGGGTTCGCGGGTGGCACGGTCCTTGACCAGCTCGATGGCCCAGAAGACACCCCGGCCCCGCACTTCGCCCACGGACTGGTGACGTTCGGCGAATCCTGCGAGCGCCGGCCCGATCACGTCAGTGCCGAGGCTCGCTGCGTGCTGCACCATGCCTTCGCGTTCCATGGCATTGATGGTGGCTACGGCGGCCGCCGTAGCCAGCGGGTGGCCGGAGTAGGTCAGTCCGCCCGGGTAGGCGCGGGTACCAAAGGTAGCTGCGATTTCCGGACTAATTGCTACGCCACCGAGTGGTACGTAGCCGGAGTTCACGCCCTTTGCGAAGGTGAGCAGGTCCGGAACAACGTCAAAATGCTCGACGGCGAACCACTTGCCTGTGCGTCCGAAGCCAGCCATGACCTCATCGGCTATGAAGACGATGCCGTACTTGGTGCACAGCTCCCGAACGCCTTGCATGTATCCGGCCGGAGGAACGTAGATGCCCGCCGTTCCGGGGATGCTCTCCAGCATGATCGCAGCGATGCTGGACGGACCTTCGAACTCGATGAGCTGTTCCAGGTGCTCCAACGCCCTCTGGGCTTCCTCTTCCTCGGTGGTGGAGTGGAACGCCGTGCGGTAGAGGTATGGCGGGAAGAAGTGAATGGTGCCCGCGGAGCCGTTGTCACTGGCCCATCTCCGTGGATCACCGGTGATATTGACTGCCAAATGCGTTCCGCCATGGTACGAGCGGTAGGCGGAAAGGACCTTATGGCGGCCAGTGTGCAGCCTGGCCATTCGGACGGCGTGCTCATTGGCATCTGCCCCGCCGTTGGTGAAGAAGATCCTGTCCAACTCCCCCGGGGTCCGCTCGGCGATCAACCGTGCGGCTTCGGATCGGGCGTCGTTCACATAGCTGGGAGCAATGGTGCACAGCTTTGCTGCCTGTGCGGCGATCGCCGCGACTACGGCCGGGTGCTGGTGTCCGATGTTGGTGTTGACCAGCTGCGAAGAGAAGTCCAGGTACTTGTTGCCCTCTCCGTCCCAGAGGTGTGAGCCCTCTGCTGCGCTGATGACCATGGGGTCCAGCGTGTCCTGCGCAGACCAGGAGTGGAAGACGTGCTTGCGGTCCAGGTCGTAGGCGCGTTGGGCTGCCTCGCGGTCCGTTTGTGTTGGTTCAAGGGTGGCGGTCATGGTGGCTGTCCTGACGTCGTCGGCGCTTAGGAGTTTTGGGGGAAGCCGAGGTTGATTCCGCCGTGGCTGGGATCCAGCCAGCGGGTGGTGACGGCCTTGCCTCGGGTGAAGAATCCGACACCTTCAGAACCGTGGGCATGGGTATCTCCGAACAGGGAGTTCTTCCACCCGCCAAATGAGTAGTAGGCCATGGGCACCGGGACGGGGACGTTGATGCCCACCATTCCCACCTCAACTTCGTTCTCGAAGCGGCGGGCTGCACCGCCGTCGTTCGTGAAAATGGCGGTGCCGTTGCCGTACGGGTTGGCATTGATGGTGGCCAGGGCGTCGTCGTAGCTGTCCACCCGGACCACCGAGAGCACGGGTCCGAAAATTTCGTCCTGGTAGATGGACATATCGGTGGTGACGTGGTCGAACAGGGTGGGGCCCACGAAGAAGCCGTCGCCTTCGGCGTCGGGAACTACGCCACGACCGTCGACGACGAGCGTGGCACCTGCCGCTTCACCGGCGTCGACGTATCCCGAAACCTTGTCCCTGTGCTGGGATGTCACCAGGGGGCCCATGTCGCAACCGCGCAGTCCGTCGCCGGTGCGCAGCGAGCGGGCACGATCAGCGATTTTGTCCACCAGCGCATCGGCGATGTCGCCCACGGCCAGGAGCGCTGAGACAGCCATGCAGCGTTCCCCGGCGGAACCGAACCCTGCGTTAATGGCGGCGTCGGCAGCGAGGTCAAGATCGGCGTCGGGAAGGACAATCATGTGGTTCTTAGCGCCGCCAAGCGCCTGGACCCGCTTGCCGTGGGCAGTAGCCGTCTCGTAGACGTACTTGGCGATCGGGGTGGAGCCCACGAAGGATACGGCCTTGACGTCCGGGTGCGTCAGAAGGGTATCAACCGCCACCTTGTCACCGTGAAGGACGTTGAACACGCCGTCGGGCAGCCCGGCTTCCTTCCAGAGTTCGGCGACCCAATTGACAGCCGTGGGATCCTTCTCACTGGGCTTGATGATGACTGTGTTGCCTGCCGCGATCGCGATCGGGAAGAACCACATGGGCACCATCGCGGGGAAGTTGAACGGGCTGATGATTGCCACAGGGCCCAGTGCCTGCCGGATGGAGTGGATGTCCACCTTGGTGGAGGCGTTCTCCGTGTAGCTGCCCTTGAGCAGGTGCGGAATACCGCAAGCGAACTCCACCACTTCCTGTCCACGGGTTACCTCGCCCAGGGCATCATCCAGGACCTTGCCGTGCTCGGAGGTGATAATCGCGGCGAGCTCGTCCTTTCGGGAGTTGAGGAGCTCACGGAAAGCGAAAAGGATCTGGGTGCGGCGAGCCAAGGAGGTATCGCGCCATGCCGGGAAAGCCGCTTTCGCGGAGGCGACGGCGGCATGACCGTCCTCGACGCTGGCCAAAGCAACCTGCCCGGTCACCTTCCCCGTGGCTGGGTTTGTGACGGGAGCTGTGCGGTCGCCGGCGGGGACGTAGCTGCCGTTGATCCAGTGCTCGATGGTGTTCAAGAGTTCTCCTTGGTGCAGGGGGTGTTTTCGAAGGTTGGAATAAGTCTGTCCGTCGCGACGTGCGCCCAGAAGAGCCCATGTGTAAAGGAATACTCAGCGAGCCTTACACTGTGTAAATGCTGCCGACCGTTCGCGCCATCCTCGGGCTTCCAGTGCTGCGAGCCGCCGCTCCCAAGGTCCTTAGCGGCACAACGGGATTGGACGCGCCCGTTCGTTGGGTGCATGTCAGCGAAATCCTTGACGTCGGCAACCTGCTGTCCGGCGGGGAACTGGTTCTGACCACGGGACTGGAGCTGGAAAAATCCCCGGAAGAATCGGCGTCGTTCATCCGGTCACTGGAGGCGGCCGGAGCCGCAGGATTGATCGTGGAACTGGTCGGGCAGCGCCAACGCAGCCGAACGGCCTTGGAGAAAGCCGCCCGTACGGCAACATTGCCGGTGGTTGTTGTGGAACATCGGGTGCGGTTCGTCCAGGTCACGGAGATCGTCCACAGGATGATCGTGGCTGAACAGCTGGAGCGCGTGGAACGCGCCCGGGACGTCCACGAAGCATTCACCGTGCTGAGCTTGGAAAGTGCCGACACCCAACGCGTCGTGGAGCAAGCAGCCACCATGATTGGGGCTTCAGTGGTGCTGGAGGACCTTTCGCACTTGGTGCTTGCCTACGCGGGTCACCACGTGTCCACCACGGATCTTCTGGACGACTGGGAGCGACGATCCAGGACCACGCCCTTCCCGGCACACACCGGACGGTCCGGACCAGAGCGATGGCTGCAGGCAGCAGTGGGAGTTCGGCAACAAGTCTGGGGCAGGCTGGTAGTGCCCATGCCGTCCGCGGCTTTCGGTGCCGACGAAGACATGGCGATCATGGTTCTTGAGCGGGCCGCCCAGACCCTGGCGATCAACCGTTTGGCGGATCGCGATCAACGCGAGCTCAGCCATCACGCACAGGCCGGACTCCTGAACGCGCTCCGCCAGCCCCGTGGACTCAGCGAAGCGGAGGCACTGGCACGGGCGGGTTCCTTGGGTTTGAAACGCTCGTCCTACTACGTTCCTCTGGTTTTCAGGACCGCCCTGCAGGCTTGGGGTTCCCCCGTCCTGCCCGCGGACCCCTTCGCCGGGCAGCAGGACGAACGCGAACTTCTCGAGCGGCTGGCCAAGGCGTTGAAGTCCAGCGCCGGCACAGCTTTGGCGGCAAGCATCCAGTCCGGTTCGGTGGGGATGATCCTCGCCCTCCCCGCCCGCCAGCAAGAGGAGGCGACCCTGCAAATCCTGGCCGGGGCCGCAGCAGGGCCAGGGGCTGATGCGACCTCCAACGCCCCACCCAATTCCGCGGTGCCCCCTGCATGGATCATTGGAGTGGGCCGCATGAAGGCAACACTTTTGGAAGCCGCAGCCGGCATCGACGAAGCCGCCCATGTAGCAGAGAGTGCCGCTACGCTCCGGGAAGCGGGCAAGCCCTACTATCGGGCTACAGATGTGCGCCTTCGCGGGCTCCTGGCCCTCCTGCGCAAGGACCCACGCGTTCAGCAATTCGTGGAGTCGGAGTTGTCAGCCGTCCTCCAAGCAGACGCCGAGGGCAAGGGGGAGTATCTGGAACTGCTGGGGCTTTACCTCGGGTCCGGTGGCAACAAAGCAGCCATGGCGCGCAGCGGTTACCTGAGCCGCCCTACTCTTTATGCCCGGCTCGCCAAGTTGGAGGAACTGCTGGCCGTGGACCTGGACGACGCCGAATCGCGAACCTCACTGCATGTGGCGCTCTTGGCGCACCTCATCCGGGGCCAGTAACCGGGCGCCTTAGGTGCGACCATGGACGGATGGCAAAACCCTTCACCCTCACGCAGCTGCGGTACTTCGCCGTGGTGGCGGAACTCGAGAACATGACGGCAGCGGCCCAGCGACTGATGGTGACGCAGTCTGCGCTATCCGCGGCGATGGCCCAGTTGGAAACGAGCCTGGCCACGCAGCTGTTCGTTCGCCATAAGTCCCGGGGCCTTCGACTGACACAGAGCGGCCGGCAATTCGCCAAAGACATCAAGTCCTTCCTTGAGCAGGCAGATTCGCTGTATGAGTCCGCGCGAGGCCTGTCCACCACGCTGGTTGGCGAGCTGAAAGTCGGCGTCTTCGCCCCGCTGGCGCCTTTCCGCCTTCCTGCCATCCTGCAAACGTTCGAAAGCCGGCATCCCGGCGTCGAGGTTTCCATTCTGGAGGCGGATCTGGCTACGTTGCAGGACGCACTGATGGATGGCCGTTGCGATGTCGCCCTCACCTACGGCCTGGGCCTTGGCAAGGGTTTCGCGTACAAGGTGGTGGAGCGGGTTCCGCCACACATCCTGGTCCACGAGGGGCATCCGGCGGCGGGCCGCCCGGAACGTGAAATCTCGCTGATGGAGCTCGACGGCGAGCCTTCCGTAGTGCTGGACCTTCCGCATAGCCGGGAGTACTACGAGCAGCTCTATGCCATGGCCGGAGTAGTCCAGAATGTCCGGCACCGATTCGCAGGTTATGAGACCGTACGCTCATTCGTTGCCAAGGGCCACGGCTATGCCATCCTCAATCAGCGGCTGCACAGTGACGTCACCTACTCAGGTGGAAGGGTAGTCCCTCTGGCATTGACGGATGCTTTCCCGCCGATCGAGGTGATGTTGGTCCGGCCGGAAGGAGTCCAGGCCACCCAACGGGTGTTGGCCTTCGAAGAGACCTGCCTGAAGTTGTACGGCGCCGTCCGGGACTAGGTCCCCACAGCTGGGTTATCGAATAAGTCGATCGCAGAATCAAAAACAATCAATTGGACAGATGTGATCCGCGTCACCGAAGGTTGAACCAGTCCAGCTTCTGCGCCACCGGGTAAATACCCCAAAGTGCCCGCCGTTGCAGTAAACGTCACCTCAGCTGGACCTCCGTTTGCCATCTTGATCAGAGGAGATTCGATGGTTCAGAACAGCGTAGAAAGTGTCCGCGTGGTTTCGGCCCACGGACCCATCCGCAACAACGAAGCAATATTCGCCGAAATCATTTCCCACAGCCGAAACACCGAATCGGCAGCAGGAAATCTGAGCACCCTAGCGTGGCAGTCATGACCCTCAATAAGCTCGCCGAGCAAGAATCGGCCCAGGATCCGGCACCGTTGACGCCCACCACCACCGGCAATGTCCAGCCCCACCACAAGTCCACAGTCATGCAGAAGCGTGTCCTGGCTGGCGGTAGCGTTGGCCAGTTCATCGAGTTCTACGACTTCACCCTCTACGGCCTCACGGCAGTGGTATTCTCTCAACTCTTCTTCCCGGGCAGCAACCCGCTGACGGCAATGCTGGCCACGTTCGCCACGTTCGGCGTAGCTTTCGTGGTCCGTCCCCTCGGCGGCCTGTTCTTCGGCGCACTGGGTGATCGGATCGGTCGGCGCCGGGTCCTCACCATCACCCTCATCGCGATCGGCGGAGCCACGGCCCTCATGGGGCTGCTCCCCACATACGCCCAAATCGGAGCTTGGGCACCGGCCCTCCTGGTTCTCTGCCGGCTGATCCAAGGATTCTCCGCGGGTGGCGAATCCGTTGGTGCGCCGTCCTTCGTGTTCGAACATGCGCCCGTCAGCAAACGTGGTTTCTGGCTCAACATCACCATCGCAGCAACGGCGCTGCCATCGGTGGTGGCGGGCTCCATGATCCTGATCCTCAGCCAATCCATGCCCAATTCGGCATTCATGGAATGGGGCTGGCGCTTGCCCTTCCTGCTCGCCCTCCCCCTTGCCTTGTTCGGAGTGTGGATCCGTAGCCGCACCGAAGAAAGCGATGTCTTCAAGAAGGCACAGGACGGGCAGACCAAGGAATTCAGCCCCATCCGCGAGGCCTTCCGCGAAAACAAGCTCCGCATGTTGCAGGTCGTCTTCGTGATGGGCCTGACAGCAATGGGCTTTTACTTTCTCTCCGCCTACTTCGTCTCCTATGTCCAGACGACAGGAAAACTAAGCCGCGAGCAGTCATTGATGGTCAACGCCGCGGCACTGGCACTCTATGCCGTACTCCTGCCGATCGGCGGGCGACTCGGGGATCGTTTCGGCCGCAAGCCAATGTTGATCGCCGGTTCCGCTGCCCTGGCTTTGCTGTCCATCCCGAGCTTCATGCTCGTGACCAGCGGGAGCCTGCCCCTTGCACTGCTCGGCCAATCAATCTTCGTGGTGGCACTCTGCATCTACGGTGGCGGCTGCTACACGTTCTTCGTCGAAATCTTCACCACCAAGACACGCTTCACCTCGGCAGCTGTCAGTTACAACGGCGCCTACGCGATCTTCGGCGGCACCGCTCCACTGATCGGCACCGCACTGGTAGGCGCTACCGGGGTACCGCATGCGCCAGGCCTCTACATGGCGGCAGCTGCCGCCGTCGTACTTCTCCTGATCCTCTTCACCAAGGTGCCTGAGACCCGCGGCCGCATGGGCTGAGACCCACCCCACCCACTGCACTTCCAAGCACTCTAAGGACCCCCATGACTTCCTCCGCTTTCCTTCAGGACTTCCACCATGTGGCCACCATCGGCGCCACAGCCAACAACGGCGTCGACCGCCAAGCCGCAACGCCGGATGATGCCAAGACCCGCGCCTGGTTTGGGCAGTGGATTCACGACGCCGGATGGCAGCTTCAGGTGGATGGCATCGGCAATATGTTCGGGCTACTTGAGTGGACGCCCGGGGCGCCCTTCATCCTGATCGGTTCCCATCTGGACAGCCAGCCGTTGGGTGGCCGGTTCGACGGCGCCTACGGTGTGATTGCCGCCCTGCACGCAGCCAGGGCCATTGACCTCGAAGTCAGGGCGGCCGGCACTGCGCCCCGCTTCAACCTGGCCGTCGTCAACTGGTTCAACGAGGAAGGCGGCAGGTTCGCACCATCCGTCATGGGAAGTTCCGTTTTCACGGGGCTGTTTGACCGTGAACAGATGTTGTCCGTCAAAGATCTCCAGGGCGTCTCAGTCCGTGAGGCGTTGGAAGGCATTGGTTACCTGGGCACGGACGCGGGACCGAAGGCCGCGGGCTACGCGGAAATCCATATAGAGCAGGGCCGCATCCTGGAACGGGAAGGAATCAGCATCGGTTTGGTGGACAGCAGCTGGTACACGCAGAAGCTGGACATTGAAGTGTTGGGCGAACAGTCCCACACGGGCGCAACAGCCATGGCAGACCGGCACGATGCCCTGGTGGCGGCATCGAAAATCATCCTGATGGTCCACGAGGTCACCAAAGACTTCGACGAGGAAGCATTGGTCTCTTCCGTAGGCCAGCTGACGTTGGAGCCAAACTCGCCCATCGTCGTCGCACGTCGTGTGCACCTGGTGGCGGATTTAAGGTCGGGCGACCCGGAGATCGTCAATGCAGCCCGCGCCAGGTTGCTGGCCGACATCGGGAAACTGGCCGCTGAACATGACATCAAAGTCAACGTCAAAGACTTCGATATCCGCCCCATCCGACGTTTCCCGGAAGCCGGGCTGGAACTATCAGCCAAGATCGCGGCCAACCTTGGGCTGTCTTCCCGCCGCATCCAGACCATGGCCGGGCACGATTCCGTGGCCATGAACACGGCCGTTCCGTCGGTGATGTTGTTTATCCCGAGCGTGGACGGCGTATCCCACTGCGAGCGCGAATTCACCAGCGACGAGGACATGGTGACGGGCGTGCAGATGCTGACGGGTGTTGCCCGGGAACTGGTGCAGGGAGAGCTGGCATGACCGCGTTGCACTACCTCGACGCCAGTACGGCCCTGGGTCTGTTCCGGCGCCGCGAGCTCTCTCCGGTGGAACTACTGCAAGCGGTGATCGACCGCATCGGGGAGGTAAACGGTGGCGTCAATGCGCTGACAGAGACACTCTTTGAGGAAGCCCTGCCGGCGGCACGAAAGGCAGCCACCCAGTATGCCCGCGGCCGGGACATTACTCCCCTGCTTGGATTGCCGGTGGCCGCAAAGGAAAAGCACGGGCTCCAAGGCCGCACGCTTTCCCAAGGTCTCGTGATGCGGAAGGACACCATTGCAACGGCCGACCATCCTGTGACTGACAGGATTCGACGGGCCGGCGGGATCATCCACGCCCGAACCACCACACCGGAATTGAGTTGCGCCACTGTCACGCACAGCCCGCTCTGGGGTGTCACCCGAAACCCGTGGAACCAACAGTTCTCCCCCGGTGGGTCATCGGGAGGTTCAGGGGCGGCGTTGGCTGCAGGGTTCGCGCCCCTGGCTACGGCGTCCGACATCGCTGGATCAACCCGGTTGCCGGCGTCGTTCACTGGAACCGTTGGCTACAAGGCGCCCTACGGAAGGATTCCAGGGTTGGCCCCGTTGTCAGCGGACCACTACCGTGGTGATGGGCCCATGGCACGTACCGTGGCAGACACGGCATTGCTGGCGAACATCATGTCCGGGCGGCACCCCGGTGATCACACCACAGTGGCCGACGCTTCGTCCATAACTCCGGATCCGGCAGCGGCGGCCGGCTTGAGGATCGCGCTTTGCCTACGCTTGGGCAATTACCCGGTAGCTCCCGACGTCGAGGCCAACACCCGTCGAGTGGCGGAAGCTCTGACGGCGGCGGGGGCCGTGGTGGAGGAGATCGTCCTCCCTTGGACTGTCGAGGAAATCAGCAGAACCATGTTCACGCACTTCGGATATCTGCTGGGCCCGGCCATGGAGGACGAAACGGCCGGTAGCGAGCCGCAGCTTGCCGCCTACACCAGGCGCTTTATGGCTGACGCCCGCGCGGCAGCCGAGCACAACCGATATGTAGACGGGCTGCGGGCCGAAACCCTCCTGCAGGCGCAGTTGGCAGAAGCCATGACCGGGTTCAGCGCCTTGCTGTGTCCGGCGTCGGCTATCTCAGCTTTGGAAGCCGACGCCGACTATCTCAATGGAATCGACGCCAATGGCCAACACCTCAGCCATTACTGGCAAGCGCATATGACCGCGCCGTTCAACATTGCCAATCGATGCCCGGTCCTGGCCGTTCCCAGCGGCATGGCAGACTGCGGTATTCCCACAGGGGTGCAGATCGTGGGCCATCCGTTCGATGACGCGACCGTATTCCACATCGGTGCAGCCGTGGAATCCGTACTTCCCTGGGCTGATCGCCACCCCATGGCACCCGAATTCGCGGGGCACTCCGGGTAGCGGAGCTACCCTACGCGCTCACCAGCCCCGCAACCTCGGCCACGAGTTCCACCGACCGCAGGCGCTCTTCGGTGCCAATGCTTTGGTGCGCCACGATCAGTTCATCGGCATCAGCGAACGCCGCGAACTCGTCGAGGTAATCGCGCACCACATCTTTGGTGCCCACGGCGGAGAACTTCATCATCTGGGCGATGTGCTGGCCCTGCGGGGAATCGAGCACCATGTCTGCTTCGTCGTCGGTGAATTCGCGACCGCCACCAAAGAACAGGGAGACACGGGCGCGCTTCACGGCGAGGTGGATGGCCTGGGCCTCGGCGTTGGAATCCGCGGCGGTAACGTTCACGCCGGCGATCACGTGAGGCTCGGACAGCTGGTCCGAGGGCTGGAATTCACGGCGATAAACAGCTACGGCATCCTGAAGCGCGGCAGGAGCAAAGTGCGAAGCGAAAGCGTACGGAAGGCCCAACTGGGCGGCCAACTGGGCGCCGAACAGCGAGGACCCCAGGATGTACAGCGGCACGTTGGTGCCCTTGCCTGGCGTCGCTTCAACACCTTGGATGCGGGTGGGACCAGTGAGGTAGCCCTGCAGTTCCAGGACATCCTGCGGGAACCTGTCCGAGGACGTGTGGTCGCGGCGCAGCGCACGCATGGTGTTTTGGTCACTGCCGGGGGCACGGCCAAGACCGAGGTCGATCCGCCCGGGGTGCAGCGTCTCCAACGTGCCGAACTGCTCAGCAATGGTCAGCGGCGAGTGGTTGGGCAGCATGACGCCACCGGCACCCAGGCGGATGGTTTTGGTGTGGGCGGCGACGTGGGCGATCAGCACGCTGGTAGCGGAGGAGGCAATCGCGGACATGTTGTGGTGCTCGGCGTACCAGACCCGGCGATAACCCAACTCTTCGGCCTTCTGCGCCACGGCCACGCTGCCCGCGAGGCTTTCCGCCACCGTCTGGCCCTTCCCGATGGTTGCCAGGTCGAGGATGGAAAGAGGAACAGTCACAGGAAAGGCCTTTCGGTACGTTTTTTGTGCCCGCACGGTTGATTGCCGGGCACTCTAGCGACAACGACGACGACACCCGGCTTATTTCTGTGAGTTGCGTCGCGCTGTGGTTACCCAAGTTCCAGGGAACGCTTTTGTGACCCCGTTCGACGCCCGATTAACCGCCGTGAACCCCTGTATCCCAGCGTTTCAGATCGCTTTGACCGCTTCCCAGGAGCTGCCGGATAGTTGCAGCCACAAGGACGCATCAGACTTCCCGATTCGGGCAATCCAAGGAGAAATAATGGCACGCTTTGCTCTCAAGACCGGCGCCACCGCGGCGCTGGCTGCTACGGCGTTACTGGGGCTGGCGGCCTGCTCCGATCCCGGGGCGACGGCCGCAACGGGGGCGACCGCCACGGCGTCGAGCGCTTCATCAAGCACCAAAGAGTTCAACCTGACCCCGCAGCAGGACCGCATCAAGGTGTCTGTGGACTCAGCCGCGGCCGCATTGGTTCCGGACGCCATCAAAGCGGACGGCAAGCTGACCGTGGTGACCACCGGCGGCACTCCGCCGTTGAGCACGTTTGCCACGGACAACAAGACCCTCATTGGCAGCGAAGTGGACATCGCCTACGCAGTGGGTGAGAGCCTGGGCCTTCAGGTGGAAGTGCTGCCCGTGGCGTGGGCCGACTGGCCGCTTGGCGTCGAATCCGGCAAGTACGAGGCCGTCCTCTCCAACGTCACTGTGACCGAGGCCCGTAAGGAGAAGTTCGATTTTGCCACGTACCGCAACGACCTCCTGGGCTTCTACGCCAAGACCGACTCGGACATCTCCACCATCAAGGAAGCCAAGGACGTAGCCGGGAAGCGCATCATCGTCGGCTCGGGCACCAACCAGGAAGCCATCCTGGTGCGATGGGACGAGGAGAACAAGAAAAACGGTTTGAAGCCGGTTGAGTTCCAGTATTACGACGACGACTCCGCCTCCCAGCTCGCCCTCCAGTCAGGCCGTGCGGACCTGACGTTCGGACCCAATGCTTCCGCGGCATACAAGGCTGCGAAAGATGGAAAGACCAAGGAAGTGGGCACGCTCGAAGGAGGCTGGCCGCTGAAGGCCGAAATTGCCTTCACCACCCAAAAGGGCAACGGACTCGCCGTCGCCGCCCAGGCTGCACTCAACACCCTCATCAAGGACGGCAGCTACGGCAAGATCCTGGACCGCTGGGGACTCTCCTCCGAGGCCATTCCGGCGTCCGAGCTGAACCCGGCAGGCCTGCCCAAGAAGTAGGCTCGCTGACCCAAGTAAGTAACAGCACATGTCGCAATGAACGCTCAATGGAGCGTTTGCTGTCACTCAGTTGGGTGCGGCTAGAAGTGGGCGGGGTCCGTGTTGGCGCCGCAGAGAATGACGGCAACGGTTTCGCCCGCTCGTGGGGTGTAGGCGCCTGACAGCAGCGCGGCGTAGGCTGCGGCTGCGCCGTGCTCCACCACGATGCGGTGCGTCTCCCACAGGGCCCTCCGGGCTTGGACAATATCCTCGTCGGTGACCAGCAGGCTTTGGACACCTGTACGCCGGGCAACTCCGAAGCCGATCTCTCCGATCCGCCGGGCTCCGAGGGAATCGGCCGCGATCCCGGAGACTGCCACGTCCACTGGCTCGCCCTTGGCCAACGCAGTGTGCAGGGTGGGAACCGTTTCGGGTTCGACGCCCACCACGCGAGCCTTGCCCTCTACCGCCGCTGCGATGCCGCCCATCAGCCCGCCGCCGCCTACAGCGACGAGGATCGTATCGACGTCGGGCAGTTCGTCCAGGAGCTCAAGCCCGACGCCACCTGCGCCAGCCACGATCTCGGACTGATCATAGGCATGGCAGTACACCGCGCCCTTCTCCTCGGCGAAGCGGATCGCAGCGGCATAGGCCTCTGCGTACTCAGCGCCGCCTTGGACTACCTTCGCGCCACTTGCGTAGAGCTTGTGGACCTTGTTTGCCGGAGCCGATTCTGGAACGAAAACTGTTGCAGGGACTCCCAGCTTGGCTGCGGCGTAAGCGTTGGCAAGGCCGGCGTTGCCACCGGAAGCCACCACGATGCCCACCTCCGGATTGAGCTCCCCGCTTTCCTTCGCCGTGAGCAGGCGGTTGAAGGCGCCACGGGCCTTGAAGGAGCCCGTGTGCTGCATATACTCGCACTTGAACCACAGGTGGTACGGCTCCTGGTTGCCACTCTCGGCCAGCGGCGTATGGCGAACCCAACCGGCTGTTCGTGAGTACGCTGCTTCTACTTCTTCGCGTGTGACCATCGTGGCTGCACCTTTCGTCGGTTTCATCCTATGGTTTTCGTGGGCGGCCTCGAACTGTGCGGCATAGGCTTGATGGCATGTCCGCTGACTTTGTCCTCCGCCCCTCTGTAGCCACCGACGCCGCCTGGATTGCCGAACTGCGCGCCGTAGTGATGCGCCCGGACCTTGAGCGGTTGCAGCGTTTCGATCCTGTGCGGGTCCGCGAGCGCTTCTTGAACGGCTTCCAGCCCGAACATACGTACGTCATTCATTCGGACGGCGTAGATGCAGGTGTGATCGCTATCCGACCTGAGCCGGACAGCCGGTGGATCGAACACTTCTATGTGGCTCCCGCGCATCAGGGCAGAGGCCTGGGCAGTGCCGTGCTTCGCCACGTATTGTCGGCTTCCTTGGACGAACGCCCGTTCCGTTTGAACGTGCTTCAGGGCAGCGCCGCCCGTCGCCTGTACGAACGTTACGGCTTCGTGCTGGAATCCGAGGACCCCATCGATGTGTTCATGGTGGCCCCCGTCAACCCCTGACCTCACGGACGGAAGTGCGGTAGCCTCAGCACACACCACGCGGCAACGACGCGATACTTTCCGGGGGGAAAAATGGGGATCTTTCGATCGCGCTCGTTGAGGCGCTCTGTCACGACCGTAATGGCGATGGGACTCTTGGGTTCCGGGCTGCCGGTGGCCGGGCTGCTCGGGGCCGGCCCAGTCACCGCAGCGTCCCAGCCGACACCGTACATCGACGGCGTCCCTTACGTCGGTTCTGAAATGAGACGCCAGTACAACTACGACTACTGGGGCTGCAGGAACCCCGACGGTTCCGGGGATGCGATCACCTTGGAATGGTTGCGCAATGGCCAACCACTCCCCGCCGAGCGCCAGGGTGAAACCCTGCGTGTCCTCCCTGAGGACCAGGGCAGCCGCATCTCCTTGAGGGTTTACCCGCTGACACCCGGCGAGCCAGGCTGCCCCACGGGGTCACAGTTGAGCGCAGAGACCAAAGCCATCAAGGCGTCCAGCCGCGCCATGGGTTGGACAGGCCGCGGCAACTTTGAGCCCCTCGCCCGCACGCATGATGGCCGGCTCATCCTGTACCCGCGGACCTACACCTACTACAAAGGCATGTGCGAGGGTCCGTGCCCGGTCTATTTCGGCTCCTGGGATGAGCCCCGGCAGGTGGGGGCGGGCTGGAACATGTTCAACATCGTCTTCTCCCCCGGGGATTTCGATGGCGACGGATTCAACGATCTGCTCGCCAGGAACACATCCGGCCAGCTATTCCTGTACCCGGGAGATGGCGACGGCGGCTGGCTTCCAACCCGGCAAGTCGGTGCCGGCTGGAACGTCTTCGACTCGATCCTGGGACCCGGAGATTTCAATGGCGACGGCACCAACGACGTCCTGGCGCGGAACGCGGCCGGCGATCTGTTCCTGTACCCGGGCAATGGAAACGGCGGTTGGCTCGCCCCGTCCAAAGTGGGCTGGGGTTGGCAGGTCATGAACAAGATCATCCCTGGCGGCGACATGAACGGTGACGGCACGGTGGAAATCTTCGGCCGGGACCATAGTGGTGGCCTTCAGCTGTACTCCGCCGACGGTCAGGGCGGCTGGGGCGCCCAAGCGTTCATGGGTGGTGGCTGGAACGACTTCCAGGATGTGGCGGGTCTGGGCAGTTACGCCCATCAGAAATACAACAACCTTGCCGCCGTCAATGGCAACGGCGACCTTGTCCTCTACTCCACGGGCGCCATGACCACCGGCCTCTACGGGCCCCAAGGGCCGGTTGGCAGCGGCTGGAACGTGTTCCGGGAACTCCTCTAGCACCGGCTAAAGCGCCTGCCCCCACACCGTCAGCTGCAAGCTGACCGTTCCGCGCGAAACGTCGACGACGGCGGCACTCGAGCCGCCGCCGTCGGGCTCTGTCCCGCGTCGGCCTGGCTGCAAGCCAAGCCGACGCAGCAAGTTCTTCAGCAGGCGTTCTGCCTTCATCCGACGCGTACCGAATCTTCGGACCGCACCGGAGTTTCCAGTCCCAGGTTTTCGCGCAGCGTTGTGCCCCGGTATTCCGTGGGGTAGACGCCGCGTTCCTGAAGTTCGGGAACCAGGTGGTTGACGATGTCGTCCAAGCCTGTGGGGATGAGCCACGGCGAGATGTTGAAGCCGTCCACGGCGCCCACCCGGGCGTACTCCGCGAGGTGGTCGGCCACCGCCGTGTACGAACCGGTAAAAGTGGCGTCGATGCGTGCCGTCTTGGAGGTGACGAACTGGCGGATGGAGAGGCCCTTGTCCTTGGCCTCGGCCCTCCACTGATCAGCAAGCTGGCGGGCCTTGGCACCATGGAAGCCACTGCCGCGGGTTTCGGAAGTTTCCTCCACCACGGGATCGATCTCCGGAAGAGGGCCATCGGGATCGTAGGACGAGAGTTCGCGGCCCCAGAACTGTTCCAGATAAGCAATGGCCTGCTGCGGGCCGATCTGCAGGCCCCGGACCCAGGCCTTCTTATCTTGGGCTTCCTGATCGGTGGCGCCCAGGATGAACTCGCTGGCTGGCATGATCTGCACGGCGTTGGCGCCGCGGCCGGCCGCGATGGAGCGTGTCACGATGTCGCGGCGGAACTCAACGGCGTCATCGAATTTGGGGTGGGCGGAGAAGATCACGTCTGCCTGGCGGGCTGCGAAGTCACGGCCATCCGGTGAATCGCCGGCCTGGAAGAGCACGGGGCGGTACTGGGCGCTACGCGGCAGGCGCGGAGTGACGTCAACGGTGTAGTGCTGGCCTTCGTGAAGTACTCGCCGCGCAGGTCCGGTGGGGGTTTCCCATGAGTCCCAGATACGTTTGGCGGTTTCCACGAACGCTTCTGCATGCTTGTAACGGTCAGCATGGTCCAGGTAGCCACCGCGGCGGAAGTTCGCACCCGTCCAGGCGTTGTCGGTGGTGACGATGTTCCACGCGGCCCGGCCACCGGAGATCAGGTCCAGGGATGACAAGCGATGTGCGAGGTCCGCGGGGTCGTTGTACGTGGTGTTCTGCGTAGCCACCAAGCCGATGTTCCTGGTGACTGCTGCCAATGCGGCAAGCATGGTCTGGGCGTCGGGCCGGCCCACAACATCGAGCGCATGGGGACGCCCAAGATGTTCGCGGAGGCGGAGCCCTTCACCCAGGAAGAAGGCTGCGAACTTGCCTCGCTCCGCGGTCTGGGCGATGTGGCGGAACGACTCGAAGTCCGTCTGCGAGCCCGCTTGGGGTGCTTTCCAGATGGTGCCGGAGTTGACGCCCTGGAAGAAGATTCCAAACTGGATCTGGCCGCTTGGCTGGAAAATGTGGCGTGTCATGGTGTTCCCCTACTTTCCGGCGGCGACAGTAGCCGCGGCAGTGGTCGAATAGCGGTTCTCCGCCGGAGCAAGGCCCAGCACATTACGGAACGTGCCGTCCTGGATGGGCGCCCGCAGTGAACCTCGGCGGCGCAGCTCCGGGAGCACAAGCCGTGAAAGTTCTTCCAGCTCAACGTCCAGGGTGGCCGGGTGGATTCGCACGCCGTCGGCTTCCCTGAGGAGCGAGTCGAGCAGGTCGGTGAGACCCGCAGCAGAGCCGACAAACCGCGCCTGTCCGGTCTCCTCTGCGGCTCCGGAACGCGAAGCCGCAGCCTGCCCACGCGCGTCCAGGACGACGTCGAGCTCTGCAACAATCGCTACCGAGGAACCAAGCCGCGCCCGCACGTCGCGGATTTCGGCAGCGAGCAGCTCCGGCGTCGGCGCGGTCACCAGCACGGCGTCCACCGCCTCTACCGGCACCAAGCCCTCCCCCACCAGCGATGCCACGGCCAACACGGGCAACTGACCCTGCAACGGCCGGGGAATGATGGAAGGGCCTTTCACCGAATAGGCCGGTCCTGCAAAGTCCGCGGGAGTTTCGAAGTCCGCGTAGTGCAGCTTGTCGACGTCGATATAACGCCCGGTGGCAACGTCGCGGATCACGGCGTCGTCCTCCCAGGAGTCCCACAACCTCCGGCTAACCTCGATGGACGCCGCTGCTTCCTGTGCCAGCGCCTCGCCCTGGACAAAAGAGCGTCCGACGGCGGCAGCAGCCTCGGGTGACTCTGCCGCGGTCGCGATCCACCCGGCCCGGCCGCCCGACACGTAGTCCAGGCTCGCGAGCTGCGTGGAGACGTGGAAAGGCTCCGTATAGACGGTATCCACCTCCGGGACCACGGCGATGGTCCGGGTCACTGGTCCGGCGAAAGCCGCACGCTGCAGGGCGTTGACCCTTCCGGCGTCCGGGGTGTCCTTGAAGGTTGCCACGTGGAAACCGGCCGACTCGGCCGCGAGTACGGCGGAGGCAATGTTCCCATACCCCGCGTCGTCGAGTTCAATGGCAAGGAATCCGGCCTTGCGCTCTTCGAAGGTGCTCACTGCTGGTCCTGACGTTCGTAGGGAATCTTCTCGCCCGCTTCGATAGCCACCGGAAGACGGTTTTCCGCGGGCGGCAACGGGCAGGTGGCAAGGTCGGTATAGGCGCACGGCAGGTTGACGGCCCTGTTGAAGTCGAGCTCCACGGAGCCGTCGGCGGCGGGCACCACGGAGAGTGAGCGGTTGGCCGCGTAGGTGGTCTTGCCGGAGGTTTGGTCCGTGAACAGCACGGACAGCGAACCCGGCGCGTGGCCGTTGAACGCCGTCAGCGCCAGTTCCTCACCGGCCAGTTTGAAACGAATCTCGCCGGGAGCTTCGTAGACGTGTTGGATGCCCTCGACGGCGGCACCCACCGTGGTGGGGCGCGGAGCCTCGAACGGGACGAACGTACCGGCTACGGCAAACGCGGCATTGGGCGTATAGGCGGGTGTGCCCTGGTATTCCTTCAAGAGAGGGTTGGACGGGTTCCGTGGCCGCACGATGTACTCGCCGCCGCGCTTGGCCACCTCGATTACGGTATCGCCGGAAATCAAGTTGATGCCCCCGCGCTCCTCGATAGGGCCGAACTCAAGCGTTTCTGCTTTGCCGGTGTTCAGTTCAACGCCGTCCTGCTGCAGGCTTTCGCCCGGCTTGAGGGCAACGCGTACGACGTCGGCGTCCACACTCCAGCTGCCGGGCACGCCTTCCAGCGGCGTTGCCTCGTTGCTAAGCCAATGCAGGTGGGTCACGGCGAGGAAGCCGTGCGGGTGGGCACGGTGCCGCTCATGGACGTCGTGCCACTCCTGCCAGTCCTCGTCAAAGGATTCCGAGGCGGCTGCGGTGTGCGTAGCGCTCTTAGTGTGCGAAGACATGTGCGTTGTCCGTCCTGTTGAAGGCGTGGTCTGCTGTGACGGTTGCTGCGGCGTCGGGTTCGGTGGCTCCGGCGAATTCTGGTCGGCCGCCAAAGGGATCGTTGGCTTCCCACAGGCTGCTCGGCGCAGAAGCCCGGACGGCCGGAACGACCTCCAGCGCGAAGCGCTCCAGGATCTCCAGCTGCTGTTCGAAAGGCAGCGTGGTGGGCAAGGAGATCGACTGAAGGTCGTGTTGATACAGGGAGTGGTAGCTGAGGATCTTGTCGATCACTTGCTCCGGGCTACCCACAAGTGCAGGCCCTTCGGCTACTGCGTGCCCGATGTCCCTGAACGGCGAGTTGTTGCCGGGGACGTTCCGGCTGGCGGTCAGCCCTTCATAAACAGGCCCGTACTGACGGACGGCTTCCTGAGTGGTGTCCGCGATGAAAACACCTCCGGCGCCACTGCCCGCGCCGAGGTACTGGTGTCGCGGATCGTGCCCGTGACGCTCGTACTCTTCGCGGTAATGGTCGATCAAGACCTTGTAGTTTCCGCGGGGCTGGATGGCGTTGGCCGTAAACAGTGGGTCACCCCATTTGGCGGCGAGCGCAGCGGACGTCAGGGTTGTAGCCGAGCCGTGCCAAATCCGCGGTGACCCCGCGAAGGGGCGGGGCGTCGTCGTGGTTGGCTCGGTGAGCGGTGACCTGAAGCGGCCGGACCAAGTGACGCTTTCCTTGCGCCACAGGGTGCGGAGGAGCGCGTACTTCTCGGCCAGGAGGTCCCACTGGTCGTCCAGGGACAGCCCGAAGAGCGGGTACTGCAGGACTTCGTTGCCTTTGCCGATCACCAGTTCCAAACGGCCCCGGCTCAGTTGGTCGATGGTGGCGTAATCTTCGGCCACGCGCACCGGGTCAAGCACGGAGAGCACGGTGACACCGGTTTGGAGCCGGATCCGGCTGGTCACGGCGGCAATCGCGGCGAGTACCGTCGTCGGGGATGACGAAACGAACTCGCCTGCGTGGCGTTCCCCTACGGAGAAGCTGTCGAAGCCGAGTTTCTCGGCACGGCGGGCCGTCTCCACCACCTGGTTCAATCGGTCAGCGGTGGAGACGATCTCCCCCGTGACCGGGTTCTTCACGTGGGGAATGATGTCCAGGACTTGGAACTTCATTTGCCGGTCCCGAACGTGGCCTCTGTGACCGTCTTGGATTCCGGGATGGCTTCTTCGGAGAGCCCCCAGCGTTCCAGGACCTTGCCGTAGGAGCCGTCCTTGATGGTGGAGTTCAGGGCATCGGTGATGGCCGGAGCCAGCCCGTTGCCCTTGAGGGTGGTGGCAGCAACGAGCGTTTCTGCGGGCCATCCGGCGTTGACCTTGCCCACTACCTTGAGGTCGTCACGCGTGTTCTCCCGGTAGGTCACCGAGGGGAACGGTGCCAGGTTCAGGTCCGTGCGGCCCGAGGAGAGCGCCAGGATGGTGTCGGCGTCAGAGGAGTAGTACTGCAGCGTGGCCAGCGCCTTGCCCTTGGCTTCGAGTTCCTTGTTCCAGGCCAGGAGGATCTTCTCCTGGTTGGTGCCCGAGCCCACGGAGATCTTCAAGCCGGAGATGTCGTCAGAACCCTTGATGTCGTACGTGGAGCTCTTCTTCGCTTCGAAGCCCATGTAGGCGGCGCGGTAGGTGGAGAAATCGAACAGCTTCACGCGGGCGGCGTTGATGCCTACGTTGGAGAAGACTGCCTCGAAATCACCTGACTGGGTCTTCAGGGGCCAGTTCTCCCACGATGTCACCTGAAGATCCAGTTCCAGCCCGAGTTTGTCGGCCACAAGCTGGGCGATGTCCGCCTCGACACCGATCGGCGTCTTGTCGTCGGTCGCGTGGAAGGACAGCGGGATTGAACCAGCTGTGGTGGCAACGGTCAGCTTGCCGTCCTTGGCGATGGCTTCGGGAACGGCTCCCGCCGCAGCAGCGTCTTTCTCGGCGCGGATGCGGTTCTGGTCCACTGACGTGTTGTAGACGATCCCGTTCTTGGCAGCCTCGGACTCCGGTTGGGCTGCCGACGCCCCAGGGTCGGAGCACCCGGCCAGCACTGGAAGCACGACGGCGGGAAGTACAGCGAGTGCCAGGAGCTTGGTCTTTGTAGTGCGAAGCATGGGATGTCCTAGATGTTGAAAGCTGGTTCGATGACTTTGGAGAAGAAACTGCGGGTGCGTTCCTCGCGGGGGTTGGCGAAGATCTCCTGAGGAGTGCCGGACTCGACGATCTGGCCCTGGTCCATGAACACCACGGTGTCCGCGACATCCCTGGCGAAGCCCATCTCGTGCGTCACCACAATGAGCGTGGTGCCGGACTTGGCGAGTTCACGGATGACGTCCAGGACTTCGTTGACGAGCTCCGGGTCCAGCGCCGAGGTTGGCTCGTCGAAGAGCAGGATTTTGGGATCAAGTGCCAGTGCCCGGGCAATCGCGACCCGCTGCTGCTGGCCGCCGGAAAGCTGTCGAGGGTAAGCGTCGGCGCGATCCTTCAGGCCCACTCTGTCCAAGAGCTCAAGACCGCGTTTACGGGCTTCGGCCTTGGACCGCTTCTGAGCCACGATGGGCGCCTCGATGACGTTCTCCAAGGCAGTGAGGTGCGGGAACAGGTTGAAGCTCTGAAACACCATGCCAATATGGGTGCGCTGCTTGAGGATGTCCTTCTCACGAAGCTCGTGAAGCTTGTTGCCGCGGACCTCGTAGCCCACCAGTTCGCCGTCGATGGTGATGTAACCGCCGTCGACTTTTTCCAAGTGGTTGATGGTGCGCAACAGGGTGGACTTCCCGGAGCCGGAAGGTCCGACGATCACGGCAACGCCGCCCGGCGGCACGGACAACGACACGCCTTTGAGGACCTCGGTAGCGCCGAAGGACTTCCGGACATTGGTGATGTCAACCTGACCGCGGGTGGCCTTCTTGTCCGCCGAGGCGGGCCGGGCCTCCGTCGTGCCGGCAGGAGTGCCGGCCGGAGCGCCGGCCGGAGCGCCGGCTGAACCGCCAGCCTGGGCCGTCGTCGTGGATTCTTTGCGTGCAGCGATGGTGCTCATCGGGCGTCCTTGGTGGGAGTGGAAGCAACGTGGGTAGTGAAGAACTTCCGGGCCTTCTGCAACGGTGTGAGCGGCAGGGTCCGCAGGGCGCCCTTGGAGAAGTGGCGTTCGATGTAGTACTGGAAGACGCTCAGCACCGAGGTGATCACCACATACCAGAGCGTGGCGACGAGCAGCAGCGGAAGCACTTGCTGGGTCCGGTTGTAGATGACCTGGACCGTGTAGAAGAGTTCGGAGTAGGCCAGGACGTACACAATGGAGGTGCCCTTGACCAGGCCGATGATCTCGTTGAACGCGTTGGGCAGGATGGCGCGCATGGCTTGCGGCAGCACGATCCTGGTGGACCGCTTCCACGCCGGAATACCCAAGGCGGAGGCAGCTTCCAGCTGGCCTTGGTCCACGGAGAGGATGCCGCCGCGGATAATTTCGGCGGAGTAGGCCGCCTGATTCAGGGTGAGTCCCAGGACGGCCGCGGCGAACTGGCTGATGAGCGTGGTGGTCTGTGCCTCGAAGAAGCGGACGTCCGTGAAAGGGATGCCCAGGCTGATCTTCTCGTACAGGTAACCGAGGTTGTACCAAAGCAGGAGTTGCACCAGCAGCGGCGTGGAGCGGAAGATCCAGGAGAACGTCCAGGACACCGAGACCAGCAGCGGCGAGGCGGACAGGCGCATGAGGGCCAGGATGAACCCGAGGACGAAGCCAAGGACACCGGAAATGGCTGTGAGCTTGAGGGTCTCAATGAGTCCGTTGACCACCGACTGGGCAGTGAACCATTCAGCCACCACTCCCCACTCCCAGCGCGGGTTGGTGACCAGCGACCATGCAATGGCTGCGACGCCGGCAGCTACCAGTACGGTGCCCACCCATCGCCATGGATGCCGGGCCGGAACCAGCTTGTACTCGGAGTAGTCCGGGGTGGGCGGTGACGTTTCCGCCGTGGCAGGCGGTGCGATTGCACTCATGCGCCACCTCATTTCAGATCGGTTGTTGTCTATCGGATGGCTGCCAATCTAGGGCCGCGCGAAACCCCGCAGCAAGGCGGGAATTTGCACTTCTTCACTGGACTTCGCGCGGCTTCGCAGGAGTTCGCACAGCGTCACAATTTCCTTCCCGAACCGTTAAATGAGACGTGGTTTTGCGCGTCTTAACGCTGCGTGACGTGTGGTGAACGGCGGTTACCGCCGCCTCGACCGGCAGCCTGCTTCGTCCTTAGATTGGGCATCACCAATCACTGCTTTTCAGGAGATCCCATGCCGTCACGAGTACCCGCTATCGCGTTCATCGGCGGCGGCCCGCGCACGGCCGGCGTCCTGGAACGGCTCGCGGCCAACCGTCCCGCACTGTTCCACGGTCCCCTGCATGTCCATGTCATCGAACCGCATGAACCCGGCTCCGGGAGGATCTGGCGCTATGACCAGGATCCCGGGCTACTGCTGAACTCCACGGCTGCGGACGTCACCATGTTCACGGATGCCTCGGTTGCCTGCGACGGGCCTTCGATTGACGGACCAGGGCTTTCCACGTGGGCTGCGGGGGTGCTGGATGGCAGCATCCGGGACGTTCCAGCTTTCGAGCCGCACCTGCTCGCCCAACTCCGCGCACTGACTCCCGCGTCATTCCCCACCCGGCAACTGCAGAGCAAGTACCTTGAGTGGTTCTTCCGCCGGGCCGTGAGCGCCCTTGGCCCGGACGTGACCGTGACAGTGCATCGCGACACGGCCACCGGCGTCGTGCGCTCTTCGGGCGGTGGTGCTTCAGCTGGCGGTGCTTCAGCTGCGTCGGGGGGCGAGCCCGACGACGGTGCGCACCACGTGCGGCTGGCTTCCGGCACCGAGGTGGTTGCCGACGTCGTGGTTTACGCGCTGGGCCACACCGATTCCTTGCCTGGCCCCGAATCTGCCGGACTCAGTGAGTTCGCCGCCCGGCACGGCGGGTTCCATGCGCCGCCGTCGTACACCACGGACGTGGACTACTCCGCCATTGAGCCCGGGCAGGACGTGATTGTTTCCGGTATGGGCCTCGCCTTTGTGGATCTGATGGTGCTGTTGTTCGAAGGCCGCGGCGGCCGCTTTGAAGAAAGGTCCGACGGCGAACTCGAGTACGTGCCGTGCGGTGCCGAGCCGCGGGTCTGGGCCGGGTCACGACGCGGTGTGCCGTACCACTCCAAGATCTCTTCCATCCTGCGCGGCGAGCCGATCACCCGTCCGCGGTACTTCACGGCCGAGGCCGTTGATGCCCTGCTCGCAGAGCACCAGGAACTCGACTTCCGTGCACATCTGTGGCCGTTGATCGCCAAAGATGCAGGCTACGCGTATTACCGCGAGCTGTTCACCGGCTACCCGTCGCGGGTGCTCGGGACGTGGGCCAGCTTCGAGGCGAGGTTCGACGCCGTCGATTGGTACAGCGCCGCCCGGGAAGAGTTGGTGGCGTTTTCCGTGCCGGATCCTGCGCTGCGCTTGGACCTCGAAAAATTGGACCACCCGCTGAGCGGCTGCGCCTTCGCCAGCCATGAATCGGTCCAGCGCTCCGTGGCCGCCTATATCCAGAACGACCTTGACCTCCGGACCAGCTCCGACCATTCCGAGACCCTGGCCCTGTTCACCGCTTTGTTGTTCGTGTATATGGACCTGGGCCGCCTGGTCCCCCAGGAGCGGCTCAACGCGCGCTCCCAGCAGACCATCCATGGTTGGTGGCATGGCTTCTTCAGTTTCGTGGACTCGGGACCGCCGGCGCATCGGCTTCGCGAGATGCTCGCGCTGCACAGGGCCGGGCTCCTGAAGTTCCTGGGACCGGGCATGTGGGTTCGTGCTGACGACTCTGTTGGCAGGTTCGTGGCCGGGACGTTCCAGTCGCCCGTGGTGGTGGACGCGTCCGCTTTCATCGAGGCGCGGCTGCCCGCCGCTTCAGTCGAGCGTTCAGCGAATCCCGCTCTGACTGACCTGCACGACGCCGGATGGGGTACCGAACAGAGGCTCCTCACCTCCGACGGTGCCCACTCCACCGGCAAACTCCTGGTCTCCGGGAATCACGAGGTCCTGTCCCCTGTTGATACTCCTCAGAAGGGTCTGTTCGCGGTGGGCCCGTGGACGTCAGGGTGGGGCGCAGGGGCGTTCGCCCGTCCCAACACCAACGCTGCACCCTTCCGGGAGAACGACGCCCTGGCGCGACGGATCCTGTCCACAGTTGCCGCCACGCACCCAACTAGGTCGCAGTTAACGTCGTTATGAGCCCTCAAAACGACGTTAACTGCTACCTACTTGGGTTCCACCTACGAAAGGCCTGACATGACCGCAACGCCAACCCTCCCGACGTCGGGCCTTACCGTCCTCAGCCTGCCCATGCGCGATCCCCGCGTCCGCCCGCTCCTGGACGAGCTCGCCGTCGAATACGAAACGCGCTACGGCAACCTGTTCGGAACCGGCGGCGCTGCGGAGGAACTGAACAGGTACCCGGCCGAGGAATTCGAAGCTCCGCACGGGGCACTGATCATCATTCAGGAGAACGGCGAGTCCGTGGCTGGCGGCGCATTCCGCCAATACGACCAGCACACCGCCGAACTGAAGCGGATCTGGACGCACTCTGCGCATCGTCGTCGAGGTTTGGCGCGGCTGGTGCTGGCCGAACTGGAAAAAGAGGCTCGACGGCGGGGCTACCGGAAGCTGTACCTGACCACCGGTCCGCGCCAGCCCGAGGCGAAAAACCTCTACCTCGCTACAGGCTACAAAGCGCTGTTCGACCTCGCCGCAGACCCCGAGGACATCAAGCATCTGGCCTTCAGCAAGGATCTTGCCGTGCACAGCTAAGCTATGCGCATGGCCAACAAACCCACCGCAACAACTGCCGAAAAACTCGCCACCATCCAGCAGGGCTACACCCTGGAAGGTGCCACCATCGAGCTGGGTGCCGCGATCGTCGACGGCGAAATCCACAAAGAGGCACAGGTCCGCCTGCCACTGGCCATGATGAATCGGCATGGACTGGTTGCCGGCGCCACGGGCACCGGCAAGACGGTTACGCTGCACATGATCGCCGAACAGCTGTGCACGGCGGGTGTTCCGGTCTTCCTCGCGGACATCAAGGGTGACCTCTCAGGGTTGGCAACGCCGGCCACTGGCAGTGAAAAGCTGACGGCACGCACCTCGGCGCTGGGTCAGGAGTGGTCTGCGAAGAATTTTCCGGTTGAGTTCCTCTCGCTCGGTGGGGACGGCCACGGGATCCCCGTCCGCGCCACAATTACCTCGTTCGGCCCCATCCTGCTGTCCCGCATCATGGACCTCAACGACACTCAGGAATCCAGCCTCCAGTTGATCTTCCACTTCGCGGACAAGAACAACCTGGAGCTGATCGACCTCAAGGACCTCCGCGCCGTCATCCAGTTCCTCACCTCGGACGAAGGCAAGGCCGAACTCGCAAACCTTGGCGGGCTGTCCAAGGCCACAGCCGGTGTGATCCTGCGTGAGCTGGTCACGCTGGAGGCACAGGGCATGGAGAAGTTCTTCGGCGAGCCCGAGTTCGACACCGCTGAACTCCTCCGCACCGCACCGGACGGCCGCGGCGTCATCAGCTGCTTGGAGCTGCCCACGCTGCAGACCAAGCCGCTGCTGTTCTCTACGTTCCTCATGTGGCTCCTTGCCGACCTGTTCGAGGACCTGCCCGAAGCCGGTGACCTGGACAAGCCCAAGCTCGTCTTCTTCCTTGACGAGGCGCACCTGCTGTTCAACGGCGCGTCCAAGGCCTTCCTGGAAGCCATCACCACCACCGTCCGGCTCATTCGTTCCAAGGGTGTGGGCATCTTCTTCGTCACCCAGACACCCAAAGATGTTCCGGCCGACGTCCTCGGCCAGCTGGCCAACCGCGTGCAGCATGCCCTCCGAGCCTTCACCCCGGAGGATGCCAAGGCGTTGAAGGCCACGGTGTCCACATTCCCTGTCAGCGACTACGACCTCGAAGAGACCCTCACCTCCGCTGGCATCGGCGAGGCCGTCATCACTGTGATGAACGAGAAGGGCGCACCCACCCCCGTTGCCTTGACCCGCCTCCGTGCTCCCGAGTCGGTGATGGGGCCCAGCGCTGACGAGCTCATTCGCAGCACGGTTGCTGCGTCCTCGCTGCTGGTCAAGTACGGCACCGCGGTGGACAACCTCTCCGCCTACGAAAAACTCAATGGCCAAGCAGCCGTTCCTACCGGAGACGCAGCGCCCGGGCTGCCGCCGGTGCCGGCGTCTACCTCGTCGTCTTCCGGTAATTCGCAGGCCGACATCGACGCCGAAGCCCGCCGTATTGAGGAAGAAATCCTGGGCCGTCCCAGCTCCCGGTCCTCGTCGCCTGAGTCTTTCCCTGCACCGCCTGCGCCGGTTCCAGCGCCGCAGTCTTCCCCCCAGCCGTCCCCTCAGGACGGCATGTTCGGGGACATCGCCGGCGCCCTCGGTGGAGCTCTGGGTGGCGGGCTGAAGAGCATGGTCCGATCCATGGGAACACAGCTTGGCCGCGATCTCATGCGTGGGGTCTTCGGCACGTCTTCGCGGCGTCGCCGCTAGTCCTGTTTTACTACTGTTTTGCCGGCGGAACCACGACGGCGGGCGGCAGCAGCGTCTGCTGCCACCCGGCGTCGAGCCTTCTCCAATCGGTGGATATAAGTCGCTCCGAGGCCTTCCTGCACAGCGATAGCGGCCGCGGCAGGTAACGTAAAGGGCGTGCAGTTGAGTCAAGCGTTCGTCAAGACCGCAGCCGGATGGCTGCTCGGTCTGATGCTTGCTGCCGCCGGAGCCATCGTGTGCATCAACCTGGTGAGCTCCTCGGTGGCCAGTCCTCAACAGCCTGTCAAGGAATATCTGGAGGCCCTGCAGAAGGGTGAAGGTGAAGAAGCCCTAGGCTTGCTGCGCGCCAAAGTTCCCAGCGCGAACCCCGCCATGTTGGACGGCACAGCCTTGCAAACGGCCGCTTCCAAGATGTCCGATATCAAGGTGGGAAACCCCGAGCCCCGGGGCAGCAACCGCATGGCCGTACCGGTGGACTACACCTTGGACGGCAGCCGTCTCCACACGGAATTCCTAATGGAACGGACCGGGACCCAGTGGCTGTTCTTCGCTAAATGGGCGTTCGTGCCCACAACGCTTCCCACCATAGAAGTCACCGTGGTCAATTCCAGCGAGGCCACACTCAACGGCGTACCCGTGAACATGCCCAACGGCCGCAACAACTTTGCCGTGTTCTTCCCCGGCAAGTACGAGGCAAGCCTGAATGGCACCTACTTCGAAGCCCCTACGGCATCGGCCCTTGTTTCAACACGCGACGGCGGCCAGGCACCCCTGAACCTGCAGACACGGTCCACGGCTGCCATGAACGAGGCCGTGGCTGGCAAGGTCCGGGAATTCCTGGACACGTGCGCGGCCCAGGCCACCGAGCAACAGCGCCTGCAGCCGGACTGCCCGTTCTATCATGCAAGCAACGCCCGGGTGGTGGACGGAACCATCAAGTGGGCAATCACCGAGTACCCCAAGATCACCATTGAGCCGTTCAGTGGTAAATGGGTGGTGGCTCCGCTCAACGGGAAGGCCACCCTCACTGCCCGGGAGATCAACCTTTTCACTGGGCTGGTCAACGACCTCAACGTGGAGCACGACTTCAGCTTCACCACCCAGCTGGACGTAGGGGCAGACACTGTGACCGTCACCCCCATGCTGACCTTCTGATTTTTTGCCCTCGCCCTGAACTGGCCCAGCTTCCATGGACCACGACCGCTCTCATGGCCCGTGTGCCGTGAGAGCCACCCTAAACCGGGCTAGTCCGACCACGTTCGGGCCGGCCCACGAAGAAGGACTTCACGCACGTGCCGGAGCATCTTCTCCGGCGAGTACACGATGTCGTCATGGAAGAACCTCAGCACCAGCATTCCTTGCCTGATTGCTTCGTTGTCCCGCCGGCGGTCTCTCTTGAACTGACGCGGCTCCAGATGAAAAGCAAGGCCGTCGAGTTCGACCTGGGTCTCAGCGCGGTTGCCCAGTAGACGGCGGCGCAGGTAACCGAGGGTGATATCCCCACGGATGTAGGCGCTTTCGACCATAACCAGTGCTTCTAACGGAGGGAGGCAGAAAAGGGCGTGTAGAAGCACGTCAGGCAGTGCGACATAAGGCTCGCTCAGTCGGGGCTGAGACAGGGACAACCGATGACTGATGCACCCTTCCGCACGTCGCCCGTTGCTCTGCCAGTAGTGGGGATCGGTGGGTCCACTCACCCGGGCTGGCCCGGTTTTGAACAGTCCAACGGCACGAAAAGGCCCGGGCCAACTCCTGAGGGAGTCAGACCCGGGCCATTTCAGTTTGCAAGGCTTAGTCCATGCCGCGCAGGTCCAGCACCAGTTCGGATTCACCGTCAGCCTGCAAGACTACCGGGATGCCCCAGTCCTGTTGGTAGAGGTGGCAAGCAGCGTGATCGGGGATTTCGCCGTCTTCGGTCTCAGGGCCATCGCAGGCTGCCGCGCGGGCGGTGATGTGAAGGATGCCCTCGGGAACGTCAGCAGACAGTTCAAGGGTGCGCAGCAAGCCCACCGACGTGCCTCCACCGGAGACCAGCAGTTCCGGCGGCGTCGAGGAAATCTTCAGCTGTGTAGGATCGCCCCAACGGTCGTCCAGTTTCTGGCCGGTAGGAGCCTTGAAACGCACTGCGAGCTCAAGGTTCCCGGGAGTTACCGGGCTCTTGGGACGGTGAGTCTGCGATGCTCCCTCGTCCACCTGCTGGGCTTCCTTGGGAATGGGAACCAAGACCAGTTGGTGCTTGTTCGACTCCACAACTACCAGCAGCGGATCGCTGCCTTCTACCTGAACCACGACGACGTCGCTCGGCTCAGCGAGGCCCCTCGCCAAGGTGGATACTGACTTGGTGGCAGGATCGTAGCGACGAACGGCACCGTTGTAGGTATCAGCGATGGCCACGGAATTGTCCGGCAGAACCGTGACACCCAAGGGGTGCTGCAGGCGTGCTTCAGCAGCCTCGCCATCACGGAACCCGAAATCAAACAGGCCCTTGCCGATGGCGGTTTCCACGCTCAGACCGGAATCGCTGACCACCAGGCGACGCAAGGAGGATGTTTCCGAGTCAGCCACCCAGATGTTGTCTTCACCATCGATGGCCAGACCGGAGGACTGGGCGAACCAGGCTTCCTCCGCCTTGCCGTCCAGAAGGCCTTCAAGTCCGGAACCGGCAAGGATGGAAACCTCGTTGGCCAGGGGGTCGAAGGCGAAAATCTGGTGGGTTCCGGCCATGGCGATCACAACCCGCTGCAGCTTTTCGCTCCAGACCACGTCCCACGGGGAGGACAGTGAGACCTCGGTTCCCAGACCCAGCGCCCCAACATCGATCGCGTCGGCAGCGAAGTCAGCAGGGCCGCCGTCGTGGTGTTCGGACCAAGTGCCGGCGCCGGTGTCTGTCACCCGGGCAGGACCGGCGTCGAGCAGCCGCTGGACACCGTTGCCGGCGAGCGTCTGAACGTAGCCGGAACTCAGGGTGACGCCGCGCAGGCGATGGTTGACGGTATCGGCAACCACCGCGTCGTAGCCGAGCTTCCACGCCAGTTCCGACGGCAGCAGGGTCACGCCCTGGGGTTCGTTGAACTGGGCGATCTCCGACTGTCCGTCGAGGTACCCCTTGGTGCCGGAGCCGATGACGCGCTCCACAGTTTCAAGATCGGGGCGGAGTTCCACCAAGCGGTGATGGCCCGAGTCCACTACCAGGTAGTTGCCGTTGGCGAGCTGGGTCGCTTTACCAGGGAAGCGCAAGGTGCCCGACGTCGGCACGGGAGCCACATACGGGCCGTTACCGCGGTGGAGGGTCCCCTTGGCTTCGTGCTCGGCCACGAGTTCCTCAAGGAGGACGGCCAAGCCGTCGGCATGGCCCTCGCCGGAGAGGTGGGCAACAATGTAGCCCTCGGGGTCAACGACCACCAGTGTGGGCCATGCGCGGGCGGTGTACGCCTTCCACGTTGCGAGTTCAGGATCGTCCAGGACAGGGTGGTGGATTTCGTAACGTTCCACGGCGGATGCCAGTGCTACGGGATCCGCTTCGTGTTCGAACTTGGGCGAATGCACGCCGACCGTCACCAGTACGTCCGAGTACTTTTCCTCAAGCGGGCGCAGCTCGTCCAGCACGTGCAGGCAGTTGATGCAGCAGAAGGTCCAAAAATCCAGCAGCACGATCTTGCCGCGCAAGGACTCGAGGTCAAGGGATTTCCCGCCCGTGTTGAGCCAGCCGCGGCCCTCCAGTTCGGAGGCCCGGACCCGGTGTTGGGTACGTACGGTTTCGCTCATCAGCGTCCTTCCAGCTTGGTGTTCGGTTCAGTTTGCCCGGCAGAGTCTGTGGTGGGGCGTTCGGCGTTGCTGCGTTCCGCCTGCGCTGTCGTGGATGCTTGGGGCGTCCTGGGCGCTTGGGTGGTGCGGTTCGCCATCTTGGCATCGCGGTCAGCGAGCCGGGCAAACATATCGTTGTAAGCACTGAGATCGGCGTCGTTATTCCTGTCGGCCGCACGATCAACCCGTCGTGTCTCCCGCTCGTCCGATCGCGACCACAAGACAGCCACACCGATTGCCACCAGCAACGTGGGAACTTCGCCGATACCCCACGCCACGGCACCGCCCAATTGCTGGTCCCCGATGGCGGACTGACCCCAGGCCCGGCCCAGGTTGCCGAAGTAGTCAGCGGCCAGCAGCCCGGTCCCGCCCATGATGGCCACACCAAAGAATGCGTGGAAACCCATGGTGGCCAGCAATAGAAGCAGGCGCATGGGGAAGGGGGCGCGGCGGGGAAGCGGATCGCTACCGATCATGCTCAGCACAAAGATGTAGCCGGTCAGAAGGAAGTGCACATTCATGAGCTCGTGGCCCACATGCTCGCGCATCGCCAGGCTGAACAGGTCCGAGTAGTAGAACAGGACGATGGAGCCCGCGAAGTTGGCAGCGGCGAACAGCGGGTGCGTCACAATCTGCGAGAACTTGGAGTGCACAAACAGCAGCAGCCACTCGCGCAAGCCACGTGAGCCGTGGGCGCCTTCGCCCCTGGCGGGCAAGGCTCGCAAGGCAAGGGTTACGGGGGCGCCCAGGACAAGGAAGATCGGCGCCACCATGGTCAGGGCCATGTGGTCCACCATGTGCGCAGAGAAAAGGACGCGGCCATAGACAGCGGGCGGGCCCGAGGTGATGTAAGTGAGTACCAGCAGTCCAATGATCCAGTTGACTGCCCGGAACCAGGACCATTTGTCTCCACGCCGACGGACCTTGATGATGCCAAGGATGTAGGTGACCGCGCCGAACAGCGCCACTCCCACCCACAGCCAGTCGAAGCGCCATTCCGTGAGCCAGCGCTCCGGCGTCAGCTCGGGTGGAAGCTCGTAACCGGAGAGGATGAACGACGGCGATGCATCAGGTGCGTAGGTGGTGGGCTGGGGCGGAGCTGAGCGTCCCAACGCGACGGCGAGTCCCGACGTCGCGCCCATCACCAGAAGCTCAACCAACACAAGCTGCCACAGCACGCGGCGGGCCGACATGGAGCCGTTCTTGCCAAGCTGGGGGATAACCCACTGTCGGTGCATGAAGCCGATGCCACCCAACACCAACGTGGCCAAGGACTTCGCGACGATGAGTTGACCGTACGGAGACCCGAACAGGTCCGCGGGGTTGGTCACTCGGATGGCGGCATTGATGACGCCGGAGGCAAACACGAGGACAAAGGCGAAGCCGGCAAGTGTCGAGAAGCGGCTCAAGGTCTGCTCGGTGATGTCTGGTGTGCCCTTGCTCCTGGAACCCGTGAGGATGCCGGAGAGGACCGCAAGCATGATGATGCCGCCAACCCACGTGGAGACCCCTACGAGGTGGAGCCCCAGCGAGTTGATGGCGCCTTCGTGGTCGCTGGAACTGGAGGAGTGTCCAATCAATGCGGTGGGAATGAGGCCGATCAAGGCCAGCAGCAGAGTGAACGCCAGTCCGGTCAAGGATCTCACCCCGAACAGCGCAGTGGTGACGACAGCGGCAATGATGGTGACCGCGAGCCAAGCCTTGCCGGTCTCGATGTCCGTCATGAAGTAGACCAGGGAGCGCGTAAACTCCGCGTCTCCCGAGAGCCCCTGCCCCGCGACATCTGCGTAAGTGAGTACAAGGACCGCCACCGCGGACAAAGTCCAGGCTGCGCCGGCTGCCGCAGCAACTGCCAAGGCCCGGGCGAAGGCCGGATGTTCGGTCGCGTCAGCATCCTTCTCACGGGACCGCGAGCCGCCGAGGTTCTTGGGCAGGATGCCGACGGCAAAGATCAGGCCGCCAACCACTGTTGCCACTGACACGTTGTGGATTGCTTTCGCGAAAGGAAGGCCCCAACGGACCAATTCGCCTGGATCAGAAACCTGCCGGGCAGCTGAGGCGCCGGAGAAGATGAGGGCCGCCGCAAGAGTCAGGAACAGCACCGCCAGGCCGGCCAGTTGCCACGGCAAGGAAATGCCCGCGACTGTAGTGCCTCCCCGCGCTCCCGGCTTGGGAACAGGCGAAGGGGCAGTAGCGGAGCTTCTTGCGGATGGCACTTATCCATTGTCCGCTACCTGCCGCCGGGCTGCGAATCGGATAAGGCGCTATGTGCATTAACTAACAGCAATAACGGCAAAGGGACGGCAACCAGAGGTTGCCGTCCCTTCAAGGCGTTCGCCGAAGAGTAGTTACTTCTTCTTGGCGACAGCAGCCTTCAGCTTGGAGCCAGCGGTCAGCTTGACGCTGTGGCCGGCTGCGATCTGGATGGTTTCGCCGGTCTGCGGGTTGCGGCCGGTGCGAGCTGCACGGTCGGTGCGCTCAACTGCGAGCCAGCCCGGGATGGTGATCTTTTCGCCGGCGGCGACAGAAGTCTCGAAAACTTCGAACAGTGCATCGAGCACGGAGTTGACTGCTGCCTGGCTGGTGCCAGCCTTGCCTGCTACCTCTGCAACGAGTTCACTACGGTTCTTAGCCATTTACGTCCTCCTGGACTCATACGTTTTTGAGCTTTCAAGCGGAATGCGAGCAAGCCACTGTTCGAAAACTTACCAGCTTGGGCTGACATGGCCAGCAAATTCCGCGTGTTTCCGCGCCTTTTTGACCAAAATCACCGGATTTTCAGGGTTTTTAGGGGTGCTTTACGCCCTTGGCGTACCCTACGGCATCGGCAGAAGGGACAGCCGCCGCACTGCCGGGCCTCCCCGGCTAGAACAGAATGCGCTGGAACAGTACGTGGTCCTGCCACTCCCCTGCGATCTGCAGGTAAGAGGGCGCCATCCCGATCCGCTCGAAACCAGACCGCTTCAAGACGGCTTGGGAACCCGCATTATGGACCAGCGTAGCGGCTTGGATACGGTGCAGACCGAGCTCATTTTCGGCCATAGACACGACGGCGGCCACCGCACATGACGCTATGCCCTTGCCGGTCCAAGCCTCATCCACCCAGTAGCCGAGGTTGGCATTCAAGAAGGGCCCCCGGACAATCCCGGAGAGAGTGAACATCCCGATGATGCCTTTTGCTGTCGTCAACACCCAAGGCACCTCAGTGCCTTGTTCGTAGAGATTCAGTTTCGCCTGGATCACCGCCGACTGGCCTGTAGTGGTGAAGAACTCATCAGCCCGGGTTGGTTCCCACGGTGCCAGGTGCTCACGGTTCCGCCGGTAGGCAGCGGCCAGGGCGGCCGCATCTGAATGTTCCAGCGGGCGCAGGAGAAGCTGACCAGCCTCTTCGCCCACTAAGCCGCGGTCCAGGCTTCGCGTGAGAATCATCCCCAGACTCTACCTGCCACCAGCCCGGCGATTGCGTGCGAGTCGGCTGAATGATAGTTTTTCGGGTGATCGTGAACCAAGACCAGGAGGTGAGACCCATGTACGCAGTATCCATAGTGGGCGCTCCCCTGCAGTCCACGATCTCGCGACTGAGTTAGTCGCCACTGGGAGCGCCCGTAAGGCAATTCGCGAAAGGCGACTCCCATGAACACAACATCTTCTTCTCCCCTGACCTCCGCCTCGGCTTCCGACCAACTGCGCTCGCACCAGCCCCAGCTAGGGGTTGATGCCTCACACCGGGTGCCCGACGGCGAGAGGGCTCTAATCCTCGGTGGCGGCGGCTCCACCGGTAACGCGTGGCTGATCGGCGTCGTCGCTGGCCTGTTCGACGCCGGGTTGGACGTGACCGCCGCGGACCTCACCGTCGGCACATCTGCTGGATCGACGGCGGCGGCCCAGCTTGCTTGGGCAAACCCCGCCGAGCTCTTTGACGCCATCCTTGCAGCCGCTCCACCAAGACCGTCCGGCTTGGTTGATACCGTTGGCGCCAACAACAGAGCCCGGCCCGTGTCCGACCACATGGAGCGAACAGGCAAAATCCTGGAGTCCTCTGCGGATATGGCGGATATGCGCCGCAGGATGGGCGCAGCGGCAATAGACATGGCTGCAGCTATGGAGGACACCAGTGCGCGGTGGCACGCAACCGTTGCAGCCCGGCTGCCTCATCAGGAGTGGCCGGAACGACTGGTATTGCTCACAGCGGTTGATGCCGAAACCGGTGACCCTGTGGTGTTCCACCGCCATAGCGGAGTGGAATTGGTTGACGCCGTGGCGGCCAGCTGCGCCAGTGGCTTCGCCTACGCTATCGGCAGCAATCACTATATCGACGGCGGCTACCGGGCCAACGCTGAGAATGCGGACCTGGCAGCCGGGTACAGCCGCGTATTGGTGCTGTCTCCGTTTGGCGGCCGGACGCGGACTCCGTTGGAGTGGGGCATGCACCTATCCGGGCAAGTGGACGAACTGCGGCGCAGCGGGAGCCGGGTTGAGACAATCTTCCCCGACAGCGAGGCGGAGCACATGTTCGGCATCAATGCGATGGATCTGACGCTGCGGCCGGCTGCTGCCCAAGCCGGCTTCGGCCAGGGCAGGATCCTCGCCGAGCACATCACCGAGTTCTGGCGCCAGTGAGTGTTGCCCCGGCTGAGTCTTAGCTCAGCCGGGTTTCAGCCCGGGTGAGGTGGCTGCTGTGTCGGTGTGGGTTTTGTGGTTAAATGCGGGAGACCCCCCGACCCGTGTGGGTTGGGGGGTCTCTACCTAATGGTTGTCCGGCGGTGTCCTACTCTCCCACACCCTCCCGGGTG